>NZ_JAODNK010000051.1 GCF_025465275.1 Nocardia sp. | reverse complement strand
GCGGCGTGGGTTCACCGCCTGACGACACCGCGCGCACCCCGTCCAGGGCATCCGGTTCCAGCGTGGACAGCACCGCCGGGGTGGAGCAGACCTGGGTGATCCCGTGCTCGCGCACCAGCGCGGCCAGTTCGGCGCCGAGTATCGGATCCGCCTCGGCCACAACGAGTGTGGCACCTGCGGCGAAGGCCATCAGCCATTCCAGGACTGATGCGTCGAAGCTCGGGTTCAGGCATTGCAGCACCCGCGAGCCCGGAGCAACACGATACGAATCCACAATTGCCGCAGCCAAACCCGAGAGACCCGCGTGGGTCACCACGACGCCCTTGGGCACACCCGTGGAACCGGAGGTGAATACTACGTACGCCGGGTTGGACAGGCGCTGATGACCTGGCCGCTCATGTGCGTCCAACGGCTCGGATGACACCTCGGTCCAGGCTGTTTCGGACAGGAGGTCATCAAGGGCGATCCACTGCACCGTAGCCGGGAGATCAGGAACCTCCCCGAGAGTCAGCCCCAGCCGGGCTCCACATTCGGCGGCAATGCGTGCCACGCGATCACCGGGCATACCGGTACCGAGCGGCACGAAGGCCGCGCCGGTCTTGGCCACCGCCCACAGCGCAACCACCGCTTGGACGGATCGCGGAAGTGTCAGCAGCACAGTCGATTCCGGACCGACCCGCTCCGAGTTCCCAGAACTCCGCAGCAACCTGCGTGCCAGCCGATTCGACAACTCGTCCAATTCGCCATAGGTCAGTTGCCGGCCACCACCGATCACCGCCACCGCATCCTGGCCCGCGCGCCGTAGTCCAGCGTGCAGAATCTCCGGCAGCAGTTGCGGTTCCGGCGCCTGCGCACCATGGGAACCCGCGAGCACTCCCAGCTCGTCCGCGGTGCAGTACGCCAACTCGGCCAGCGGCGTATCAACCTCGGCCGCGAGCAGCGAATCCAGCAGTGCCAAGAACCGCCGATGGTGCCGCCCGAGCGAATCCTCGTCATAGAGGCGAGGATTCGCCGCGAAGTCGACATGAATAGGCGCACCGGCCCCGTGCTGATAGAAGTTGACGAACAGATCCTCGATCGGCCCGGACGTCAGCACATGCAAGCTCGACCGCACACCCGCGAAGTCGATCCCCGCCGGAAACAGCATGATATTGATAACCGGCCCGACAAACCCCCGCCCGAGCTCCGGCTGCCCATCAGCGCCCACCCCCTGCTCAGCGGCACCGAACTCCGGCCCACCGGCCACCCCCGGATCGGCAACGCCTGGCTCGGCCGCCCTCTCCCCCGCAGGCCCTTGCCCAGCCTCTCCTCGCCCGGCACCACCCGGCCCCGCAGCGCCCCAGCGCATGTCCTCGGCGCGGAAGCGCTGGTGCCGCAGGGCGCCCGACGCGGCTACCCGCACCGCGTCCAGCACCTCACCGACCCGGCCCGTGCGCGGCACTCGCACCCGCAGTGGCACCACATTGGCGATCATGCCGCCGGAGCGGCGCAGTACGGCGGTGGTCCGCCCGGATACGGGCAGGCTCAGCACCACGTCCTCGGTGGCCGTGAGCCGGGCGTAGTACAGCGCGACCGCCGCCATCACCACCATGGCCGCGCTGGCATCGAAGCGCTGCGCCGCGCTCTCCAGGCGTGCGGCGGTCCCCTCCCCCAGCTGTTCGCGGGCCGCTCGTCCCAGCGCGCACGCGGGGGCCGTGGCGGATACCAGGCTGCATCGCTGCGGCATGCCGGCGGTCACTTCACGCCAATACTGCTCATCGGTCGCGAAGCGGCTCGACTCCCGGTACATCATTTCGGCCTCGTGCACCGCGAGCAGCGAGGCGGCGGTTCCGGCGGGCGCGGGCTCGTGGCGGACCGCGGCGTTGTACAGCTCCGCAACGCGGTACAGCATGGTCACCGAACCGAATCCGTCGATGAGAATGTGGTGGGCGCGGGTGAACCACAGGTGGTGGTCGTCCCCGACCCGGATCACCGTGGAGATTCCGGCGCGCGCACCGAGCAGATCGATGGGTGCGGCGACATCGGCGCGCATCCACTCCAGCGCGGCCACAATCGGTTCCGGTTTGTCCCGGAAGTCCAGAAATCCCACCGCGGGCGCCAGACCGGGGTCGACCACCTGATACGGCCAATCGTCGATCTCCGCCAGTCGCAGTACGCCGGAACCGAATTCGCGCCCGGCGATCAACGCGGCGCTACGCAGCGCCGGGAGATCCAGTGGCCCGCGCATCTCGATGTACTGAGCCTCCGAGAGCGGCACGCTCGGATCCAGTTGCTGCGCATACCACATGCCGAGCTGGGCGGGAGAGAGTGGAAAAACCGTGGCGGTCTGTTCCGCCGCTAATTCGCGCGTCATAACGCCTCATCGAGTCGAACACGGTCACGAAAGAGACTGGGCGTCTTGCGGCTGTTCGTGATACGCCGGAACCCAGTTGTCGGGGCGAGCTGTCAACCGCCCCACCATGACTGCGCGCACATGTGCGGGCAGCCCAGGTGCGAACTTGCGCACGTAAGCATTCATCCATTCCGGTCGGTCTAATAGGAATGGGAAATCAGTTGTCATCATGGATCGAACGACCAGCATCGGCATCGGTGCATCCAAAGGCCGAAAGTCCTTGTTCCACAGGCCCGGCTGATCGCATCCCGGGTAGAATTGGCCGAGCATCGCACCGCGTTCCACGAATCTGGTCTTGAATTCCTCGTGCATCTCATCGATCAGCGACAAGTCGGCCAGATTCGGGAACACGGTTATCAACGCGCGCAAGACCGATGTGGAACTGCCGTTCCCCGTAGGCAATTCGGGATAAACCTCGAGTGCGTCCTCGATAATGGCGCGCAACCATACGGGCTGCGGCTCCACAGCGGGGACCTGTGCGATCCACAGCAGGTCCCGCCGTATGGACGGTCGTACGTACGGGCATACGGGCCCGTCTCGTCCCAGTTCGTCACTGGGTTGGGTCAGAAAGGATTCAGCCCAAGATCGAAAAGCCGCCACTGTAGACCTGGCGGCAGGACAGGATGATCCGGAATCCCCCAATGAGACCCATTGCAGCCCCGAGCGGGGGCCGATAACACGCTCGCTCATGACTCACCTCGGCAGATCGAGCACAGCGGCAGGCGCCGTTGCCCCATACATATAAATATGCGCCGATCGGGAGTCGTTAACACGAGTAGTGCGATACCTGAATTATTAATCAGCGCCCCAAATTTCAGGGGCAACAGAATAAAGAAAAGACCGGTCAGGCATTGACCGGTCTTCTCGGGGTTGTCGGGAGTCAGGCGCCGATGAGGCGTGCTGCCAGGTAGCCCTCTACTTGATCGAGAGCAATTCGCTCCTGTGCCATGGAGTCACGCTCACGCACTGTGACGGCGTGATCCTCGAGAGTATCGAAGTCCACCGTGATGCAGAACGGGGTGCCGACCTCGTCCTGACGGCGATAACGGCGGCCGATGGCACCGGCATCGTCGAACTCGACATTCCAGTTCTTACGCAACTGAGTGGCGAGATCCTTCGCCTTGGGGGAGAGATCCGCATTGCGCGAGAGCGGCAGCACCGCGGCCTTGACCGGAGCCAGCCGACGATCCAGGCGCAAAGTGGTGCGATCCTCGAGCCCGCCCTTGGCGGTCGGAACCTGCTCCACGTGATACGCATCCACCAGGAAGGCCATCAGCGAACGGGTCAGACCGGCCGCCGGCTCGATCACATACGGCGTGTAGCGCTCGCCGGTGGTCTGATCGAAGTAGCTCAGATCCTGCCCCGAATGCTCGGAGTGGGTCTTCAGGTCGAAGTCGGTGCGGTTGGCGACACCCTCCAGCTCGCCCCACTCGCTGCCCTGGAAGCGGAAGCGGTACTCGATATCCACCGTGCGGGTGGAGTAGTGCGAGAGCTTCTCCTTCGGGTGCTCGAACAGCCGCAGGTTCTCCGGATCGATGCCCAGATCCGTGTACCAGGCCAGGCGCGTGTCGATCCAGTACTGGTGCCACTGCTCGTCCTCGCCCGGCTTGACGAAGAACTCCATCTCCATCTGCTCGAACTCACGAGTACGGAAGATGAAGTTGCCGGGCGAGATCTCGTTGCGGAAGCTCTTGCCCATCTGGGCAATACCGAACGGCGGCTTCTTGCGCGCGGTGGTCTCGACGTTCTTGTAATTGACGAAGATGCCCTGCGCGGTCTCCGGGCGCAGGTAGTGCATGCCGTCTTCGGTCTCGACCGGGCCCAGATAGGTCTTGAGCATCATGTTGAAGTCGCGCGGCTCGGTCCACTTGCCGACGGTGCCGCAATCGGGGCACACGATGAGCTCCATGGACACCGAATCCGGGTCCTCGACACCCTTGTGCTTCTCGGCGTACGCCTCCTGCAGGTGGTCCTGACGATGCCGCTTATGGCAGTTCAGGCACTCCACCAGCGGATCGTTGAACACCGCGACGTGACCGGAGGCCACCCACACCTGGCGGGGCAGGATGATCGACGAGTCGAGGCCGACCACATCCTCACGGCTGGTGACCATCGAACGCCACCACTGCCGCTTGATGTTCTCCTTGAGCTCGACTCCGAGCGGGCCGTAATCCCACGCCGATTTGGTGCCGCCGTAGATCTCACCGCTCGGGTACACGAGACCCCGACGCTTGGCGAGGTTGGCGACGGTGTCCACCTTCGACTTGGGTGCCACTGAAGAAATCTCCATCCGGTCCGGAAAACTACAAGGGACGTCCTCAAGCCTATCGGTACGGAGCCAGCCGTTTTACGCCGGGAGCAGGGCTTGCCGCTGCCCCCACTATTCGGGGATGCACCAGGCACCCCCGATCGCGAGATGATGGAATCGCGACCGGTCGGGTACGCCGATGTCGACGAGCGGTCGCGGCGAAGGCGACGAGCTGCACCCCGGGGGTGGCTGCCATGCACGAGTTTCCGACCGATTTATCGGGAGACGACTGGGCGAAGCGCGTAGAGCGCCGGGAAGTGTGGCGACAGCGGCGGCGCAGATACCTCCCGTGGGTGGGCATATCAGGGGCGGTGGCACTGGCACTCACCTTCGCCATGCTCTATCGCCCACACTCGACCAACCTGGTGGCGAACGTTCCCCTGACGTCCGCCCCGAAGCCGGCCTTCCAGGTGGACCAGGCCCGCCCCTTCGACAACACACCCGCCGCGAACTGGGCCTCGGGCGCCGCGGGCATCGTCCTGCCCCCTGCCACACCGATCGGCCGCTTCTCGGCCGAGCAGGTGACGACGGCCATGACGCGCGCCCAGCAGCTCATCGTGCTCGCGCGGCTGGATCAGCACGTGCTGGGGACCGGCGACGCGGAGCCGGTGCTGGCGCTGCTGGCGCCCGGGCAGGTGGCCGATCTCCGGCCGAAACTGACTCCGGGCAATGAGAGCCAGAACTGGTGGGTCACCGCGAAGCTCGCACCGGGATTCCAGCTGCTGCCGGCGGCGCCGCGCGTCAACGGCTCGATGTCGGAGGCGCTCGACAAGGACGGCGAGCTGACGATCAAGACCAATTACATTGTGGCCTACGCCTTCTCGGCTCCAGATCAGAGCAAGGTGCATGATCCGATGGACATCATCGTGGTCGCGCGCCAGGAGACCGAGTACACCCTGATCGACGATTCCGGCTACGACGCCGCTTCGCAGGGCGTGTGGTTCGGCGAGATCAATGCCTTCACCTATGCCGGGGATTGCTCCTGGTTCCGGAAGGGGTTCCTGGCACCCTCCTACGGCGAGTCCGGCGTCGGGCTGCCGGTGCGACCGACCGAACAGTACTTCGACCCGACGATTCCGCTGCCCACCGAACACGACTGCTGACTCCTGCGGCCGACTCCACCGCGCGCCCATTTGACATGCATATGCTTGCATATAAGAATGGCATCGGTTTCCAATAAGGAGTTGGTTCGATGACCACGGACAGCGGTGCCCCTCTGCGGCGCTCCCGCGTCGCGACGGAGGCCCCAGCCGCGATTCCGCACGACCCGTACCCGTACCGATCGCCCATGCCGCCGATCGTGCCCTCGCGCACCATCCTGGACTCGGCGGGCGAGCTGCTGCGCGCCCTGGCCGCACCGGTGCGCATCGCCATCGTGCTGCAGCTGCGGGAATCGCCGCGCTGCGTGCACGAACTGGTCGATACGCTCGGTGTGACCCAGCCGCTGATCAGCCAGCACCTGCGGATCCTCAAATCCGCGGGCGTGGTGCGCGGTGAACGCACCGGGCGCGAAGTGATCTACGAACTGGTCGACGAGCATCTGGCGCATATCGTCATCGACGCCGTCGCACATGCCGAGGAAGGGTGATCGTGGGAACAACCGAGAAGACGGTCGGTGTCCGCAGCACCCGCCAGCGCAGCGCCATCGCGGCGCTGCTCACCGATATCGACGAATTCCGCTCCGCGCAGGAACTGCACGATGAGCTGCGCCGGCGCGGCGAGGGCATCGGTCTGACCACCGTCTACCGCACGCTGCAATCGCTGGCCGAGGCCGGGCTGGTCGACGTATTGCGTACCGACTCAGGCGAATCGGTGTACCGGCAGTGCTCCACCGGACATCACCACCACCTGGTCTGCCGCAGCTGCGGGAGCACCGTGGAGGTCGAAGGGCCGACCGTCGAAGCCTGGGCGGATTCCGTCGCCGCCGAACACGGCTTCTCCGATATCAGCCACACCATGGAGATTTTCGGCACCTGCCGCAGCTGCTCCAGCCGCAAGAGCTGACGCGCGAAACAGCTCGATGCCCGAGCTTTGGGACAACCCGGACATCGAGCTGTCATCTTGTTGCGAACGGATATTCGTTTTAGTTTGGGGTCCATGCCCAGAGTCAGCGAAGAACACCTCGAACGACGCAGACTGCAAATCCTCGACGCCGCGCAAATGTGCTTCGCCCGCAAGGGTATTCACACCACCACCATGCAGGACGTGTTCGCCGAATCCGGCCTCTCCGCAGGTGCGGTGTACCGCTACTTCAAATCCAAGGACGACATTATCGCGGCCCTCACCAGCGAGTCGACCGTGGATCTGCGCGCCGCCCTGAGTGAGGCCGTCTACAGCGATCCGCTGCCCACTCCGGCGGAACTCGTTCGCTCCATTACCGAAACGATTGTCCGCCTGAGTGGTACCAGCGGGCCTGTCCGCGTCATTCCGCAAGCCTGGGCGCTGGCATTGACCGACGCCAATATCGGCGACTATGTCCGCACCAGTATCAGCAGTATCCGCCGACTCTGGATCGACTATGCCATTCGCATGCGCGAAATCGGCTGGCTGCCAATCGATGCCGATACCGATGCGGTGGGCAAGGCCTTCCTCGGGCTGCTCCCCGGCTTCATTCTGCAGCACCTGATCCTGGGCGACACCGATCCCGAATCCTTCAGTCGCGGTGTGGCACAGCTGCTGCCCGCCTACGGCCCGATTACCACCATCGCCGAAATCTCGCCCAACTGAACAAGATTCGGCTGAGCAGAATTCGACCGAGCGGTCAGGGCAGTACCAGACCCTGACGGGCGCGGCCCGCACCGGAGAGCACCAGCAGCAGCATGGTGGCGAGCGCCTCGCCCTCCAACCCCGCGGCCGGGAAGGTGTAGCGCAGGATGATGTCGGCCAGTTTGTCGTGGCCGACAATGGTGATCGAGCCGAACTGCAGCGCGGCATTACGTTCGGCAACTCGCTTGTGCAACTGCGGTTTCAGCGGACGATCCCAGGCCAGTACGCAGGTCAGGGTCAGCACGTCCAGGCCCGGGGCCAGGTTCACGCCGCGCAGGGAGCACAGCGAACCGTCGAATTCGAAGCCGAGGCCGCCGCCCTCTTCGACGCGGACGTTTACCTCGTAGCGGGCCAGCGCTGCGCCGGCGCGCGCCTGCAGGTCCTCCGCCGGGGACAGTTCGTCGCTCACTTCGCGCCGCCGAAACGGCGGTCGCGCTTGGCGTACTCCAGACAGGCAGCCCAGAGATTGCGGCGGTCGAAATCGGGGAAAAGCGTTTCCTGGAAAACGAACTCGGCGTACGCCGACTGCCACATGAGGAAGTTCGAGGTGCGGAACTCACCGGACGGGCGCAGGAACAGGTCCACATCCGGCATATCCGGCTCGTCGAGGTAGCGGGCCACCGTCGCCTCGGTCACCTTCTCCGGATCGATCTCACCCCGGGCCACCCGGCGCGCGATTTCCCTTGCGGCATCGGCGATCTCGGCGCGGCCGCCGTAGTTGACGCACATGGTCAGCGTCATCACCGTATTGTCCTGGGTGAGCTCCTCCGCGATCTCCAATTCCTTGATCACGCTGCGCCACAGGCGCGGTCGCCGACCCGCCCAGCGCACCCGCACACCCATCTCGTGCATTTCGTCGCGGCGGCGGCGGATCACATCGCGGTTGAACCCCATGAGGAACTTGACCTCATCCGGGCTGCGCCGCCAATTCTCGGTGGAGAAGGCGTACGCCGACAGCCACTTCACGCCGATTTCGATACAGCCCTCGACGGTATCCATGAGGACCGCCTCGCCGCGCTCGTGCCCGGCGGTGCGCGGCAGGCCCTGCTCCTGCGCCCAGCGGCCGTTGCCGTCCATCACCAGGGCCACATGCCTGGGCACGAACTCCAGGGGAATCCCCGGCGGCGTGGCCCCGGAGGGGTGCGGCGAGGGCGGACGCACCGTGCGCTGGGCTGCGGAAGGCTTGCGAGTACCGATCACGACCCCCATCCTGCCCGATGCCTCCGGCCGCTCGACCACGCCCACGGAATTCGCGCATCATCTCCACGAATCACCCGCATTCCCCTGACCACACAGTCCGCGCCGGTGTCGAGCAGCCCCGGCAGACGCTGCTCGACACCGACAGCGGCTGTCCGATCCCCCGGTGTCAGGAGATCGGCCAGGTGTCCAGGTAGGCGCGGTAGGAGCCGAAGGGGAGGGACGCGTCGTAGAGCAGCTCACCCGAAGGGGAGAACTCGGAGATGCGCGGGACCATGCCCCAGCTGACCAGCGTATTGCCGTTCGGAAGGGCTTGGGCATTGCCCATGGCGAAGGTCGTCAGCTTGTCGGGATGCTGCTGGTTGCGAACCAGGGTGGCCTGCTTGGCGATCGGATCGATGTGGATCCACTCGACGCTGGAGGGGCCGCGCGACTCCAGGCCGTCGGAGTTGTTGTTGAACAGCCGCAGGGTGGAGGCATCGCTGAATTCGGCATCGTGCTGGAAGGCGAATTCGATATCCGGGCTCGCGGTGAGGGTCGGATTCTTACCGCCAAGCTGCCAGAGAATAGTGCCGGTGCGCGGGTCGATGTCGTAGACCGCCGCCGTATTCCGCAGTGACACAACCAGATTGCCCGACGAATCGAGACTGATGGAATTCATGTGGTACGGGTCGTACACGTCGCCGCCCAGTTTGCCCGGCGTCTCGGACTCGGCCAGCGGCACATGCTCGGCCGCACTCCAGTGCGAGATTTCCTTACCCGTCGCGACATCCATCACCACGGCGACGGTGTCGAACATCTTGCCGTCCACCGGCCCGCCGATGGCGGTGAGATCGGCATTCACCTGCGGATAGGAGGTCAGCAGGGCGCGACCGTCCGGGGTCAGCCGGAACTCGTGCACATCCGCGCCCGCCCCACCCGGATCCACCGTGGTGATGACATTGAAGTTCTCATCCGCGATCACGCCCACGCCCGACCCGTGCCCGGCCACCGTGCTGCCCTGCCACCAGGTGAGCACCTTCCGGCCCTGATACACCTGGCTGCGGAAGTTCGAAACATCCTGTCCCGCAGGCGGAGTGAACCGCTTGATCTCCCGCCCCGAGCGATCGGCGATGACATTCGCCGGCTGCCCACCCGGCAGCACCTGCGCGACAGTCCCGAGCCCCGGCACCAGCGCTGCCGCACTCACACCGCTGGTGTAGTAGATGTAGCCGTCGGCAATCCCCGGCTGCTGCACCTTGACCGAGTAGGTCAGCCCGCCGAACGGCAAACTCGGCGGCACCGGATCGGCCGCAGCGGGAACGGCGACGATAGCGGCGGCAAGGGCGCCGGCGGCGAGGGAAATCGGTATGCGGCGCAGCGAGCCGCGCGGGGACTGTCGGGAGGCAAACACGTAGAGAACTTTAGGCTCGCTAATGGTGATAGTCGCTGTATCGAATCTCACTGATCCTGAACCACATCCGAGTACCACCCAGTGAGACTCCCAGGGTTATCCGGCCGAAGCCCCCCAACTCGCCCAAGCCTGGAAGAAATGGCGGGTCCGAGCCCTGAGACAACTGTGGATCAGCCGACTGCGGCGGATTCGACTGCTTCGTGGGGGCGGGTGCGCTCGATCAACGGCAGAGTTCGGAGTTGGCGTTCCAGGTGCCATTGGAGGTGGGCGGCTATGAGGCCGCTGGCCTGGCGGCGCATATTGTCCGGAACCGCTTGTACGCCGGACCAATCGCCGCGATTGAGGGCGCTCATGTGTTCCAGGACGCCGACCATGGGGGTGGCGGAGCCGGGGGGACGGCAGTGGACACAGACCGCGCCGCCTGCGGCCACGTGGAAGGCGCGGTGCGGGCCGGGGGTGGCGCAGCGGGCGCATTCGTCGAGGGAGGGCGGCCAGCCGGAAAAACCCATGGCGCGCAAGAGAAATGCGTCCAGGATCAACTCGTGCGGGCGATGACCGAGAGCGATGGCGCGCAGTGCGCCCGCGGTGAGGGTGTGCAGGCGGGGCGCGGGGGCGCGCTCCTCACCGGCGAGGCGTTCCGCGGTTTCCAGCACCGCGCAGGCGGTGGTGTAGCGGCCGTAATCGGCGACGATATCGGAGGCGAAGGCCTCCACTGTGTGCACCTGGGTGACAACATCGAGATTGCGACCGGGATGCAGCTGCACATCGATATAGGCGAAGGGTTCCAGCCGCGCCCCGAATTTGGACCTGGTCCGGCGCACACCCTTGGCGACCGCGCGCACCAGACCGTGCTGGCGGGTGAGCAGCGTGACAATACGGTCGGCCTCGCCCAGCTTGTGCTGGCGAACCACTACCGCATGGTCTCTGTACAACTGCACCGCAACAGTCTCGCACGCCCTCCCGACCGAATGCGCCCGCACCGCTCGCGTCTTCGAAACCGCTGTTCGTGAGGCCAGCGACATGTCCGAATACCGCCGGTCAAGCCCGGCCGGCTGGGGCAGATTCGATAGCGGAACGACAATCGAGAGGAGACCGGACATGACCGTGTACGCGAGAATCGACAGCCCGCTCGGCGCCCTGCTGCTGGCCGGAGAACGCTCGGAGACCGCGCCGGGTGGGATCGCCCTGACCTCTCTGTCCGTGCCGGGACAGCGAGGCGGAATCGCCGTACGACCCGAATGGATCGAGGACGCCTGCGCGTTCGTCCCGATCGCGGTTCAGCTGCGGGCGTACTTCGCCGGCGTCGACACCCGCTTCGATATCGAATTCGCGGACAGCGGAACCGATTTCCAGCGGCGCGTATGGCGGGCGCTCGACGAGATCCCGTACGGCGTCACCGTCACCTATGGCGAGATAGCCGCACGGATCGGAGCGCCGCGTGAGCGCGTCCGCGCCGTGGCGGCCGCAATCGGCGCGAATCCGCTGCTCGTGGTGCGGCCCTGCCATCGGGTGATCGCAGCGGGCGGTTCACTCACGGGCTACTCCGGCGGACTGGAACGCAAACAGCAACTGCTCGAGCTCGAGCAGGTCCTCCTGCCTGTGTGAATGCGCGGCGCCATCCTCGCTGGACGTGTGACCAGAATCGCGCTACGTTTCCCAGCGAACGGCAGGGAGACGGGACTCACCATGACGACGGCGTCGGTAAACGAACTCGGGCTGGCGCAACTCGCGACAGCATTGACACAGGGGAAGATCACCTCGATAGCGGCGACGACCGCCGCGCTCAATGCGATCGACGCAAGTCAGGCCGGGCTCAATGCATTTCGGATCGTGCGGCGCGAACAGGCGCTGATCGAAGCCGCTGACGCCGACCGCCGGCTCGCCGCCGGGGAGCGCGCGCCGCTGCTCGGAGTTCCGCTGGCCATCAAGGACGACACCGATATCGCCGGTAGCCCAACGGCTTTCGGATGCGGCGGCGACTTCCCGGTGAAAACCGAAGACGCCGAATCGGTTCGGCGACTGCGGGCCGCCGGTGCGGTGATCGTCGGCAAGACCAATACCTGCGAGCTCGGGCAGCTGCCGTTCACCAGTGCGGAGGCCTTCGGGCACACCCGGAATCCGTGGAGCGCCGAGCACACGCCGGGCGGCTCGTCCGGCGGTTCGGCGGCGGCCGTCGCGGCCGGATTGGTGCCCGCCGCACTGGGTTCCGACGGTGCGGGCTCCGTGCGCATCCCCGCGGCCTGGAACAATCTGGTGGGCATCAAACCGCAGCGCGGGCGCATTTCCACCTGGCCGCTGCCCGAGGCGTTCTACGGCCTCACCGTGAACGGGCCGCTGGCGCGCACCGTCGCCGATGCCGCGCTACTGCTGGACATCGCCGCCGGACCGCACCCGGGTGATCTGCACACCCCGCCCGCCGTGCGCGTCTCCGAGGCGGTCGGCCGCGATCCGGGCCGGCTGCGCATCGCGCTCTCGCTGCGAACTCCGTTCACCGCCATCAAGACCGAACTCGATCGTGAGGTACAGGCGCGGGTGCACGCGACCGCCGATGCCCTGCGCCGCCTCGGCCACGAGGTCACCATCGCGGATCTGCACTACGGCGTACTGCTCGGCGCGACCTTCCTCCCCCGCTCCATGGTCGGCATCCGCGAGGTCCTGAACCGCATGCCCGGTGCCGAGGTCGACCCGCGCACCACACACAATGCGCTCACCGGCCGCATCCTCTCCCCCGCGCTCTTCGCCGCCCGCCGGGCAGAACCCTTGCTGCGCAGGCGAATCGGCCGCTTCTTCGACAACTACGACGTGGTCCTGGCCCCCACCACCGCCACCCCGCCGCCCGGTGTCCACGACATCGACAACATCAGCTCCTGGGCCACAGACCAGCTCATCACCACCGCCTGCCCCTACACCTGGCCCTGGAACGTCCTCGGCTGGCCCTCGGTCAATGTCCCCGCAGGCTTCACCGACACCGGCCTCCCGGTCGGCGCCCAACTCATGGGCCCCGCCAACTCCGAACCCCTACTCGTCTCCGTCGCAGCCCAACTCGAAGCCGAACTCGAGTGGCACAAACACCGGCCGACGCCCTGGTGGAACCCCGCCGCCTGACCCACCCCGTCGCATGAGTCACCCCGCCGCATGAGTCACCCCGCCGCCTGACCCACCCCGCCGCATGAGTCACCCCGCCGCCTGACCCACCCCGTCATCCCGGCGCGTTTTTGGCCGGGATCCAGACCCGATGCGGCTCAGCCGAGTTGGGTGGATCCCGGCCAAAAGCATGCCGGGATGACGGGCGGGGATGCCCCCAAGCTTCCGCAGATTCCGCAGGTTCCGTGAGTCCGGGGGCTGCGGCGGAATCAGAAGCCGAGCTTGCCGAGCTGTTTGGGGTCGCGCTGCCAATCCTTGGCGACCTTGACGTGCAGGTGCAGGAAGATGCGGGTGCCGAGGATCTTTTCGATCTGCAGGCGGGCGTTGGTGCCGATCTCCTTGAGGCGAGCGCCGCCGCGGCCGATGATGATGGCCTTCTGGCTGGGGCGCTCCACGTAGAGCAGCGCGTGCACGTCGAGCATGCCCTCGTGCGTGCGCGTGCCGTCGGTCGCCGTGTCCTCGTTCTCCTCGCGCTCGAGCACATCCTCGATCACGACCGCGAGCGAGTGCGGGAGTTCGTTGTCCAGACCCTCCAGCGCCGCCTCGCGAATGAGCTCGGCCATGAGGGTTTCCTCGGGCTCGTCGGTGAGGTCGCCGTCGGGGTAGAAGGCCGGGCCCTCGGCCATCTGCGAGGCGATGACATCGACCAGGACCTCGACCTGCTCACCCTTCACCGCCGAGACCGGCACGATTTCCGAGGCCGGACCGAGTAGTTCGGAGAGCAGTAAAAGCTTCTGCGCGATCTGATCGCGGCTCACCTTGTCGATCTTGGTGAGCACCCCCATGAGCTTGGTCTTGGGAGCCATCAGCCGGATCTGCTCCACGATCCAGCGGTCGCCGGGGCCGATCTTCTCATCCGCCGGAATGCAGAGGGCGATCACATCGACCTCGGTATACGTATCGCGCACCAGGTCATTGAGCCGCTGACCGAGCAGCGTGCGCGGCCGGTGCAGGCCGGGGGTGTCCACCAGAATGAGCTGCGCGTGCTCGCGGTGCACGATGCCGCGAATGGTGTGCCGGGTGGTCTGCGGGCGCGACGAGGTGATGGCGATCTTCTGCCCCACCATGGCATTGGTCAGTGTGGACTTGCCGGTATTCGGCCGTCCCACGAAACACACGAAGCCCGAACGGAATACGTCTTTGCTGCTGCTCACTCGAATACCTCCGACTCGGTCTCCAGATCGAAGCCCTCAGGAATGCCCGTCCGCTGTGCCGGGTCGCCTTCGACCGGCTCCTCCACTACCTCGAACACCGCGCCCTTGGCATCGGTGAAAACGATCCGCGCCGCCGCCGACACCTCACGCACCGCCGGGATACCGGGATCGGAGAACCGGCCCGCCACCACTACCGCGGCCTCGAAACCCTCTGCGCCACTGGAGATCGCGGCCGCCACCGCCGCCTGCAAAGCCGTCAGCTTCAAACTCGCCAGACCCACCTCACCGGCAGCGTAGGTGCGCCCATCGGTATCGCGCACCGCCGCGCCCGCGCTGCCGCCGGTGCGGCCCATCGCGCCGCGCGCGAGGATCAACAGCTTGTTGTCCTCGGCATCCAGTTCAGTCATCGGTCTCTCCATCTTCCAGTGCGCCGTCCGGCTTACCTTCGGCCGCTTCGTTTTTGGTCTTCTCCGGGGCTCGCCGCACCACCACCGTGTGCACGCGCACCCGGCCGCGCGCGTCCGAGCCGCCCTCACCCCGCAATTGCAAGCCGTGGATCACAGCCTTGGAACCCGGCAGCGGCACGCGGCCCAGCGCATGCGCGAGCAGGCCGCCGACGGTGTCGACGTCTTCGTCGTCGATCTCCAGACCGAACAGGTCGCCGAGGTCCTCGACCGGAAGTCGCGCCGAGACACGGTATTTCCCGTGCCCGATCTCCTCGACCGGCGCGGTCTCGTCGGTGTCGTATTCATCGGCGATCTCGCCGACGATCTCCTCCAGTACATCCTCGATGGTGACCAGCCCGGCAATGCCGCCGTACTCGTCCACCAGCACCGCCATATGGTTGCGGTGGCGCTGCATTTCGTCGAGCAGCGCATCCAGGGGCTTGGAGTCCGGTACGAAGATCGCCGGCCGCATCACCTCGCGCACATGCACCTTCTTGGCCCGATCCGCATACGGGACAAGGTCTTTCAGATACACGACACCGAGAATGTCGTCGACGTTCTCCCCCACCACCGGAATTCGCGAATGACCGGACCGTACCGCCAGCGACATCGCCTGCGCCGCAGTCTTATCCGACTCGATCCAGACCATCTCGGTACGCGGGACCATGACCGCGCGGGCGGCCGTCTCGCCGAGTTCGAACACCGACTGGATCATGCGGCGTTCCTCGGCATCCACCACACCGCGCTCACCGGCCAGATCCACCACTTCGCGCAGCTCGATCTCGGAAGCGAAGGGGCCGTTGCGAAATCCCCTACCGGGAGTGATCGCATTACCGAGCAGAATCAGCAATCGGCTGATCGGGCCGAGCAGCGTGCCGATGGCCTGCAGCGGCAGCGAGGCGCCCAGCGCCAGCGAATACGCGTGCTGGCGACCCAGCGTGCGCGGCCCGACACCGATGACCAGATAGTCCACCAGCACCATGACGGCCGCGGTGACCACCAGCGCCGTCACCTCGGGCAGCCAATCCATGAGCACCGCCGCCAGCAGCACCGTCGAGGTGATCTCGCACAGCACGCGCAGCAGCACCATGAGGTTCACATAGCGCGGCCGATCGGCGATGATGCGCGCCAATCGCGCCGCACCCGTCCGATCGGCCCGGACCAGATCGTCCACCCGCGCAGGGGAAATCGTATTCAACGCCGAATCCAGCGCGGCGAACACACCGCCGGCGGGCACCAAAATTATCGCCAGCAGCAAGAGGACGAACGAATTCACGCGGGATCCAGCGGATCACCGGGTGCGGTGAATCCGGTCTTACCCAGCAGTCGTGCATCCCGTTGTGCATCACGTTCGGCGAGCTCGGCGCGGTGCTGCGCCTCGCGCACGCTCTCGTACCAGCCTTCGAGCAGCGAGGCCTGCAGCGCGAACATTTCCTTCTCCTCCTCCGGCTCGGCATGGTCGTAGCCGAGCAGGTGGAGGACGCCGTGCACGGTCAGCAGGGCGAGTTCGTGGTCCATGGCATGGCCGGCCTTCTCGGCCTGCTGCGCCGCGAATTCGGGGCACAGCACGATATCCCCGAGCATGGACGGGCCGGGCTCGGCGGCGTCGGGACGCCCGCCGGGCTCCAGCTCGTCCATGGGAAAGGACATGACATCGGTCGGACCCGGCAGGTCCATCCAGCGCATGTGCAGGTCTGCCATGGTGTCGAGATCGACCAGCACCATCGACAGCTCGGCGGCCGAATGCACATCCATCTGACCGATCGCGAACCGCGCGACGCTGATCAGTTCCTCTTCGGATACTTCGATACCCGATTCGTTGGCGATCTCGATACTCACCCGCCCAGCCTATCGGCCGAGCTCAGTGGCGCCCCTCCCGGCTCGCTGCACGCCGCTGCGCCCGGTTGCCCGGGTAGTGGGCGACCTGCGGGCGAGTGTCGTTCTCGTACCGGTCGTAGGCGTCCACAATCTCCGCGACCAGTCGGTGACGAACCACATCACTGCTGGTCAGGTAGGAGATCGCAATATCGTCGACATCCGTCAGGATCTCGGTGGCCGCCCGTAGTCCCGAGCGGGCACCGGTGGGTAGGTCCACCTGACTGACATCGCCGGTCACCACCATTTTCGAACCGAAGCCCAGGCGGGTGAGGAACATCTTCATCTGCTCGGCAGTGGTGTTCTGCGCCTCGTCCAGAATGATGAACGCGTCATTGAGCGAGCGACCACGCATGTACGCCAGCGGCGCGACCTCGATGACACCCGCGGCCATCAGCTTCGGAATGGCCTCGGGATCCATCATGTCGTGCAGCGCGTCGTAGAGCGGGCGCAGGTACGGGTCGATCTTGTCGTTGAGCGTGCCGGGCAGGAAGCCCAGCCGCTCACCCGCCTCGACCGCCGGCCGCGTGAGAATGATGCGGCTGACCTGTTTGGCCTGCAGCGCCTGCACGGCCTTCGCCATGGCCAGGTACGTCTTACCGGTACCGGCCGGACCGACGCCGAACACGATGGTGTGCTTGTCGATGGCATCGACATAGTGCTTCTGGTTCAACGTCTTCGGCCGGATGGTCTTGCCGCGCCGGGACAGGATGTCGAGGCTCAGCACCTCCGCCGGAGAGTCCGAGGAACCCTCGGTGAGCATCGAGTAGGTGTGCCGCACGGCTTCCGGCGTGACCACCTTATTGCGGGCGGTCAGCGCCACCAGCTGGGCGATGACACGTTCCGCGAGGGCGATGTCGGCCGGTCTGCCGGTCAGCGTGACGGAATTGCCGCGCACATGGATATCAGCATCGAGAAGCCGCTCGAGTTCACGCAGGTTCTCATCGGCCGAACCCAGGAAGCCGAACACCGACTCCGGTTCCAATTCGATGCTGGAACGAACGGTCCGGCCCGCCGGCCCGGACCCATTGTCGCCGGCGCCGATGCCTGCCGTAGGGGCACTCTGATCGCCGATTTCGCCTGGTGTTCTCAAAAGTCGCTATGGCCTGCTTCCCGGTCTCGAGCGCTACTTCTTTGATGGAAGTTTACCGCCGACCACCGACACCGCCCAGTGAATAGATCGCTACCAGCAGCGGTGACACGCGACCGTCGCGCCCTCGCGGCCTGGACGTTATTCGATTCCGGGCCGCACCTGGGCCCAGTCGAAGGTGAAATCCCGGAAACGGCGCACCGCCTCCGAGGGCGTCGCGGCGGTCGACCACACCAGGCCGACCTCGCGCATCGCCTCCGGATCGACGAGCGGCACCAGCGCGGGATCCGGTTGCGGGCCACCCATCGGCGGGTACTCCAGCGGCAGTATCGAAACCCCCAGACCCACTGCGACCAGGCCCGCGATCGTGGCCAGATTGCTGCACTCGAAACCGATGCGGGGTCGGAAATCGGCTGCGGCGCAGAGCTCGTCGAGGACGCGGCGCATGCCGAATCCGGGATGCATGGCAATGAATTCGGCGTCCGCGACCTCCGCGAGGCGCACCTGCCGCCGGGTAGCGAGGCGGTGGTCGGGCGGCACGGCGAGCGCCAGGCGCTGGCGCAGCAGCGGCCGCCACCCCACCCCGGCGGCCGAGGGTCGCGGAGATACCAGCCCGAGGTCGGCGGTGCCGTCGAGGACGGCAGCGGTCACCACATCGGCGGCGTCCTGATTCAGCGTGAAGGTGATGCGCCCGGAGAGGCGGCGAAAGCCCGCGATGAGTTCGGGCACCACCCGCGCGCCCAGGGAATGCTGGAATGCCAGTCGCACCACGCCTTTTGCGGGATTCGACAGATCGGCGAGTTCGCGTGCGGCGGCATCGAGTTCGGCCTGGGCGCGGCGGGCGTGCTCGTAGTAGACGCGGCCGAAATCGTTGAGGGTCAGGCGTTTTCCGTGCCGGTCGAAGAGCAGCACGCCCAGGCGGCGTTCCAGGCGGGCCAGCATGCGGGAGAGCGTCGGCTGGGTCAGATGCAGTCGCTCGGCGGCGGCACCGACGCGTTCGAGCTCGGCGAGCGTGATGAACCAGTGGAGATCATCACTCGGCATCGTCGACCTCACTCCCGATAGCTCGGCTAATACCGTCAACGCATCAGCTCGGACATCATTATGCATTTCCTTTCGAAGCACCGCGCGCCCATGCTCGGCAGATGACCACCGCAGCCGCTCGCGCTCCCCTCGACACCGCTGCGCACGAGCGTCGAATCACGGTCGCGCTCTTCGCCGCCGGGCTGACGACCTTCGCCTCGATGTACAGCGCGCAGGCGCTGCTGCCGAGTCTGTCGGCGGCCTTCGGTGCCACACCGGCTCACGCGGCTCTGGCGGTATCGCTGACCACCGGACTGCTGGCGGTGGCGATCGTGCCGATGAGCGTGCTGTCGAACCGGTTCGGCCGGACTCGCATGATGATCGGCTCGGCGCTGGCGGCCAGTGTGATCGGGCTGCTGCTGCCCTTCAGCCCGTCGCTGGGGGTGCTGCTGGCCGGGCGGGCGGTGCAGGGCGTGGCGCTGGCCGGGGTGCCCGCGGTGGCGATGGCGTACCTGGCCGAGGAGATCGGCGCGGCCGGGCTGGGCGCGGCCATGGGCGTCTATGTCGCGGGCACCACCGTGGGCGGCCTGGCCGGGCGGCTCATCCCGGCCTTCACTCTCGAAGTGGGATCGTGGCGGTGGGGTCAGGCGACCGTCGCGGTGGCGGCGGCGCTGTGTGCGGCGATGTTCGTGCGAATGCTGCCGCCGTCGCGCCGATTCAGCGCTCGGCCGCTCGATATCCGCACGCTCACTGCCGATTTCGCGGGTCACCTGCGGGATCGCACGCTGCTGCCGCTGTTCGCACTGGCCTTCGTCATGATGGGCGGGTTCGTCTCGGTCTACAACTTCCTCGGCTACCGGCTGACCCGCGATCCGTTCGGATTGTCCGCTGCCACCGTGGGATTGGTGTTCGTGCTGTATCTGGCGGGCACTGTCACCTCCGCGGCGGCGGGCCGGATGACCGACCGGCACGGACGGTCCCGGGTGCTCGCGGTATCGATTCTCGCCATGGGCATCGGCCTGGCGCTCACCCTGCCCGACTCGCTGCCGATCATTCTGCTCGGCGTACTGCTGTGTACCGCAGGCTTCTTCGCCATCCACGCGGTGGCGAGCGGCTGGGTCGGCAGCGCGGCCACCGGCAATCGCGCCGCCGCTTCGGCGCTGTACCTGTTCGCGTACTACCTCGGGAGTTCGATCGCCGGCGGGGTCGGCGGGATCGCCTACGGCCGCTACGGCTGGACCGGACTCACCGCGTACGTCGCGGTCCTGCTCGTACTCGCCGCCGCACTGGTGGGAGTACTCATCACCCGATCTCGCGCGGCCTCGGCGGACGAAATAGCGCGCGGCTGAAGATGTTCAGCGGACCGGTTCCATCAGCGCGGGGCAATTGCCTACTTGTGCGGAATCACTGCCTACCAGCGCTTAGTCAATGCCTACCAGCGCTTAGTCAATGCGCCGAGCGCACCCAGCGCGACCGCGGCAGCGGTAGAGGTGCGCAGCACGGTCGGGCCGAGCAGCACGATATCCGCGCCTGCCTCGGCCAGTGCCTTCAGTTCGGAATCGTCGAGGCCGCCCTCGGGGCCGACGATGAGCACGACCTCGGCCACGCTGTCGAAGGAAAGCTCGGTGAAGCGCCCCGCCCCGGATTCGTGCAGGGCGGCGACAATCGCACCGCCAGACTTGGCTTCTCGCACCAGCGTCACCAGATCGCGGGTGCTGTGCAGATCGGCCACATCGGGGATGTACGCGCGGCGAGACTGGCGGGCGGCGGACTTCGCGGCGGCACGCCATTTCTCGACTGCCTTGTGCGCCTTGTTCTCCCAGTTGGAGACGCAGCGGGAAGCCTGCCAGGGCACGATGGCATCGGCCCCGGCCTCGGTCATGAGTTCGACCGCCAGTTCGGAGCGGTCGGACTTCGGCAGCGCCTGCACCACGGTCACCTGCGGGGTCGCCGGTTCGGCGACCCGGCGCTCGAGCACCTTCAGTTCGAGTCGATCCTTCTGGGCCGCAACCACTTCCGAATCGGCGAGAATCCCGTGCCCGTCGGAGAGCGTGATGGGCTCGCCGACCCGGATGCGCCGGACGGTCGCCGCATGGCGACCCTCCGGGCCGTCGAGGACGGCGGTGGCACCCGGCTCGGGGATCTCGTCGAGGTAGAAGACGGTGGCGGCCAAGGGATCAGCGTCCGCTGAAGGAGGCTCGCAGCCGCGCGAACAACCCACTGTTGTGCTCGGACTGGGTCGAGAGCACCTCGGTGCGCTCATTGGGGCGCATGGCCTTGTACTTGCGCATGAGATCGGACTGCTTGGAGTCCATCTTGGTCGGCACCACGATATCGAGGTGCGAGATCAGATCTCCCCGCGAATTGGCGCGCAGCTTGGGCATGCCGTGGCCGCGCAGCACCGATACCTCGCCCGGCTGGGTGCCGGCCGGGATGGTGAGCTCGACCGGGCCGTCGAGGATGGTGTCGATGACGACCGTGGTGCCCAGCGCCGCGTCCACCACGGGTACCCGGATGGTGCAGTGCAGGTCGTCGCTGTCGCGCACGAAGGTGTCGTGCGGCTGCTCCACGATCTCCACGTAGAGGTCACCGGCGGGACCGCCGCCGGGGCCGACCTCACCCTGTGCGGCGAGGCGCACGCGCATACCGCTCGCGACACCGGCCGGAATCGGCGCGGCGATCTCGCGGCGTGCGCGCACCCGGCCGTCGCCACCGCACTTGCGGCAGGGATCGGGGATGGTCTCGCCCGCGCCGCGGCAGGTGGGGCACGGCCGCGAGGTCATGACCTGGCCTAGGAAGGACCGCTGCACCGTCTGCACTTCACCAGCGCCGCCGCAGGTTTCACAGCGGACGGGCTTGGAGTTGCCATTGGTGCCCGCACCGATGCAGACATCGCAGATGATCGCGGTGTCGACGGTCAGGTGCTTGGTGACACCGACCGCGCACTCTTGCAGTGAGAGGCGGGTGCGCAGCAGCGAATCCGCTCCCGGCTGCACCCGGCCGCGTGGTTTGCGCGGGTTGGAGGTGTTCATCCCGCCGAAGAAGGCTTCGAACACGTCGCCGAGGCCGCCGAAACCGGCGCCGGAGAATCCGCCGCCCGCTCCGCCGGACTCCATGGGGTCACCGCCGAGGTCGACAATGCGGCGCTTCTCCGCGTCGGTCAGCACCTCGTAGGCGGTCGACACTTCGCGGAACCGCTCCTGAGCCTCCGGTTCCGGGTTGACGTCGGGATGCAGTTCACGCGCCAGCTTTCGATAGGCGCGCTTGATCTCCTGGTCGGTCGCGTTGCGTGCGACGCCGAGCAGTGCGTAATAGTCCCGTGCCACTTGTGCTCTCTAGTCCGTTTCGTCTCTCCGCTTGCTCACCGTTCGGCGAGCACCTCACCGATATACCGGGCCACGGCTGCCACCGAGGCGATGGTCCCCGGATAGTCCATGCGGGTCGGGCCCAGCACCCCCATACCTCCCAGAAGGGTACCGGGCCTCCCGTATCCGGTGGACACCACCGCCGTTCCACGCATCTGTTCGAGCTTGGTTTCCTCACCGATCTGCACGGTGACCGTACCCGGCTGCTGTGCCGCTGCCAGCAACTTCAGCACGATCACCTGCTCTTCGAGGGCCTCGAGCACCACGCGCAGCGAGCCCGGAAATCCGTTCCCGGCGAAGTCGCCGGCATTGCGTGTGAGGTTCGAGGTACCGCCGAGGACAAGTCGTTCCTCGGGATGTTCGACGAGGGTCTCCACGAGCAGTGTGGACACCCGGATGAGGACGTCCCGCAGCCGCGCGGGCGAATGTTCGGGCAGTTCGGCCACCGAGGCGGAGGCGGCGGCCAGGCGCTTGCCCTCCATGGCCTTGCCGAGCATGCCGCGCAGGGCGGCCAGATCCTCTTCACCGATGACATTGCCCAGATCGACCAGGCGCTGATCGACGCGACCGCTGTCGGTGATGACCACCAGCAGCAGGCGGGCGGGATTGAGCGCGACCACCTCGATGTGCCGGACCATGGAGGCCGACACCGTCGGGTACTGCACCATGGCGACCTGACGGGTCAGCTGCGCCAGCAGGCGCACGCCCCGGCGCAGCACGTCATCGAGATCGACGCCGCTCTCCAGGAACTCCATGATCGCCCGCCGCTCGGCATTCGAGAGCGGCTTGACCTCGGAGATGTGATCGACGAACTGCCGGTAGCCCTTATCGGTGGGGATACGACCGGAACTGGTGTGCGGCTGGGCGATATAGCCCTCGGCCTCGAGCACCGCCATGTCATTGCGCACAGTCGCGCTGGAGACGCCCAGATTGTGCCGTTCCACCAGGGTTTTGGACCCTATCGGCTCCTTGGTCGATATGTAGTCCGCGACGATCGCTCGCAGGACTTCGAGCCGTCGCTGCTCCGTGGTCGCCATCGGCCCCACCTCCTCGCTCGCCGTCGGGTTCGCCGCGCAGGCCTGTGGGGCATATTCGCAGGAATTCCCAGATGTTCCCGCCAGTTTAGTTGGCCGTTCGCAGATTGCCTGTACGCCGCCGTTCCGGCGAGGGCCGGGCGGATGGCGTCAGGCGAGCAGATCGGTGAAGAAGGAGCGGATATCGGCGGCCAGCAGATCGGGGGTCTGCATGGCGGCGAAGTGGCCGCCGGTGTCGAACTCGGTCCAGCGCACGATGGTATTGAGCTGCTCGGCAAAGCGGCGGATGGCCATATCGCCGGCGAAATTGGCGACCGCGGTCGGAACCCGGGAGTGCGTGGGCTGATTCGGGGAGTGCAGCGATTCGTAGTACAGCTGGGCCGACGAACCGCCGGTCTCGGTGAACCAGTAGATCGAAATTCCGGCCAGCATGTGATCGCGATCCAGGCGCTCCTCGAGCGTGCCCGCGGCGCCGGTCCAGGCGTGGAACTTCTCCACAATCCAAGCCAGCTGTCCGGCCGGGGAATCGTTGAGAGCGAAGGCGAGCGTATGCGGCCGGGTGCCCTGGATCTGGTAGTAGCCGCCGCCGTCGGAGAGGAATTCGCCTATGAGCGTGAGCTTTTCGCGTTCCGGCTCGGTGAGCGCGGCGGCTGCGTCCGAAGGCAGCTGGCCGTGCGGGATGAAGCCCCAGGTGGCGGCATTGACGTGCACACCGATCACCCGGTCGGCATCGAGGCGGCCCAGATCGGGGCCGATGAACGCGCCGAAGTCGCCGCCCTGCACGCCGTAGCGCGGATAGCCCAGGCGGCGCATGAGTTCCGCGTAGGCGAGCGCGATGCGCGGACTGTCCCAGCCCGGATCCGGTGCGGGACCGGAGAATCCGAAATTGGGATGCGAGGGAATGATGAGATCGAAAGCGGGACCGCCGTCCTCGGGATCGGTGAGCGGTTCGATCACCTCGAGGAACTCCAGCACCGAACTCGGCCAGCCGTGCAGCATGATCAGCGGGATGGCGCCGGAACGGTGAGATCTGATGTGCAGGAAATGAATTCGCGTGCCGTCGATCACCGTTGTGTATTGGGGATAGGAATTGAGCCTTTTCTCCCAGGCGAGCCAGTCGAATCGCCGCGCCCAATAATGCGCTAGGTCCCGCAGATATTCTACCGGTACCCCGCGTGCCCACCCGACGCCGGGAACCTGTGCAGGCCAACGGGTTTCACTCAACCGTCGGCGGAGATCCCGCAGTTGTGCCTGCGAGATCTCGACCCGAAATGGAACAATATCCTCGTCGAACATAGCGATGAACGCAGCGTAACCCCGCACCCCGGCACCCGTGGGGGATTACCGAACGCGCTCAGGTGAGCAGGGTGCGCACCACCGCGTCGGCCAGCAGCCGCCCGCGATCGGTCAGCACCAGGCGATCGCCGCGCCGCAGTGCCAGGCCGTCGGCGACCACGCGCGCCGCGGCCACACGACCATCGGCATCGAGGTCGTCGAGGGGCAATCCGGTGCGCAGCCGGGCGGTGAGCATGACCCGCTCGGTGTAGCGCTCCTCATCGGTCAGCGCCTCCCACCCCGCCGCCGGCAATCCGCCGTCCGCCACCCGATCCGCATAGCGCGCAGGGTGTTTCACGTTCCACCACCGCACCCCACCGACATGACTGTGCGCACCCGGCCCCGCCCCGAGCCAGTCGCCGCCGTCCCAGTATCCGAGGTTGTGCCGACAGCGCGCGCCGTCGTTCGCGGCCCAGTTGGAGACCTCGTACCAGCGCAGCCCCGCCGCCTCCAGCCGCGAATCGATGCGCTCATAGCGCGCGGCCAGCACATCGTCATCCGGAGCGGGCAGCTCACCGCGCCGCACCCGCCGCGCCAGCGCGGTGCCGTCCTCGACGATCAGCGAATACGCGGACACATGATCGACCCCGGCCGCGAGCACCGCATCCAGGCTGGCATCCAGATCAACGTCCCGCTCCCCCGGCGTCCCATAAATAAGGTCCAGATTCACATGCTCGAACCCCGCCGCCCGCGCCTCCCGAGCGGCCGCGACCGCCCGCCCCGGCGTATGCGTCCGATCAAGCACCTTCAGCACATGCAACGCCGCCGACTGCATCCCCAGCGAAACCCGCGTGAACCCACCCTCGAGCAGCCGCTCGAAGAACTCCGGCGAGGTCGACTCCGGATTCGACTCGGTCGTCACCTCGGCATCAGCGGCCAGCGTGAAGTTGTCCCGAACCGCGCTCAGCACATTCGCCAGCCCGTCCCCACCGAGCAGCGACGGCGTCCCCCCACCCACGAAAATAGTTTCCACCTGCGGCGTCGCCGTCGGAAACGCATCGAATCGCGCTGCCGCAGTAGCCAATTCCCCCCGAAGCGCCTCGAACCACGACTGCGGCGAAGCGGAAGTCCCCAACTCCCCGGCCGTATAGGTATTGAAATCGCAGTACCCGCACCGCGTCGCACAGAACGGCACATGAACGTAGATCCCGAACGCCCCGCCCCCGAAGTCGCTCAGCACCGGCACGGACTGATCGGTGATGGCGGGGTCGACGGTCTCGGTCATGCCTCCAGTGTGACGAGTCACGTGGGTCACATCACCGGCACCTCGGCCGCCCGGTCGACACGGCCGGTGGCACAACGTTTTCGCCGGATTATCGCCGTGGGCACTTGTGATTGTGCTGGTCGCGGTCTTGGTGTTCTTTTATGCCCTGGTCAAGCTTGTCGTCCCAAAGCACACTCCGCGATCTGGCGTCGTGTTGATCGTCCGTTTGCTGCCTCCGAGGATCGAGGTCCGGTACGGGACCGATACGCCGCTGGCCGACGGCGATCGGAGAACCGAGGCAGACGTCGAGGCGCCAGTGGCTCGCCCAGTAGTTCGATTCGGTCGTGATCTATGAGACCTGTCACAAATGGGGCATGGTATCCAGGGGATTTCCCTTGAAAGTCCGGAAAATATCGGCGGACGGTCGGAACAGCCTGTCTGAGGTGGCACAATAAGCTCCATGACAGGACTCGGAGTGCGACTCGTGGCGCGGCGCCACGTCGACTTCAAGCGTGTCTGCAGCGCGAGCTGTCTGCCCGGAAGCCTCCGGTAGATCAGCTCCCCCTTCTTCCCGGATCGATGTCATTCTTCGACGTCGAAATCGCCGGTTCGCTGATATCGGAAGCGTGAGTCAGCCCCTCTCGCCTGCCCGCAAGACCTTCAGGAGCGACCCCTATGACGTCGAGCACCGACGCCGACAGTTCCGGATCAGCTCGTCCCACCCGGCCCGAACGGCCTGCTGCGGAACGACGCGTGCGCCCGGATCGCCCCCGTTCGGACGCGCCTGCCGCGCCCCGCGAGCGCACCGGAAAGCCGGTGCAGCGCAGATCGGAAGGGCAGTGGGCGCTCGGCTACCGCGAGCCGCTCAATGCGAACGAGCAGAGCAAGAAGGACGACAACCCGCTCAATGTGCGGGCGCGCATCGAGAACATCTACTCGAAGCAGGGTTTCGACTCGATCGACAAGGGCGATCTGCGTGGCCGCATGCGCTGGTGGGGTCTGTACACCCAGCGTGAGCAGGGCTACGACGGCACCTTCACCGGCGATGAGAACATCGACATTCTCGAGGCCCGGTACTTCATGATGCGGGTGCGCTGCGACGCCGGCGCACTGAGTGCGCAGCAGTTGCGCACCCTCGGCCAGATCTCCACCGAGTTCGGCCGCGATACCGCCGACCTGTCGGACCGCGAGAACGTGCAGTTCCACTGGATCGAGATCGAGAACGTCCCGGAGATCTGGCGGCGGCTCGAAGCGGTCGGCCTGCAGACGACCGAGGCGTGCGGCGACTGCCCGCGCGTGGTGCTCGGCTCGCCGCTCGCCGGTGAATCCTTCGGCGAGGTGCTCGACCCGACTCCGGCCATCGACCAGATCGTCGAGCGCTATATCGGCAAGAAGGAGTACTCCAACCTGCCGCGCAAGTTCAAGACCGCCATCTCCGGTCAGCAGGATGTGGTGCACGAGATCAATGACATCGCCTTCGTCGGTGTCGAGCATCCCGAGCACGGACCCGGCCTGGATCTGTGGGTCGGCGGCGGCCTGTCCACCAATCCGATGCTGGCGCAACGGGTCGGCGCGTGGGTGCCGCTCGACGAGGTGCCGGATGTGTGGGAGGCCGTGGTCTCGCTCTTCCGCGACTACGGATACCGCCGGCTGCGCACCAAGGCGCGGCTGAAGTTCCTGGTCAAGGATTGGGGCATCGAGAAGTTCCGCGAGGTGCTCGAGACCGAGTACCTGAAGCGCAAGCTGATCGACGGTCCCGCGCCCGCGAAGCCGGAGCGTCCCATCGACCACATCGGGGTGCAGAAGCTGCGCAACGGTCTCAATGCCGTCGGCTTCTCCCCCATTGCCGGTCGCGTCTCGGGCAGCATCCTGAGCAAGGTCGCCGACATTGTGGAATCCATCGGCTCCGACCGGATTCGGTTCACCCCGTACCAGAAGCTCATCGTGCTCGACGTGCCCGAGGACAAGGTCGAGTGGCTCATCGAGGAGCTGAAGCCGCTGGGCCTGCACGGGCGTCCGTCGCAGTGGCGGCGAAATCTGCTGGCGTGCAGTGGTATCGAGTTCTGCAAGCTGTCCTTCACCGAGACCCGCAAGCGGTCCCAGGTGCTGGCGCCGGAGCTCGAGCAGCGGCTGGCCGATATCAATGCCCAGCTCGATGTTCCCATCACCATCAATATCAACGGGTGCCCGAACTCCTGCGGCCGTTCGCAGATCGCGGATATCGGCTTCAAGGGCATGCTCGTCGACGATGGCGAGGGGAATCAGATCGAGGGGTTCCAGGTTCACCTCGGTGGCAGCCTCGGACTCGACAGCGGCTTCGGCCGCAAGCTGCGTCAGCACAAGGTGACGAGCATCGAGCTCGGCGATTACATCGAGCGCGTGGTGCGCAACTTCGTCAAGAACCGTGACGAGAGTGAGCGTTTCGCGGTGTGGGCTGTCCGCGCCGATGAAGCAGACCTGCGGTAGTTGGAGGAGACAGCAATGACCACAACAAAACTTGCCGAAGCAGACCTGCGCGCACTCGCGGAGCGGGGTGCGGCCGAACTCGGGCCGGACGCCACCGCGCAGCAGCTGCTGCAGTGGACCGAAGAGAACTTCGGCGCCGATTACATCGTCGCTTCGAATATGCAGGACGCGGTGCTGGTACAGCTGGCCGCGCAGGTACATCCGGGTGTGGATGTGCTGTTCCTGGATACCGGCTACCACTTCGCCGAGACCATCGGCACGCGGGACGCGGTCGAAATGGTGTACGGCGTGAACATCGTGAATGTGCAGCCGGAAAACACTGTGGCGCAGCAGGATCAGCTGCTGGGCAAGGATCTGTTCGCTCGCGATGCCGCCGAATGCTGCCGGCTGCGCAAGGTAGTGCCGCTGGGCAAGTCGCTACAGCCGTACAACGCGTGGGTCACCGGCATCCGCCGCGTGGAGGCCCCCACCCGCGCCAATGCGCCCCTGATCTCCTATGACGAGGGCTTCGGGCTGGTGAAGATCAATCCGATCGCCGCCTGGTCCGACGATGAGATGGCCGCCTATATCGAGGCCAATGGCACTCTTGTCAATCCCCTTGTGGAGGAGGGATATCCGTCCATCGGTTGCGCTCCGTGCACACGGAAGCCGGAACCGGGATCCGATCCGCGAAGCGGCCGCTGGGCCGGCCTCGCCAAGACCGAATGCGGGTTGCACGCCTCATGAGCGCTTTCATTTCCGAGCCCCCCGTCCTCGCCGCGCACGAAGAGTTCGACACTCTGGCCGCGCTGGAGAGCGAATCGATCCACATCTTCCGCGAGGTCGCGGGCGAATTCGAGCGACCGGTAATCCTGTTCTCCGGTGGCAAGGACTCCACGGTGCTGCTGCACCTGGCATTGAAGGCGTTCTGGCCTGCGCCGCTGCCCTTTTCGCTGCTGCATGTGGATACCGGGCACAATCTCGACGAGGTGCTCGCCTTCCGCGATCATGTGGTGCAGAAGTACGGCCTGCGGCTGCACGTCGCCTCCGTCGAGGAGTACCTCGCCGACGGACGGCTGACCGAGCGGCCGGACGGCATCCGCAATCCGCTGCAGACGGTGCCGCTGCTGGACGGCATCGCCGAGCACCGCTTCGACGCGGTCTTCGGCGGCGCCCGCCGCGATGAGGAGCGTTCGCGCGCCAAGGAGCGCATCTTCTCGCTGCGCGATGCCTTCGGACGCTGGGATCCCAAGCGGCAGCGGCCCGAACTGTGGAACCTGTACAACGGCAAGCACGCTCCGGGTGAGCATGTGCGCGTCTTCCCGCTCTCCAACTGGACCGAGCTGGATATCTGGCGCTACATCGCCCGCGAGGACATCGAGCTGGCCAGCATCTACTACGCCCACCAGCGCCCGGTGTACCAGCGCGACGGCATGTGGATGACCCCCGGCGTGTGGGGCGGCCCGGCCGAGGGCGAGGAGCTGTCGGTCAAGTCGGTGCGCTACCGCACCGTCGGCGACGGATCCACCACCGGCGCAATCATTTCCGATGCGGCCGACAATGAGGCGATTCTCGCCGAGGTGGCGGCCTCCCGGCTCACCGAACGCGGCGCGACCCGTGGAGACGACCGTGTCTCCGAGGCCGCCATGGAAGACCGTAAACGAGAGGGCTACTTCTGATGTCCGACCTACTCAGACTGGCCACCGCCGGCAGTGTCGACGACGGCAAGTCCACCCTGGTCGGACGTCTGCTGTACGACACGAAATCGGTGCTGGCCGACCAGATCGACGCGGTCACCCGCGCCTCGGTCGACAAGGGGCTGTCCACTCCGGACCTGTCGCTGCTCGTCGACGGCCTGCGCGCCGAGCGCGAGCAGGGCATCACCATCGATGTGGCGTACCGCTACTTCGCCACGCCCGCACGGTCTTTCGTGCTCGCCGATACCCCGGGGCATGTGCAGTACACCCGGAACACGGTGTCCGGCGCGTCCACCGCGCAGCTGGTGATCCTGCTCGTGGATGCCCGCAAGGGTGTTATCGAGCAGACCCGTCGCCATGCCGCCGTCATGGCGCTGCTGGGTGTGCCGAAACTTGTGCTCGCCGTGAACAAGATCGACCTGGTCGATGATCCGGCCGGCGTGTACGCACGCATCGTCGCCGAATTCTCCGAGCTCACAGCCAAACTCGGCTGGGACCCTCAGGATGTCGTGGAGATTCCGGTCTCCGCGTTGCACGGCGACAACGTCGCCTCGCGCTCGGCGAACACCCCGTACTACACCGGCCCCTCGCTGATCGAGCACCTGGAGTCGGTGCCCGCGGATGCGGACAGCACCCGCCACGAGGTCGGCCTGCGATTCCCGGTGCAGTACGTGATCCGGCCGCGCACCGCCGAATACCCGGACTACCGCGGTTATGCGGGTCAGGTCGCGGCGGGCACCGTACGCAAGGGCGACGCGGTCGTCGTCCTGCCGTCCGGTACCCGCACCACCATCGAGCGCATCGACACTCCCAATGGTGAACTGGCGTACGCACAGCCGGGCCGCAGCGTGACACTGATCCTGGCCGACAATGTGGACGTCTCGCGCGGCGACACCATCGCCGCCGCCGATGACGCCCCCGAGCCGATCGATACGTTCGACGCCACCGTGTGCTGGCTGGGCGACAAGCCGCTGCGCCCCGGTGCGCGATTGCTGCTCAAGCACGGCGCCCGCACCACGCAGGCCATTGTCGGCGCACTCATCGAGCGCTTCGACGAGCAGCGCCTGGCCGCCGACCCGAACCCGGAGTCGCTGGCGCTCAATGACATCGGCCGCATCTCCATCCGGGTCGCCGAACCCATTGCCGCCGACGACTACAGCGTCAACCGCTACACCGGCAGCTTCCTGCTGATCGACCCTGCAGGCGGCAATACCCTGGCCGCCGGCCTGGTCGGTGACGCGCTGACCAAGGTCGAGGTCGGGGCCTGAGATGAATTCGCCTGTCAGCGGCGCCGTTCCGGCGGCCCCGCCGCCGGTCGCGCCGCCGCAGGCGGACATTCGGACCGACGTGATCGCGGCCGCCGCGATCTCGAAGGCGGACGAACGCCCGAGCACCGGCACATGGTCCAGCGGCCCACCCGAGCAATCGGCGAACCCGCTTCCTGGAGCATCTGTGCGGTGGGCGGCCGCACCGCCGGTCTCGGTGCGACAGAACTACATTCGGCCGCGCCCGACGTATACGGCCGAGCAGAGCACAGCGGGCTCCACAAAAGCGGCGAGACTTTCTGCCAGCGCGGCGACACCGCAGGAGCTCGTGGCGGGCCGGACCATCGGCACGCGACCGGCTCTGATTGCGGTGGCGCACGGCAGCCGTGATCCGCGCTCGGCGGCGACCATGTACGCCGTCGTGGAGCAGCTCGCTGCCGCGCGGCCGGATCTGGATGTGCGGCTGGCCTTCCTGGACCTGAACGCACCTTCGGTGGATCAGGTCGTGGATGCCGTTGCGGCCGATGGTCATTCCCATGCGGTGGTGGTTCCACTGCTGCTGGGCAGCGCTTTTCACGCCCGCATCGATCTGCCGGGGATGCTGGCCGCCGCGCGGGCCCGGCATCCGCGAATGCAGCTGACGCAGGCCGATGTGCTCGGGGCCGATACGCGAGTGATTGCGGCCCTGCGTGATCGAGCGCGGGAAGCCTTGGCCGTCTCCTCGTTGGGCCGAGGCCTCCCGGCTCGTTCGCGACTGGGTATCGCTATGGCCGCTGTCGGCTCGTCCTCGGCGGCGGCGAATGCGCGCACCGCGCAGATCGCACAGCGACTGGCGGCAATCACCGGCCTCCCCACCGAAATATGCTTCGCCACCACCGAACCCAGCCTGCCCGAAGCGGTTTCGGCACTCCGCGCGCGCAGCGTGGACCACATCCTGGTCGCCCCCTGGTTCCTGGCCCCCGGACTTCTCACCGATCGGCTCGAAGCAGCCGCGCCGAACCTCGTGCACGCCCGCACCATCGGCGCCCACCCGCTCCTGACCGATGTAATCCTGGACCGCTATACCACCGCATCGGCACTACCACTGAAGCTCACAGCCTGACCCGGTCCCACTCCCCGATCACCCCGAAGGGCTGAACAACCTGCACGCCGAGAGGAACGGGCCAGGCAGCTGCCGCGCACAACCTTGTTCGCCGCGCAGGAAACAGCGTTCGATTTCGTGCGCGGCCGACGAGATCGTGCGCGAGTGGCGAGATCGTGCGCGGGGGCCGGGGCAGATCTGCTGGTGGGCCGCGACCGGTATCGGATTCGTGAATGCGGAGCACTGAGATCCCGGCCATCCGGCACGGCGGCGCCCGATAGGCTGGGCCGATGATCAAGGCTGTGGTGTTCGATGTGGGCGAGACGCTGATCGACGAGACGCGGATCTGGAGCCGGTGGGCCGATCGGCTCGGGATCCCCCGCTTCGCGCTGCTCGGGGTGATCGGCGGCATGGCGGCGACCGGCAGGCCGCTGACCGACGCCTTCGAACTACTGCTGCCCGGAGTGGATCTGGACAAGGAGCAGGTCAGCTGGGCCATGGACGAACCCGAAAGCCTGCGCAACAATTTCGATGCCGACGATCTCTATCCGGATGTGCGGCGCGCCCTGGCCGGGCTGCGCGAGCGCGGGCTCAAGGTGATCATCGCGGGCAATCAACCACCGCAGGCCAAATCGGCGCTGGAGAAAATGAAGCTGCCCGTGGACGCGATCTACACCTCGGCGGAGTGGGATCTGGAGAAGCCCGATCCCAAGTTCTTCCTGAAGGTCGCCGAGGTGGCGGGCGTCGGGGCCGGCGAGATCTGCTACGTGGGCGACCGGGTGGACAACGACGTGCTGCCCGCGAGCGGTGCGGGCATGATCCCGGTACTGATTCGCCGCGGACCCTGGGGCTACCTGCACGCGGAGCTGCCGCAGAGTGCGTACAGCATTGTCGTGGACAGCTTGGACGCACTGGCCGATCTGATTGCGCCGGTCTGACTTCCGATTTACATGACACATCAACTCAACGTCTGATTTCCGCCAGCCCCGGCCTTGAACCTTTCGTTTACTAGACATGTCAACGAAAGCAGTTCACAGGCAAGGGGAATGGTCATGATGGGTAACCGATTCGCGTCGAAGGTCGTGCTGATCACCGGGGCCACCTCGGGAGTCGGTGCGGCAGTGGCACATCGGATCGCCGCCGAGGGTGGCGCGGTGGTGCTCGGCGCGCGCGGCAAGGAGGCCGGTGACCGGGCCGCCGAGGATATCCGCGCCGCCGGCGGGCGCGCACTGTTCGTGCCGACCGATGTCACCGTGGAGTCCGACGTGGCACGCCTGACCGCGGCCGCCGTGCACGAATTCGGCCGCCTGGACGCCGCTTTCAACAATGCCGGCGCGATCAATGTCTTCGGCCCCGTGCAGGATATCGACGAGGCGGGCTGGCGCGCCGACCTGGAGCTCAACCTCACCGCCGTCTACTACGGCCTGCATCACCAGGTTCCGGCACTGGCGGCCACCGGCGGGGGCGCGATCCTCAACAACGCGTCCAATCTGGGCGTGGTCGGCATGGGTTCGGTGGCGCCCTACGTGTCGGCCAAGCACGGCGTCATCGGCCTCACCCGCGCCGTAGCCCTGGAAACCGCCGATCAGAACATCCGAGTCAACGCCCTGGTGTCCGGCGCGGTAGACACCCCCGCCTACCGCAATTCCATGGGATCCACCCCCGAGGGCGAAGCCATGGTCGCCGCCCTGCACCCGATGGGGCGCATCGCCCAGCCCGAGGAGATCGCCGCCTTCTGCGCCTTCCTCCTCAGCGACGAAGCCAGCTTCATCACCGGCGCGGCCCTGGCCGCCGACGGCGGCTTCACCGCCCGCTGAGGAAAGGACCTGGCCCACCCTGCGCCTGGGCACTGAGCGCGGGGTGGGCCGGTCCGTTCGACGCCGGGGTGGGGGTTCGAGGGGTTCCACACCCACCCGCGTCGCCGTCTTTTATTGGGGCACTGTGCAAGTGAAGCCAGTGGCGGTCAAGGCCGAGCCCGGCCGGAAGATGTACTCGACGCGAGTCCGGCCATCACGGCTCCGCCCGGCCCGAACAGGTGCTCGACGCGAGTCCGGCCATCACGGCTCCGCCCGGCCCGAACGGGTGCTCGGCGCGGGTAGCTGGCCTCTGACGCACAGCAGTTGCATTCGACGTCGTGACGCGTAATCGCTCGGGTCCGCTCGTTTTGCACCGAGTCCCGACCAGGAGCCTCCGCCGCCGCACGATGCCACGTGTCCCAGCCGGCTAGCGATGGCCGCCACCGCCTCCACCACCACCGTGACCTCCGCCGCCGCCGGCGCCACCGCCACCAGCGCCGCCACCAGTTCCGCCGCCGTGGGCAGCGCCACCGCCGCCACCGCCGGTCGCACCGCCACCACCCATGCCACCGCCGGACGTGGCGCCACCACCACCGGCGCTCGTACCGCCACCGGAAGTTGTGCCACCGCCCGTCGCGCCGCCACCGGAAGTTGTTCCGCCGCCGGTTGTTCCGCCACCCGTGGTGGAGCCGCCGGATGTCGAACCGCCGCTGGTCCCGCCTCCGGTGGTCGAGCCGCCACCCGTGGTGCCACCCCCTGTTGTGGCACCACCGCCGGAAGTCGTTCCACCGCCGGTTGTGGAGCCACCAGTCGTTCCACCGCCGGTCGTAGAGCCGCCAGTCGTTCCACCGCCGGTCGTAGAGCCGCCCGTGGTTCCGCCACCGGTCGTAGAGCCGCCAGTCGTTCCACCACCGGTCGTAGAGCCACCGGTGGTTCCTCCGCCGGTAGACGCTCCGGAAGTTGTTCCGCCCGTGGTCGAACCACCGGTGGTCGTGCCACCCGTGGTGGTACCGCCCGTGGTCGTTCCACCGCCTGCAGTTGTGCCACCGCCGGTCGTCCCGCCAGCACCGGAAGTTGTTCCACCAGGCGAGGTTTCGCCACCGGTGCCACCGGTAGTGGTGCCGCCGCCGATTGTTGTGCCAGGGCTCGCCGGGGCGGTTCCGCCGGAATCCGTTCCACCAGGCGCGGTTCCGGGCGCACCCGGTGCGGACTGACCGGGCTGAGGTGCACTGTTGCCGGGCTGCGCAGGTGGCCCGGGGAGGGTCCGGGGCAGGCTGACGGAGGGGATCTGCCCCGGGTAGGTGCCCAGCAAGAAGGGTGAGGCGAAGGGCAGTGGATTGATGAATTGAGCCGGGTTCGCGTACGTGGGAACGTCTTCCACCACGCGGGTTTCGCAGTGGCCGCCGGGACCGGTGTCCACGGGATGGCCCGCGGTCCAGTTCTGGGTGACGGTGGCCGGCATCGGACCGTAGCTGGTGATAACGGCCGCAGTAACCACACGATGCACGCGGACCATACCGTCGGGAGCGGGGGTGGCGTCTTCGAGGAGCAGGACATCGCCCGCACCGAGCGCCGCACCGCCCGCGTCGGTGCCGGGGGCCGCCTGCAGCGTGGGCGGTCCGGCCACGGGCCCGCCGAGCACGGTGGCAGCCGACATGGCGAGCGCGGAAGCGACTGCGGCGCCGGAGAATACCGCCGCCCGCGGCGCGTACCTGCCGATGGCGGAGCCGGTATCGACGCTCCGGAAGGCCGCGATGGCCGCACCTACCGCCACGGTATGCGCCGGATCGGGCGACATGATGACGGGCCGCCCCAGATCGGCGAGCACCCGCGCCACCTCGATCGGCCGGGACGCGCCGCCGATGAGCAGCACCCGGTCGACATCCTCCATGGCCAGCCCGGTCTGGTGCACACAGGCCCGCACCACCCGTAGCGAATTGCGAATGTGCCAGCTGCGCAACCGATTCGTATCGGAGGCCGAGACCACCGCCGACACCGGCTGCGCCGCATCGGGCGCGATACTGCGGGCGTACCGCGCCAGCAGCGCACCGAGCGGCCGGCCGCCGTAGTCGTAGGAGCGTTCGGCGTACCCGAGAATGCCGCGTTCCTCACGATCGGCCTCGGTGCGCACCACCGAGACATCGAGACAGTTGCCGCCCAGGTCGTAGACGAGGGTGATGCCGGAACTCGAGATGCCGTACTCGTTGTCCAGCCATTCCACGGCCGCAACGGATTCCGGCATGAGCATGACGTCCGCGGCGCCCGACCAGTCCAGCGCCCGGCGCAGCCGCGTCACATGCTTATCGGTGTAGCAGGCGGGATAGGTCGTCACCGCCGGCGCTTCGGGCGCATTGGTTTCGATGAATCCGTTCACCACCGCCGCGATCAGATCAGCCGGTGACCAGATACGCCCGCCGATAACCACCGGGTCCGGATCTGCGGTGAGATCCGCGAAATCGGTGACCACCGGGGCGAAGCGAGGAATGCCTCCGATACGTGCACCGCCCGCGCTGTCGAACGTCACAGCGGTCCGCCGAACCCGAACGGCGGGCCGGTTCGAACCACCGGCCGCAGTTGCCCATACGGAGTTCACTGTGCCGATGCTCATGCCAAATCCAACAGTCATCGCTATCCCGTCAACGCACCGAGACCACGGCCTCACAGGCGTACCAACCATGTGGACGCGGTCGTTTACCAAACAGCTGGTTCAGGTTAACTGGCACATGCCGGATGTGAATATCGAATCCGGAGAAAAGATTTCGCGTCCAGTAGCGAAGTTGGCGAATCTACTGGTCAGGCAAGTTATGCATCAAGATCGAATCGAACTGGACACCAAGAGAGTTGAGAAACAGGCGCCTTGTGGCTACAGACCAGCGAACGGCTAATTCATACCAACCGGTCGCTGATAAGTGTCCGGAAAAGAAAACCGCAACGTCAGTTTGAATGCGCAGATTGCCGATCACTGGTCGGTTGCTGCTGCTGAGTTCCCCACCCGCAGCGCCTCATCGGCCGTGATTCAGAGTCAAATCGTTCCTACTACCAGACATGTCGTACTGGACAAACGCAGCATTACAACTCACACAACACAATCCGTATACAAAGAAAAAAACCGCCCCGTACGACCTGAGGTCATACGGGGCGGTCTGTTGGTTACTGCGCGCTAGCGGCTGCGCACCAGCAGCGGCAGCCGTCGCCGCGGCTTGTTCACCGCACCGCCGCGAATGGCATGCGGCTGACGCGCACCGACCAGTCGGTCGAAATCATGTGCGCCCCGGCCCGGTTCGCCCAACCGGCCCGCATTGAAGTCGTCGACCAGCTGCCGCACCGTCTCCTGCGCACAGGACTTGTTGGTGCCGATGAACCCGGTCGGCCCACGCTTGATCCAGCCGGTCACATACGCGCCCGGCACCACCGAACCACCGGCGGCCTCCAGCACCCGCCCGTCGAGGTTCGGGATCACACTGGCCCGCTCGTCGAAAGGCAGCCCGGTCAGCGGCACCCCGCGGTAACCGACGGAGGTGAGCACCAGGCCGGTCTCCAAAAGGTCGGTCTCCGCGGTGGATTCGGCCCGCACCACACCGTCGGCGCCGGTGACGAGCGTATTGCGCACCACCTCGACACCGGTCACATGGTCCACACCCGCGAAGGCGGTGGGCGAGGACAGGAATCGGAAGATGATCCGCTTGCGTGCTCCGACAGGGCGATCGGCCAGCCCGCGCAGCAGCTTCAGCTTCTGCTCGACCTTCTGCGACATCGTCGCATCGGTCTCCGGAATATCACCTTCGACCACAATGTCCACATCGGCACCGAGCAGACCCACGAATTCCGGCACCGTGAAGGCGGATTCGGCGGGCCCGCGCCGGCCGAGCACAACCACTTCCTCGATCTTGCTGCGGCGCAGGGCGGTCAGCACGCGCGGCGCGACATCCGTACCGACCAGCAGTTCCGGATCGGTGGTGAGAATGCGCGCCACATCCAGCGCCACATTGCCGTTGCCGACAATGACGGCCCGCCGCTGCGACAGCTCGAAGTACCGACCGGCATGGTCGGGATGCCCGTTGTACCAGGCCACGAACTCGGTGGCGGAGACACTGCCAGGCAGCCCCTCCCCCGCGATGCCGAGCTTGCGATCGCTCGACGCACCGACGGCGTAGATCACCGCGTGATGATGCGCCAGCAGCTCGTCGTGCGAAATATGTTCCCCGACATTCACATTCAGATACGACCCGAAGCCGTCCTGCGCGGAGATCACATCGAACAGCTTGCCGACCTGCCGCGTGCCGGTGTGATCCGGCGCGACACCGAAGCGGGCCAGACCGTACGGCGTGGCCAGCCGGTCGAAGACGGTCACCGAAACGCCGTGCTGGGTCAGCAGTTCATCGGCCGCGTACATGGCCGACGGACCGGATCCGACGATCGCCACCCGCAGCGGCTCCCGCCCGGGCTTGACCTCCGCCGCCGGAATCGGCTGCGCCAGCAGCGGCCGCGGCCGCTCCTCGCGGTAGAAGTCGGCATTGATCTCGATAAAGGGCAGCTGCGCATCGGTCAGCTTCTTCGTCGAGGTGATGGCGTCCACCGGGCAGGCAGTCGCACACGCACCGCAGTCCACGCACGCCTGCGGGTCGACGTACAGCATCTCCGCCGTCCGGAAATCCGGCTCATCGGGCGTGGGATGGATGCAGTTGACCGGGCAGGCGTACACGCAAGACGCGTCGCTGCAACATGATTGGGTGACTACGTACGGCACTGTACGTCCCCTGTCCTCAGGCGGCTTTGCTGGAGCGGTTCGGCTCCGAGCGGTAACGGGAGGCAGCGCCGGCAATGCCGAGCAGCTTCCACACCCGCTTCGAAATCGGGTTCATCAGACCGATCTCGTTGGCCAGCGCGCGTACATCGATGAAGTAATCACTGAAGACCTGCTTGGCGTCCTTGGAGCCGTAGAACAGCTCCTTGCGCACCTGCTCGGGCACATCGAACTCGTCGAAGAACGCCTTGGGCGGTGTCACGATGGAACGCCCCAGGATGAACATGACGATCGGCATGGCGATCGAGAGCACCACCCGGCTGGGCAGATTCTTCTCCGGCACATGGCGCTTGAGGAATTCGTGCGCGAACGAGATGTGGCGTGCCTCCTCCGCGACATGAATCGCCATGACGCCGCGCATGATCGGGTGCACCTCCTCGCCCGAACGCAGGATCTGCTTCTGGATGTGGTCGATCGGCTCCTCGCCGGCGAGCACGGCCATGAAGAACAGGTTCGGGAACAGCACCGCGACGGGTACGGCGACCTGACGGAACTGCCGCACCAGCGGGCCCATACCGGGCACGTCGGCGCCGATGCGGTTCACCATCTCCTGGAACATCAGGGTGTGGTTCAGCTCTTCGGACATCTCGTGCGTGCAGTACCGGAATTCCGGATCACCGTTCGCGAGGCCGAAGGTGTGGTTCACCATGCCGCTGATCAGAATGGACTCGAACTGCAGGCCGACCTTGGCGACATTGGCCTGGCGGTACTTGCCGACCTCGATCTTCTGCTCCTCGGAGAGGGCGAGATACCAGGGGTGGCGGCCGATGGTGTCGGCGGAGGCGGGCAGAATCCAGCGTTCGGGCTTCGCGTTCGGATCGAAGTCCGGGTTCTCCCAGTCGATATCCTCGTACGGATCGAAGCTCTTGTTGACCGATCCCTCGGAAAGCAGCAGCAGCTTCTGCGCGTATTCGAGAGCTTCGGCAACTACGGGGTCATCGACGTGGGTCGCGGTCGGGGACATCGTCGTCACCTCTCCTCTTCCAGCATTGGCGTTATCTGTATCTAATGGTTACACCAAACTGGAGAAGCGTCAACCAGTGCTAGCAAGATGCTTGCACGTGTCGACCCCACCCGATCCATGATCGGGGGCAAACCGGCTGGTAACCGGCGGATTACAGGGCTGCCACCCGGGTGACCCGGCGGAACAGATCAGCTAGCACATGATGGCGATGCGTCGAAGAATCCTGTGACTGCGCCATCTGCCGGGCCACGATGGCCGCACCGTCGGCAATGGTGCGTTCCGGATCGGGCGCCACGGTCACCGGGCGAGCCAGCTGTTTCGCCAGCACGTCCGCGACCTCCGGCGGACGGGCCGCACCTCCGACCACCAGCACCCGATCGACGTCGGCCATGGTGACATCGGCGATGCGCAGGCATTTGTAGACCAGCCTCAGCGAGCTCTCCACATGTTCGGTGCGCAGCGCCCCCGTATCGGAATCGGAGCTCACCCGGGAGATCACCGGCGCATCCGAAATGCGGCGCAAGCGCTTGGCGACCAAACCACCGAAGGCCCGGCCGCCGAAGTCGGTGGAGTGCAACGGCAATCCGACGATCGGATTACTGGGCGCGCCCGCACCCACTCGCACCAGCGTCACATCGAGCCCGGAGCCGCCGAGGTCGTAGATGAGCGCCAGCCCCGGCATGAGCGGACCGCGCTGCGCCGCCAGCCAGGCGGCCGCGGCCACCGGTTCGGGCAACAGCTCGACACCCCGCAGCCCGACGCCGTCGAGCGCGGTGCGCAGATCGATCACCAGATTTTCGGAGTACCCGGCCGGGTAGGTCACGGTAATAGCGATGTCCGCCTTACCGTTCTGCCCCGCCGGAGCCTTCCCCAGCACCTCCTCGATCACGCTGTGGGCCACGGTGGCAACAAGATCCGCGGCCGACAACGCTCGGTGACCGACCCGCGCGACCGGCGCCTCGCGCTGGGTCAGGTCGGCGAATTCGGTAATGACCCGCCCGTGCCGCGGAATGCGGCCGACCCGGGCGGTACCGGAACTGTCGAAGGTGAGGGTGGTGCGCCAGGTGGTGGGCGGCGGAGCACCGCGGCGAGCCGCTGATTGGGCACCGCGGCGAGCCGCTAATTGGACACCGCGGCGAACCGACCGATCGGCGGCCGTCACACACACCGTATTTACCGTGCCGATACTCAAGCCCACACCGAACGCCATCACATCCACCTCGATCGACCAGTCGCACCACGCGGCCGCACTGTCGTCAGCCGTCGTGACCCGACCCGGGATTCATGCAACTCCTGCGCCGAATGCTTGCCAACCACCGGACACGAGGTTGTCCGCACGTGCACCTCCTGGGCCGTGCAACCGCGCCTGCCAGGCCGGGGGCACCGGACACGCAGCCGGTCACGTCGATCGCGAAGTGTTTGCCCGACTTGCTACGAAAATCGCCCCCGCTCCGAATGATTCGGAGCGAGGGCGATTCGATGGAACTATGCCGCCGGAACTACTTGGCGGCAGACGGCAGCAACGAAGTGCTCAGCGCGGACACCACGCTGTAGGCCAGGTTGACCAGATCCGAGGCGACACCGTTCTGCCCCATGAGCATCTTGGCCAGCGGGCCGAACATCTTCATGGCGGCCTGCACCAGACCACTCATCGACTCGACGTCCAGGAGATCGCCGGCCTTGGAGCTCTTATCGGTCGTGGACGGAGCCGTCTGCGCACCGGGACTCGTTTGCGCACCCGGACTTGTCTGCGCACCGGGACTCGCCTGCCCCGGATTGGGAATCGCGCCCGGATTGGACTGCGGGATCTGCGGTGCGGAGTAGCCCGGCCCCTTGGGTTCGATCGGGGCCGCGATCGGCCGCACCCCACCCGGAAGACCGGCGGCCGCATTGCTGAGCTTGAACGGCGCACCCGGAACCGGCGGAACCGGAGGCTGCGGCTGAACGCCCGGCTGCGACTGCGCGGGCGGACCCGGCAGGGCAACCTGCGGCTGCACCGGACCCTCCGGCACGGTCGTGGGAGCGACAGTCTGTGCCGGAACCGCTTGCGGCTGAGCCGGAACCGGCGGCTCGGACGGCGCCGGAGATCCCGACGGGACCGGCGGCTCGGACGGCGCCACGGCACCCTGCGGGACCGCTTGCGGCTGCGGCTGACCCGCACCGTTCTGCGGCACCGGCGGCTGTGTAGTCGGAACCACCGTCGTAGTCGGAACCACCGTCGGCTCCGGGCTCTGCGGCGCGAGCTGCGCCCCACCCTGCGGTAATGCCTGCGGGCGGATATCGCTCGCCGACGGCACCTGCAATTGCGCGGGCTGCGCCGGCGCCGGCGCGGCCGGCCCGACGGCCTGTTCCGCGCTGCTCGGCGGGATCGCGATGCCGAGCAGGTAGGACACCACACCGGTGGTGATGGTGACCGCGTGCCGCAGCTGACCCTCCTGCGATTCCAGCAGGGCCGCGTCCTCGGCATTGGCGCCGTTCCCCATTTCGAGGAAGACATCCGGCACCGTGGTCAGTGCCGGTCCGGCGATATCGGCGCGCGACTGCAACCCATCGACCGCGCCGTTGTAGGCGGCGACCGGGAATCCGGCCTGCGCGTACGCATCTCGCATGGCCTTGCTGGCCGCCAGGCCCGCGCCGGACTGCACCTCATTGGCCTTGGGATCCGAGACCGGCAGCTGCGGGATGATCAGGTGGAAGCCGCGCGCATCGGCGGCGGCGCTGTCGGCGTGAATGCTGACAGCGATGTCGGCGCCGGATTGGTTTGCGGCATGGGCGCGTTCATCGACGCACCCACCCCAGCCGGTGTCATCGGGGCGGCTCATGACGACATGAGCCCCGAGTCCCTCCAGCGAGGTGCGCACCAATTGGGCGACATCCCAGTTGATGGTGTGTTCGGCGATTCCGTGCAGGCTGGTCATGCCGGTGGTCTGGCATGCCTTGGTGCCGCCGCGGCCGTCATTGACCTGCTTGGCGACATCCTGATTGTGGTTGGGGCCCTGATGACCCGGGTCCAGGAAGACGGTTTTCCCGGCCAGCCGTTGCGGCAGGTCCGGCAAAACGGGCGATGCGAGAGTTGTCGCCGGGATCAACCCGGCCACTGTCGAAAATGCCGCGGCCGTTACGGCGGTGAAGATACCGGCCTTGACCATGTTCGGCTTCATACGCGGCGGCGCTCCCTGGGCACGGGGCGCCCCTCCCTTCCCACTAGTAACACCAAACCCAGCAGTTCACTGTGGCCCCACCAGTTATCATCTGGCAAGCATGGTGATCAACTTGTTACTTGTGGTCAAGCGCCCAATATGCATATGCCGAACCGATTTGCGGCCACTTGGGCAAACACAGAGCTTCGCCACCGCGCGCGGACCGGGGGATCTCCCGTCAGAGCTGGTCCGACCGCACGGAAGCGAATATTCGTATCCGGGTAGCGCTAGCCCGACACGACGGCATCGCCATCGACATGCACGGCCCTGGCATCCAGCGCACGCGGTGCGGGCCCGCCGGCGACACTGCCGTCGAGATGGAAAGTGCTGCCGTGACACGGGCATTTGATCAGCCCGTCGGTGACCTCGCTGACCTTGCAGCCGAGGTGGGTGCAGGTGGAGGAGAAACCGGCGAAAGCGCCGGCACTCGCCTGCGTAATGACGGTGTCACCCTTGATGACCCCACCGCCGACCGGCACCTCGGCGGTCTTGGCCAGTTCGACACTGCCGTCCTGCTTCGTATTCGCAAGTCCGTTCGGCTTGTCCTGCGGTCCGTTCGGCGCGGCTGATGCTTTTTCGCTTGCGCTGGTACTGCTGCAGGCCGCCACGGTCAGCGCGGTAGCGGCCACTCCTGTCACGACCAGTGCTGTCCGGCGATCCAGCCGGAAGCCGCCGGGCGCCACATGCTGTTCGGTCATGGGCTTACTCCTCGATCGAGTGCGGACGAGTGCCGTCCACACCTGTGTGACGTCGCAGCCCCGCCGGAGGTTCACTCAGGCACTGACCGGCAGGCGGCGCAGCGAGCGCAGGGCGTAGTGCACGCGGGTCTTGACCGTGCCGACGGGGATGCCCAGATCGGCGGCCACGTCCTGGTAGGCGCGGTCGCGCAGGATGACCTGGACGACGGCGTCGCGCTGCGGTCCGGGCAGGTGGGCGAGGAGTTCGGCGACCAGGAGGCCGTCGGCGAGCCGATCGGTGAAGTCGGGTCCGGCGCAGCGGCCCTCGGCGACATCGGTGATCTCGTCCCAGTTGGCGTCGCCGGGCCGGGCGGTGCGCACCCGGGCGATGTCGGTGAGGATATTGCGCTCGATGGTGAGCAGCCAGGTGCGGACGCTGCCGCGGTTCGGGTCATAGCTGGCGCAGGCCTTCCAGGCCCGCAGCAAGGTCTCCTGAACAGCATGTTCGGCGAGCCCGGTATCGCCGAGCCGGCGCAGGGCCCGCCAGTGCAGTAGCGCCTTGTCCGAGGTGAGGACGTCGGAAAGACCGGAGTCGGTACAGAGCCGGGCGCAGTCGGTGGCGCAGGTGAGCGGGCCGGTACCGGCACCGTCCGCGAGCGGGCGAAGACTTCTCATATCTGAATATCGTCGGCAGGGGCAAGAAGAGCATCGAAGTTCGGTACCGGATTTTCGGCGGCAAATCGCACAATCGAAACCGGTTTGTACGCAATCAATTACGCGGAACGCCCGAAACGGACGCCCGATTTCTGATAGACCCCTCCCGGGAGATACGGGGATCACCCAGACCGTGCGCGTTCGCGAGGCCGCGCCGATTCTGTGAGTTCGAGGAGGGAAACACTGTGCGTGCACGCGCGCTCGTGACCGCGGGGGCCATAACTTCCGCGGTGCTTATGTCAATGTCCGGAACGGCCGCCGCCACCCCGGCGGACCAGATCCCGGGTGATGGCCTCTACCTGGTGAATGTCGATATCAAGCCGGGTAACTACGTCTCCGACGGCACCGGCAATGCGGACGCCTGTTTCTGGCGGCGGCTCTGGCATGTGCAGACCGATACCGATTACAACGATCCGAACTACTACGTGATCGCCAGCGACTTCACCCGCCAGCATCCCCTGCATATCGTTATCAAAGCTACCGATGTCGCATTCCGCACCGATAACTGCGGCGCCTGGCGACCGGATCCCAATCCATTGAGCACCGGCTCGTCTTAGTGACAATTGTCAGTTCATTACCCACTCTCGAACCAGAAACAGCCCCTGAACAGCGGTAGTCTTATGGTAGTCTGAAGTGTGGCAATCGAGTGGTACTTTGCGCTGGCTCAGGTACTGGCCCGCGCCGGGATCGACATCGACGACGTATTCGATCTGGTGAATGCTTGGCTGGCCGGCGAACGCCCGGTATGGCTGCGGCCTGCGGACGACCGCGCTACAGGTATCCGATACGTAGTGCTGTGGGCACGCACCGGAGAGCGTCGTCCGCTCGCGGTCCTGGCCCGCGTCATGGGCCCTGATCTCTACATCTGCGGCGCAAACTACCTACGCCCCGAACAGGTCACCGAATTCGAGAAATGGGAGGCGACCCGCAATGACTGACCCGTACCCCACCAACGCCGACGATATGAACGCCATCATGGATCGACTCACCTACCGCAACGACGAACCGGTGGACGTGCCGGTTCAGACCGGCCAGGACACCGGGGCCGACCTTGTTCCACGATCGATCAAACTGCCAGGCGAGCTCGACACCCGATGCAAGGCTCGCGCATTGCGGCTCGGGATGAGCCAGAGCGCCTACATCCGCTCGTTGATCGAACGCGACCTGGCCCAGGACGAACAGCATGATCGTCCGGTGATGTGGTCGGATCTGGCGCGGATAGTCACCGAGCTAGGCCGCACCGCATGATTGCCGCCTGCGAGGTTAGGGCGCGAATGGCCTGAAATACCATCCTGATGCGGCGGTCGCAGCACTAGCATCGGCCCGATGGCGAAGTTCACGACCTGGGACGGCTTACAGCTCAACTACCGCGTGTGGGAGGGCGAGGGCAGGCCCGTCGTGCTGCAGCACGGCGTTGTCGCCGACACCAATGCGAATTGGATGAGTGTCGGTATCGTGGCGGCGCTGCAGGTCGCCGGGCATCACATCATCTCGCTCGATGCGCGCGGGCACGGGCGCTCGGAGAAGCCGCACGATCCGGCGCGCTACTCCTGGCAGGCCATGACCGCGGATATGCGGGTGCTCTTCGACGAGCTCGGCCTGGACGAGGTTGCGCTGGTCGGATATTCGATGGGCGGGATCATCTCGATCCTGGTGGCGCAGGCCGACGATCGGGTCAAACAGCTGGCGGTGGGCGGCATCGGGTCCGGCGTGGTGGACTGCGGCGGCATCGATTGGCGGGTCATCGAGGCCGCCGATATCGCCGCGGCCATGACAGGCGACGGGTCCACGGCCGCCCCGCAGGCGCGAATGTTCCGCATGCTCGCCGACGTACTCGGCACCGATCGCGAGGCGATCGCGGCACTGGCGGCAGGTCTCGACGAGGCGCCGATCAAGACCGTCGCCGACATCACGATCCCCACCTTGGTGGTCGCCGGTGATGCCGATCCGTTCGCGGCCGAACCGCAGCGGCTGGCCGCCGCGTTCCCGGACGCGCGCCTGGTGACGGTGCCCGGCGATCACCTGGTGGCCACCGCGGATCCCGGTTTCGCCGCAGCCCTGGTGGAGTTCCTGCGCTGAGCCGCAATAGCTCTCGGCACCGAGCCGGGACAGTGGCTCAGTACTGGCGGCGGTGCGGCACGAACTCCAGGGTGAGCAGTGCGACCGCCGCGATCAGCACCTCGCGCCAGCGGATCAGTACGAAGCGCTGATCGCCGAAGGCGTTGAATTTGCGCAGGAACCGGTACAGCGATTCCAGCCGGATGAGCGGATCACCGAGTCGCACAGCCATATACGCCGTCTGCCCGAGCCGGGAGCGCCCCTTCTCCGCGAAGAGTTCCGGAAAAGCCGCGAAGGCCAGCGAGATTCGGGTGATGCCGTGCGCGCGGGCGTACTCGACGAGGTCGACGATCATGCGTTCGTCGAGCCCGTTGGGGGCGTCCTTGCGCCGCCACGGGACGTCCAGGCTCAGCTCGCGGCCGTCGCCGGAGACGCCGTAGCGCTGGAACCCGGCGACCTGGCCGTCGGCGTCGCGGGCCATGACCACCAGCATGCCCGGATGCCGTCCGTCGAGCAGGTGGTCGAGGATCATGGAGAAACCGCGGGTCTGCCGCCCGTGCCCCCATTCGTCGACAATGGCGAGCAGCGTTTCCCGCTGTGGTTCGGTGAGCGCGGCCTCTGGAATCACCTCGGTGGTGACACCGAAGTTGCGGGTGCGGCTGACCGCCTGGCGCAGATTGCGGTAGTGGCGTCCCACCATGTCGAATTTCGCGACCTCGATCACCACGTCCCGCCCGATCGGGACGGCGTGCAGGCCGCGGTGCTCCAGGGCGCGGTGCTGCCAGATCTCGGTGAGTTCCGGGCTCGCTCCCAGTACCGCGATGCGCCAGCCGTGATCACTGGCGAATTCCGAGAATTCGGTGACCAATTCGCGGAATCTGCCCTTGTCACCGATGGGATCGCCCGCGACGACGGCAATGCCCAGGCGAGTCCGGTAGGCGACGGCCGCCGAGGAATCGGCATTGAAGTAGTAGCTCTTGGACGAGTGCAGCGCGAAAGGCGCGACCGGATCGTCCGTGCTGCGCCGCACCAGTTCGGCCACGCGCGGCAGCTGCTCGGGTTGCGGCTTGCTGTTCTGCGGGGCCATCAGGATCAGCCCGGTCGCGGCGAGGAAGAGGAAGCCGACCCCCGCGTGGTCGGTGCGGTAGCTGAAGTTCGCGATCACCAGCACAATGGCGGCCGCGGTGAGATGCGGGAGCGTGAGTGGCCGCCGCAGGTACAGCCCGCGCGCCACGAACAGTCCGGCAATGGAGACCGCCACGAACCAGCCGTGGTCGTTGCCCTGGCTCGACGCGCGTTCGGCCGCCCACGTCAGTACCAGGCTGGCCAGCACCAGGGCACCTATGAGCGGGACCCGAGTGCCCGGTCCAGCGGTGAAAACGGTCTCTCTATAGGCGGTCAGGCCGGAGGTCCGTACCGCCATATTCTCATCAGACATGCCGCTTCCTTTGCTTGCTATGCGGCCCGCTCACCAGTCTTCTCCCCATGGTGATCCTCCTCGGTCCCTATCAACACACTATGCGGGAGAGACGATTCGAAGCACGCAGTTATTCCGGCCATCCCCGCCACGGACTCTCGAGCACGGGGTCGGTAATGCCTCCGGGGCAGGCCAGAGCAGGTGCGTCCCACCCTGCGAGACGCGATCCCGCGGCGTAGGCGGAGTGCAGGAAATCGAGGACCGCACCGACCTGGTCCTCGCTGCGCCGGGCGGCATCGTAGGCGTAGTACGCGGCGTGCGCGGAACCCGACGGCACCCAGTGGGCCTCAGCCGGCTGCAATGGAAGTTCGGTCAGCCCTTCGGGTTCCGGTGCGGTGTAGGAGTAGAAGGTGGGTTCGGGCACCTTGCTGTCGCCGAACCAGAATCCGGCGCTGATCTCCTCGCGTGAATACGCTTCGCGCGTCACGGGATCCACGCTGGCGGGCAGCTCGATCTTGCGGTCGGAGAAGCGCTGCACCGCCAGATCGAAGGTGTGCCAGAAGAGTTGAACCGGGCTGATCTTGCCCGAATAGGTGGCGCTGAACTCTTCGAGAACGCGGGCGACCTGGCTGGTGACATGGAAGGCGCGCTGTGCGGCGACCGGGTCATAGTGGTGATGTTCCTCGTCCTCGGCGAACGGCCGGCCGTGATCGGGCAGATCGTAAGGCGTCGGATGCGCGATGGTGACCTCGATGCCCAGGTTGTCGAGGGCCCGCAGGACCTCGCCGTAGAAGCCGGCCACCGACTGGCCACCGAGCGGGATCTCCTCCTGGGTGCCGCGGTCGCTGGAGATGCGCAGTACGTGGTCGAAGAAATCGAAGGCGCAGGTGAACACGGGACCGTCGGTAGCGGTGCCCAGCGGCACGGTGGTCCATCCGCGCGCATCGACGCGGTAGGTCATATGCCACCAGTGATTGCGGCGGATACCTTTGGCCAGGGCCACCTTGCCGACGATCTGCACAAAGCGGTGCAGCGTCTCCTTGGTCGGCCGCCACGCGTCGAGCGGCAGCGCGGGCAGCGCCTCCCCCGTCGCCGGGCCCAGCGTGCTGGTTCCCGCGGACTCGCCCATGTCCCTACCCACTTTCGTCGAGACGTTCGTGTTCGAGGCCGGCAGTGCGGGGCGGCCGGTATCGGGCAGCCGCCGCAAAGCCTACTCAGCTACTAAGTAGCTATAACATCCGTACGCCGATCGGCTCGCACCCGGTCCCCGCCCAGCAGCTGCGCGAAGGGCACCGGCTCGTCGTACGGATCAGCGGTCACGCGCCCTGGGCGCTGTGCCACCAGATCGGCGAATTCTCCTGCCGCACGAAGAATTCTGTCACTCAGGCCGGTGTCCGCGCCGGAACTTCCGGACCCCCAGTCCTCGGACGCGGCATATACCGACGTCGGCGCGACCACCGCACGCAGATAGGCGAAGAGCGGCCGTACCGCGTGCTCGAGCGCCAGTGAATGCCGTGCGGTACCACCGGTGGCCGCGATGAGCACCGGTTTTCCGATGAGCGAATCCGGTTCCAGCACATCGAAGAAGGTCTTGAACAGGCCGCTGTAGGAGGCATTGAAGATGGGCGTGACCGCGATGATGCCGTCGGCGGTCACCACCTTGTCGATGGCTTCCCGCAAGGCCCCGGCCGCGAACCCGGTGACAAGATTGTCGGCCAGCCCGTGTGCGTGATCGCGCAGCTCGACAATGTCGAATTCGAGATCAGTCCCGGTCAGCGCCACCCCGGTGGCAGCGGCCAGGCGATCGGCCAGCAACCGGGTCGACGAGGGCTGCGAGAGCCCTGCGGAGAGCACCGCGATACGGGTCATGCCTGCACCTCCGAGGTCTGGTCGGCTGCCGCGCCCTCGGTGTTCCGTGCGGCCAGCAGCGCAGCGTGGGTGGGACCGTCCGGTACGTGCGCCGGACGCAGTGCGTCGAATTCCTTGCGCAGCACGGGGACTACTTCCTCGCCCAGCAGATCCAACTGCTCGAGCACGGTCTGCAGCGGCAGTCCGGCGTGATCCATGAGGAACAGCTGGCGCTGGTAGTCGCCGAAGTGCTCGCGGAAGGTCAGCGTCTTGTCGATGACCTGCTGCGGGCTGCCGACGGTCAGCGGCGTCTGATCCATGAAATCCTCCAGCGACGGCCCGTGCCCGTAGACGGGGGCATTGTCGAAGTAGGGCCGGAATTCGCGAATGGCGTCCTGCGAGTTCTTGCGCATGAAGACCTGTCCGCCCAGCCCGACGACGGCCTGATCGGCGGAGCCGTGACCGTAGTGCTCGAAGCGGCGGCGGTAGAGCTCGATGAGCCGCTGGAAGTGCCCGGTGGGCCAGAAGATGTTATTGGCGAAGAAGCCGTCACCGTAGTAGGCGGCCTGCTCGGCGATCTCCGGACTGCGGATGGACCCGTGCCAGACGAACGGCGCGACGCCGTCGAGCGGGCGCGGGGTGGAGGTGAAGCCCTGCAGCGGTGTGCGGAACCGGCCCTCCCAGTCCACGACGTCCTCGCGCCAGAGCCGGTGCAGCAGCGCGTAATTCTCGACGGCCAGTGGAATGCCGTCGCGAATGTCCTTGCCGAACCACGGGTAGACGGGCCCGGTATTGCCGCGGCCCAGCATGAGGTCGACCCGGCCGTCGGCCAGGTGCTGCAGCATGGCGAAGTCCTCGGCGATCTTCACCGGATCGTTGGTGGTGATGAGGGTGGTCGCGGTGGACAGGATGAGGCGCTCGGTGCTCGCGGCGATATAGCCGAGCATGGTGGTCGGCGAGGAGGGCACGAACGGCGGATTGTGGTGCTCACCGGTGGCGAAGACGTCGAGGCCGACCTCTTCGGCCTTGCGGGCTATGGCGACCATGGCCTTGATGCGCTCGGCCTCGGTCGGGGTACGGCCGGTTGTCGGGTCCGCGGTGACGTCGCCGACGGTGAAAATTCCGAACTGCACGGGGACCTCCTGGGCTCACACCCTTTTTGGTGGATATGTCAACCTAATGAACACAGACCCCCGCGACCCTATTCCGGCGGGGTGACCCAGCCCACCCCATGGCTATGATCACACGCAACTAACCTGCGACAACAGCGAAACACACAGTAGTGCAATATGTTTCAAGTTAAGCTGAACATTCCCCGCGCAACGCCGGTAAAACCAGGGACCAGGGGGTAGATCCGAATGGCGGACACGAGCGTCGGTACGGCATATGCCGTCGTCGTCACCGCGGTCAGCGACCCGATGCAGGTGGAGGGTCTCGAATGGGAACGGGCGGTGGAATATCTGCCCAGTCTGGATTCACAGGCCATGCAGAGCTGGGTCCGCGCGCAGGAGGCCACGGGCGTGCCCGTCCGGCACGGCGTGGTCATTCCCGGCCCGCAGCGCCGCGTCGCACCACGACATCCCTACCGGGAGGTGTGCGTTCCACCGGCGGAGTATCAACTCTTCAGCGCGGCGGTCCGGCACCGACCGGAACCCGCGCTGCGCGCATAGAAACCGCTGTGCCACAGCCATTTTCAGAGGCGAAACGGGGCCCTGCCGGACGGTCGGCGGCAGGGCCCCGCATTCGTAATTCGCAGCACGGATGAGGTACGCGCTCCGAATTACGTTGTGGAGACGGTCATTACGGCGTGACGATATTGAAGCCCGGATCCGGTTCGTCGAACAGGGTGACGAGCTTGCCGAAGCTGGCGACATCACCCTCGACCTTGATCGCGCCCGACTTCACGGCGGCGGCCAGGTCCTGTCCGGCGAGCAGGACGCCGATCAGGGTGCCGCGGGTGAGCGTGAAGGTCACATCCGCCGCCGCGAGCTTGCCGGTGTTCGGACGGTCGTAGTGCACCAGCACGCCATTGCGCAGTTCGAGCCGGTGAGTCCGGTTCTCGTCGGTGAAATTCCAGTCGCTGACGGCGGTTTCGTGCCAGGCCTTGGGTCCGTCGAGGCGCAGGGAGATGGCGTCGAAGACCTGCTCCACGGTCAGTGCCGCCAGCATGGTGGGTGAGCTGGCCGCGGTCGGGGTGCCGACACCGCCGTTGCGCAGTTCGTAGGCGCCCATCAGGAAGAAGTTGCGCCAGGGCGCGTTCTCCGCGCCGTAGCCCAGCTGCTCGAAGGTGGTGGCCTGCAGGATCTTCGCGGCCTCGTTGGCCGGGTCGGCGAAGATCACATAGTTCACCACCTGCACCACCCAGCGGTAGTCACCGGCGTCGTAGGCGACCCGCGCCTTCTTCAGCACCTCGTCGGCGCCGCCCATGAACTCCACGTGCCGCTTGGCGTTCTCGACCGGCGGGTGCTCCCACAGGTGCGCCGGGTTGCCGTCGAACCAGCCCATGTAGCGCTGGTAGATGGCCTTCACATTGTGGCTGACGCTGCCGTAGTACCCGTGCGTGTGCCAGGCGTCGGCGATGGCCGGCGGCAGTTCGATCATTTCGGCGATCTCGCTGCCGACGAAGCCCTGGTTCAGTCGCCGCAGCGTCTGATCGTTCAGGTAGGCGTACAGATCCCGCTGCAGCGACATGAATTCCACCAGCCGGTCGGTGCCCCAGGTCGGCCAGTGGTGCGAGGCGAAGACGACGTCCGAATCGCGCGCGAACATATTGATGGATTCGGTGAGGTACTGCGACCACACGTGCGGATCGCGCACCAGCGCGCCGCGCAGGGTGAGCAGGTTGTGCAGGGTGTGGGTGGCGTTCTCGGCCATGCAGAGGGCGCGGTGGTCGGGGAAGTAGAAGTTCATCTCCGACGGCGCTTCGGTGCCGGGCGTGATCTGGAAGATGATCCGGACCCCGTCCACGATCTCTTCCTGCCCGGTGTGGGTGATGTCCTTGTTGGGCGCGATGAGAGTGATAGTGCCCAGCGAATTAGTCTGTCCGAGACCGGATCCCACCGTGCCCCTGGGTCCGCGCGGCAGCACGGCGCCGTACATGTAGCTGGCGCGGCGCGACATGGCGGTGCCCGCGTAGACGTTCTCGGCGACCGCGTGCTCGAGGAAACCGGCCGGGGCGATGACCGGGCAGCGGCCCGCCTCGACGTCTTCGATGGTGGTGACGCCGCGCGCGCCGCCGAAGTGGTCGACGTGCGAGTGGGTGTAGATCAGGCCGGTGACCGGCTTGTCGCCACGGTGTTCGCGGTAGAGCTTCAGACCGGCCGCGGCGGTCTCGGCGGAGACCAGCGGGTCGATGACGACGACGCCGGTCTTACCCTCGACGATGGTCATCTGCGACAGGTCGAGGCCGCGGATCTGGTAGATCCCCTCGGTGACCTCGTACAGGCCCTGCCGGACGTTCAAGCCGGACTGCCGCCACAGGCTGGGGTGCACGCTGGAGGGACAGGTGCCCTCGAGGAAGCCCCAGGTGTCGCTGTCCCACACCACCTTTCCATCGGCATCGTGCACGACGCCAGGTTCGAGCGCGGCGATGAATCCGCGATCGCAGTCCTGCTGGTCGGCGGTGTCGTTGAAGGGCATCTCCGCGAGCGCCTGCTGATGCTGCTGGAAGATGAAATCGCTGGGTTCGGTCTGTGCGCTCACTACCTACTCCTTTTCCTGGCGGTTATGACTGGGCCGAGGGTGTTCCGGGTCAGGGCGTGACGATGGCGAAGTTCGGGTCCGGCTTGTCGAAGAGTCCCTTCATCTGGGCGAGTACGGCGGCATTGCCGTCGATCTTGATGTCGCCCTTGGCAACCGCGGCCTTCATATCGCCGCCGCCGATCATGTTCTGAATGAATCCGCCGCGGGTGAGGGTGATGGTCGCGTCGGGCGCTGCCAGGCCGTCGTTCGGCCAGCGGTCGTAGTGCACCAGTACGCCATTGCGCAGTTCGGAGCGGTGCACCTTGTCGCTCTGGTCGCTGAACTTCCAGTCGGTGACCACGTGCACGTCCCAGGCCTTGGGCCCGTTGACGAACAGCGAGATGGCGTCGAACGCCTGATCCACGGTGAGCGCGGCGAGCAGGCCCTTGGAGTTGGCCGAGGTGGGTGTGCCGAAGGAGCCGTTGCGCAGTTCGTATGCACCGGAGAGGTAGAAATTGCGCCAGGTGGCGTTCTCGGAGCCGTAACCGAGCTGTTCGAAAGCACTGGCCTGCAGGTCTTTTGCCTTCTTATTGCTGTCGTCGGCGAAGATCGCGTAGTTGAGCAGCTGTACGGCCCAGCGATAGTCGGCGTCGTCGTAGGCCTTCTTCGCCTTCTTCAGCACCTCGCTCGCACCACCCATGGCATCGACGTGCCGCTTGGCGTTGTCGACCGGCGGGTGCTCCCACAGGTGCGCCGGATTGCCGTCGAACCAGCCCATGTACCGCTGGTAGATCGCCTTGACATTGTGGCTCACGCTGCCGTAGTAACCGTGTGAGTACCAAGCCTTTTCGATCTCCGGCGGCATCTGCATGGCCTCGGCGATCTCGCTGCCCACCATGCCGGTATTGAGCATGCGCAGCGTCTGATCATTGAGGTAGCCGTACAGATCCCGTTGTGCGGAAAGGTATTCGACGATCTTGGCGGTGCCCCAGAGCGGCCAGTGGTGCGAGGAGAACACCACATCGGACTGGCGCGCATAGAGATTGATGGATTCGGTCAGGTACTTCGACCACACATGCGGATCGCGCACCAGCGCACCGCGCAGGGTGAGCAGATTGTGCAGGGTGTGCGTGGCGTTCTCGGCCATGCAGAGGATGCGGCGATCGGGGAAGTAGAAGTTCATCTCCGACGGGGCCTCGGTGCCCGGGGTCATCTGGAAGACCATGCGCACGCCGTCGATGACGTGCTCCTCACCGGTGGTGTTGATGGTGAGGGTCGGATCGAGGAGGGTGGTGGTGCCGACCGAGGTGGTCTGGCCCAGGCCCGCGCCGATCTGCCCCTTCGGCCCGCGCGGCAGTGCGGCGCCGTACATATAGGCGGCGCGGCGTGCCATGGCGGTGCCGGCGTAGATGTTCTCGGCCACCGCGTGCTCGAGGAATCCGGAGGGCGCGACCACCGGGCAGCGGCCCGCGTCGACATCTTCCCGAGTGGTCACACCCAGCGAACCGCCGAAATGGTCGACATGCGCGTGGGTGTAGATCAATCCGGTGACCGGCTTGTTGCCGCGATGCGCGCGGTACAGCGCGAGCCCGGCGGCGGCGGTCTCATTGGAGATGAGCGGGTCGATGACGATGACGCCGGTCTGCCCCTCGATGAGCGTCATATTCGACAGGTCGAGGCCGCGGATCTGATAGAAGCCGGGCGCGATTTCGTAGAGGCCCTGCTTGATGGTCAGCTGCGATTGCCGCCACAGGCTGGGGTTGGCCGAGGACGGGCAGGTGCCCTGCAGGAAGTTGTAGGAGTCGGTGTCCCAGACCACCTTGCCCTTGTCGTCCTTGATGACACCCGGCTTCAGCGCCTCGATGAAACCGCGGTCGGCATCGGCGAAGTCGGTGGTGTCGGAGAACGGCATGGTCTCGGTGACCTTTTTGTTCGCCACGGCGATCGCATCAGTGGGGTCCGTCTGGGTGGTCGACGGGTTCACCTCGTCCGAGGTGCCGCAGCCGCTCAGCGCGCCGCCGACGCCCACCGCGGCCAGGGCCGCCGCGCCGACGCCGAGCATGCCGCGCCTGGACACCCTGAGTCGGGGGTTCTCCGGGTGCTGCCCGCCCTCGTTCCGATTGCCGTCGACCACGTCGCTCTCCTGCCTCTTCCGACCGAGCGCACCGCAAGCCAGCCACACAGAAATTAGCCAGAGGTTCGCCAGTGTATTGATAAGGATTTGCTCACGGCCCTGATGACGCATTCCAATGCGCAACCCGTGTTTGCCGTCTGTAGCTACTCTAACCACTATTGCAGTTAGACTGCAATAGTGGGGGCGCGAATCTCTCGAACCCACCATGGACCGCTGGGAGGCGCTGTGATCGGATGCAGGCATGAGTGACGGCACCACCGAACCCGCGAGTGAAAGCCCCACAGTGCGGCGCCGCCGGCGCAATCCGGAGCAGACCCGCAAGGCGATCGTCGATGCCCTGCTGACGGCCATCAAGGACGGCAAATTCCTGCCGACCGCCAAGGACATCGCCGACCGCGCAGGCGTTTCCGAGCGCAGCATCTTCGTGCACTTCCCGGGCCGCAACGATCTGCGCATCGCCGCGGTCGAGGCGCAGTCGGAGTACGTGGAAACGCTTATCGCGGCACCGGATCCGCAGCTGCCCCTGGACGCGCGCATCGACGCGGTCATCGCGCAGAGCGAGGCGATCTTTGCCGCGCAACGCAATCCGCGACTGCTCGGCCTGCTCGAATCGCAATCGATTCCGGTGCTCGACGAGCGCATGCGCACGACCGACGGCCGCACCCGCGACGGTCTGGCGCGTGCCTTCGCCACCGAATTGCATCGTGACGGCGGCACGGACCAGGAATTGCTGGATCTGGTCGAGGCCACGGTGGGCTGGGCGTACCGGCACCAGCTGGTCGATCGGCGCGGCCTGTCACAGGGGGCGGCGTCCCGGGCGATCGCCCGGGCACTGCGGGCACTGCTGGGCGGCAAGGATTCCGGCGCCGCCTAGGCTGCGCCGACTACCCCGGACACGCCGATACCGCCGATCCGATCAGGACCGGCGGGTGACGAAGCCGACCTACATCGAGCCCCACGCCTGCAGCAGGTAGGTGATTTGCGCGAGCGTCGAGGTGATGGTGTTCGCCAGGTCCAGGGTGGCCGAACCCAGATTGATGATCGGGAAATTCATTGCGGGATCCTCGCTTTCGTTCGATCACATTGCACCTACACCGTAGGAACAAGAGCAATCGAACAGCAAGCGTTTCAGCACACACTGTTCAGTCAATAAATCCCCTGCATGCTCCCCTTATTCTGCGGCACAGCGTGCGATACGGATCCGAAGCTTATGACCTGTCGCACAGCATGGCCATCGGCCAGCAAATCCATCGCCTCATTGATTTCGGACAGTTCGATGCGCGCAGAGATGAGCCGCTCGACCGGCAGCCTGCCCGCCCGCCACAGCTGCTCGTAGCGCGGGATATCACGAGCCGGAACGGCCGAGCCCAGATAGCTGCCGACAATGGTGCGGGCCTCGGCGGTCAGACTCAGTGGCGGCAGGGTAATGGTCGCGGACGGCGCGGGCAGTCCGACGGTGACGGTGGTGCCGCCGGGAGCCGTAGCCGCATAAGCGGTTTCGAGTGCGGCCGGATGCCCCGCGCATTCGATGACATACCGCGCCCGGACTCCGTCGGCGCGTACCTGCTCCGGGGTATAGGTCTCGGTCGCGCCGAGTTCCCGTGCCATGTCGAGCTTCTCGGGGATCCGGTCCACACCGATAATGCGTTCCACGCCAATGGCTTTCGCGGTGAGCAAGGCGGCCATACCGACCCCGCCCAGCCCGATCACCATGAGGCTGTCCTGCGGCCGCGGCCGTGCCACATTCAGCACCGCCCCGCCGCCGGTCAGCACCGCGCAGCCGAAGAGCGCGGCGACCTCGGGCGGCACATCGAGGCCGACCGGCACCACCGACGCCCGATCCACGATCGCGTGGCTGGCGAAGCCGGAAACACCCAGATGATGGTGCACCCGGCTGCCGCCGCGGGACAGATGGCCCGCATGATGCAGCAGCTCACCGGCATTATTGGTGCGCGAACCCGCCGAACAGGGCAGTTGCCCGTCCCGATCGCAGGCCTCGCAGTCCTCGCAGCGCGGCAGGAAGGACATGACAACCCGCTGTCCCGCAAGGAGATCCGAGACCCGCTCGCCGACGGAGACCACCCGCCCCGCCGCCTCGTGCCCGAGCAGCATGGGCACCGGCCGTTGCCGATTGCCGTCCACCACACTCAGATCCGAGTGACACACCCCGGCCGCCTCGATGGCGACGAGCACCTCGGTGGGCCCGGGATCGCCGAGTTCCAACTCGCACACGGTGATCGGCCGGGATTCCGCGAACGGACGGGAGCGGCCGATCTCCTCGAGCACCGCGCCGGTGATGCGCATCAGATCTCGACCATCTGATAATCGCCGACAACATTGCCCAGGCGGCGCAGATGAGCACTGGAGTCGCCGAGCGTGCGCTCGATGGCGGTCAGCCGCGCGGTGTAGTGGCCGACCGGATATTCGGCGGTCATGCCGATACCGCCGTGCAGCTGGATGGCTTCCTGCCCGATATGCCTGGCGGAGCGGCCGATTCGCAGTTTGGCGCGGGAGGCGACCACCGGATCGGTAATGCCGTCGGCGAGGGACATGGACGAGTACATGCTCATACCGCGCGCCAGTTCCAGCGAGACGTACATATCGGCGGCGCGCTGGGTCAGCGTCTGGAAGGAACGCAGCGGAACGCCGAATTGCTTGCGGGTCTTCAGGTATTCCGACGTCAGGCGCAGCGCCTCTTCCATGGCCCCGACCGCCTCGGCGCACAGCGCGGCCTGCGCACCCGCCAGCGCGGCCTCGATCACATCGGTGGCATCGCGCACCTCGCCCAGCGGTTCGGCTCGCACGCCGCCGAATTCGATATCCGCGCCGCGCAGTCCGTCGTGGGTGGCGTAGGTCGTGCGCCGCACGCCCGGGTCGGCGGGGTCGACGAGGAACAGGCCGATGCCGCGTTCCGCACCGAATTCGCCGGGCAGTGCCGCGCTGACAATGAGCAGATCGGCGCAATCACCGTGCGGCACCGCGTGTTTGCGACCGGCCAGCGTCCAGCCGTCGCCGCGCTGGATCACCTGGGCGCCGACCTCGTTGGACGGCCAGCGCACACCCGGTTCGGCATGTGCGAAGGCCAGCCGCAGATCACCCTCGGCCACCTTGGGCAGCAGCTCTTTTCGCTGATTATCCGCGCCGAGCCGGGCAATGAGCCCGCCCGGCAGCAGCGCGCAGTCCAGAAGCGGCTCCGGCGCGAGGCGGCGGCCCAGTTCGGTGAGCACCAGCATGGCCTCGATGGGTCCGGCGCCCATACCGCCGTCTTCCTCGGCGAAGGTCAGACCCAGCAGCCCGACCTCGGCAAAAGTGCTCCACAGCTGCGGATCCCAGCCGAGTTCGGTGCCGATGACCTCGCGACGGCGCTCCGGGGTGTAGCTGCGGGCCAGTACAACGCGTACCGTATCGCGCAGCATTTCCTGTTCGGTGGTCAGCTCGAAATCCATGGCGGGCCTCACAATCCGAGGATCGTCGAGGCGATGATGCTGCGCTGCACCTCGTTCGATCCTCCGTAGATCGATGTCTTGCGATAGTTCAGATAGGTGGCAGTGCTGCGGCGTGCCCAATCCGGCTGCGCGGGATCTTCCACAGGAAGCGAATCCGGCCCGGCGATATCCACGAGAAGTTCGGTGACGGCCTGCTGCAGTTCGGTGCCGCGCAGTTTGAGAATCGAGGAGACCGGGTTCGGCTTACCGTCCGCCGGTGCAGCGGCGACCCGCAGCTGCACCAATTCCAGTGCCAGCAGCTCGTTTTCGAGTTCGGCGAGGCGGGTGGCGAAGAGCTGATCCTCCAGCAGTGTCCGATCCCCCAGCCGGACCTGCTTGGCATATTCCTTGGCCAGCCACAGCCGGACCTTGGTCTGGCCGACGGCGGTTATGCCGGTGCGTTCGTTGCCGAGCAGGAATTTGGCGTAGGTCCAGCCCTGATTCTCCTGGCCGACAAGGTTTTCCGCGGGCACCCGGACGTTGTCCAGAAAGACCTCGTTGACCTCGTAGCCGCCGTCGATGAGCTCGATGGGCCGCACGGTGACGCCCGGCGTATCGAGCGGGAACAGCAGCATGGAAATGCCCGCCTGCTTCTTGGGCGCGTCCGGATCGGTGCGCACCAGGCAGAACATCCAGTCGGCGGACTGGGCGGCGGTGGTCCAGGTCTTCTGCCCGTTCACCACATAGCTGTCGCCGTCGCGGACCGCGGTGGTGCGCAGCGAGGCCAGATCGGAACCGGCTTCCGGCTCGGAAAAGCCCTGGCACCACCAGATATCGAGATTCGCGGTGGGCGGCAGGAAGCGTTCCTTCATGGCCTGCGTACCGAAGTGCGCGATGACCGGGCCGATCATGTTCGCATTGAAGGTGAGCGGTTCGGGGACCGAGGCGAGCTGCATCTCGTCGTGCCAGATGTGCCGCTGGATGGGCGTCCAGTCCCGCCCGCCCCATTCCACCGGCCAGTTCGGGACCGCCAGCCGGTGCGCGTTCAGAATGCGCTGCGTGGTGACGAAATCGTCCCTGCTCAGCTCCTGTCCGTGCCGGGCCCGGTTCCGGATGTCGGCCGGGATTTCGCTCCGGTAGAACGCGCGCAGCTCGTCACGAAACGCGAGCTCGTCCTCGGTGAGCGCCAATTTCATGCGTTGACCTCCAGTGCAGTGTTCGTCGCGGAATATGATACACAGAGACTCTGATGTCTCAAATAGCCGCCGTAGACTCGATGGCTACAGGAAGGTGCCCCATGCCGGACCACAACTACATCGGTGACCTCACGACCATCGGAGTCGGCGAACTGATCGCCCACCGACATCGCGAGGGCAGCGCGCCGAAGCAGCGCACCGACGGTCACCGGCTCGCACTGGTCATCGAGGGCGGATCCTCCCGCGGCGCGTTCTCGCACGGAATGGCCATGGCCATAGAGGAACTCGGCGTGCTCTCGTGCTTCGACGCCGTGTACGGCGCATCGGCCGGCGCCCTCAACGGTGCGTGGCTGCTGTGCGGGCGGGCCATGGAATCCGAGCGCGCCTGGCATCCCGAGGTGATCAATCGGGTCATCTCGCCCGTGCGTGCCCTGCGCGGCGGTCCGGTGGTCGATACCCGGTATCTGGTGCACACGGTGTACGAACGGATCGTGCCGATGGATTTCCCCGCCATCCTGGCCAATCCGGTCACCTTCCATCCCATCGCGACCGACGCCGATACCGGCGAGGCGGTCGATCTGCATTCCGAACTCAGCGACGGCGCCTCGGTACAGGCCGCGCTGCGCGCCTCGACCTGCCTGCCGATCCTGGCCGGGCGGCCGGTGCACGTCGGTGCACGGCGCTTCGTCGATGCCGGACTCTCCGAATCCGTGCCCATTCGTACCGCTTTGGCGCAGGGGGCGACCCGCGTGCTGGTGCTGCGGACCCGGCGCGCGGACGAACCCATGCGCACGCCTTCGTCCTTGGAGAACCGGGTGGTGGCACGCTTCCTGGCCCGGCACGCACCGGGCACCGTCGAACCGTGGCGGACCCGGATGCAACAGCACGTGCGCGACGAGGAGGACTTCGCCACCGATCCGGCCGTGCTGCAGATCCGCCCGCCGCACAACGCACCCGATATCGGCCGGGTCGACCGCGATCCACTGATACTGCGGGAGGCCCTGGCACTGGGCCGGGTGGTGACCGCGCGGACGCTGTCGGCGTACCTGGCCCCTATGCTTTCGGCGTGACGCGCGCGGAGGGAACCAGGACACCGGGGCGACCGGCATCGGCCAGTCGTGACGATGTACTGAAAGCCGCCATCACCATGTTCCTGGCCGGCAAGCGTATCGACGTGAATGCCATTGCCGCACAGCTCGGTGTCGGCCGGGCCAGTATCTACCGTTGGTTCGGCTCCCGCGACGGACTGCTCGGCGCGGCCATTGCCGGCCAGCTGGAGCGCATGGTCGGCGCTGCCGATCGGCGCAGTCGCAGCAGCGGCGGGCAGCGGCTCAACGAGGTGCTCGACCACACCATTCATTGGCTGGTCGAAGACGATTCGCTGCGAACGTATTTCGACAATGAATCCACCGCCGCGCTGCGCTTGATCACCCGTAGCGACGGGGTTGTGCATCAGGCGGCGGTGGCGATTGTCGAGCAGCTGATCGAGCGGGCGCAGGAGCAGGGCTACCTGCCGCCGATCGAGCGAAATACCCTGGCCTACGCCCTGGTCCGGCTCTGGGAGGCGTTCCTCTACAACGATGCCGTTGCCGGATTCCGGGGCGATGTGGAGCGATTGCAACAGGTGCAGGCGGCGCTGCTACGCGCGTGAGCCTGCCACGGCCGCATGCGAACCCGGGTGCTGGTTGAGCGAGCGCCGCACCCAGAGCCAGCTGGCCGCGAGCATGACCACCAGCGCCGGCTTACCGAGAATCAGTGCGACGGAACCGAGTAGCACCACCTGGTTCGCGACGTACAGCGGCACCATGACCACCAGATGCAACGCCCAGAATACGAACCACGCCAGAGTCACCCTGCGGTGCAACCGAATTCGCTGCTGCGGGTCGGCATGGGCAGCGGGTTCGAGCCCCACCTTCCGGCTGATCCAGTGCGACAGCGGGCGACCGCTGAGCAGGGTGAGGCCGAAGGCGAGCGTGCCCGCGGCGCAGATGATCAGGTCCGGCAGATAGAAGCCGCGACCCTCGCCGGTGATCCCGACGAAGAGCGAGAACACCACCACGACGGCGACCGAGATCGCCACCACCTTGACCGAATCGCCCCGCAGCAGCCGGTAGCCTGCGACCGCGCAGGCCACCACCAGTGCGATGAGCACGCCGATCTTGGCATCGACCGTGGCGTAGCCGATGAGGAAGCCGACCGCGGGCGCGGCCCCGTCGACGAGGTGCCCGAGACCGCCGAGGGTGCGGAACTTGCCCCACATCTCAGCGGCGCCCGAGCGCTGGTCGATGTGGACCGAAGGATCGATGGACTCCACTACCACTCCTAGTCCTAAGGGTGAAGAGCTAATGATCAGCAAAAGCGATTACATCGAACCCCAGGACTGCAGCAGGTAGGTCATATTGGCGAGCGTCGAGGTGATCGTGCTCGCGAGGTCGAGGGTGGCCGAGCCGAGGTTGATAATCGGGAAGTTCATGACGTCCTGCTTTCTCATCGAGTTCCTATTGCAGTCTGACTGTAATAAGCTCGGCGCCGTTGGGCAATACCGATATGACCCGGTTCGCTAGTTCCGGTTTCCGTGAGCCAGGACACATACCTCGACCGAGAAGCGATGGTTCACTCGCTCAGCGAATCCATGGCTAAGCTCCGGTGGCATTGCCATCCGGACAGACGAAGGAGCGCGACGTGCAGGATCCACTCCCCACCACTCCCCGTTTCTCACGCCGCTGGGTGCTGGGCATGGGAACCGCCGCCGTGGCGGGACTGGCCCTCGCCGCCTGCAGCTCGAACGACGACAAGTCCACGACGGCCACCACCGCGGCGTCGAGTGATCCCAAAACCGTTGCCGCCGATGCCTATACGTTCGGGTATCCGCTGGTGCTCATGGATGCCACCCGCGCGTCGGGCGGCGCCGTCAACCAGTTCGCCAATGCCGTCCACCTGCCCACGCCGGACGACAAGCAGGTGGTGCGGCTGAATCTGGACACCCTCTACTCGCAGGCCTGGCTGGATCTGGCCGCCGAACCGCTGGTACTGCAGGTACCCGGCATGGAAGCCGACCGGTACTGGCTCATGCAGGTGCTCGACGCCTGGACCAATACCCGCCACAATCCGAGCAGCGTCAGCGCGAAGGTCGCCGCCGGTATCGAGACGCCGCCGTTCACCTACCTGGTGACGGGACCGAACTGGCACGGGCCGGTGCCGAACGGCATGACGCAGCTGCCCATGCCCACGACCATCTCCTGGGTGATCGGACGTATCCAGGTCAATGGCGCAGCGGATGTCGACCGGGTGCGCGCCCTGCAGGATGAGCTGAAGCTGGTACCGCTGAGTGCCTGGCTGCGCGGTGAGACCGACTCCCCCGGCCGGGTGTACGCGGTGGACCAGTCCGCACCCCCGCCGCCCAAGCAGGTGGCGGCCATGGACGGGCCGACCTTCTTCGACAAGATGTGCGCACTCATGGCCGCCGAGCCGCCCGCGCCGGAAGATGCTCCGGCACTGGAGCGTTTCGCCAAGATCGGCATCAAACCCGGTGCGACCGTGGACAATCTTTCCGCCGATCTCCTGAATGCCGGTGTCACCCAGGCGAAATCGCAGGTCACCCAGTTCAATGATCCGCAGTCGAAGAACGAGAACGGCTGGAAGTTCTCCACCGATCTCGGCGCCTACGGCACCAACTACGCCCTGCGGGCCATCACCGCCGTTCAAGCGCTCGGCGCGAACCTGGCCGAAGATGCGGTGTACCCCAGCCTCTTCGGCGCAGCCGACAAGAACGGCCAACCCCAGCGCTTCCGCCTGCACTTCCCCGCCGGACAACTGCCGCCGGTAGCCGCCTTCTGGTCCATCACCGCCTACGACGGCGACAGCTACCTGGTACCGAATGCCGCCGACGTCTACGCCGTCGGCCACCAGATTCCCCCGGTCCCCAACCCCGACGGCTCGGTCGATATCGCCGTCCAAAGCGAAGACCCCGGCCCCTCAGTCCCCCAGGGCAATTGGCTCCCCATCCCCGCAGGCGGCCAATTCTCCCTCAGCATGCGCCTCTACGCCCCGAAGAAGCAGGCATTGGACGGCGACTGGCAACCCCCCGCCCTCGACCCCGTCAGCTGAGCGATTGGACTGAAGCCCTCGTCATCCCGGCATGCTTTTGGCCGGGATCCACCCTTCCGGCGTAGATCCCGGCCAAAAATGCGCCGGGATGACGAGGGCGAACGCGCTGGGATAGCGGGGCTCAGTTGCGGTCGGGGAGGTGTAGTCGCTTGAGGGCCAGGGCATTCAAGGCGACTATGACGCTGGAGCCGGACATGGAGAGGGCGGCGATCTCCGGGCGGAGGGTCCAGCCCAGGAACGGTTCGAAGACGCCGGCGGCGATGGGCAGGGCGATGGTGTTGTAACCGACTGCCCAGGCCAGGTTCTGGTGCATTTTGCGGAGGGTGCCGCGGCCGATGCGAAGGGCGGTGGGCACGTCCAGGGGGTCCGAGCGCATGAGGACCAGGTCGGCGGTCTCGATGGCGACATCGGTACCGGCGCCGATGGCAATGCCGAGGTCGGCGCGGGCGAGGGCGGGAGCGTCATTGACACCGTCGCCGACCATGGCGACTTTCTTTCCGCCGGACTGCAATTCGGCGATCTTGTCGGCCTTGTCGCCGGGCAGTACCTCGGCAATCACGGTATCGATACCGAGCTCGGCGGCAATGCGCTCGGCGGTGGCCCGGTTGTCACCGGTGAGCATGACGACCTCGACGCCCATATCGTGCAGATCCTGCACCGCCCTGGCCGAAGTCTCGCGGACCGCGTCCGCAATGCCGATCACCGCGGCTGCCTTGCCGTCGACCGCGGCCAGGACAGCAGTCTGACCCCCGGCCGCTACCCGATCACGCGCAGTAGCCAAGTCTCCCAGCGCGATTCCCTCACGCTCGAGCAGACGACGATTGCCGACCACCACACGGCGACCGTTCACGGTGGCAACCGCGCCGTGCCCGGGAATGTTCTCGAAGTCCTGTGCCCGTTCACCATTCGCACCGTGCCCCTCGGCATAGCGCACGACCGCCGCGGCCAGCGGATGCTCGGATTCGCGTTCCACCGCCGCCAGCAGGGGAATCAGTTCGGCGGTGGTGACCACCCCGTCGGTGACGATTTCGGTGACCTCCGGCTCGCCCTTGGTAAGGGTGCCGGTCTTGTCCATGACCACGGTCTGGATCCGCGCCGCACTCTCCAGCGCCATCGCATTCTTGAACAGCACACCGCGTTTCGCGCCCAGCCCGGTGCCGACCATGATGGCGGTCGGAGTGGCCAGTCCCAGCGCATCGGGGCAGGTGATGACCACGACCGTAATGGCGAACAGCATGGCCTTGGCGAAGGTGGCCCCGACCAGCAGCCACACCACGAGAGTCAGTGCGCCACCGATCAATGCGACCAGTACCAGCCAGAAGGCCGCGCGGTCGGCCAGTTTCTGGCCCGGCGCCTTCGAACTCTGCGCTTCCCGAACCAGATTCACGATCTGCGCGAGGGCGGTATCGGCGCCGACCTTGGTGGCCCGCACCCGCAGCACGCCATTCTCGTTCAGTGTCGCGCCGATGACCGTCGCGCCCGCATCCTTGTGCACCGGCAGGCTTTCGCCGGTGACCATCGATTCGTCGACCTCACTCTCGCCCTCGAGCACCTCACCGTCGACCGCGATCTTGGAGCCCGGCCGCACCAGCAGCACATCGCCGACAATCACTTCGGCCGTGGGGATTTCGACTTCCTGCCCGTCCCGGATCACCACGGCCTGCGGCGGCGCGAGATCCAGCAGCGCGCGAATGGCGTCATTGGCCCCGCCGCGCGCCCGCATCTCGAACCAGTGCCCGAGCAGTACGAAGGTGGCCAGCATGGTGGAGGCCTCGTAGAACACCTCACCGCCGCCGGTCAGGGTGATGACGAGGGAGTACAGCCAGCCCGCGCCGATACCGACCGCGACCAGCACCATCATGTCGAGCGTGCGCGCCTTCAGCGCGGCCACCGCACCGGTGAAGAAGAGGGTCGAGGAGTAGAAGATCACCGGCAGGCTCAGGATCAGCGCCCAGATGTCCTGCCGCAGCCCGAACGGGGTGGGCAGATCGAGCCCGAACATATCCTTCGCCATCGGCGACCAGAACATCACCAGCAGCGAGAAGACCAGCGCGACCAGGAAGCGATTACGCATGTCCTTCGCCATGTCCTCCATGGACATGCCGCCGTGCCCGGCATGGCCCATCTCCGCGTGACCGGTGTCGGCCGTGGCGGAGTGGTCCATTCCCGCATGGGCGGAGTGATCCATGGCGGAGTGGTCCATCTCCATGTGACCGCTATGTCCGTTCTGCTGGTCCATGCCCCGACCATATACCCTCCAGGGGTATCTGGCCAGTAGGTGTGACCGGCGCGCCAGGGCAGCGCCGCATACAGCCGCTACCGAATCCCCGGAGTGGCCGGATCCGATCCGAAGCAACCGACGATGTAGCACCCGGGCGGCCAATCCGAGACCGGCGGAGCGAGCGGCTTATCGAGACAGGTCAGCAACCCGCAGCCCGGATAGGCCATGGGACCCAGGCCCAGGGCGGCGAGGGTCGCATCCGGATTGGAGATCATGGGATCGGACAGGCTGATATCCGGCCCGGCCACATAGGGCCCCGGATCGGGCAGCACCGGATCACGGAAGGCGGCGGTCAGCGCGCGCATCGCCTCGTGCGGGAAGCTCACCGAACCACCGGGCACAGTCACCCCGGTCCAGCTGATCAGCAACCCCAGGCTCGGCACGATGGTGTTGTCCTGCCGCATCATTCCCGACATCTGCACTGCGTCGGCGGGCATGCCGGGGAAAATCGACCCGCAGTCCGGGCCATTTACTACGAAAAGAAAGCCGTAGCAATCATTGGCGGCGATAGGGGTGGTGGCCTGGGTCAGGTAGTCCGCGGAAATCACCTGCGCGCCATGCCAATTCCCGTGGTTCGCAACCAGCAGCCCGAGCTTGACGAAGTCGTCGGGCGGCAGCACCAGATGCGCGTATCCGTAGGTGTTGTTACTGCGATCGCGCGCCCAGTGATAATCGGTGCGCTCGATCCCCAAGGGCTCGAAGAGCTTTCGCTGTGCGAAAGCCTGGAAATCCTCCCCCACCGCCTGCTGCACCACATAGGCGAGCAGGTCGACGGCCCGCTGGCTGTACTGCCACTGGGTGCCCTGCGGGTGCACGATGGGCATGGCCAGCGCCTGCGCCACCACATTCGGGTCGAGCTGTATCAGCCCCGTAACCCCCTCCGACGCCACCGCCACCTCCATACCGGAGGTCTCGGTCAGCAGACTGCGCACGGTGATGGCACGATGCGCCGAATCACCCAGCCCCGCAGGCAGATACGCGTCGATCGGATCATCGATCCGCAACCGCCCGGCATCCACCGCCAGCCCCGCCACCATGGACACCACACTCTTGGTGCTGCTCCACAGATTCCACGGCATCCCGCCCGCGCGTTGATTGTTCGGCCCACTCGCCACCAGGCAGTTGTTCCGGTACACCGACACGGTGAACCGCGAGGGGTCCGCCACGAATCCCATCGCCTGCCGCAACCGCTGTGAATCCAGCCCCACCGCTTCGGGTGTGGCGGTCTCCGGCGTTCGGCCGGAGCTGACCGCACACTGCCGCAGCTCCGCCGGCCCGGCCTGCGCGCCGGGCGCACCGACCAGCAGCATTGCGGCGGCGACCATTGTCACCACACCGACCGTCCAAGTCCGAATCACGCCAAACCACCTCTCCCGAAGTCCCATTCGGCACATCGGCGGGTAGAGCGGTTCGTTATCTTTCTGTGACCCCCGAATTATCGGGGCGGAACTTCTCGGGGCTCGGTGCGGCCTGCCTGCGAGTCGCCCCCAGCGCACCAAGGAGTGACAGCGCGGCGACACTCGGGCTACCCGGTTCGGCGTGGTAGACGACAAGCTCCTGACCGGATGCGCCACGCACGTCGAAGCAGTGATACGCCAGTGTCAGCGCACCGACATCGGGATGGCGTAAATCCTTGGTAGCAAAGGTTTTTCCGCGCACTATGTGCGAATTCCAGAGGTCGGCGAAGTCGGCATCCGCAGCAACCAGCGTATCGGCCAGTTCCACCGCTCGCCGATCCCGGGGGTCGATACCGATCGCCCGGCGCAGGCCAGCGGCAACCGATTCCGCGGCCTCCTCCCAGCGCGCGAAGAAGTGGCGGCCGACCGGATCGAGGAAGGTCATGCGGGCGAGATTGTCCGCACGCTCGAACGGCGAGAACAGGCTGTCGGCCAAGGCATTGACCGCGAGCAGATCGAGCGCCGGATTGAGAATGAAGGCCGGTGTCGCAGGGAAGCTGTCCAGTAGCCGTCGCAGCATCGGATCGACCGCGGGTCAGCGTCATCACGCCGGGTGTCACCGAATCCGAACTGGCGGAAAGCATCTCCGATCCCACCGCCCGTGCCGCCATGGAAACCTATCGGGCGGTGGCGATGCCGGCCGACGCCATTGCCGCGGCCGTCTCGTTTGCGATCGAACAGCCCGCGCAGGTCGATGTGAACGAGGTGGTCGTCCGACCGGTCTCCGTGCCGCGTTGACCTCCCGCCGGTTCCCCGTGTTGCGCACCTGCCCGGGCATACGATAAGAAGCTGACAATACGTGGTCCGGGGGGTTCCGGGCGCGTGCGTACGTAGTCCGCTCAGCCGCAAAGGAATCGCCCGATCATGGCCGCACCGGTCGTCTTCACCAGCTCCTATTACGACGAGTCCAACGACAATGGATTCCAGTGGGAGTTCCGCTGCGATCGCTGCAGCACCGCCTACAAATCCCCGTTCGAGCAGAACTACCTCTCGCGAGGGCGCGGCGCGCTGCGTGTGGTGCGAGATCTGCTCGGTGACCACTTCAGTTCGATCAACAAGGTGTCCAACGCCGCCGAGGACTTCTCCAACACCTGGGGTGGCGGCTCGGCCTCGGCCACCAAGGACAAGGCGTTCAACAACGCGGTCGATCACGTCAAGGACGACTTCCGGCTGTGCAGCGGCTGCGGGTCCTGGGTCTGCGCACGGATCTGCTGGAACGACCATGTCAGCCAGTGCACGCGCTGTTCACCGCTGGTGGCCAATCAGATCGCGCAGGCGCAGGCCGAGGCGCGCGGCTCGCAAATCCGAGATGCCGCGCACCAGCAGAATTGGACGCAGAACCAGGATCTGTCCACACCGGCCCGGGTCACCTGCCCGACCTGCGGGACCACCACCACGGGTGGCCGCTTCTGCGGCGCCTGCGGCACCGGCCTCGATATGCGCGCGCACTGCACGGGCTGCGGGCACCAATTGCAGGTGGGTACGGCCTTCTGCTCGAATTGCGGTCAGTCGCAGTAACTTCGGATATTCACGCGGTAGCCGTTCATGAGAAACCCCGTCCGGTCACGAGTGACCGGACGGGGTCCTTCAAGTAGTGCTCGTTACCCGGCAGAGCCGGTGTCGAACGGAACCGGGAACGGAATGCCCTGGTTCCAGTCGCCCGGATTGTGCCAGTCGTGGTGATCCCAGTCATGGTGATCCCGGTCGTGGTGATCCCAATCGTGGTGGTGCCAATCGACATCGGTGGCGGTGGGCACGGTGGCATCGGCGGAGGCCGGAATGGCCAGAGCCGAAAGCGGCACAGCGGCAAGCACACCCGCGAACGCAACGCGAACAGCAATCCTTCGGGTACCGGACGTCCTCATCAGGTTGGAGAGCATCGGAATTCCTTTCTCTCTAGCGACGAATCGCAGCAATACGATTCATCCACCTATCGAACGGCGTGTTCCTCACAGCGCCATCCGAGAACCCTGGCAAAACCCTGGGAATCCGACTGGGCGAGACGGCGGGTCTGCTCAGGCGACCTTCCGCAGATTCGGCGGCTTCCAGGTGCCGTCGAGGACCTTCTGATCCGGTGCGTAGAGCCGGAGGGTGAGCGAGAACTTGCCGGAGGCCGGGATGGGCAGCCAGTTGCCGGCGGGCACGGCGGTGCCCGGATCCGCGTTCTGCACAGTGATATCCACCGAACCGTCGGCGTTCTTCACCACCGGAATCTGATGGCCGACCGCGTAGATGCCGGCCGGATTGTCGATGAGGAAGCTGTCGGCGTCGTACGCGGTGATCGACCAGAAGGCACGGGCCGGCGGCAGCTGACCATCCGGGAAGTGCAGGGTGTAGCGAACCGGCGTGCCATTGTCGTCAGCGGTGCTGAAGACGGTCGGGTAGACCGCATCCTTGGCCAGGTTCGCGCCCAGGCCCTGCAGCGCGATATTGGCGCGCAGCGGGTAGTCGGTGCCGTAGGTGCCGACATTGGTGGCGAACTGCCACCCGTCCTCCACCTTGATCTGCGGATTCACGTATGCGGCAATGGCTTTCTTGCCCGCGGCCGCGCCCAGATTCAGCACATCGGCGGAGACCTTGTCCGCGGTGCCGCCGGGCGTCACGCCGATGGCGGCGAATCGCTCCATAGCCGAGGCATCGGCGGCGGCGGGCGGGTTGGCGACCATGAGTTCGTTCAACTTGTCGAAAAACGTCGGGCCGTCCATCCGCGCGACCTGCTGGGACGGGTTGATCGACTTGTCACTGGGGGCCGCGGGCGGCGGATTGTCGTGATTGCCGCTCACCCACTGACTCAACGGCACCAGCTTCATCTGGCTCTGCACGGCCTTCACCTTCTCGACGTCGTCCGGGCCGTTGACCTGCACGCGGCCGAGCAGCCAGGTGGTATCGGTCGGCATGGCGAGCGGGGTGACATCGTCCGGCAGTGTGCCCTTCCAGCCCGGTCCGGTGATCGCGTAGGTGAAGGGGCCGGTCTTCGCGCCCGAGCGCAGTTGCGGGTCGACGCTGCTGGGGTCCTGCGCGGTATTGGACCAGGCATCCAGGAACTGCATGAGCCAGTACCGATTGGGATCCATCTCCGGCACCTGGACGATCATGGGCTCGTTCTTCACATCCAGCCAAGCCTGTGAGTAGAAGGTGTCCAGATTCAGCCGCACGACCTGCCGGTCGGCGGGGGTCGGCAGGGTATCGGCGTGATCGAAGTGATTGGCCGCCGCCGCCGAGGCGCGGGTGGCGTCCATCAGGACGAGCGGGTAGCCGTAGGTGAAGGCGTCGACCGCAATGTCCTTCGGATCGTTCGAGGCCGCGGTGGTAGAGGTTGCCGAGCTATTGCTCGACGACGAATCGCTGCTGCAGGCGCTCAATCCCACTGCGGCCAGGATCACGGACAGGGTGGCTGCCGTAGCGCCCACCAGCGCTCGTCGTGAACCCATCCTGCGAATAGTCATCGGACTCCTTGCCTCAGTGCAACTGGCGCGGCACGATCACGAGCATCGACAGTTTGCCAGCAGTGAGCTGGAGCAAGAGCCGACACCCCACGCTGGCATGATCGGTCCGCAGCGGCCTCACCCATAGCGGGTGAACTCACAGAAATAGGCTCAGCGACGGGCAATTCCGGGCGCCCAGGCCGCAATGAGCACGGCCGCCACCAGCGCCGCGCAACCGAGGGCGACACCGGCTTGCTGGAAGCCGTGCAGGAAGGCCGTTTTGGCGAAGTCCGCGAGCGGTTGCGCCTGCGGGCCGCCGCGCTCGGCGACCTGCAGTGCGGCGGCGAGCGAATCACCGACCGGGCCGCGCGCCGACTCCGGGAGCCGGGGCAGCGCGGGCGCGATGCGCTGGGAGTATCCGGCGGCGAGCACGTTGCCGGCCACGGCAATGCCCAGCGCAGCGCCTATTTCGCGGGCCGCGTCATTGACCGCCGCGGCAACGCCGTGCTTCTCCACGGGGGTCCCCGCAACAATGGCCGCGGTGGCGGGCGCGGTGCACAGACCCATACCGGTGCTCATGATCAACAACGACCAGAGCACGCCCCAGTAGCCGCTCGACAGATTCAGCCGCGCAATGGCGAGCAGACCGATACCCACCGTCGCCAGGCCGATCAGCGTCACCCAGCGCAGCCCGAATCGGTCGGCCAGCCAGGGCGCGACGAGCGAAACCAGTATCAGCGGAACAATCATCGGCCCGAGCGCCAGCGATGAGGCGAGCGGCGAATAGCCCAGAATAAGCTGTAGGTACTGCACGACCAGCATGAACAGACCGAACGAGACCAGGAACTGCACGGCCAGAGACAGCGTGCCGCTAGCGAATCCACGATCGGCGAAAAGTCGTACATCCAGTAGCGGATGCGTGACACGCAATTCGACCAGCACGAAGGCCGCGGTAGCGACCAGACCGCCGGCCAGCAGACCGAGGACCAGCGGGTCCACCCAGCCGCGCGTAGGCACTTCCATGGCGGCCACCACAATCAACCCGACCGCGGTGGCAACGCCCATCGAACCCCACGGATCCAGCGGTGGCCGTTGCGCCGCAATGGATTCCGAGACCGTGCACCCGGCCGCCAGCAGTATCGCACCGACGGCGGTCATGGCAACGAACACCGACTGCCACGACAGCCATTGCAACAGCACGCCGGATCCGATAATCCCCAGTGCGCCACCGGATCCCGCCACACCGGCCCACACCCCCACCGCCTGTCCACGGCGCTCGTCCGGGAATCCGGCGGTGAGCAGCGACAGGGTGGACGGCATGACGAAGGCGGCACCCACCCCGGCGGCCGCCCGCGCCCCGATCAACCAGAGCGGACCGCCGATGAGCAGCGGTATCGCGGAAGCCAGTGTGAATATGGCCATTCCGATGATCAGCACCACCCGGCGGCCGAACCGGTCGCCCAGTGCGCCCGCGGGTAGCACCAGGCAGGCCAGCGCGAGGGTGTAGCCGTCGACGACCCAGGTCAGCTGCTGCCGGAGACCTGGCCACTGCGGGATCGGCTCGTCGAATTGCTCGCCCGCCAGTCCGCGCTCATCGATGAGGCGCCGATGCAGCTGACCACGCTCGCCTGGCTTGCCATGGGTACACCCGAGCCGAAAGAGGCCGCGCCCCATACCTTCACGAGCCTGCGTGATCGCGTCATCGAGCAATACCGCCAGCCTTTCGACGATCTGCTCGGCACCCCCGAGGCATACGAACAACTCGGCGATTTCGACACCACCTTCGCGCTCGCACAACTCATCGGCCCGATCGTCTTCACCAAGCTGACCGGGTTGCGCGCTTTCACCCGCGAAGATTGCACCCGATTGGTGGACGACTTCCTGCGCGCCAGATCGAGCGGCGGGGGTCACTCTCCGGGAGCATGAGCACGATCGAGGCGGACTCTCACCCGGATGAACCGACGACGGTCAGCGGGCATCCACCGTTGCGAAGGCCGCCCAGACGAGCGGCGAATGCTCGATGCCGCCGGTCTCGCGCCAGGCCGCCAAACGGGCACGCTGCCAATTATTGAGCGCTGCTACCGGATCCGGCTGCTCGTGGGCGGCATCGATGGCGCACACTGCTTCCTGCAGCGGGCGGCATTCCGGCGCTGCGCCACCCAAGCGCTGGAAGGCCAGATCGGTGGGTAGCGCCCAACGCCCGGCCGTCACCAATTCCGCACCGCCGGTGAGCATTGCGGCGACCAGGCCGAGCGCCTCACCGAAACGCAGATCACCGCCGCTCTCACACGCAATGAGCGCGACCCGGCTCGGAATCGGCCACAATTGCGGTCCGCTGCGCGGTTCGGCGGCCAGTGTGTAGGTACCGAGCAGCAGATCCCGCGCCGAGAGCGGCCGGTGATCACGCTGCGCGGGTGCGAATCCCACGATGTCGGCCGTGCACGCCAAATGCATGGTGGCCGACTCACTCTGCCCGGAGGTCGGCGGCGCCGCCGTCACATGTCCCACGTACAGCATGCGCGCCGCCCCGGCCCGCAAGACCTCGCCGAGCCACACCCGATCCACATCGGTGCGCCGGAATGCGGCGACCGGATCACTCACCTTCGGCACCAATCGATCCCGCGCCGCGAGACCGGCGACCAGCGCCGCCAGCGGCGCATCCTCATCCATCCGACCGAGCACCGATCCCAGCGCGGAATCGGCCCGGAATCCGGGCACCCGGGGATCGAGCACCGCAACTACCGGCTGCTCCCGGGTCTCCGCCCAGGACCGCGCCACCCGCGCCGGTGCGTGCACAATGCCCGGCGGCGCAAGCAGACTCACCTCGGCGATATCCACCAGCCGCAGCCCCGGATCAGGCGCCAGCAACTCCCACGGAATCTGCGCTACCCGCGGCGAGGGCTGAATCCGCAACCGCGGCCGCACCCCTCGCACATGCAGGTCATACAGCGCCACCGCCAACTGATGTGGCAGGAATGTCGCCGAAAGCACCTGCGCCAAGGCATTTTCCGCCTCGTAAGACGCCAATTCCCCACTGGTGAGCGCCGCTTCGAGCCCACCCTCCAGCCCCGGCGCAGGCAGCGCCCCCGCAAACCGCCGCACCGCCTCCTCCACCTGAGCCTCGGGAACCACCCCGATACCCCCGGGCGCATCGTGATCCACCCACCGCCACGTCAGATACAAATCCCCCGCATCCGCCATCCGCACATACGCGGTCGGCTGCTCCTCTGTCATGCCTGAACCTCCCGTCCGACAGCGGATTGCGGCGCTGCGAACTGCTCACCCGTCACGTGTAGGTATCCAGCGCCCGTCATGCCTGGACCACGCGATCGTCGCGGATGCGGCGGCCGTAGCGTTCTTCGGCGACGGATATCCAAGCGGCGAGGGCTATGTGGCCGTCGGGGGCGACCGCGACATGTGGGGGCGGGGTTACCGGGAGTCCGGCGCCGGCGGCGACCGAGGCCAGGGCGGTGCCGAGTTGGAGGGCGTCGCTCACCGGGGCGGAGCTGGCGGGGGGTGGGGCGAGCGGGTCCAGGGTGTCGAGCGGAAGACGGGGTGGGGCGGCGGAGAGGCGGTCGATGTCCAGGGTGGTTCCCGCGCAGGAGGTTTCGATGAGGTCGGCCACCAACTGTGCGTCGCCGGACAGGTAGGCGTAGCGGAAGGCCAGGCGCAGCGCCGGATCGGCCATGCGGCGGTTCCAGGTTTCGCGCTGTGCGCCGTCGGGGAGTTCGTAGCGAACCGCGTCGAGGGCGAGGGCGGCGGGGATCGCGAGGTCCACGGCCTGGGCAAGGAGGCCGGGCACGGTGTCGATGAGCGGTTCCGCCAATCCTGCGTGCCAGTAATCCAATTGGGCGCAAAGCAATCCCAGGCCGTGTTCGGCGTAGGTGCTGCGGGCGGCGGCCAGTTCGGCTTCGCCCTCCTCCAGCCGGCCGGTGGCGAAGGCGACGGTCGCCAGCCGGGTCCGCACATCGGCGGCATCCACCACCGCGCCGGATTCGTCGAATCGTTCCAGCGCCTGCCGGTATCGGGTGACGGCCAGTTCGGGCTGGTCTCGATCCTCGGCAATGAAACCCATGACCTTCCAGCCGATTCCGGCCCGGTGCGCATATCCGGACGCCTCGAAATACTCCTGCGCAGTGATCAGCAGTCGCTCCGCATCATCGAAACGGCTGGAGCGCGTGTACATCACGGCGAGATTCTGGCGAGTCTCGGCGACACCGTCGTGGTCGGCCGCGGCGTCGAAGGCGACCAGCGCCTGACCCGCGAAATCCTCCGCCAGCTCCCAGCGCCCCGTCTCGAAGTGCGCGGTCGCCAGGTTCATCAGCGAATGGCCGACCTGTCCGGGCGCGAAATGAATTGCGGCGTCGAGCGATTCATTGGCCAGCTCGATCCCGCGCGCCCACTGCTGCCGGTGCAGTGCCACCGCCGTCAATGACACCAGGCACGCGTACCGCAACTCGCCGGGCGCGGTATCGGCGCTCAGCAACTCCCGCGCCTGCTCCAGCGCCTCCTGCGCACCGTCCAGATCACCCAGTCGCTGCAATGCCTGCGACAGATTGATCAGCGCGGCCGGACGCATACGGGGCGCCTCCGGCCCCATCTGTTCCAGGGCCTCCCGAAAGCGCACCACCGCACCCGCGTGATCACCCAATTGATCTGCCACACAGGCGGAATTGACCATGGCGCACACCCGGATATCCCCGGTCTCCGTCTGCACCGCATCCTCGAAGATCCGCAGCGCCTCCCCCAGCTCACCGCGCGCCATCGCCTCGGCCCCCGCTCGCAGTACCGCAGACTCGTCGCCGGCCCCCCGGCCAGTCGTGCTCACCAACTCAGAAGTCCGAATCGTCGGCAGCCGCGGCAATCTCGGCCAGCAGCGGAGCATCGGGCGCCCCGTCGACCGAGCCCGGAACGGCAGTGCGCCGCAGGCGGCCGGCCGCGAACTCGCGAACGCGCTGCCGCAGTTCGGCCGAATCCGACTCGGGGTCGACACCGAACCCGGGAACGTGAATATCCACGCGCACAATCGGATCCGCGCCGGGCACGGCAAGATCGCCGACCCAGGCGCCACCCTCTGCGCGCAGCGCGATCTCCCCCACTCCCGCACCGGTATCGATACGCGCCCACGGCCGCAGATACGCGGGCACCTCGGCGGGCACCCCCGGCGCCACCACCACACTGACCGCCACGGTTGTCGCGCCCGCCTCGCGAACGACCTGCCAGGACACCGCCCGTTCGGACGCATCGACCAGCCCCGGCGGGCACCGCCGCCAATCCCAGCTGCCGACGCCGCGAGCCAGCACCAGCCCATTGGGTGTCTCGTCACCCGCCGCCAGCGCGTAATCCGAAGCCCGCAAACGTGTTTCGACCACCTCGGCCACTGCGGGCACGATGGCGTCCGCTCCGCCCACCAGCGACTCACACTCCAGCGTGAGTGCCGCGATCTCACGCTCCAGCAGCCCCGGATCGAGCGGCGCGATCCCATCCAGCGTCGAGGCGGGCCACCATCGAGCAGCCCAGTGCGCGTAAGCAAGTCGCCAGGCGCTCACCGCCAGCGCCGGCAATGCCGGTGCGGCCGTCGCCTCGGCGGGCTGGTCCCGATCGAGAGCGAGCGCGATCGGTGCGCCGTAGAGGGCCCACACCCATTCCTGCGCGAGCTCCACATCATCGATCACCGCCGCCGGAATCGATTGCCCCGCAAGCACACTCCAGGTCAGATAGCCGCCCGCGACCTCGAGCACCATGGTGTCCACCGCGGCCGCCGCATCGAGCACCGTCGCGGCGCCGGCGGGCACAATGCCGCTCAACCCGCCCCCGTAGCGCCGGATCTGCAATGCCGAGCCGGTCATCCCACCCTCGATTCCAGGTCATCGAGTTCGGCCGCGACAGCTGTCGCCGCCAAGGCCCGCTTCACCCGCATCCGGTGATCGAGAATCACCGAGCGCGCCACGCCGTCGAGCAGATCCCACAGCTCATCCGGCGCGTACACCGGCACTTCCCGCACATCGCGCCCGTGCAGTCGCGGCCACAGCCGGCGCAGATACGGCCGCCAGGGCACCTGGAGATCGGCCGCGATCACCGCCAGCGGTCCCGCTGTCGCATCCGCCCGCACCACCATCCTACGAGCCTGCAGTACGTACGCTTCCCGCTGCCAACGCCCATTGATCACGCGCGCGGCGCCCTCCGTCGCGACGACCCGGGATTCGTCGATGGGCCGCAGCTGTATCGCGAGCACGGTTCCCGCCGCGGCTGTGACCCGCAGCGATTCGTCCAGCAGCGCCCACGGCGCGCACGCGCGGGCGATCTCGGCGTCCACGAGCTCCGGAATCGGCGGCAGGTCGGCACGCTCGCTGGCGGCCTGCAGCACGGTGAAGACCCGTTCGTGAATGGTGCGGTCGAACGGCAGGCTCAGGCTCGATTTCGAGGCCGACTCACCCACCCGCGGCGGCTGTGGCAGCGGATGTGTGGTCAGCCCCAATTCCGCTGCCGCACCGCCGTTCTCCTCCCGCCACAGCCGAATTCCGCTGTGCGTTCCCATGGACGCCGCGACCAGATCGTCGATATCGACGTCCTTACCGGCTGCGCCGAGCCGCCCGGCCGCACAGGCGTCGAGCAGTTCGGCCAGCGCCTGTGCGTGATCGGGGGTGGCGGTGAGCGGTCGCCGCCGCCAGGCCGTGCCGATCAGCTCGCTCACCTCGCGTGCCCGTCCCGGATCGGTCAGGTACTCCTTCAATGCCTGCGTGGTGCGCCCGGCGGTCAGATCGTGGATCTCCCGCAGCGCGGCTTCGGCGGCGGCCCGGTCGCGCCCGGCGTCCGGCATGCCCGAGACGGTCGCCAGCTCGAAGCAGCGCTGGAAGTACAGGTCCTGGGCATTGCCCTCGGTAATGCGCAGCGACCGCCGGGTCTGCTTGAGCAGGTTGAACCAGGCGGCGGTGGCCCGCAGGACGTCGGCGGCGGCGTGGATGCGGGTTGCCAGCAGTACCGCCCCGTCGGCGGTCAGGATCGAGCCCGCGCACAGGGGATGCTGAACCGGGCGGATGACCAGCGGATCCAGAATCAACTTCACGGTACGGCGCAGCGGCCCGCCATTCGGCCCGCTCAAGGCTTCGACGCCGGCGAGCCGGCGCCAGACCTCATCAAGCACCATTGCCCGCGGCTGTCGCATTCGCCCAGGTTAGCGGAGTTTCCCCGACTCTCGCTCGGTGAAACTTGGTATCGGTAGGGCAGGGGGTGCTTCCTACGGTTCTCTCATCGGCTCCGACAGCGAACCGAACCAGAGAACAAGGAACCACCATGAACACCAAGTCGATTCGCCTGACCACCGCCGCCCTCGCCGCGACCGCCGCCACCGCATTGCTGGTCACCGGTTGCAGTAGCAACTCCAGCAGCTCACCCTCCTCCTCGGCGGCCCCCACCACTTCGGCCTCCGCCGCCTCCTCGGCTTCCTCGGCCGCACCGGGCACCGCCGCTCCCGCCGGAAAGTCGAGCGCCTCCGTCGACGGCAACGCCCTCACCGCCAACTTCACCACCACCTGCGCCAAGCAGGGCGGCACGCTGGCCCTGGCCCTGACCGACACCGGGAATTCCACCTACGGCCAGCTCAGCGTGAGCGCCGCCATCGTCGGCGACAATACGGTGCAGGCGGTCGGCATCGCCGGCTCCAAGGGCGGACAGAACGGTATGCCGTACGCGGTCGGCTACGGCAATGGCGCGCCCGGCGGCACCGCCACGGTCACCAAGAGCGGCAATACCTATCACGTCACCGGTGAGGGCGTCGGCGCACCCGATCTCACCAATCCGACTGCCGGAGTCAAGAACTCGAAGTTCGACATCACCTTCGCCTGCTCCAGCATCGTCGGCGGCTGAGCCCTCCGCCTTCCCCGCGATGGCGGAGCCGCCTCCCCGCGACGGCGATTCCACCCGCCCCGCTCATGCCGCGCCCGGCATGAGCGGGACTCATACTCCCTGCCCCGCAATTGATTTCGAGGAAATCATGAAGACCCAGATCCGTATCGCCGCCGCCGCTTTCCTGGTGCTGTCCATCGCCTACTACCTGTGGCACGGCCTCACCTCCGATGACTTCCTCCCCTGGGTCGGCTGGCAGATGGGGCTGCTGATCGCCGCCGGCACCCTCGCCCCCATTGCCTTCGCCTTCACCGGCGACGGCATTCTGACCGCCCTGACCGGTAATAACAGCTCCGAATTCCGCCACGGCCCGATCGGCCTCGGCACCGTCGAATCGGTCCGCAATACCGGAGTCTCCCTCAATGAGCAGCCGCAGGTGCGCATCGACTTCCGCGTCGAGGGCATCGACGGCAAGACCTTCCCCGCCTACGCCAAGATGATCGTGCCGTTCACCGAACTGGCCCTGCTGCGCACCGGTGTGGTGTTGCCCGTCCGCTACCTGCCCGACCGCCCCGGCCGGGTGGAGGTCGATCTCTCCGGCGACAGCAGCGCGGCGCAGGACGCCATGAACCAGGCCATGATTCGCAAGGGCATCACCACCGAGGCCAAGCTGAATATCGCCCGCAACGGCATCCCCGCCCAGGCGGTCGTCCGCTCGCTCTCGGTTCCCGGCGAAATCCGCGACGGCCACCCCCGCCTGGATCTCGTGCTGATCGTCACCCGCCCCAACGGCAGCACCTTCGAGGCGCGCACCGAAAAGTTCCTCCCGCCAACCCAGGTCGGCCTCGTCCAGATCGGCCGGGTGGTGCAGGTGCACTACCTGCCCCAGAACGAGCAGGACCTCGTCATCTCCCTGCCCGTCAATACCGGCGCCTGACGCCGGTGCCGCCGAAAAGCACTACGCCGCAGGCCGAGAGCCTGCGGCGTTCCTGCGTTTCGGCCACCGGCCGTCAGTGCCCTGTTCGCCGGTCGAACACCTGGGGGCGAGCAACGCGCAGTGCGGTGGCAATAGCCCCCAAAAGCACTGCGTCATCACCCAATTCGCTCGACGCCACCTGTGGGCGCAGCGGCGTGGATCGAGCCAGAGCCTCGCGGACCTGGTCCAGGTACAGGTCGGCGCTGTGGCCGAGCCCGCCGCCCAGAGCGATCACATCCGGGTCGAGTACCGCCGTGACTGCGGCAACGACCAGGGCGACGCGTTCGCCTTCCTGCCGAACGACATTCGCCGCGATCGGGTGTCCCGCGCGGGCCTGTTCGAAGACGCGTTTGGCGGTGAGGCGGCCCGTCATCCCCTGCGCCCGGGCGGCGCGCACAACAGCCTCCGCCGAGACCGCCTCCTCCAGCGCACCCCGGCGTGGCGGATCCGCTTCCGGCACCCCGAAAGTTGTCGGCAGGAAACCGACTTCACCTGCCGCACCGTGCGCGCCGGTGAACAGTTCACCCTGCGACACGATGCCGACGCCGAGGCCGGTGCCGATCAGCACGTAGACGAACAACCGGCTGCCGCGACCCACCCCGAACACGTATTCGCCCAGGGCCGCCAGGTTCGCGTCATTGTGCACCGAGAGATCCGGCCCGCCGAGCCGCTGCCGGATGGTGTCGAGCAGTCCGGCACGACCCCAGCCGGGCAGGTTCACCGCGAAGTGCATGCGGCCGTCCTCCGGATCGAAGACGCCGGGGCTGCCGAGCGCCGCGTGGATCACCTGATCGGCCGTGACGTTCGCAGCGGCCAGCACCTCTTCGGCGGCCTGCACCGCGATATCGGCAACGGCGGTCGCGGTGCGCGCCCTATTGGCAATATCGGTGCGCGCGAGCACTTTTCCCGACATGTCGGCGACGGCGGCGCGGAGGTTGGCGCGGCCGATATCGATGCCGAGCACATAACCGGCGGTCGGATCGGGCTCGTAGAGCACCGCGGTCCGGCCACGTTCGGGCGACACCGTCCCCCTCTCCCGGACCAGCCCGCTCTGCTGCAGCGCGGCAAGGGCACTGGACACCGTGGGCTTGGAAAGCCCCGTGTCCCTCGCGAGTTGGGCACGGCTCGACGGGCCCGCGGTGCGCAGCTCTTCGAGCAGGAGCCATTCGTTATTGCTGCGCAGGCGTTGCCGGTTCCAGGGGACTTCGTCCATCGCCTTCCATTTCTCGCTCGGGTTGCCGACCCAACTCTAGGCAGTCGAATCTTGATGACCTCTTGACGCCAATAGTAAAGGAATTTAACTTTACTAAACCACTCGCTCCGCTCCCACCGGAGGAACACATGTCCGGTCCCCGCCAACTCCCCCGAAGAATCGGCCTGTTCCAGGCCACCGCCATCAATATGAGCCAGATGGTCGGCATCGGCCCGTTCGTCACCATCCCGCTGATGGTCGCGGCCTTCGGCGGCCCGCAAGCCGTCATCGGCTGGGTCGCCGGCGCGGTACTGGCCCTCGTCGACGGCCTGATCTGGGCCGAGCTCGGCGCCGCGCTGCCCGGCGCCGGCGGCACCTACGTCTATCTGCGTGAGGCGTTCCAGTACCGCACCGGGCGGCTCATGCCGTTCCTGTTCGTCTGGACCGCAATGCTTTTCATCCCGCTCATCATGTCCACGGGCGTGCAGGGCCTGGTCCAATACCTCGGCTACCTGTGGCCGTCCATGAGCACCGGCCAGGGCGATCTGGTCGGCATCGCGGTGGTCGTCGCGGTCGTGCTGCTGCTGTGGCGACGCGTCGAGAGCATCGGCAAGATCACCGTCGTCATGTGGACGATCATGATCATCTCGGTGGGCGCGGTCATTCTGGCCTCGTTCACGCACTTCCACCCCGACCTGGCCTTCACCTGGCCGGCGCACGCCGTCGAACTCGGCCACGGCAGCTTCTGGCTGGGCTTCGCCTCCGGCCTGACCATCGGCATCTACGACTACCTCGGCTACAACACCAGCGCCTACCTCGGCGCGGAGGTCAAGAATCCGGGCCGGGTGCTGCCGCGGTCCATCGTGTTCGCCATTGCCGGCGTCATGGTCGTCTACCTGCTCATGCAGATCGGTGTACTGGGCGTCACGCACTGGCAGGACATGCTCGATCCGAACAATGTTGCCTCACAATCGGTTGCCTCGGCGGTACTGGAATCCACCATGGGCAAGGGCGCGGCCCAGGTGGTCACCGCGCTCATCCTGATCACGGCCTTCGCCTCGATCTTCACCGGACTGCTCGGCGGCTCCCGCGTGCCTTTCAATGCGGCACACGACCGAGTGTTCTTCCGCTCCTTCGGAAAGCTGCATCCCAAGCACGAGTTCCCGGTCCTCGGGCTGCTGGCCATGGGTGTGGTGACCGCGGGCGGGTTCCTGCTGGCCCGCCATATCGGAACCAGCACCGCACACCCACCGCTGACGGTGCTGATCTCGCTGCTCACCACGGTCATGGTGATCGTCCAGGCCTTCGCGCAGATCGCCGCCGTCATCGTATTGCGCCGCCGCCAGCCGGATCTCCCCCGGCCCTACCGCATGTTCCTCTATCCGCTGCCCGCGATCGTCGCCGCGATCGGCTGGCTGGTCATCTACGGCTATGCCGACAAGTCGAATCCGGGCGTGCACCCCATCGAATGGTCGCTGGTATGGGTCGCACTGGGCATTGTCGCCTTCGCCGTCTGGGCCCGCGTCGAACACGTCTGGCCGTTCGGCCCCAAGGACATTAGAGAGGAGTACCGCAACACCGAACCCGCCGACGCCGTCGCCGACTGACCCGTTCCCGCCGGGCCGACGCACTCGCGCGGCCCGGCCGACTCCGAGGACTCCGCATGCATGAAGCCAGCGAATTCGCCGTCATAGGCGTCGATTTCGGCGGCACCAAGACCGCGATAGCCCTCGCCGACGCCCACGGCGCGGTGCTGGAGCGGGTGCGCCTGGACACTCGCACCGATCTCGGTCCCGACCACATCCTGGCCCGCACCGCCGAATCCGTGCGCCGACTCGAGCAGGCCGCGCGTGAGGGGCTCGGTCTGCCGGTTACCGGATGGGCGGCGGTGTGCCCGGGCGTGATCCGGGCCGACGGCATTCAGCTCACCCCCAACCTGCCCGGTTGGGAGAAGCTGGCGCTGTCGGCCCGGCTCGCCGCCGAATTCGGGGTGGCCGAAGTACGGGTGGCCAATGATGTGCGGGCGGCGGCGCTGGCCGAGGTCAGGTTCGGGGCGCTGCGCGGCATCGACACCGGGATCTATGTCAGCCTCGGCACCGGGATCGCGGCCGCGCTGATCGTCGGCGGACAGGTGGTGCCCGGAGCACATCAGGCAGCCGGTGAAATCGGTTATATGAACCCGGGTTTCGCGCGAGTCGGAGCAGTCGCCGCCGGTCGCGCACCCTTGGAGGAGTACATCGCCGGGCGTGGGCTGGCCCAGCGGGCCTCGGCCGCGCTCGGCTCGGAGATCACCAGCGAACAGCTGTTCCGGCGCACCGATCCCGAGGCGCGAAAACTGGTGCGGCACATGCTGGAAACCCTCGCCACCGCCCTGGGCAATCTGGCGGCGCTGGTCGACCCGGCACGGATAGTCATCGGCGGCGGCATGATGGCCGCCGCCGATGTCATCCTGCCGCCGCTCACCGATCTGGTGGCCTCCGCCACCGCGTTTCCGCCCGAGATCCGGGCGGCCCACTTCCTGGCGGACGCATCCCTGCACGGGGCCGTCACGCTGGCCCTCACCGCCGAAATCACCACGCCACCAACCCCATTGACCACCGGAGGACCCCGATGAATCCCACCCGGCTCGGCCGCCTGATGGACGCCGAGATGCGCCAGCAGCCCGCGGTGCTGGCGGCCTTGGCCGATCGCTTCGCCGATATCGGCGGGCAGGTCGCCGCACTCTTCGGCGCCGGCGGACCCGCCGGTGTCGCGTTCCTGGCCCGCGGCTCGTCGGACCATGCGGCGCTGCTCGGCCGGTACGCCGTAGAACTGCAGACCGGGTTGCCCACCTGTCTGGTCGCACCCAGCCTGGCGACCGCCTACGGCCGTGAGCCCGACGGCTTCCGGGGCTGGCTGCTCATCGCGCTGTCGCAGTCCGGCCGCACACCGGAGATCGTCGACCTGACCCGGCGCTATGCGGCTGTCGGAGCGCGGGTCGTCGCGGTCACCAATGACCCGGACTCCGCACTGGCTCGGACCGCGCACTACACCGTGGGACTCGAGGCCGGGCCGGAGCGTGCGGTTCCGGCCACCAAGACCGTCACCAGCCAGATGCTCGCCGTGCTCGCCCTGGCCTCCGGTCTCGGTACGGGCGGCGTGACCGCCCGGCAGGCTGCCGAATTGCCCACCGCCGCAGCCCAACTCCTCGTAGACACGGCCGGTGTGGACCGTGCCGCGGCCCTTCTCGCCACTGTCGACCGCCTCGCCGTCGTCGGCCGAAGCGCCTGCTACCCAGCCGCATTGGAGACAGCCCTCAAACTCCAGGAAACCACCGGCCTGATGGCACACGGCTTCTCCACCGCCGACTTCCGCCACGGCCCGATCGCCGTCACCGGCCCCGGCACCCCCGCCGTCCTCCTCGCCGGCTCCGGCCCCGCCGACACCGACACCCTCGACCTCCGCTACCCCCTCACCGCCCGCTACGCCCAGATCGTCTTGGCAGGTACCGCACCCGAAGCCACCGTCACCTGGCCCGCTCTGGGTCACCTCGGCGAATGCCTACTGGCAACCATCCGCGGCCAGCAACTCGCCCTAGCGGTCTCCCGCGCACTCGGCATCGATGCCGATCATCCGACAGGCCTCGCCAAAGTGACCCTGACCCACTGAACCAGCAGCACAGTGAATTCGGGGTCGGCGCGGACCGCACCCCAGCCCAACCCGCCACCCGCGGGCGCATTCGCCCGATTCACTCATCGAGTGGGCTCTCATGGTGGCCGCTCGCGGCGTGTCGCCACCAGGAGAGCCCACTCGATGCGGCGCTCTGCTGGTTGGTGGGTGAGGGGGTAGGACTGGTGGTTTCGTGCCAATTCGCATGAACGCGGGGGTGTTCGGGGGTCAGGGGATTTTTTGGGGGATTCGTTCCAGGACTCCGCCGGCGAAGACGTCGTAGAGGGGCAGGGTTTCGAGGTGGACGTAGCCGATGTGGCAGTCGCACAGGGCTAGTGGGCAGGCGCGGGGGGTCAGGGCTGCGCGGTAGGAGCCGTCGTAGAGGTTGCCCAGTTCGGTGCGGACGAAGTGGCAGCGGCGGACGGTGCCGTCACCATCGACGGAGATGACCGATTCTCCGGTGCGGCAGGGCATTCCCGCTGAGGCGTGCGGGTGTCGACTGTAGTCGAAGAGGGGGTCCAGCGCGAGCCAGTCGGCGGACTCCTGCCCCGAAAGCTGGTGTCCCTCCGGCGCGTTCACCCAGAGGTAGACGTGGCCGGGCAGGTCGGCGCGCAGGCGGCGGGCCGCTTCCAGGTGTTCCGGGAAGCCCACCACGCCGACGCTGAAACGGATACCCAGGCGTTCGAGGTCGGCGATTTTGGTGGTGAAGCGGTCGTATGGCGTTTGGCCGGGGTGGTAGGTACACCACAGCGCCAGGGTGTCGGGGTCGGCGTCGGCGAGCCAGTCGGTGCGGCAGCTCAGATTGGTCTGGATGGCTACCCGGGCGACATTCGGCAGGTGTGAGAGTTCGGTCAGGGTGCGCCGGTACCAGGAGCGGACCAGGCCCTCACCCCACGGTGTGAACAGGATCGACAGGCGGTCATCGTGCTGCTGCGCGACCCAGGCGGCGAACCGTTCGAGGGCCGCGCGGTCGGCGCGCAACTGCTCGCGGCTGTCACGGCGCTTGGCGAAAGGGCAGTACGGGCAGTCGTAATCGCAAGAGGCCAGCGGGCCGCGGTAGAGGATGGTCAGGTCCATGGACTCACTTCGGTTCGTAGGCCGCCATGGCGGCGTGCACCGCGGGCGAGAAGAGCCTGGGGCCCAGGGCATCCGAGTAGGCGAGACCCTCCGGGGTGAGGCGGAGCAGATCCGATCCCGAATCCAGCCAACCTGATTCGGTGAATTCGTGTAGCTCCGCGGCGAAGTGCTCGGCCGGATGCGCGCCGAAACGCGTGCGATAGGCCGCGACGTCCATGCCCTCGGCCTGCAGCAGCGATTGCAGCAGATGGCGGCGGCGGGCCTCGTCCTCATCGATGCGGCGACCGACCTCGGCGCGGCTGAAATCGACTGTCCGCGTGTAGGTATCGATAATGCCGCGAACCTCGCGGGTCTCGACCGCGTAGTCGAACGAATAGTGCAGACCGGCGGTGTACGAACGCGCACCGCAACCCAGGCCGATCATGCCGTCGGTCTGGCACACGTAGTCGCCGGGTCCGGCGCTCGCGGAACCGCTTCGGCGGAACATGCGCATGGAGGTCTGCTCGTAGCCGTGCGCGAGGAGATGATCGCGGCCGAAGGCATACAGCCGTAGTCGCTGCTCATCCCAGTCGGCGTCCGCGTCGCGCCTGCTCAACCCCGTCAGCGGCCGCACATACAGCGGGTACAGGTAGAGCTCCTCGGGCTGCCAGGTCAGCGCCGCATCCAGTGAGGTGCGCCAAGTCCGTTCCGTCTGCCCGTCGATGCCGTAGATCAGATCGATATTCAAGATCGGAATCCGGGCTGCCCGAATATTTTCGAGCGCGGCCTCGACCTCCGCCCGGCGCTGCGGCCGCACCGCCGCACGGGCCTCGGCATCGACGAAACTCTGCACGCCGATGCTCACCCGGGTGGCGCCGCGCTCGGCCAGCACCGCGAGTCGATCCGCCGTAGCCGTCGCCGGAGAAGTCTCGACAGAGAGTGGAATAGCACGCAGATCCGCACCCATGTGCTGCTCGGCGATATCGCAGAGCCGCTCCAACTCCGCGGCCGAGAGATAGGTGGGGGTGCCACCGCCGAAGGCTGCCGCCGCGAACCGGACCGGACCGTCATCGCCCAGGGCCGCGCGCACCGCCAAGACTTGCCGCTCGAGTGCGTCCAAGTAGCGGCTGGTCAGGTCATCGGGTGCGCCGACACGGGTGAACAGATTGCAGAAGCCGCAACGGTATTCGCAGAACGGAATGTGCGCGTAGAGCGAGAGCGCATCCTTGGGCTCGCGCGCCCACAGCTCGCTCAAAAGCGGACTGTCCGCGCCGAGCGGCCGGTACGCCGTCTTGTGCGGATAGCCGTAGACATAGTTCTGATACGGGCGCGGTCGGGTGATCGTGCTCATGCAGTGGCCTCGAGAAAGAACTGGGCGTAGGGGACTGTCCAAACGGCTTCGTGTCCGAGCCGATGTCCGGTGAAACCGTCGTCGCCGTAGGCGGTTCCGTGATCCGAGCAGACAATGGCGAAGCAGCGGCGACGGCTACCGGCAGCGGCGAACAGCCGGCCGATATGCCGATCCACGTACTCCAGTGCGGCGGCATGGGTTTCGCGGGAGTCCCCCGCATCCTTGGTCGCGCCCGGCAAATGGAACCAATTGGGCTGGTGTAGCGCGGACACATTGACGAACAGGAAAAGCCTGCGGTCCTGCGGTAGTCCGGCAATCACCTGCTCGGCGCGCTCGATCTGCACCTCGAAGGAGGTCGGTGAAGCGACGGAAAACTCTGCCTCCCAATGACTTTCCTGGAACATGCCCGGCAGTACCGAGCCCAGCGCACCCTGCTTATTGAAGAACCCGACACCGCCGAGGCATACCGTGCGATACCCCGCCGCAGCCAAGGCGGAGACGAGATCCGGAGTGTCGTAGACGAAGGTGCGCCCCGCTGTTGTCTCGCTGCCCGCGAATCGGGAGGCAAACAATCGTGGGTGCGGACCGGGCCTCGCGGGTGTCGGCAGGAAGCCGGCGAATATTGCCTGATGCGAGGCATAGGTGAAACTGCCTGGCGCATGGCGTTTCTCCCACCCGCCGGGCAGATGGCGCGCCAGATTCGGTAACCGGCCCGCCGCGAGCAGCTCGGCGGCCACATCGAAACGCAGCGTATCGAGGGTGACCAGCAGCAGATCGTCGCGGCCGATCACCTCGTTCATATCCGGCTGCGCGCTATGCGTTGACATGGTGCTCGTTCCTGGCTCGACGGACTATGGCGGCGACCTGCGCATCGTAGGTGTCGCCGTGCTCCGCGCCGCTGCCGTCCAGTCCACGGAGGCCGGGCAGCAGGTCGCCGAAGGCATTCACCTCGCCGATTGCGAAACGCCGCCAGCCGATTCCGGGCAGGACGTCCACACCGACCCGGGAGAAGCGCGGGAAGCAGGCAGCGGCCCGTTCACACAGTGCGAGCATCTCGGCCCAGCTGCCGCCCGCTGTCTCGATGGCAGCGCGAGCCGCGGCGAGATCGCCGCGGGCTCCGCCGAGATGCAGGTTCGTCATGGGCGAAAGACTGGTGCGCACAACGGCATGCGTGGCCGTGCCGTCCACGACCACCACGCGGAAGTCGGCGCTGCGGCCGTCCTGAGCAGCCTTCGGCAGCCAGCGTTCTAGGTGCAGGCCGTCCGGTGCGAGGGTGTCGACAATGGCGGCGACCTCCGATTCGGTGCTGTATCGCCGCACCCGCAGCGAGTTGAAAAGCCTGCCCAGCGCGTCACGCTGCACCGACGTACTGGCCTGCACCCGGCCACCACTCGCCGTCTCGACGGCCAGCACGCCGGAAGCCGAGGAACCGTGCGCCGGTTTGACGAACACCCGACTCAATCCCGCTTCGGCCATGAGGCTGCGCGCATGGTCCCAGCCGCGCACCGGCGTCGATACACCCGAGGTCGGCGAGAACGGTACGGCGACACCCGCATTCCGCAGCACCTCGTGGCACCTGCGCTTGTCGAAGAGCACCTCGAGGTCGCACGGGTCGTCGAGAAGTATTGCGCCGCACACGGACACCTGCACGGCAACCCTCCGGGCGGCTGCAGTGAAGCGCTTGTACCAGAGCGCCGTGCCCTCCACCCGCGTCGAATCGGTGACACCGCGCAGCGCCAGCTCGAGCTCCGGATCCTCACCCGGTGAATCGAGGCGAACCAGCTCACCGGCGTGGAACTCGGCGCGACCGGCCAGCACCTCGGCCCAGCCGACCACGCGAGCCTTGGGTAGTCCCTTCCGGCGCACCGCATCCTGGAACAGCGCTACCCGGCGATTGCCCGGATTGCCGACGATCGCGATCCGGGGTGCGCGCGGAATGGTCACTCCGAGACGGCGGTGTAGCGACGATCCTCCGGATCTTCCGCTTCGTCCTCGACCTCGGCATCCGAGAGATCCAGCACAACACCCGCCGGTTCCAGCGCCGCGATCAGCCGCTTCTGCATCTCCGGGCCGATGAAGTGATGGTGCAGATCGAGCTTGCGCAGGTGCGTGAGCGGCTGCCCGGCGAGCAGCGCTTCGGCGCCCTCATTGCCGAGCGTGCCCATCGATAGGTCCAGCGTGGTCAGGCGCGCCACCACCGGCGCACCCGCGACGGCGGCGGCGATCTCGTCCTGAATCTCGCTGTTGCGCAGGGCCAGATGCGTCAGGCGCGGAAATTTCGCGCCGGAGAGAATGGGCTCCAGATCTGCGACGGTGGCGGTGCCGCCGTACCAGGAGACACCGAGCCAGATATCGAGGGTTTCCAGGGCGGGCAGTTCGCTCGCGCCGACACCCTGCACCACTTCGGCGCCCAGACCGCCGGCCTGCACGGACAGATTGCGCAGCGCGGTATGTGTAAGGGCCGGGAACGCCAGCTGTTCACCACCGCGCACGCCGAACTCCTCCAGCTCCGGAAAGCTTGCGAGCAGCGGCGATACATCGGACTGGTGGATCCAGGAGATCTCGTTCTCCTCGTAGGTGATATCGCCGAGGAAGATGCCGCGCAGCGCGCGCAGCCGATCCTTCGCCTCGATCAACGCGGCGATGATCGGCGCGGAGTCCTCGTCGGACTCACCCCAGGAGCCGATGACCAGTGCCCGAACCTGCGTGCTGTCAACCGTTTCGAGAAAACGCGCGAACGCCTCCGGCCAGGTCTCCGCGGAGTCGCCGTACGGTTCGATCGCTATACGCCAGGCCACGGTCTCCGGCGGCGGCAGCGTCACTTTCCTGGCGATGTCGGGGAATTCGAACACGGGCAGTCCGTGGAACTCCTGCAGGTGGTCGGAAATTGCCATATCGCGTGCTCCCCCGCCAAGGCTGTGGGTGGTCTGATGTGCCAGCCAGTTCTATCAAGTCCGTCCGACAGGCCGGGGCGCGGGCGGTGAACACTGCCGGGCCGGCGCGAATTGTCGTACCCCACCGCTACTTTCGATATCGAGCCGGCGCACGGGGTGACGGCACAGGAGGGAAGAGCCCATGTTCCGACAGGGGGGACGTGCTGATCGTGCCGATCGCCACCGAAGCGGTGCCTGCGCAGGCGCTGCAGGCGCCGGGCGAGCCCCGGGACGCCCGCGGGCGCATGGTGCTGGCACTGGGCGAGGTCACCGGCCATGCCCACGCGCTGGCCGCGCCGGGGCGGCTGGTGCGGGCGAGCGCACCGCATATGTTCCTGCACCTACCCGAGGGCGGGCGGCTGGTGCACGAGGAGCACGCGGCGATCGTGCTGCCGCAGGGCTGGTTCCGGGTCGTGCGGCAGCGCGAGTACCTGCCCGGCGCCGTGCGCATCGTCGCCGATTGACCACCGCACCCTCCAAGTATCGAATCCTCACAGCACCGGTCACAGACGGGATTTTCATGCAGACCATCGATGAGTGGCGCGCCGTGGCGGCGGCCACCGCGCCCGCCGACCGCCGCGCCGCCGAGGCCGCGGTGCGGCGCGCCTATTCCGGTGCGGGGCTGGCCGCACCGACCCGCTACCTCTGGGTCGATTCGCCGCTCGCGGCCGTAGCGGCGGTACGGGCCCTGGAAAACCCCGGGCGCGCCGTGCTCGGCGAGATCCGCACGCGGCCGTGGGCGGCCGAACGCCGGAGTGTCCATGAGGAACTCGGCCCCGAGGGGTGGGCCGAGCGGTGGAATGCCACCGGCGCACAGCTGTGGGACAACACCCGCATGCTGACCGACCGCATCCGCGCAGGCGTCGTGGACGCGCTGCTCGGTCCCGAATCCGAGAACGGGGACCGCAAGGCCCGCGCCACCGCCGCGAGCGATATTCGCGGCCTGCTGCTGGATGCCGTACTCGGACAGCACGATGCGCCCTGGCTGGCCGCCTTCGACGGCAGCAGCCGGCTCGCCGGACTCGCCGCCGTCGCGAAGAATGCCGGCTGGTGGTGGCCCTTCGAGCATGTGGTCGTCTTCTCCGAGCGCCCCGTCCGGCTGCTCCGCGACGAGGCGGGCCGGCTGCACGCGGCCGATGGTCCCGCGCTGGTCTACCCCGATGGTTTCGCCCTGCACGCATGGCGCGGTATGCCCGTCCCCGCGGACTTCCTGGCGAATCTGAACGCACTGACTCCCGCGCGCATTCGCACCGAGGAGAATGCCGAACTCCGCCGCGTCATGCTCGAGATCTTCGGCTACGACCGCTACCTCGCCGAATCGAATGCCGAGCCGGTGCACCGCGACGAAACCGGAATCCTCTGGCGCATACCGCTCCCCGATGACGAGGACGTGGTCATGGTCGAGGTCGTCAACTCCACCGCCGAGCCCGACGGCACCTTCAATACCTACTGGCTACGCGTGCCCCCGAGCACCGGCACCGCCAAGGAGGGCGTCGCCTGGACCTTCGGCCTCACCGCAGCCGACTACGAGCCGCTGCGCCAAACCTGAGCCGCTACACGGAAAGCCGCGAGCGCTGTGCCCGCGGCTTCGACCGTGCGACCGCTCAGCCGAGGTCGATGGTCCCGGAACAGGCCACCGCAGGCACCGGCACCAAGCCGCTGTTCACGACCGACAGATCGATCCGCACCGGCCCCGATCCGGTGGGCACATTGTTGAAATAGACGGTGCTGCCCGAGCCGAACATCGATGACATCGGCGAGAATCCGCTGACCGAGCCGGACGCGCCCGTCGCCAGATTCGTCCAGGTGAGCGTCGGGCTGGTCCCGTATCCACCCCAGATGCTGGCCCCGGTGTGGACGGTGAATCCCGCTACCCCGGGCGGCAATCCGTACTGCGACACGATCACCTGATTGCTGTAGGGAACGTCGACGATATTGGGGCTGAGCCCGACACAGCTGCTCATCGGAACCAGCGCGGAATCGACGGCCGAGGCCGTTCCCATACCCATGACCATCGATCCCGCCACCGCCGTCGCGCCCAAGGCCAGTCCGGCGATCAGGAACCTCTTCGAAACCCTCACACATTTCCCTTCCTAGACCCCGACCCGAAGGTTCAACTTTATAAGCCTCCGCAACGCGGACGCTATCGGACACATGCCCCTATTTCCTCGGGCAAGGGTGGCGGTCGGTCGACTATCAGCGCGCTGTCGGACCGCTGTCAGCGCGCCCGAGCACTGTGGGAACCACGCCGGACAGGCACTCGGAACTACCAAGGAGACCCACAATGAGCACCGACATCCTCAGCAAGGACGACCGCCGCACCCTGCAGACCGCCGCCTACGGCGTGGTCGCCCTCCTCGCCGCAGGCGACCCCGGCCTGATCTCCTCCACCAGGATCGGCACCGCCGCGGGCAATGCCCTCCGCACCGCCACCGGCCTGGTAGGCCACGCCCTCAATCACAACCCCCGCCCCCGGCTGAAGGCCCACACCGTCGCAGGCGTAGCCGACATAGTCCTCCCCGCCCTCACCTCCTCCATCAATATCCTCACCACCAAGGCCCCCGCCGAAGCCGATAACTTCCGCCGCACCATCACCACCGCCATCGCAGCCGCGGAGCAACACCACAGCGCCCGCCCCCACCCCGCGAGCGCCGAACTGATCCGCAAAATCACCGCCGCCCTGGTCAACTGACCGGGCGGAGCCCGAGCACGCTGAGGCCCAGGTCACTCTGAAACCGTAGGCAAGCGACATCACATACGGCGGATGGCTGGGAATCAGCGGGCTTGGGCTATGGTTGTAGCCGTCGAGTAGCGATCTTGCATACTCCACTCCGTCGTGGATGTCTTTTCTTCGCGTCGGCCACGCAGCGAGGTCAGCAAGTGCGGACGACAGTCCGGCACGCCCCTGCGATTCACCCCGATGCTCGAAAGGCACCAGGAACCTTTATGACGACTCCCTCATCTAGCCCCACCACGTCCTTCGCCGCTCTCGGCGTACGCAAAGAAATCGTCGCCGCGCTGGCCAAGGGCGGTATTACCGCACCGATGCCGATTCAGGCGGCCACGCTGGTCGACGTACTCGCCGGCCACGATGTGCTGGGCCGCGGCCGTACCGGTAGTGGTAAGACGCTGGCCTTCTCCATTCCGCTGGTCGAGCGGCTCGCCGGCGGCACCGGCGGCGCTCGCCGCCCGGGCCGCCCGGTCGGTCTGATTCTTGCCCCGACGCGAGAGTTGGCGACCCAGATCGCCACCGCCATCGAGCCGATGGCCAAGGCCACCGGGCTGACGGTGACGACCATTTTCGGCGGCGTCCCGCAGAACCGCCAGGCCAAGGCCCTCAAGGCCGGTGTCGACATTGTCGTCGCCTGCCCCGGCCGCCTCGAAGACCTCATGAAGCAGCGCCTGGTGGCGCTGGACGGGGTGCGGATCGCCGTGCTCGACGAGGCCGATCACATGGCCGATCTCGGCTTCCTCCCCGGTGTCACCCGGATTCTCGCGGCGACGCCCGCGGACGGGCAGCGCCTGCTGTTCTCGGCCACGCTGGACAATGGTGTGGACAAGCTGGTCAAGCGGTTCATGCGGAACCCACTGACGCACAGTGTCGACTCGGCGGATTCGCATGTGCCGGATATGACCCACCACGTCTTCGAGACCAATGGCGCCGATGCCAAGCGTGATCTCGTCTACGCCCTGGCCTCCGGCTCGGGTCGCCGAATCCTGTTCATGCGCACCAAGCATCACGCGCGCCGGCTCGCCAAGCAGCTGACCGCCGCGGGCATTCCGGCCACCGATCTGCACGGCAACCTGTCGCAGGCGGCCCGCGATCGCAACCTGGCCGCCTTCTCCGCGGGTACCGCTCGCGTCCTGGTCGCCACCGACGTCGCCGCTCGCGGTGTGCACGTCGATGATGTCCAGCTGGTGGTGCACGTGGATCCGCCCGCAGAACACAAGGCGTACCTGCACCGTTCGGGCCGGACCGCCCGCGCCGGCAGCTCCGGCGATGTGGTCACGGTCGTCCTGCCCGAGCAGCGCAAGGATGTCGCGATGCTGCTGCGCAAGGCCGGCATCAATGTCGAGCCGCAGCGGGTGACCGCGCATTCCCCCGCCGTGGCGGAGCTCGTAGGCCCCGTCGCCGCGCTCGTAACGCCTTCCGCAGCATCTCTTTCCGATGACCGGATCGACAATCCCCGGCGCGCGGACAGCCGTCGCGGCGCGCCGAGTGGTCAGGGCCGCCCGCAGCGGGCCCGTACCGCGGGTGCCGGAAGTTCGCGAGGCACCGGCAACGGTGCGGCACGCGGCGCGGGCGCCGGAAACGGGCGCAGCGGTGGCACCGCCGCCGCACGCAGCGCCAATGGCGCCGAACGCCGTGGTGTGAGCGGCGGCCGTGGCGGCAGCTACGACCGTGGCGCGAGCACCTCGAACAGCTACTCCACCAGCACCGGCGACGACCGCGCAAGCGGTGGATCCTCCACTCGCAATGCCGGTTCCACCGGAAACGCGACCCGCGGCGCCAGCGCTGCCGGAACCGCTACCCGCGGCGCCGACCGCGCACATGCCGCACCGGCCCGCCGCCGCGCCTCCCGCCCCCAGGCGGCCGCATCGCGCGACCAGTCCGCATCCCCGCGCACCGGTCGCCGCTGACAACAGCGCTCGACCCGATCGACCGAAACCGGCCGCCCTTCCACAGGGCGGCCGGTTCGCGTTTCCGCACCACCACCCATCATCCCGGCGCACCACCCGTAATCCCGGCACCGGCCCGTCATCCCGGCACCGGCCCGTCATCCCAGCACCGGCCCGTCATCCCGGCGCGTTTTTGGCCGGGATCCACACGGGCTGCGCTTCAGCTGGTTTCGGTGGATCCCGGCCAAAAGCATGCCGGGACGACGGGGGCTACTTGCCGGGACGACGGGCGGAACTACTGCGAGGCACGGCGTTCGTTGTCGAAGTAGGGCTGCAAATAGGGCGCGAGCGCGTGCGCGAGGTTCGGCAGCGGCATGCTCTGCAGGCAGATTTCACCGGGCCCGGTGAGTGCCACGAGCAGGAAGCCGTCACCGCCGAACAGCTTGTTGCGAATGCCGGGCACCGTGGTCATCTTGAATTGCACACTCTGGTCGAACATTCCGACATGCCCGGGGTGCACCAGCATGGTCTGACCTTTCTCCAGCGTGTAGCGGGTCAGTTCGCCGGACAGCTCGATCCAGGATCTGCCCTCGCCTTCCAACCGCTGTAGCTGGAAGCCGGTGCCGCCGAACAGCCCGCCGCTGAACCGCTGCTGCAGTGCGAGACTCACGTGCACGCCGGGCTGGCTGGCCAGCCAGCCGTGCCGATGCACCAGAATGCTGCGCTGCGGCGCGATATCCACCGGGATGATGTGACCGGGCAGTTTGGCGGCGAAGGCCACCAGTCCCGGGCTGTCGTTCGCCTGATATCTGGTCACCAGCAGTCCGCCGCCGCCGGCGACCCGCTTCACCGCTTTCAGCAGCCCGCCGCTACCGGTGCTGGCGGTCTGCGACATGCCGATATTCGTTGTCATCCAGGACAATTCACCGTGCGGGGTGATCACCGCCTCCCCCGGCTCCAGCTGGATCTCCAGCACCGGGAGGGTGCTGCCCCTGACATCTGCCCGCATATCCCGCTCCCCGGCCGCATCTCACCCACCCGAACGCCAGCATACGGCCGATGCCACGCCCCCGCCGCTGCCCGAATTCCGATCACCGGGCATTCCCGGATTCGGCGTCGTACAGTGGCGATGGTCGTCATCGGAAGGGCAGGAACCGTGCAACCGAATCCCGGATCACAGCTGGAACCGACCGCGAGTGAACGCCTGTCCCATGCGGGCAAGATCTTCACCTCGGACCTGTCGGTCAATGAGTTCGCGCTGCTACACGGTGCGGGCTTCGAGCCGATCGACCTGGTCATGGGCGTTTCGGTCTATCACGTCGGCTTCCAATTCACCGGTATCCGCCAGCAGCAGGAGCTTTCGGTGCTCACCGAGGCCACCTATCGGGCGCGCTGGAATGCCATGTCGCGCATGCAGGCCGAGGCGGACGCACTGCACGCGGACGGGGTGGTCGGGGTGCGGCTGCAGTGGCGGCATCTGGGCGCCGAGGCCAGCCATCTGGAGTTCATCGCCGTCGGCACGGCCGTCCGCTTCACCGGTGAGCCGGGCAAGTTCCGGCGGCCCGGCGGGCAGGCCTTCACCAGTCATCTCTCCGGCCAGGACATGGTGACGCTCATGCGTTCCGGCTTCGCGCCGGTGGCCTTCGTCATGGGCAATTGCGTATTCCACATCGCCGTACAGGGTTTCATGCAGTCGATTCGCCAGATCGGCAACAATGTCGAGATGCCGCAGTGGACGCAGGGCAATTATCAGGCCCGCGAGCTGGCCATGTCCCGTATGCAGGCCGAGGCGGAACGCGATGGCGGCATCGGCGTGACCGGGGTGGAGTTCCAGATCGAGAACTATGCCTGGGGTCATCACACGGTCGAGTTCTACGCGGCGGGAACCGCGGTGCGCCGCATCGGAAGTGGCGAGACCATCACCCCGCAATTCGTGCTCCCCATGGGCGGCTAGCCGATGACCCTTCCCGGATTCGATCCGGAGCGCGCGGCCGGCGTCATCGGTTCCGCGCTGCACGGTCCCGGTGGTGTCGGCCTGGTTTTCACGGTGTTCGCCGGGGTGCCGGGAGTGATCCGCACACCGGCGCGGCGCGGGATGTTCCGCTCCGAACCCGAACGCCTGCAGCTGGGCAGCTGGCGTTATGAGGTCACCGGTGATCAGCGCGTCCGCGCCGCACACGTGGTCAATGGCATCGTGCTCGCCGAGGATGTGCTCACCGCCGCGGCGGTCGGACCGCATGTGGCGCGGGCGCTCGCGGATCTGGTCGCGGGTTTCGGGCCGCCGGTGCTGCCGCAGATCGCCGCGGCGCTGGAGGTCCTGGAAACAGCGGGCTGAAACACAGTTCGGTCGATTCCGGCTATTCGCCGGTGATTTCGCCGCACCATTGCACGATGCACACCTCCGACACCGTTCTCATGCCGCGCTTCATCCTGTCTCGCGCGGCAGCGGCGGGGATCGACCCGAACCGGCTGGCGCGCGAGGCCGGAATGCCGACCTGGTTACTGACCGATAGCAACGCCCGCACACCCAGCGAGTACTACCCGCGGCTGTGGGAGCTACTCGAACGTGAAGTGGGCGACCCGAATACGACGCTGCGGGTGGTCGGCACCTATCGCGTCGGGGAGCTCGGCCTGTTCGACTATCTGATCTCCACCGCCGATACGCTCGGCGAGGGTCTGGCGGTGGTGGGGCCCTATGTCGGCGCGGTGAGCACCAATTTCCGGATGGACGCGGGCGAGGAGACCGAAACCGAGGCGACCTTCGATCTGCACATGATCAATGCCGAAGGGCGCGGGCGGGAGCTGGCCGTGCAGTCCTCGCTCGGCATTCTGGTCTCGCGGATCCGCCAGGTGACCGGGCGGCCGGTGCATCCGGTGCGAATGGCGTTCCAGCAGCGGGCACCCCAGCAGCACAGCGCCTTCATCGAGCACTTCGGTACCACGCGGCTGGATTTCGGAGCGCCGGTCAACAGCATGACCTACCGGCTCACCGACTTCGAGCTGCCACAGGTCACCGCCGATCCCATGCTGGCCGCGGTGCTGCGCCGGTACGCGGCGAGTGCACCGCCCCCGCCTCCGCATGCCACCGAATGGCCGGACCGGGTGGCCGGCGAGCTGTGGCAGGAACTGCGCCGGGGCGAGCCGTCGCTGGATCAGGTGGCACGCCGGCTCTTCACCAGCCCGCGCACCCTGCAGCGACGCTTGGCCGATTCGGGCACGACGTGGCGGCTCGAGGTGGATCGGGCTCGCAAGCGGCAGTCGGAGACCCTCGATTCCACCGGCGATCCGGTCGGCCGGCACGGTGATGCGGGTGACGAATAGCGTTGCGACCCCGGCTATCCGGTGATGCCCGCCGGTGAGTAACCGATCGGATCGAGCCGACAGCATTCTCATGGCGAGGTTCGTCCTCGCACGGGCCGCGCGGGCGGGACTCGATCCCGACCGCCTGGCACAGCGGGCCGGAGTGCCCGGCTGGTCCGAGGGCGGTGAGCGCACCCGGGTCTCCAGCCGGCACTGCCCGCGGCTCTGGGAACTGCTGGAACAGGAGTCGAACGATCCGGATATCGCATTGCGCTCCGCCGCGGACAGCACGGTGGGTGAGCTCGGGCTGCTGGAGTATCTGTTCCTCTCCGCACCCACTCTCGGTGCGGCGCTGGATGATTGCCTGCGCAACTCGGGCTCGCTCACCACCAGCTACGGTCTGCGGATCACCGATCACAGCGATCGGGGAGTCACCTACGAGCTACAGCTACTCTCGGACGACGGTCGCGGTCGCGATCTGATCGTGCACGCCGCCTTCGCTTTCATCCTCGGGCGGGCGCGCTCGGCCACCGGTTGCCGAGTGGATCCGGTGCGGGTGACGTTCCGCCAGCGCGCACCCGACTCACGTCTCGCCTTCGACGAGCTGTTCGGCACTGCGGCAGTCGATTTCGGAGCGATAGCCGATTCCTTCACCCTGTCCGCGGCCGACCTCGAATTGCCGCTGACCACAGCCGATCCCGACCTGTCCGCCGTCCTGCACGGCTATGCGGCCACTATGCCGACACCACCACCGTTCCCGCCGACCTGGGCCGATCGGCTGGCGGAGGCACTCGACACAGCATTGGCACAGGGCGCCGCAACGCTCGATACCGTTGCGCGCGAACTGCATACGTCACCGCGCTCACTGCAGCGGCGGCTGGCCGAGTCCGGAACGAGTTGGCGCGGCGAGCTCGATCGGGCGCGCCGCCGCCGGTTGGATCGCGCCGGGCCGCTGCCCCGCGCCGAGCAGGCGGAAATCCTCGGCTATGCCGATGCCGCCAGTCTGCGACGTGCCATTCAGCGCTGGCGGGAGCCGGACGAGGGCTGAAATCTCGCGTGCGAGAACACATCCCAGCACCCTCACAGCAAAGTTTGTCGTGTTCCCGACCGATTTGGCGCTTTCGGTCCTCCCCCGCACCAGCACCCGGAATGAAACTGGACGGAAACGTCTTCGGCCCGGTACTTCGATTGGAGCTCTCCCATGCCCCACAGCGCAGCATCCGCCACCGTCTATGTCATCACCGCACTCGAGGCCACCGGCGCCGCCACCCGCAATGATTTCGATATCCCGGCCATTGTCACCACCACCTACAGCGTCACCGACACCTGGGATTTCGACAGTGTCGACCCGACGATCTTCTGGAATATCGCCGCCACGTTCATCAACCAGTAGAACGGTGGCACGATTGGGGGGGTGAAGCGCGACGTCTCCGTACATCTCGACGTCAAAGTCCATGCCGCTACCGTCCTCGAATTCCAGATTGCCGTCGCCCGGCAGCCTGGAATCGATCTGAACGAATCACTGCTGTTCGAGCTCGACGGCAGCAAGCTGGTGCCGCAGGAGGTCCTGGGGCCGCACGGCACCCGAATACATGTAATACACAGTGACGCAGGCAATCTGCACGCGTACTACAGCGCGACGGTTTTCGGCGCGGCGGCGCCGGAACCGGTCACCGACTACGATCGCTCCATCTATCTGCGCCCGAGCCGGTTCATCGACTCGGATAAGATACTCGGCTTCGCCGCAGCCGAATTCGGCTGCGGCATAGACGATCCGGAGATGCCGGCGCGGGTCTCGGCCTGGGTGGCCCGCCGCATCTGCTACGCGCCCGGCAGCAGTCTGCCCAGCGATGGCGCGGTGGAGACGCTGCTGTCGGGCACCGGTGTGTGCCGGGACTTCTCCCATCTGGTGGTGGCGCTGCTGCGCGCTATCGGCGTGCCCGCCCGGGTCGCATCGGTCTACCCGCCCGGCTGCTTTCCGATGGATTTCCATTCGGTCCCGGAGGCCTACGTACACGGAGCCTGGCAGGTCTTCGACCCGACCGGCCTGGCACCGCGCACCAGCATGGTCCGAATCGCCACCGGCAGAGACGCTTCCGATATTGCCTTCCTCGGCAATCACGGCGGCGACATCACCGTCAACGGCCTCTGGGTCAAGGCCTTCATCGACGGCCCGCTACCCCGGGACGATTTCCTGCAACCGGCCACCCTCTGGTGAGGCTCAGTCGGCTGGTGAGGCTCAGTCGGCGTCGTGTGCGGTCTCGTACGTGGACTCGAAGGTGCGCTCGCGGCGGCGCTCGCGCAGCTTCCATACGATGAACGCCACGATCACGATGACCACGGCCCCGATCGCCGCATCGCGGCCCACGGTCTTCGCGACCTTCTCATAGGACTGCCCGGCAACAAATCCGAGCACCACGAATGCCGTGCCCCAGACGACGCCGCCGAGCGCATTGAAGGCGAGGAAACGGCGGTAGGGCATCTGGGAGGTGCCGGCGAGCGCGGGCATCATGGCGCGGAAGAAGGCCACGAAGCGGCCCAGGAAGACGGCCCAGCCGCCGCGGCGGGCCAGGAAATTCTGGGCCTGATCCAGCCGGCCGCGGTGCCGATCCAGCATGGAGGCCTGCAACAGGCGCGGCCCCACCCGTTTTCCGATCTCGTAGCCGACACTGTCACCGGCGATCGCCGCGACCACCACCAGCAGAATCATCGCCCACAGGTACACGTGCCCCTGGCTGGCGGCGACCCCGCCGAGCACGGCCGCGGTTTCACCGGGCACCACGAATCCGACGAATATCGCGTCCTCGACGAACACCAGCAGCGTGACGATGAGGTACACCCACACCGGGGCGATATCCAGGATCCGGTGCAGCAGCGAGTTCATGACCGCAACGGTACCCAGTGCCCGGCGACCGTTGTCATCGGCAGCGAACTAGCCGGTCGGCTGCGCGCGCTGCGCCCCGGGCCAGCCGCCGCTGGTGGCCGCGTACACCGCCAGCGCCAGCATGTAGAGCACCAGCGCCACGATCGGCTGGACCAGTCCGATGAGCGCGATCACGTCGAAGCCGAGGAACCCCATCCACGCCAAACGGCTTTGCACGCGCACGAATTCGGCGTCATGTCCCGGTTTGAACAGCGTCGGATCGCGCCGCAGTGCCACCCACATAATCAGCCAGGCCAGCGCCTGCACAGCCGCGACCACACCGTAGAAGGCAGTCGCCACCCGCGCATTCCAGGCGTCGCCGTCTATATGGTGCGCCAGCGCCGTAGTCGGAAACGGCAGAAATCCCACGCAGAGCAGGAGCAGCATATTGCCCCACTGCAGCAGCGAATCCACATGCTGAATACGGGCGAAGAAGTTGTGATGGCACACCCAGATGACCCCGACGGTGGCGAAGGAGGCCACGTAGGCGAAGTAGCTCGGCCACAGCGAAAGCAACTGACGCAGCAGATTCTCATGGCTGTCGTCCGGCAGCCGAATCTCGAGCACCAGCAGCGTGATCGCAATGGCCATGACGCCATCGCTGAACGCCTCCACTCGCGCGGGCGTCCATCGGGTATGAGCTTCGGCCTGTGCTGTCTCGGCCGTCGAGCGCGGATACTGCATCGTCGAATTATGGTCCAAGATCACCGGCCCTGAACATGCCATTTCCAAGCTGCCGGGTCCGTGAACGGCCGTCCGCAACGGATACCAGTTCTCCGGACCGGAAAACACTCCCCAGCAGCGTCTTTCACCCGACTACCCGCCGGAGTAGGACGGCGTGGACATTCCGGACTTCATACGATGCGGTGGTGGCCTGGTTCCAGCCCAGCCATGTGGGGTGCTGGGCTGGAACCGAGCTGTGGCGTGGTGGCGGGTCGGATCGGGTTGGTGGTGATCGTCGACAAAGATCTCCAGGGGGTGCGATGATGCTGGTCGGAGATCGTGGCCGCTTCGCGATCGAGTACGAGCTCGATCACCTGCCCAGCGGCTCCGCGGGACTAGAACCGGGGCTAGGACACTGGATGTTCGGTCGAATTCGGTGGTGGTGTGGCGGTGAGAAGATCGGTCGGTATCAGCCGAATACCGCGATCAGAGATGTGGCTGCCGCGGCCGATCGAATGCTGGTGAGCGACAATGCCCGCCGCAGTCCGGCATTGATGGCGCTGCCCGCGCGCGAGGTGGCGCATATCGTCACCGAGGCGCTGTTCGCCGACAATGATCGCTCCGATGCGCAGATCGCGGCCGACGGCGCGCACTACTGGCCGTTCTTCGTCGGTCCGCGCACCGAATCCTTCGAACCGTGGGACATTTTCGTGGTCGAGGACGAGGCGGGCGCCAGACTCATGTGGGGTCTGGCCGGTCTGCGGGAAGTCCGCGAATGCAGTCTGCGTCGCGGTGAATTCGCCGGGGTCCTGCGGGATTTTCTGGGTGCACTGGAGTGGGGTGATCGGCAATGACCGGATCGAAGCCGGTATCGACCTCCCGCTTGGCGCGGGGTTCCAAGCTGGGGGCCGTGGTGGCCGCGCAGGCGGTGCGCAAGCGCCGCACCAAGCTGTCCATGATCGGCCGTTCCGCCGAGGTCCGGGCCCGGATGGCCGATGAATCGGTGCTGCGCCTGGCCGAACAGCTGGTGGGTGTGTTCGGTGAAATGAAGGGCCTGGCAATGAAACTCGGGCAGCTGCTGTCGCTGCTCGATCTGGAGCTGGTGCCGCCGCGGCAGCGCGAGGAATTCCAGCGCCGGCTGGCGGTGCTGTTCGATCACGCGCCCACCGTCGATTTCGACGCCATGCGCGAGGTCATCGAGCAGGATCTCGGCGCACCCCTGCAGCAATTGTTCGCCGACTTCGATCCGGAGCCGATCGCCGCCGCTTCGATCGGACAGGTCTATCGCGCAACACTTTTCGACGGCACCGAGGTCGCGGTGAAGGTCCAGTATCCCGGCATCGACCTGGCGGTGCGCGCGGACCTGCGGAACCTGGGCCTGCTGCGCGCCATGCTGCAGCAGGTCGCACTGCCGGGCTTCACGCTGGCCGTGCTCGACGAGCTGCGCACCAACTTCGAGAAGGAGCTGGACTACACCGTCGAGGCCAGTACTCAGCACCATGTGGCGAATATGTACGCCGGCCACCCGTTCATCACTGTGCCGCAAGCTTTTCCGGAGATCAGCAGCCGCCGCGTCCTGGTGACCGAATACTCCCCCGGCATCGATTTCGACGCCATGCGGCAGCTCCCGGACGCCGAACGCGATCGGATCGGCGAAATCATCTACCGGTTCTATGTGGGTTCCCTCTTCGAGTTCGCCGAGTTCTGCGGTGATCCGCATCCGGGCAATGTGCTGCTGCGCGCCGACGGCCGGGTGGTCTTCCTCGATTTCGGCCTGTACAAGCGAATGGCCCCGGAGCACATCGCCTTCGAGGCCACCTGCCTGCGCGCCGCCGCCGAGGATCGCTATGACGATCTCTTCCGGCTCATGATCGAGCGCGGCGTCATCGACGAGCACTCCACCGTGACCGCTGAAGAGTGCTACAACTACGTACTCTCGGCTGCGGAATGGTGCCTGGTCGACGAGGAGCTGCCGATCACCCCCGAGCTGGCCTCCGGCGCGTTCCTGCACGCCATCGACCCGCGCATTACCGAATTCGACGGGATGCGACGGCAGAATCTGCCGCCCGAGCACCTGTTCTCCCGCCGCGTCGACTTCTGGACCTGCGCCACGCTGGGTCAGCTGCGGGCCACCGCGAACTGGCACCACATCGCACGGGAATGGATCAACGGCGCGGACCCGGTCACCGAATTGGGCCTGCGGCACCGGGATTGGAAGATCAGCCGTCAGGCCGACAGCCACGCCGGGACGGCTACCTAGCGGTATCGGGCACCGGCAGATCCCGCCACACCCGGCGCTTCTTCCAGCGCACCTGGATCTCGCGCACCAGCCGGGTGGCATCGACGTACGACACCACCGCATCCTGCGGCCCGCTGAATTCCCAGAGCGCGCCGAGCTTGTCGAGCATTTCGGCCTGACCGGGGCGCTCGCCGATCTCCCGGAAAGTGGCCAGCAATTGCTGCACCAGATCGGCGGCCCCGGCATAGTCGCCGGCCTTGTACCGGACCAGTCCCAGCCCCATGAAGGCGTACACCTCACCGAGGCGGTCGCCGATCTCCCGGAAGAGCGCGGGCGCCTGTTCCACCAGTTCGGCCGCACCGGTGTAATCGCCGGCCTGATATCGCAGCAATCCCAGCCCGACGAACGAATACGCCTGGCTGACACGGTCATTGATATCGCGGAAGATATCCACCGCCTGTTGCGCGAGCTGGGTCGCGGCGGCGTAATCGCCGGTCGAGTTCCGCAGAATGCTCAGGCCGCCCAGGCCGAAGGCATGCCCGAATCGGTCGCCGATCTCCTGGTAGATGGTCAGGGCCTGCTGCACCAGATCATCGGTTCCGGCGGCATCGCCGGTGGCGAAGCGCAATCGGCCGAGGCTGCTGAGGGCATAGGCCTCACCGACCCGGTCGCCGATCTCCCGGAAGATATCCAAGGCCCGCTGCACGCGCTGCACCGCGCCTGGCAGATCGCCCGCCGCGTATTCCAGCCGACCCAGACTGCAGAGGGCATAGGCCTCACCGACCCGATCACCGATCTCCCGGAAGATCGCCAGCGCCCGCTGCATGAGGTCACCCGCGCGCTCGTATTCGCCACCGGCATACCGCACCAACCCCAGCACGATGAGCGTGTACGCCTGCCCGACCCGATCACCGATCTCCGCGAAGATGGCCAGTCCCTGCTCCATGCGATCGGCCGCGCCCGCGTAGTCGCCGGTCGAATACTGCACCAGGCTCAGGTCATTGACGGTGTAGGCCTGGCCGACCCGATCACCGATTTCGGCGAAGATGGCCAGTGCGGGCTCCATCCGTTCAGCAGCACCGGGTAGGTCGCCGGTGGCATGCCGTAGTCGGCCGAGACTACAGAGGGCGTACGCCTCCCCGAGCCGATCACCGACGTCCTGATAGATCGCCAGCGCCTGCCGGACCAGTTCGGCCGCACCGGGATAGTCGCCGGTCGCGAAGCGCACCGACACCAGATCTTCGAGCGCGTTCGCCTCGGTGAAGCGGTCGCCGATATCCCGATAGATGGCCAGCGCTTCCTCCACCAGCTCCACCGCACCCGGATAGTCACCGGTCGAATACCGCAGCACGCCGAGCTCATTGAGCGCATGAGCTGCACCGAACCGGTCGCCGATCTCCCGGAAGATGCCCAGGGCCTGGCGAAGCAATTCCGCCGTGCCCGGATAGTCGCCCGTCGAATACCGCACCACCCCGAGCCCGATGAGGGCGTAGGCCTGCCCGCGCCGATCGCCGCTCTCCTGATAGATGGCCAGCGCCTGCCGCACCAGATCCGCCGTCGCCGGGTAGTCACCGGTCGCATATCCCAAGCGTCCCAGGCTGCTCAGTGCCCGGGCCTGGCCGATCCGGTCCCCGATCTCCTGATAACTCACCAGCGCCTGCCGCACCAGATCCGCGGTCCCCGGATAGTCACCGGTCGCGTATCGGACCATGCCCAGATCGCTCAGCGCGTCGGCGGCTCCGACCCGATCGCCGCTGTGCTCGGCAATGGTGGCCGCGCGCCGATGCAGTTTGATGGCCAGCGGCCACGGCCCGTCCAGCCGCAGCAGTCCGGACAGCACGCTGGTCATCCCGACCACCCGGGCCGACTGATGATGGGAGGCAGCGTATTCCAGACAGCCGAGCAGATTGCCGCGCTCGGCCCGAAGCCACGCCAGCGCCTGCGCCCGATCCGAGAAATGCGGCGCACCGGCGTCGGCCGCCGGGCGCAGCTGCCCGGCCAGATAGCGGTCCGCAGCCTCACCGAGGTGCTGGTAGTGATCCAGCAGCCGTTCGACAACCTCGCGCCGGTCCTCGATCGGATCGGCCGCGACGAGCGCGACCGCGTACTCCCGCAGCAGATCGTGCATCCGGTAGCGCCCGCCCGCCGGTTCGTCCAGCAGGTGATCGGTGAAGAGCGCGTCCAGCTCTCGCCGCGCGGCACTCACCGGAATGCTGTCCAGGACCGCGGTGGCGTGCGTATCGATATCGGGACCTGGGTGCAGGCTGAGCCGGCGGAACAGGCGCTGCCGCTCCGGCGGCAGATCCCGATAGGACATGGTGAAGGCCGCGTAGACGGCCCGCTCCCCGGCTTCGAGCTCGCTCAGCCGATCCTGCGCCGTCGCGACATCGGCGGCCATACCGGGAATGGTCCACGAGGCGTGATGGGCCAGGCGGCTGGCGAGCAGCACGATGGCCAGCGGCAGATATCCACACAGCCGGACGATTTCGGCCACAGCCGGGCGCTCGTCCGCGCTGGGGGTGCGGCGTGCCAGCGTGCAGAACAATTCACCCGCCTTCGCCGGATCCAAGGTGTCCAGCGCGAAGGGCTGGGAGCCGTCCAGTGCCACCAGTCGCCGCCGGCTGGTGATCAGGGTCAGACAGCCGGGCCCGTTGGGCAGCAGCGGCTCGACCTGGGCGTGATCCAGGGCGTCGTCGAGCACCAGCAGAATTCGCTTGCCCGCCAGCCGATCTCGCCAGATGCTGCGGCGATTGTCGAGGCTGTCGGGGATCTCGCGGGGGTCCATGCCCAGATCGGTGAGCAGCCCGGCCAGCACATCGGCGGGCTTCGGGCTGATGTGCCCGGGGGTGTGCGCGTGCAGATTGACGAAGAAGCGCCCGTCCGGAAACTGGTCTGCGAGACGGTGCGCCGCCCGAGTTGCCAAGGCGGTCTTGCCGATTCCGGGCATACCGTCGATGGTGTGGATCGATACCACCCGCTCGGCCCCGGCGACCGCGAGAATGCGCTGTAGTTCGTCCTCGCGGCCGATCAGCGTGTCCACATCACGCGGGAGGGTGTCGGTCAGCGTGAGGCGCGGCGGGATCACCTGCTGCGGGACCGGCGCGGCCACCGACCCGGCACCGGCCTCCACCACGGCGTCCTCCCAGAGCCGCTGCCAGACAACCACATTCAACTGCACCCCGGTGACCTGATCACGCTTCTGCTGCGCCAGATAGATCAGCGTCGCCAGCACCGGCTCCAGCGAGGAGAACTTGGCCGGCACATTCTTCCCGGACCGCCAATCACTGAGCCGCTGGATCGTCGGCAGCCCCTGCGTACGGCGCAGCCGGACCTTGGTCATCCGCACCACCTGGTCCAGCGTGGGGTTTCCCGCTGCCTCGAACAGTTCCGATAACCGCTGTGCGAACAATTCTCGTGCCGGAACGGACTTTCCCTGAGCGCCCGCGCGGGCCGATAGTGCCACGCAGACAGGCTAACCGCGCCAACCGGTCCCGGGAATGGTCTGGACCGATTCGGTGATCCACATCCCTTGTGCCCGTGGGGTTTTCATTGATTGCCACAGGGTAGCCATAGCCGTAATCGTCATGTGACGACAATCACTCGGTTAACGACGGCGCGCTCCAGGAAGATTTCATTGCGAATAATTCGTCCGGAGGCTCCGGGCGACGCGCACTGAGATTGTAAATCTTCTGGGAGGCAGCGTGCGATCGATCATGAAAACATCGGTTGAGGTGGGGCGAAAGCGCCGTATTTTCACCAGCATCGGGGCGGCGGTGCTCATCGGCACATCCGCACTATTACTTACCGCATGCAATGACAAGGACACCAAAGCGGGCCCGGCGACCTCGGAAGCCGCGGCTCCGATGGGCACCGGCCAGCCGGGGGATACCACTGCCGCCGCCAATGGCCAGGCAACGGTTCGCACCGTCGGCAAGACCGGCTGGTACGACGGCTTCGACATCACGGTCGACAAGGCGACCGTGGTGCCGGACCAATACGGCGGGGCCAAGATACGGATCGACCTCACCTACAAGAACAACACCACCGACAACAAAACCCTGAGCGAGAACCCGTACCTGCAGGTCGGCACCACGGTGGACGCCGGGGCGAGCTTCGATAATCCGACGGTACCCGGAAAGGGTTCGGCCGCAGGCGATATCACCACTTCGGTACAGAAATTGGCCGATGCCCAGCACCTGCTCGACACCATTTCGGTGGTCTACGGCCAGGCCGCGGACAATCAGACCACCATTCCGCTGAAGGCCGACGGCAAGGTGGACAGCATTGCGCCGAAGACCATCGACATGAATGGCACGCTGGTACAGGATCAGACCACGATCCAAATCACCGGCGGCACCCTCTCGCCCAGTTACACCAAGAACGAGCACGGCAAGATGGATCTCGCGCTACATATCAAAATCATTGGCGGGACCGGTATTTCGGACGGCGGGCTGAATATCTTCACCGAATACTTCAGTGTCAAAACACCGGACGGCCAGTCCCTCACGGCCAATGATCGCGCACCGATCAACGAGTTGCTCGAGCGGAGCCAAACCATCGACAATGCCAAGGATTTCGTCGATTTTGTGGTCCCCGCTCCGGGTCCCGGCACCTACGTGGTGACCTACGACGCCACGAAGGGTGCGAGCACCGGGCCGACGTTCTCCTTCACCGTCAGCTGATCTGGCAGAAGTCCGCCGCCTGAAGTACAGTCAAACTGCACAGTTTGACTGTACTTCTGTTCGAGCGGAGGACGCCCATGACCGACGAGCTGATCGCCTGCGAGCTCACGCTCGCCGGGCAGACACGCACCTTCAGCATGCGACCGCCGCGCGATCCGGACGCACCGCTGGTGCTGGTGCTGCACGGCAATCAGCCGGGGGTCTCCGGACGAATCATGCACGAGTGGACCAGTTTTGCCGCACACGCCGATGAGTGGGGCATTGCCGTCGGGTATCCCGACGGCGTCGGCGGCTGCTGGGCCGACGGGCGCGGCGTCACGACGGCCGACAAAGCGGGCGTCGACGACGTCGCGTTCCTGCGTGCGGTCATCGATCGCTCAGCCGAGCAGTTCGGCACCCACCCGGATCGGACCATCATCGCCGGAATCTCCAACGGCGCGTTCATGTCCCATCGACTGGCCCGGGAGGCCGGCGAGCGGATTCCGGTTTTCGCCGCGGTCGCGGGCGGCCTGCCCGCCGCGCTGAGCACCGGCGAGCCCACCCATGCGGTATCGGCGATGCTCATCAACGGCACGGCCGACACCATCTTCCCGATCGAGGGCGGCCATTCACGGCACCTCGGCCCGAACGGCGAGTTGCGCGGCTACGCATCGGGTTTGACGGAATCGGCACAATACTGGCGTACCGTCGATCGATGCTCGGGTGACGACTCGACCATAACCACCGAGCTGTCGAGCCGCCGCACGGTGACCGGCGGGGTCGGCGGAACACAGGTCGCGGCATGGACGGTATTCGGCGGCGGCCACACCTGGCCGAGCACGTCGGTGCCGCCGGAGTGGGCGAACAGCCCAGATGCGGACACAACGCGAGAGTTCGACGCCGCCGTGGAGATCTACCGCTTCGCGCGGCCCCTGCTCATACCCGCGGACGCACGGAAACTGTGAAAACCGCTCTATCCCAGGGAGTTTCTCTTGGCCATCATCGGCAAATTGCTCAAGAACCGGCGCGCGGGTGCGGACGGATTGGCCTGGAATCTGCCGAATCTGTCCGGGGGCAAGACCTTCGAGCTCACCAGCCCCGACTTCGAACACGAGAGCGTGCTCGGCAGGGTCCACGCTTCCAAGCGGATCGGCGGCCAGGACCTCTCCCCCGCGCTGAGTTGGTCCGGACTCCCCAGCGACGCAGCCCAATTGCTGCTGGTGGTCGAGGATCCCGATGCCCCGACCGGTCTGCCATTCGTGCATTGCGTGGCACTGCTGGATCCGGCGCTCACCGCGCTGCCGCAGGGCGCCCTGCGGACCGACAGCGCGACACCCGGTGTACAGGTGCTTCGCTCCGGAATGGGTCGTGGCTATCAGGGTCCCGCGCCGATCAAAGGACATGGCCCACACCGCTACACCTTCCAACTCTTCGCCCTCACCACCCCGATCACCGAGGTCGCCGGCAAGTCTCCGGAGTCCGCCAAGCCCCGCGATGTCCTCGCCACCGCAACAGCCACCGCACAAGCCCGAATCGACGCCTTCTACGAACGCCCCTGACACCGGGCCGCAAACCCGCCCCTAACCCCGCCGCCCCGCGCACAAGCCGGCGTCCCGCGCACGAATCTGCCGACCGCCCCCGCGCACAAACTGCGTCCCGCGCACGAATCTGCTGGCGAATTCGTGTGCGGGACACAGAATCGTGCGCGCGGCATAGGCGGCTCCGTGCGGCAGCTAGGCAGCCGCGACGAGTCGGGCGGGGGCGGCGTCTGTTGCGGTACCCGGGCGGCGCAGCACGGTGACGGCGACGACCAGCGCGGTGGCCAGGAGTCCGGCGGCCACCGCGAAGGCCAGCCGGTAGCCGTCGGTCAGTGCTGCCGCATGGGAAGCGCCTGCGGCCAAACGGTTTCCGGTCCGGGAGGCGGCGAGGGTGGACAGCACCGCGACCCCGATCGCCATTCCGACCTGCTGGGTGGTGTTGAACAATCCGGAGGCGAGTCCGGCATCGTCGGCCGCCGCGCCGGACATACCCAATCCCGTCAGCGCGGGCAGCGCCAGACCGCCGCCGGCGATCAGCACCATCATCGGCAGCAGATCCGGGACATAGGCGGCATGTACGGGAAGCCTTGTCAGCCAGAGCATTCCGGCCAGCAGCAGCACCAATCCGGCGATCAGCACGGTGCGCTCACCGAACCGGGTGATGAGCCGAGCGGAGACGAACAGCGATACTCCACCGATCGCCAGGGCCGCGGGCAGCATGGCCAGACCGGTCTGCAGGGCGCTGTAACCCAGCACCTTCTGCATGTACAGCGCGACGATGATCTGGAAGGCGAACATGGCCGACAGCGTCAGCATCTGCGCCACATTGGCGCCGGAGACATTGCGCGAGTGGAAGATTCGCAGCGGCAGCAGCGGGTTCTTCGCCGTCGCCTGACGCACCACGAAGGCGACCAGCAGGGCGAGCGACACCGCGCCCAAGCCCAGCGTATGCACCGACAGCCAGCTGTACTCCTCGACCTTGACCACGGTGTAGATGCCCAGCATCAGTCCGGCGGTGACCAGCAGCGCGCCGAGCGCATCGGCGCCCGCGGCCAATCCCACCCCGCGGTCCGCGGGCAGCGCCTTGATCGCCACCGCGACGGTCAGCACGCCGATCGGCACATTGATCAGGAAGATCCAGTGCCAGTTCAGCATATCGGTGAGCACCCCGCCGAGCACCTGACCGATCGAGGCGCCGGCCGCGCCCGTGAAGCTGAAAATGCCGATGGCCTTTGCCCGTTCGCGATTCTCGGTGAAGATCGTCACCAGGATGCCGAGCACCACCGATGCGGCGATCGCACTGCCCACACCCTGCAGGAAGCGGGCCGCGATCAGCATTCCGGGACTTGTCGCCGCACCGGCCAGCAGCGAGGCGGCGGTGAAGACCACGTTCCCGGTCAGGAACATCCGCTTGCGGCCGATGAGGTCGCCGAACCGCCCGGCCAGCAGCAACAGGCCGCCGAACGCGATCAGATAGGCATTCACCGTCCAGCTCAATCCGGCGGGCGTGAAGCCCAAATCGCTCTGGATCGCGGGCATGGCCACGGTCACGATGCTGCCGTCGAGGATCGTCATCAGCGTCGCGGCCGAAAGCACCGCGAGGGCAAGACGTTTTGGCACTGTCATGGTCTTCTCCTGTTCGAACCAACAAGAGAGACCGTACTAGATAGTTCCGTTGCAGACAATCTATAACGGACTATTGCCGCGCCCGACGTGCCGTCGACGCCTCCGCCGCAGTCGAAAGATGACCGTCCACCAGGCGATTGAGCGCCTTCAACAGAATCTCGCGCTCGCGCACGGGCAGCGCCTCGAGTGCCTCCTGATGGACGCCATCGACGATTTTCGCGCTGCGCCCGGCCAACTCGGCCCCCTTCGCGGTGACCGCGATAATCCGCGCGCGCCGGTCCGTCCTGGACGGCCGGCGCTCGGCCAGCCCCGCCTTCTCCAGTGCGTCGACGGTCACCACCATCGTGGTCTTGTCCATATCCCCGAGCTCGGCGAGCTGTGCCTGCGTGCGCTCATCCTCGAGCGCGTGCACCAGCACGCAGTGCATCCGAGCCGTCAGCCCGATCTCCGCGAGCGCCGACGCCATCCGGGTGCGCAGCACATGACTGGTGTGATCGAGCAGATACGACAGGTCCGGTTCGGTACGCGCGGGCGCCAAAGCAGTCATGCCGCCATCATAGTTTCGTTGCAGATAATCTGCATTGCCCGCTATACGACGGTGAAGGAGGCACTGCGCCCGCGCGCATCCAGCCGCCCGTCACCCCAGCTCGCACTGCCGTAGGCATCGATTTCGATGGCGTACTCACCCTCGGCCAGCGCCTCGGGCAATCGCACCGAAGCCCACGGCCGCGTATCCACGAGATTCAGGTACACCCGCTGCGGGTCGTCGCCCAGCACCACCAGGAAGATCCGCGCGTACTCCAGCTTCTTGCACGCGGTCGCGGCAGACCACTGCACATCGAGCGATCGGTGCGCGGTATCGCTGAACTCGAGGGTGACTCGCAGCGATCGTTCCCCCTCGTAATCCACGGCTTCCTCCTCGTTCCACCTCGGTTTCAGGCTGACACAGCCGGCACGATGTTCGCCACACCGTCGAGCAGACACCGGAGTCCGAAATCGAAAATGCTCTGCGGCGCCGAGGCCTCGAACGCGTCGGAGCCGAAGCGTTCGATCATCGGCAGATTACCTGCGGCGATTACCTCTCGGGCCTTACCGCCGCGCGTGTCCATCCATTGCTCGCGGGTGGTGCCGGATTGCCGTTCGCGCGCCAATTGGTATGCGGCGCTCTGGGTGTGGGTGGACAGGGTGATGGCGATCCGCACCATGGTCGGGAAATCCAGGCCCAGGCCGTCGACGGCCCGGAGCCGCCAATCGGTGTAGGCCATCATGCGAGGCGCGACCGGCGGCCGCGTCGTAATGGCGAACAGCTGTGGTACCCAAGGGTGTTCGGTGTAGATCTGCCATTCCTGGCGAGCGGACAGCTCGAGTTTCGCGCGCCAGCCCGACGGGCCGGGGTCGGGCAGCGGACGGTCACCGAAGACCGCGTCGACCATGAGTTCGCCCAGCTCCTCCTTGCCCGGCACGTAGCGGTACAGCGACATCACGCCGACACCGAGTTCGGCCGCGGTGCGGCGCATGGAGAGTCCGCTGCCGCCCTCCCGGTCCGCCAGCGCGATGGCGGACCGCACAACGTGCTCGGTGGTGAGTGCGGTAGTCGGATCCGCGGGCTGTCCGATATCAGCACGCTGCTTCTCCGCTACCCGTTCCCGGTAGGCCCGCGCCCGGCAGGCGCGTGAGCAGTATTGCGCCGGCCGTCCACGCTCCGAGGACTCCAGTGCGCGTCCGCACACTTGGCAATTCGCCATGCCCCACTCTTTTCGTCACGAACTAGGATACCGTGACAAAAGCTTACCCGATGCCTACTGCGTGTCGATAATATGGCGAAATTAACACTCGAATAGGATCTTTAGCTGCATAAATAAAATCTCAGTCGCCCACACTGCACGACATTGGATACGGTGTATTTATGACTCGTACATCGTATCGGCAAGACGCCCCACCGCAGGCCCTCTCCCCGCACACGGTCGTGCTCCGCAACGTCGTCAAAACCTACGGTTCCGGCCCTGCCGCCACGACCGTGCTCAGTGGCGTATCACTGGCCTTCCCCCGGCGCTCGTTCACGGCGGTCATGGGCCCGTCCGGCTCGGGCAAGAGCACCCTGCTGCAGTGCGCGGGCGGACTGGACCGCCCGGACTCGGGTTCGGTGACCATCGATGGGATCGAGCTGACCACGCTCGACGAGGTCGAACTGACCCGGCTGCGCCGCGACCGGCTGGGCTTCGTCTTCCAGTCCTACAACCTGGTGCCCACACTGACCGTCCGGCAAAACGTCACGCTCCCTGTGGAACTCGCGGGACGCCGGGTCGATGCACAAATGCTGTCCGACCTGCTGACCCGTCTGGGCCTGGCCGGTCACCTGGACGACCGGCCCGCGACCCTGTCCGGCGGTCAGCAGCAACGAGTTTCGATCGCGCGGGCCATGCTGAGCGAGCCGGCGGTGATCTTCGCCGACGAGCCGACCGGTGCACTCGACAGTCATGCGGGAGCCGAGGTGCTGAGGCTGCTGCGGGAGGCCGTCGATATCGCCGGCCGGACAGTCGTCATGGTCACCCACGATCCGCTGGCAGCCTCCGTGGCCGATGCCGTCGTCTTCTTCGCCGACGGACACAACGTGGATCTGATGCATCGCCCGACCGCCGATGCGGTCGCCGCCCGGATGGCGACGCTGGGCGCTGCGGGCGGTGTCCGGTGATCGGGCGGCTGGCACTGGGAACGATACGGGCCCGCCCCGCCGCGTATCTCGCCTCCGGAGGGGTAATCGCCACGGGGACCGCGCTTCTCACCTCGTTCGCGACACTGACGGAAACCGGGCTCGCCGCGCCCGCGGGCAATGGGCACTCGATGGTCATCCTGGCCGCGATCATGGGCGGGTGGGCCATGGCCATCGTGGTGTTCGGCATTGCCTCCACCGTCACCCTCGTGGTCCAGCAGCGGCGACGAGAGTTGGCTCTGCTCAGGGCCATTGGGACCACACCGGGGCAGGTGCGGCGCATGGTGCTGGTGGAGACGGTCGCCATCGCGCTTCCGGCCACCGCCGTGGGGGTGCTGCCCGGTATCGGACTCGGCGCGTTCCTGCTGAGCCGAATGCTGGGCGCGGGCGTCGTCCACGCTCCGATCGAACTCGTAACCACGTGGCGGACAGTAATTTCCGGTGCCGTGATTACCATGCTCGCGGCAGTAGCGGCGGCGGTGATCGCAGGCAAGCGAGCGTCGAATATCGCGCCGGTACTGGCGCTAGCGGAATCGTCCGGCGCACCAGAGGAATCCAGGCTGCTGTCCAGGCCGAGGCTCCGCTTCGGTCTGCTGTCCACCGCCCTGGGCCTGGGCGCCGGGATCGGGACGCTCTTCATGGCGGACAATCCGGTGCTCGCCGCTTCGGCAGGCCCTGCCTGCGTGGGGGTTTCGATCGGACTGGCGCTGCTGTGCCCCACCGTGGTCGCGATAGCCGGACGCATCTCCGGCGCGGTGCCGAGCAGTGTCGGCCGGTTGGCCATGCGCAATCTCGGTGCCCGCGCGGCATTGTCGAGCACCGTCGTCGGGCCGCTCGCAATGCTCGTCGGAATCGCGACCGGCACGCTCTACATGCAGAGCACGGAGGACAGCGTCCCCAGGCCCGCCGCGGACGATGTCGGTCCGCAGTTCGCCGTCGCCAACTATCTGGTGGTGGCGATGATCATCGCCTTCTGCGGCATTGCCGTGACCAACTCACTGATCGCCGCCACTTGGCATCGGCGGCGCGAATTCGGTGTGCTGCAACTGACTTCAGCGACCCGCGGCCAGGTACTGGGCATGGTCACCACCGAGAGCGCCGTCTCGGCCGCCATTGCCGTCGGACTCGGCACGATCGCCGCCATGACCACGGTTGTTCCGTACTCCCTGGTCAAAACCGGTTCGCCGACCCCGCACGGTTCGGTGCTGATGTATCTCGGCATTGTCGGCGGAACCGTCCTGATCGCCTTCGCCGCAACGGTTTCGACCACCGTGCGCGCCACCCGGGTCCGCCCGATCGCCGTCCTCGCTGCGCCCTAGCCGCGCGTCAGACCCGGTTCGTGGTCTGAGCGATGATGGCCGACCCCATCCAGCGGCGCAAGTACCGGCGCAGGTCGGCGGCGCTGCGCGGCGGATTGCCCGGGGCGATGAAGAAGGACTGCATGGTCCGCAGCAGATATTCGACGAGTTCGTGCAGCGATGCGTCGTCGTAGCCGTAGTGCTCCCAGTCGACGTCGAAGCGCCGGATCATGGTCATGCCGAAGGCCTGCGCCTCTTCGGAGGTGATGCCTTCGGGGTGGACGCTGGAGTAGGTGGCCGAAAGCAGAATGCCCAGGTGCGGGGTCCGGGGCACCTGCGTCAGGGTGTAGACGACCGCTTCGGTCATGGCTTCGACCGGATCTTCCATGCCTTTCACCTGCTGTGTCAGCCGATCCAGGTAGCCGTCGACCGAGGCGATGGCCGAGGCGCGCATGAGCGCATCCGCACTCGGGAAGTACCGGTACACCGTCTGACGGATGACACCGAGAGATTCGGCGACATCGGCAATGCTGATTTCCGAGCCGGTCCGCCCGATCAATTCGACTGCGGCAGTGACGATTCGACGCGACGCCTCGTCATCACTCTCCGGCGGACTGCCGCCCCACCCGCGCCTTCTTGCCACTGCGTCGACGCTACCAGGGGGTTGTCGCATCTCCGCTCAATGCCTCGCCGATCGAGGCAATCATACACTTGTACGTTGCTCTGTATGTTTGTATGTTGACCTGATGACAGATCTGGTGGTGCGGAAGATGAATTTCGCCTTCGAGGACTACGACGTCCCCTTCCTCTGGAACGAGGAAAATCCGGCCTTTTCGAGCATGGCCAATGCCGTCTCGTTCCTGGCCATCGGCTTCGAGAAGATGATCGTGCAGATGATCACGCAGGCGAAGCCGCTGATCACCGATGCCGCGGTCGCCGAGGAGGCGGATGCCTTCATGCGACAGGAGGGCCAGCACTCGACCGCACACCGCCAACATGTCCGGGGCCTGATCAGGTCGTATCCGGGACTGCAGGAGACGCTGGATGAGGTGATCGGCGAATTCGATCAGCTCACCTCGAAGACCCCGCTGAACTACCGGCTGGCCTACACCGCAGACCTGGAAGCGACCTTCACCTCGGTGTTCAAGCTGATGCTCGACAATGATTCGACCCTGTTCCAGCCCGGCGACGACCGGGTCGCCTCACTGTTCATCTGGCATTTCGTCGAGGAAGTCGAGCACCGCAGTTCCGCGCTCATCATCTTCGACTCCATGGTCGGCAGCGATGCGTACCGCATGCGGATGGCCCCGTCGATCTTCCGGCACGTCATGAAGGTCATCAGGATCGCGTGCGCGGGATTCAACAAGCATGTACCGCTGGAAGATCGCAAGTCCGATGCGCTGGCGATGTTCGCCTCGCACCGCGGCAAACAGAAGCTGCGCAAGCTGATTCCCAGGCTGCACTTCGAGGACAACGGCCCGATGCCACGCGCGTTCGACGATCTGCGACTGGGTCCGCAACTCATCGCCATGGCCGGGATCATTCGCAGTCAGTTGCCGAAACACAATCCGGCCCACGAGAAATTGCCGGATCTCGCCGCTGTGTGGTTCGAGCGCTACGAAGCCGGTTACGACGTCTCGCGCTGGTACACCGCGGATGCGAAGGTGAACTGATGTCGGACCATTGCTCATCCACCTTCGACCAGCTGGCGAAGGCGCTCGGCTTCTCCTGTCAGCAGGCCGGTGGACTCCTCGAGGTGCGAAACCCACTGGGACTGGAGAATTGGACCCTGCCGGTGCTCGAGGTCACCGTCATTCTCGGCTCGGTGCTGGCACTGGTGCTCGCCATCGTGCGCCTGCGCCGCGGCGATCCCACCAACCTGGTGCTCTGGTTCGGCGCTACCGCATACCTTTTCATCATCGAACCGCCGCTGTACTTCCCCGCGGCGTTCGGCATCAGCGGTCATGTGGATACCATGTTCGCGCACAATGTGTTCACGGTGGATTTCCTCTGGGGCCGGTTGCCGCTGTACATCGTGGCGATCTACCCGTTCATGGCCACGGTGGCATACGAGATCGTCCGAATGCTGGGCGTTTTCAAGCAGTACGGCGCGCTCGTCGGCGCGGTCTGCGTCGGCTTCGTGCATCACGCGTTCTATGAGATCTTCGACCACCTCGGCCCGCAGCTGCGCTGGTGGGAATGGTCGACCAAGAATTCACTGAACCAGCCCTTCTTCGATTCGGTGCCCCTGCCGAGTGTGGTGGTGTTCGCCGCCCTGTGGCCGATGTCGCTGGCCTTCTTCGTGTACTGGTTCGCCGGCCGCCATGTGGACCGGGGCCGGAGCTTCACCGGAATCCAATTGGTCTGGCGCACAATAGTTATCGGCCTACTGGCCGCCCTGGGCACCTTCATCCTGCCGCTCCCCGCAACGATTGCCGGCTCGTTCAGCACCACAGCCGGAGGCTTCCTCTACGCCGCCGAACTGATCATCCTCAGCCTGGTAGCGGCCGTAGTGCTGTTCCGCCAATGGCAGCGCCTGCGCCAGGACCCCGCCGATATCCCCCGCTACTCGAACAATCTCATCCGCTACTACAGCGTCGCCTACCTAGCCGTCTTCGCATTGCTCTGGGCCACAGCCCTACCCGACTTCCTCAACGCCACAAACGGTGTGACCACCAAGGGCGACCCCATCGGCAACCTCTGGTACACCCTGGCCTGTTTCGTAGTCGCAATCCTCTGCGTAATCGCCACATTCACTGTCCAGCACAAGGAAACCCGAACAGCCGCCCTGGCCACTGTCTGACGCCACCGAGTATCGGTGGCCGCGCCGAGCTCGGTGTGGCGAGCTCGAAGTTGGGCAGCGCAGCCGATCACGCATCCGCCTGTGAGCCGGCATGCCAGTGGGATGTGAGGGCGGTGCAAGAGCTTGCTGTGAGGGTTGATGGCATGAGCTGGCAGAGCGGCCGTCGTGCCGATGGGAAGACATTTCTGGTGACCGGCGCCAACGCGGGCATCGGGTATTTCGCCGCAGAACAACTCGCGGCCAGCGGCGCCACCGTGGTGCTGGGCTGCCGAGACACCGTCAAGGGCGACCTGGCGATGCAAGCGATCCGGACACGGGTCGAGGGTGCTCGGCTGCGTCAAGTGCGCTTGGATCTGGCGGATCTGTCCTCGCTGCCTGCGACGGTCGATGCCCTGGGCATCGACAGCTTGGACGCGGTCGTGCTCAATGCCGGGGTCATGCTGTCGGGTCCGGAACGCCGCGTGAGCGCCCAGGGGCACGAATTGATGTTCGCGACAAACCATCTCGGGCATTTCGCACTGATCGCTCACCTGGCGCCGATGCTGACGGCCGCCCCAGGCAGCCGGGTGATCACCGTGGGCAGTTTCGCGGCCCGGTCGGAGCGGCTCGATCTCGCCGATCTGCAGTCCGAGCACGACTATCGGCCCAAGCGTAGTTACGGGCGTTCGAAACTAGCGCAGATGCTGTTCGGTTTCGAACTCGATCGCCGCCTGCGTGCCCGCGGCGCCGACACCGCCAGCATTGTCGTGCACCCCGGCGGCGCCCTGGACATCTTGACCCCGCCACGGCCACCGCTGTTCAGTCGCACCACCGCTCAACACCTGCGCGGACTCCCCGCGAATATGGTGCTGCACGGCAAACACGCAGGGGCCCACCCCATCGTCCGAGCCGTCCTGGACACCGAGATCACGAGCGGGCAACTCTGGGGACCAAGAGTTTTCGGCCTCCGCGGCCAACCACACCAAGTAACCCCTCACCCGCACATGACCGACCCCGACACCGCCGCCCAGCTATGGGCCGCCAGTTCGTCCCGCACAGGCGTCGACCCTCTCGACCGTGCAACGAACGCACAATAATGCCGCGTGGCGCGCTGTTCGAAGCGGCCAGGCGGTAACCCCGAAGGTCAACGGGCTGAGGTCATCTCGATCATCGGCAACGCACTGAAATGCCGATGTGATGGTTCGTATGCATCACCAGAAACGTCGGCGCGGGTGTGGGGTGACTCGGCGGCTACCGTGAGGCTGGGGGCAGGAGTCGGCCACTGAGGACGGGCTGACCCAACGTCCCCTCAGGCCGCGTGCCGCGCTGTTCGGAACGGCCAGCGCGACACCGCGGAAGATCAACCGGCAGCAGGGATCTGGTCCCACACGACGCACTGGTCTGCCGATTACATGTATCTTTCGCCGTGTTCGTTGCCGCCTTTGTCGTTGCCCCGGCGTAGGTTTCGCGTGTCGAACTGGGCGAGCTGGACCGCGGGTACATCTGCTCGGAATATTCCCGTGGCGACCATGGCTACTGTTGCGCGGATTCGAGCATCTGATCCGATAACGCCTTGACCAGTAAGGAGCCTTGCCATGTCCGCCGAGCCATTCGAGGTCAGCATCACCGAAGCCGAGATCGCGGACCTGCGTGAACGATTGCGACGGACGCGGTGGCCCGAGCCCGAGCCGGTGGACGACTGGTCACAGGGGTTGCCGCTGGCGTATGCGCAGGAGCTTTGCCGCAGCTGGGCCGAGGACTACGACTTCGGGTTCGCCGAGCGGCTGAACGTGTTCCCGCAGTACCGCGACACGATCGACGGGCTGGGCATCCACTTCCTGCACGTCCGCTCGCCGGAGCCGGACGCGTTCCCGCTGGTGCTCACGCACGGGTGGCCGGGTTCGGTGCTCGAGTTCCTGGAGGTCCTCGGCCCGCTGACCGACCCGCGCGCACACGGCGGTGACCCGGCGGACGCGTTCCACGTGGTCGCGCCGTCGTTGCCCGGATACGGCTGGAGTGACAAGCCGTCGACGACCGGGTGGGGTGTCACTCGCACCGCGCGCGCCTGGGACACGTTGATGGTCTCGCTGGGTTACGAACGGTACGGCGCACAGGGCGGTGACTGGGGTTCGGCGGTGTCCGGCGCGCTGGGTGAGGTGGCGCCCGAGCGGGTCGCCGGCGTGCACCTGAACCTGGGATCCGTGGCGGCGGGCATGTTCGACGACCCGACGCCCGCGGAGCTGGCGAATCTCGAGGCCGAGAAGGGGTTCCAGCGCACCGGCCGCGGGTACTCGGCGATCCAGGCGACCCGGCCGCAGACGCTCGGCTACGGCCTCACCGACTCCCCGGCGGGGCAGGCCGCCTGGATCGCCGAGAAGTTCTGGGCGTGGACGGACAACGACGGCCATCCCGAGGACGCGTTGTCGCGGCAGACGATCCTCGACGAGATCTCGGTCTATTGGTTCACCGCGTCGGCCGCGTCGTCGGCGCGCCTGTACTGGGAGAGCTTCGCCAACTTCCGGGACAAGGTGACCGCACCATCCGGGCTGTCGGTCTACCCGCGCGACATCACCCGCCCGTCGAGGCGGGAGGCCGAGCTGCGGTTCACCGACCTGCGCTGGTTCGAGGAGTTGCCGCATGGTGGCCACTTCGCCGCGCTCGAGCAGCCGAAGTCGCTGGTCGAGCAGGTGCGCGGGTTCTTCCGCCTGTTCCGCTGACTGTCCGTGCCATCGCCTGGGAAGCCCGGCGCGGCGGAAGATCAACCAAGCGTGCCGATTCGACAAACTCTCGGATTCCGCACAATCAGAAGCACTCGATGAAGAGTTGCGTTGACCACCTGAACCCGCACCGATTACAGGATGGGTCGTGCCCGTTCCGGCAGTGGTGAATGATCAGCTCACCCCTGCGATTACGAGTGACCGATCCAACACGCAGATAGACGGCCGGCGTGCTGGGACGTCTCTGAGGAGTACGTCGCCGCCGCATTCTCTGGTGTCGACGAATCAGGCATGGGGCACGCCGAGATCGGCAGACACATAAGACATATCGTCGACCCCTGCCAAGTTCGAGAACGCCTCGAATGCGAGATCGCTTGGCCGCTCAGCGCCGCCGACGGTGCGCAATGTCGTGACCACCAGAGCTACCAGCCGATCCAAGGTCGGGGCCACTGTTCCGGTCCCGGCCGGCGGGGTGGTCCATTGTTCGAACTCGACCATGCCTTCGAGCCCGTAGGGCGTGCCCCAGCGCCATCCCAAGTCACTCATTCGATCCTGCGGTTCTCGGGCGCTCGCGTCAGCGCCGGTTGAGCACAGTCCCCGGATCGCGTCGTCCAGCTCTTTGCTGAGCTGCATGGACAATGATCGCCCGGGGATCGATAGGTTCAGGTAGCCCAGGTTGGGCAAGGTGGTCAACACCCACTCGAGACGGCTGGCGAATTCGTCCCAATCCGAACAGTGCGGGGACAAACCGCGCGAGGCGGGCCGATCCGGAGCTACATCACCGACGCGAGGGGCTCGATCTGGCCCGTAGTTGCTGTACGCGCTCACGCGCAGATGTGCAGGTGTGGTGCGCAATCCGTCACGAAGGACCGCGATGATCGCAGTCGCCACCTCGTCCCGATATCCGGCGTTATGGCGCCAGCCGGTCCACCACTCGCGTGCGTACTCCTCGATCCGTTGCCCGCTGCCCTTCGCGGTTTCCTCACGACCACCGCGAAGCTCGACAGGTCGCCACAGCGGTTGATCGTTGGGCACCATCCGACCCGATTCATAGTCACGGACCATCGAAAACGACGTTGTCCGCTGCGAATCGAGCACCGACCGCAATCGATCAGCGTCCGTCGGATCGTCCGGCACCGTCACCCTGATAGTGATGCCTTTGTCCTCAGCCCAGAACAGCACCCGCTGTCCGGTCAGCGTGTCGCGTAGCTGGACGCTGTCGCCATCCTTCGGTGAGATCATCCGCTCGTCATTGTCCCAGTCCGGGTACAAGACCCACGTGATGTCCTTCGCCAGACCCGCCCAATCATCGTCGGCCACAACCACTCCTGTCTTCACCGCCGACAACCTACCGACACCAACCGACAACCATCGCGGAGTCCCGGGGCGAAACACTCGCGGTTACCCGACCCGTACCGACCCAGCCGGTCAGCGTGCTCGACGCTGGAAGGTCAGACAGGGAGCTCACAAGAGCTCGCTGATCCACGACAGACATCCTGTCTTGCCGCTTCCCGCGCGAATTCGAAACGGTTGCAGAGCTCTCCAGAGGATCGCGTGGCAGGCCATCCGGCCTATTCGTGCACTTTCGCCGCGATTCAGGCAGGAAACCACCATTTGAAGCCGCCCAGTGCACGATAAGGCCGGATCTGCGTCCCCGGCAACGGACTTCGCAATGCGCGCTACTGCCGAATTGAGTGTGCTCGTCACCGTGCAGTCGTAGATCATTCCCGTACGCTGGCCAGCGCCAGCAATGTGTCGATGGCATCACATGTGTCCTGCGCGCTGGCATCAGGTCCAAGGACACCACCGGTCCACTCGCGGCCGTGTGAGACCCAGCAGGTCGACATTCCCGTGCTGCGCCCGCCCCGGATATCCAGGATCGGGTCGTCTCCGATCATCCACCCGCCTTCAGCGGTCTCGGCTCCCGCCTGCCGTGCGGCGAGACGGAAGATCTGCGGGTCCGGCTTGCGCAAACCGACCTCACCCGAGATGACATAGCCATCAACATGTTCGGCGATCCCTGTGCGGCGGATCTTGCCGAGTTGGTTGTCCAGGGCTCCGTTGGTCACGATCCCGACCATCCAGCCGTCGCGCCGCAGACGCGCGAGCCCGTCGAGCACACCGGGGCGAGCCTGTGCCAGCTCCGGGATCCTGCGCCGATACTGGTTCCAGAGTTCACTGACACTCTCGGAGAGCCCGAACTGCGCTTTGGCCTGGGCAAGTAGTCGATCCTTCGGGCCGGGAAAGACCTTTGGCGCGGTGTTCAGCCAGCTGATCGAATCAGCTCTCAGCCGGTGCCGCTCGGCGAATTCGGCGGCCCACCAGGAGTAGGCGCCGCTCAGATCGATCAGCGTGTCGTCGAGGTCGAACAGGGCCAGTCGCGGGCTTGTTCCGGGTTTGTTCACGATATGGGCAACAGCCGCCGCGGATCAGATCTCGGGGTTTCGATCAACATGATGCAATAACCGCTCGGTGAATGAAGAAACCGCCTGGCCCACCGCCAAACCGCTAGCGCCACTTGACAACTTACGCAACTGGGATGTCCGAGTAGCCGAGTTGCGTGCGATGGCCCGAAGCACCCCCAAAGCAAAATCCGTTGCCGTCGTGTACAGACACGGCTCAGGATTCGATATGACTTCTGATGTCGCACAGCAGTATTCCAACGCCTCGGAAGACGATCGCCTCTCCAGATCCCCTCACGGACGTCTGGAGTTCCTTCGCACACAAGAACTGATCCGGCGCGTCCTCACTGCGCCGATAAGAGTGCTCGATGTCGGGGGCGGGACTGGGGTCCATGCCGAATGGTTGGCGAACAACGGTCACATTGTGCACCTCATCGACCCGGTACCCGAACATGTCGAGATGGCTGCGACGCTGCCCGGGGTGATCGCGGAACTGGGCGATGCCCGGCAGCTGCCCGCTCCCGCCGACAGTGTCGATGTCGTCCTGCTGCTCGGACCGATGTACCACCTCACCGAATCCGAAGAGCGCGCAACGGCTTTGAATGAGGCCGTGCGCGTACTTCGTCCCGGAGGCATCCTGATCGTGGCCGCGATAAGTCGCTATCTGTCGGCTCTGGAGACGGGTACCAACGGCAGCCTCGACGTCACGCTGGCAGATGCGGTGCGCGAAGTGATCGCCACAAGTGACTACGACGGGCACGTCGGATTCGTTCGGACTCACTGGCATACCGCAGACGAACTCCGTACAGAGATCGAGGCAGCCGGTCTCCTGGATGTCGATATCTACGGCATCGAAGGTCCGGCCTGGCCCACACTCGATCACGCCGGCCAACACAACTTTCCATCTCTCGTGACAGCAGCATTGCACTGTGCGCGAATGCTTGAGCAGGACCCACTGCTGATCAATGCCAGCGCACACCTACTGGCAATCGCCCGAACCGTGCACTGACGCGGATCTGACATCATCGCACGCTTCTGCCGCATAGTGCGCTGTTCGAACCGGCCACCGCAGGCTCTCGGAAGATCCACGGGGAGAACGCTGTACGGCCATCGGGTGCGTACTCATGTCGACGACCTAGTGTGAGGGCTTGGTGCGCGGCTGATCCCGCGTTGCATCGAGACGAGGAATCGGGGATGGGTAGCTACCGAAAGTTGAGCCGGGCGGCGTTGCGGCAGCGGGAGAAAGACCAGCATGATCCGGCGTGGCTGACGTGGTTGTCGGAGATGGACGGCGCGCTCGAGACGTACTTCGCTGTGGATGCGCCTGACATGCCGGGTGATCCGTTCACCGCGGTGGGCTTGGCGCATGCGGAGCGAGTTTTCATGGCCATGTTCTCCGCCGTTGACCCCTTGTTCGAGCCGGAGCACGCTGCAGTGGTCGATCGGTTCCAGCGGTATGTGGGCGAGACATTCGTTCGTAGCTTCGACGGCCGATGGATGAACGTGCGGATCTCCGAGAGCCGCGATACCGACGTGTTCTTCGACCGACGTGGATTTGAGCCGGTGGTGCTAACACCGTTCCAGGATTCCTTTATCGATGTGGTGTCGATGGTTCTGACGGCGGTGCACTGCCGTGCCGGCGGGGAGTGGGCGTGGATCTATGGGAACTCTGCGCAGGACTACGCCGAGTGGCGGGCGCCCGGTCAGCCTCGCATCCTGTAATGCCGCGTTGCGCGCGTTGGTCGGCCGTCCAAACCGGTTGGCCGACAGCTCTCCCTGGTGCGCGCTCATGCCGATGACCGGGTGACTCTATGGCCGTGGAGATCATTCGAACTGGGCGCAGCTATCGCTGCTGAACCCAATTCGGGCTCCACGCGTTGATGAGCATGGCAGCAACCATGGTCGTTTGGCCCATCAGTTGGCCCGTTACCGTGCCCCCGCCGAAGAATGACCAGGTAGCGCCGGTCAGAAGCACGCCAGACGTGACGAACACGAAAAGTACCCGACGCTTTGTCCATCCCCTCCGCCAGCTACCTGGCGCGGCTGGATCTTGCCAGAGAAGCGCGAAGAAGCTCGCCACGATACTGGCAAGAAGCGCAAGATCGAATAGACGGCCCGCGATCGCATCGTTGGAATCTCTGCTGACGATCAGTCTGGTGGCCGCAGCCAGATATACGCCGACGGCGAGCAGCGTGGCAACCGATCTGATCGGCGAATACCGCTTCTTCCGTCCATCCGGCACAGCCGATCCCGCCCCACTTGTGTCCACAAGCAGGAGGTTACGGGTCCGAGGGTTGAGGCGCTTGTTCAACAAGGCGCGCTCATGCCCGTTCGAAAAGGTCGCGCGGCGCACCCGAAGATCAACGGGCAGAGACCTTCTCGGGCAGCCAGCCTGTCGGCCGAACGCACGCTTCTGCCGCTTACACGGCTGTTGGGGCCAGCCCCCCTCGGACGAGAGGATCGCTTGCGGTGTCATAGGTTTACCTCGTTTCCTCACGGCGTGGCCGATGAGTTTGTGGCTCCTGGTCGGTCAGAGCTTGTGACACCCGAGGAAAGGACATCGCCATGTCGGAGCTTCTCGTCGACTTCATCACCTCTCTCGACGGGTATGCGTCGGGTGAGGGATGGCCCGGGTTCTGGGGCCTCAAGGGCCCGGAGTACCTCGCATGGCTCGGCGAGCAACCCGAGGCCACCCATCTGATGGGAGCGAACACCTACCGACTGATGTCGGGCTTCGCCGCCGGCGAGGTCCCCGCGGGCCTGGACGAGTTCAGGCCAGAAGAAGAGGCGTCCGTCGACGAGCTCACGAAAGCGTCCAAGGTGGTGTTCTCCTCCTCACTCGAGGGTCCGCTGACGTGGGCCAACTCCACGCTGGTGCGCGAGGACGCCGTCGAAGCGGTCCGCGCCATGAAAGCGGGTAGCTCCGGGCTTCTGGCCACGATCGGCAGCGTGAGCCTGTGCCGGTCCCTGCTCCGAGCCGGACTCGTCGACCGATTCCGGGTCGTCATGTTCCCGGTGATCACCGGTGCCACGGGTGCCGAACGCATCTACGACGGCTATCCAGATGTTGCCCTCGAGATGATCGAGCACCGCACCTTCGACGGCCGCATCCAGTTGGTCGAGTACAGGCCTTCGGTGCTCGAGCACCCGCCGCTCGGCGCCCCGGCCTGACCCTCACCCGCCCGCCCGCACTGCGGAAGATCAGCGGGCCCGAGGCAACTCGGACCCTTCTGATGTCCGTGGCCGAATTGAGTGTGTTCGGTCACGGATGGCGGGTGGTGTGGCCATCCTGCGGCTGCGTGGCGAGCGAATTGCCTCGGTGCTCGACCAGGACTTACAGGCCGGTCAGTGGCGGTCGATTTGCGAGTCTGTGATTCCGCAGTTGGATGCGGGGCACACGTGCCCGTCGCCGGGGTGGTTGTGGACTTGCAGGTATCTAGCGCCGCCGCTGCGATTTGTCTCTATATGCACCTGTTGCTGACATTCGGGACAAGTGATGTGCGAGAGTCTAAGACCATTCGGGATATCCATCGGATGACTGCCATAGAGATTGATCAGTCTTTGCCGAGCGTTATCGTCCACGGGCGGTACCGGTGGAAACGTCCAGTGCATAACGAACTTCCCAGTGAGGTCCGACTCTCGCACTCCAGGGATCCAGTCGTCGAAGGGGGTGCGGGTGTCGAGGGAGTAAGTGAGGGCGTCGAAGAATTCGAGCAGCGTGTCGGCCCACAGGGTGCCTTCGAAAGCGCCCGAGCCGATACCCAATTCGATGACGTGACCGTAGGTCGGTCCGGGGCGGTGCTCGACGAACAAGATACCGGCGTCGATGGAGTGAGCGATCGGAACCCATTGGTGGGCATGGCCGTAGAGGGTATCCTCGCCCAAACCCAATGCTCGATTCTCGGCGCTGAATGTGGTTCGCCATTCGTGACCGGCGAGGATCTGGTCGATCGGGTCGAGCATGTACCCCAGCGGCAGGAATTCGGCCCCTTCGGCGGCATTCCCGTCGACATACACGGTGCCGTTGTGATGCTCGAGCAGTGCCCGGACGTCGGGGTGCAGCGCGAAACCCTGGACAGCTTCCAGATGCGCGATCTGCTCGGCGGTGGCGCCGGGTTGCAGCGTCGCGGCGGAGGCGGGCGAGTACACGCGGAGGTGATGGAGGAAATGGGTCCATACCTGGTCGAAGGTGTGCGGAGCGGGGTGAGGCATGCGGTGACCATAGCGACGGGCACTGACACCGCCCGGTGGGCAACTGTTCGCAAGGCTTCTGCTCTCACGCCTGTGTGGCTCCGACACACGCTGGCCTGGTACCCACTAACGCACTAATCTGCCGCTGACCGCGCTGGCCGAACCGGCCAGCGCCGTGCGGCGGAAGATCAACTGGCGGAGGCCATCCGAGGCCGGCCGAACGCACGCACGTGCCGATGACCATGCAGGTAGCCGCTGAAGATCCCGCGTCCGCTGCGATCATGGACGCTGGGCGTATCGGTTCAGGTCCGTTGGTCCGCTACGTCGCTGTCCAGTCGCGGATCGCGGCGACGAACTCTTCGGGCGCGTCGGACTCCACATAGATGCCCGCACCCTCGACGATCACGGTCTTGTGGTCAGGGAACGTCGCTTCCAGCCGCTCACGCTCCTGGGGCCGGAAGGCGAAGTCGGCGTCACCCCACACGATCAATGTCGGGAGGTGAGCGATGTCGGTAAGGCCGGCTTCGACCTCGGCGAAGAAGGCCCGGCTGGCGACGATCCGGCCGGGGAGCACTGCACAGGCCTGGCGACGCTCGGGCGTATCCAGCGCCCGGCGGTAGTGGGTCATCTCAGCCGCGCTCGGCTTCCGCCGTCGATGACCGATGGGGATGAACGCGTTGACGATCAGGTTGAGCCGCCGAACCAGAAAGCGGATCGGGAGCCCGCCGACGATGCGCGAGAAGGCCTCGAAATGCAGGTCGCCGTTGACCGGCCACGCCCAGGTGTTGGCGAGCACCAACCGATCGAAGACACCCGGCCGCCGCTGTGCGACCGCCATGCCGATCGGGCCACCCCAGTCCTGCCCGACCATAGTGACACCCTCGAGATCGAGCGTGTCGACGAACCTGGTGACCACGTCGGCGTGCTCCTCAGGCAGGTAACGGTAGCCGGGCTTCGCAGTCGACAGCCCGAAGCCCGGATAATCCAGTGCGACGCAACGGAATTCGTCACGCAACGCACCGATCACATCGCGCCAGAGGAACGACCAGGTCGGGTTGCCGTGCAGGAGCAGCAGTGTCGGACCCGACCCCTCGTCGACGTAGTGCACGGCGTGCCCGTCGATATCGACGAAACGGCTCTCGAACGGAAACAGGTCGTCGTCGACCCAGCTGGGCCGAACGCTCTTGGTGATATCGGCCATCGTGAACCCCTCTGAGCTCGGCAGCACGGTAAGCTTGAGGATCTCACGTGTACTTGAGAAATTCAAGCGATTGAAGGAAATGATGCGCAGCTACGGCCAGTACTGCGGGCTCGCCCGGTCCCTCGAAGTCGTCGGCGACCGATGGAACCTGCTCATCGTCCGCCAGCTCCTCAGCGCCCCTGCCCGCTACCGAGACCTGATCGACGGTCTACCCGGCATCGCGACCAATCTGCTCGCCGACCGGCTCCGCGACCTCGAGACCTCCGGCGTGGTCGAGCGACGACTAGCGGGGGTCGGCAACGTGGTCGAGTACGCCCTCACACCGTGGGGCGCCGAACTACGCCGGCCGATCGAGAGCCTGATCCGCTGGTCCACCCCCCTGATGCTCCGCGGCCCCGAGGGCGACTCCTTCCGCCCCGAATGGCTCGCCCTCGCCGTACCAGCTCTGCTCGACGCCCGGGTCGAAGTCCGCCCCTCGGCGACGATCGGCCTCGAGATCGGCGGCCCGCCCTTCCAACTCCGCGCGACGCCCGCCGGGTTCGAGGTCGGCCCGCATGACGGCCGCGCCCTCGACGCCACCGTCCGCGCCGACCCCGCCTACATCCTCGGCCTCGCCGCCGGCGCCCTCACCCTCAGCGAAGCCCGCACCCTCGGACTGGTCGAAATCGACGGCGACGAGTCCATCGTCCGCACCGTCCTCGCCGCCTGACGGGGCCGCTCCGTCCGGCGCGCGGTGGCAGCAGCGCGAATTCGTAGCCTCGACGAATTCACTCCGGAGCCCCCGAAGATCGGGGCATCGAGTGTCGGGGCTGTCGGAGGTGGGGTGGAGGTTGAATACTGGCTCGCGCCAGGTTCGAGAAATTGTGGGGTCATTATGAATTCGAAGAAGATAGTCGGAGCTTTTGCTGTGGCGGCCGCGTTGTGTACGCCGGTAGCGGCGCTGGCCGGGCCTGCGCAGGCGACGCCGGTCAGTGGGATGCAGCCTGTTGATTCGGGGATTCCCATGGGGTCGGCCGATTCGGCGTCGGGGATTCTCGGGCCGCGCAGCGGGTCTGCCTATCAGACCTTGAACCATCTGGTCTGCGTGCTGTTCCACACCAGCCTGGATGGATCGGTGGGCGTTCCGTTCTGCTGACAGATCGGTGAACGGGCATTCGCAGGTTGCTCGGCTTTCGCCCTGACTTGCGGCTGGTGACGCGATCCTTACATCTGGCTATTGCCCGATCCGCTGCGCAGCGAGTGCTTACCGGCTGCGCAACAGGATATTACGGGCTGCTAAGCGCTGCCGAATGCACCGAGGATCGCGTTAGCGACACCGTTGCCGAGACCCCAACCAAGGCCGCCGACCAAGCTGTTGGCAAACATCTGAATCAAGTTATCCATATCGCTCCATAGCCTTTCGTTCTGTTCATGCCCTAGTCGGCGGCGCTCCAAATAGTTGCCCGCCTGGGCAATCCTCGAAGTCATCCTACGCCGAGAAAAACGAGTCGATCGGTCTGTTCAAAGCGGGAGGACAACAGAACGCGCATTGATCCGGTTGGGGCACAACGGATTAGCTGCGTCAGCCAGCGAATTGCCCTGCCCAACAGCTATTGCACGGTGGTGAAGGCCGCCATCATGGCCATGTCCTCGTGCTCGAGATTGTGGCAGTGCAGGACGAAGCGGCCTGCGTAGTCGGTGAAGCGGATGGCTACTTCGGCTACTTCGGTGGCCGCCACATTGAGGGTGTCCTTCCAGCCCGCATCGGTCGGATGTGGTGGTTTGCCATTGCGGGAGAGCACCTGAAACTGGTTGAGGTGCACATGGATCGGATGATTGAGATCGGTGCTGAAGCGCCAGATCTCCACCTCGCCCAGTGTGGGCTCGGCGATCACATCGTCGACGGAATAGGCGCGGCCGTTGATCGTCCAGCCGGTCATGCCGCCGACATCACCGCGGCGGAAGTCGAACAGGCGGGTCCGGACGGCGGTCGCCCGGTCCAGCCTGTCGATCGGAACGAGCGCATCCGGGACCACCGAGGGATCATCGGCACGGTCCCCCACCACGAAACGCATGACCTGCGCGGTCTTTCCGGAGCCGAGATCGTTGTGGATCGTCACCTGATCGCCCGGGGCGCAGCCGGAGAAATCGACGACCACGTCGAAGCGCTCGCCAGGCGCGATATCCAGCGCCGAAAGGTGTTGTGCGCGTTCCAGTAGACCGCCGTCAGACCCGATCTGCACGAATCCGCCGGCCCGGTCTCCGGGCGAATCGATGCGCAGCCGGTAGACCCTGGCATTGGAGGCATTGAGCAGCCGCAGCCGGTAGCGTGCGCCCGCAATGTGATGCACGGGCCACGCGACGCCATTGACGAGAATGACATCGCCGAGCACGCCCTGGAGGTATTTCCCTGTCACACCGGGCTTATCCATCATCGACGGGTCCAGCGCGGGGTACATGAAGGCCCCGTCCGCGTGGAAGGCCCGATCGGTGATCATCAGTGGCAGATCCCGGTCGCCGGAGGGCAGCCGCAGCCGGTCCTCCGCCTCGTCGACGATGAGATGAAATCCGGCCAGGCCGTGCCACACCGAAGCGCCGGTGAAATCCATCCGGTGGTCGTGGTACCAGAGCGTGGCGGCGGGCTGTTGCGTCGGATACTCGTAGTCGCGTTCGCCGGTCATGGTCCGCGACAGCGAATCATGCTGCATATCAACCATATCGGCCATCCCCGCCATCCCCTCCGAGCCGACCGGAAACAGCAGATCGGTGGGGTAGCCGTCGGAATCGTGCGGCACATGACCACCGTGCAGGTGCACAACGGTCGGGACGGGCAGTTCATTGCGATGGGTGACAACGGTGCGCCTGCCGCGCGCCGAGACCAGCGTCGGACCGGGAAAAGTGCCGTTGTAGCTCAAAATCGGTGTGGCATACCCGGGTACGATCTGCGCCATCGCCTTGCGCTGGGTGATGCGGTAGTAATCCGTATCCGCGTCCCGGCGATCCGGTACGAGCACCGCGGGCACCGTGAGCGGCTGGGTGAACGGTTCGGGCAGCGACACTTCCGAGGTGAGCTGTGCACCGACAGTCGCAGGGTCACCGGCGAAGCGGAACCCGGCGGCCACCCCCGCCGCGCCCACCACACCGAACGCCCCGGCCAGCCGGAAGACATCCCGGCGGCTCATCGTATTCATCTGTCCCCCAGCGCGTTCGCACCGACCAGCACCGGAGTCCGCCATGCCTGCACGAGCAGTGCCAGGAACCCGGCAATGATGAGCACGCCGAGCGGGACATGAATCGCGAGAATAGCCTTGTGCCCCAGCATGATCTCGATGCCGCAGGCCAGGGTGAGACCCAGACTCGTCCAGAAGGTCCACGAGGGCGCACCGCTCCGCCAGGCGATACCGAAAGCAATCGTCAGCAGCAGTGAGATGACTCCGAGAATGAGGCCGTTGAGCGAATGTGCGTCCAGCGCACGGTAACTGCCGGACATGAATCGCCCCGCGAACATGGCCTGCGTCAGTCCGTCCACCCCGGCGAGCAGCGTCAGCCCGCGCAGGATCCAGTGCAGCGTCCGGCTCATCACGCGCTCTTCCGGGCGGTGAGCAGCCACGACGGGATCGGGGCTGGGCCGTGTCCGGGCAGCGATCCCAGCATCTCGTCGCGGCGCAGCACCTCGATGGTCCAGCCGGTGGCGAACGCCTCCCGCAGTTCGGCTTCGGTAATGCGGCGTGGTCCCGGTCCGGCCGGCGCCACATCGCTGACCGCCAGGATATGCACTGCTCCAGCGGAATTCGTCACCCGACGCAGGGCGGCGATGTAGCGATCGCGATCAGGTCCGGTGAAGGTGTGGAACAAGCCGGAGTCGAGAACGGTGTCGAAACTGTCCTCGTAGCCGGTCAATTCACGGGCATCAGCTGTGTCGAACTCGGCCCGCGCGCCCAGTCGTGTCGCCTTCGCCCGGGCATTCGCAATTGCGGTGGCAGCGAAATCCAGTCCGGTGACATCGTATCCGCGGCCCGCGAGATACAGCGCGTTCTCGCCGGTACCACAGCCGGCGTCCAGCACCCGGCCGCGAATCCCGCCGGTCTCGGCCAGTTCGACCACCAGCGGCTGCGGCTTACCGATATCCCAGCCCGCGGCCGTGATGACGGCTCCGGTCGGTGGTTGCGAGCGGTAGACGGATTCGAAGTACTCCCCGACTTCCGGCTGCTGTGGACCTGTCATGGCCATCCTCCCGATGCCCCGGTGCACGCCGGGATCAGATAGTTCACTTTTGAGAACTATTCAGAAGTTTGAAGTTGTAGAGTGACCCTGTCAAGGACGGATTTTCCAGAGCACAAGGGAGGACGGGTGGCGGAGCCACAACCGGTCAGCGCCGAGGACCGCAGCCGAATGCAGGCGGTCGTGCCGATGATCTCCAGCTATCTCCGGCGCGCACACGGCGATATGCCCACCGCGCTCCGAGATGCCTTCGAGGCCAATGGACTCGGCCCCCGCCACGGCGCGGCGCTGGCCTACGCCCTATCCGCCGGCCCGGTCGGCGTCGGCGATCTGGCGCGCCAACTGGGCATCGGCCTGACCAATGCCAGCCAGCTCACCGGCGACCTGTCCCGCGCAGGCTGGCTGCGCCGCGACAGTGACCCCGCCGACCACCGCCGGACCCTGCTGTCCGTTCCGGAGGAACGCCGCGCGGATGTCAGGGAATTCATCGGCCGCAGGTCCGAGCCCCTCATGCGAGCCATGACCCGCCTGACCCTGGACGAGCGCGCGGCCTTTCTCGCAGGCCTCACCGCCTGGGCAGAAGAACTCAGCCGATGAGCCCGGGCGGGTACGAGCCCCCAGTTTGAAGAGATCTCATGTGAAAGTATCGCTGGGATAACGGAATAGGTATGTTGTGGGCTACGGTCGGTCGTGTTTGCGTAAGTGCGCCTGACCTTGGTGTAGCCGACAGGATTGACGAAACCCCTATGGCCGTGATGTTTCTCTGGATACTTGTTCCCCTATTAGTGCTCGCCGTCGCCGCGACCGCTTATACCGCGGTGCGTTTGCGCGCGGAGCGGGCGCGCGTCAATGATCTGACCGCGCAGGTGCGGGGCTGGGAGCAATTGCTCGAACAGCTTGTCCGCAAGACGCTTCCCTCGGTCACGGAGTCGATCCGTCGCCCCGGAATGCCGCTGACCACCCTGGAAGTGCCACCTAGCCTGGAATATTCGGCCCTGCCCCCGCTGGTATGGCAGGGCGTGGAATACCACGTGGACGATCTGCGACTGCTCTGGGCGGAAGCGGCGGATCAGGGCAAACGAGAGATCGAGGCCGAGGCGCGGCTGGCAATCGCCAACGCGGAGCAAGCCGTTCGCGCCGAGATGCAGACCGTGCGCGATGCGGCGCAGGGCGCCTCGCGGGATGTGACCGGCGCGGCCGTGCGCTCGTTCGGCACCTCGGTGGTCAGTCTCGGTGCGGACGTCGGCAAGGTGGTCAGCGCCGCCCTGCGCGAGCATCGTGATGACGCGGTGTACGAAACCCTCATCCGCATCGACCACAGTGTGCAGCAGATGATCCGGCAGGCGCAGTCGTATGTGATCGTCAGCGGCGGGCTGCCCGGACGCCGGTGGCCGCAGCAGTCGGTCACCGATGTGGTCGGCGGCGCCACCGGGCGCGTGCGCGACTACCTGCGGGTGCGTTCCACCCAGGCCGATCGAGTGGTGTCCAGCCGCGTAGTGGAGCCGCTCGTGCACACCGTGGCGACGCTGCTCGACAATGCGCTGCGCTATTCGCCGCCGACGTCGTTCGTGGACATCAGCTTCCAGGAGGGGCACCACGGCGTGACCATCCTCATCGACGATGCCGGGGTGCGCATGAGCCCGGAGCAGTTGGAGGATGCCCGCCAGGTGCTCGCCGGCGAGCGCGCCATCGACATTCTCGAACTCGGCCCCGCGCCGAAGATCGGCTTCCCCAGCATCGCATCGCTGGTGCGCCGGTACGGATTCAGCGTCTACGTGGACGGTCCCAATATGTACGGCGGTGTGCGGGCGATGGTGTACATCCCCGAATCACTGCTGATGGCACCGCAAGAGGTCAAGGAGGAGCCCGCGGCGGCAACAACGACAACAGTGTTCCCAGTGGAAGAACCCGCTGCCGACAATGCCGAGATCGCCGCGGCGCTCACCGCGAGCGGACTGGCGAAACGGCGGCGGCGCACAGTGGTTCAGCCGGGCGTGCAGCAGTCCTCCACCCCCGCACCGACTCTCCAACTCGCTCGACCCGATATCGCAGTGGCGTGGCGCAGCGGTTCGGTCAGCGGCCGCGTCGCCGCCGCCGAAGCCGACCAGACCGAAGGGATGACCTCGTGAACTCACCGACAGCGACCGGCCCGCACAGTGCGGCGCCGTCCGCGAGCCCGGCCGACAGCTCCAACCGGCTCGGCTGGATGCTCTCGGACCTAGACATCCCCGGGGTGCGGTTCGCGGTACTGCTGTCCGAGGACGGCCTGCGAATCGCGCACTCCGGCAATATCACCAGAGACAATGCCGAGCGATTCGCGGCGGCCGCGTCCGGACTGCGCTCGCTCGGTAAAGCGCTCGGTGAATTCTGCGGTGGCCCGCACGACAATGTGCGCCAGAACGTCACCGAGTACGACGACGGCATGATCTTCATAACCGCCGCGGGCGACGGTGCGGTCATCGGTGTGTCCACGACCCCCGAGGTCGACGTCGCGCTGATCGCGCACCGGCTCAACGAGCTCGCCGCGCGAGTCGGGCACGAGCTCGGCGCTGTGCCGCGCGGCGGCGCCCGGCCATGACCGGGCAGCGACGTGATCCCGATCTGGTCCGGGCGTACGTGCGCACCGGCGGACGTTCGCGTCCGACCCGCCTTCTGGACCTCGTCACCGTGATCGTCGCCGCCGATGTCCCGCTGCAAGGCGGGACTCCCGACGGACGCCGCATCCTCGCGCTGTGCCGCAGTGCGCTGTCGCTCGCCGAGGTCGCGGCCCATCTCGATCTGCCGCCCTCGGTGGTGAAGATCGTCGTCGCCGACCTGCTCGACAGCGGTCACCTGATAACCCGGACGCCTGCGCACACCATGCCGGACGTCAGCTTGCTGGAAGAGGTACTGAATGGGCTTCGCGCCCTTGCGGTCTGAGTCGGATCGTCCGCACACACAGACGCCGGGTGTCGAATATCTGCCGCCCACCGTGACCAAATCGGTAAAACTCTTGGTGGCAGGTAGTTTCGGCGTCGGCAAGACCACATTCGTCGGCAGCGTTTCGGAGATCAAGCCGCTGCGCACCGAGGAAACGATCACCGAGGCCAGCATCGGCGTCGACGATCTGGCCGGACTGCGGGAGAAGACGACCACCACGGTCGCTATGGACTTCGGTCGCATCACCCTCAATCCCCAACTGGCCCTGTACCTTTTCGGCACGCCCGGCCAGCGGCGCTTCATCCCGCTGTGGGAAGAGCTGGCCATCGGAGCGCTCGGAGCGCTGGTGCTCGTCGATACCCGCCGGATCGAACAATCCGACGAGGTGCTGTCGGTGCTCGAACAGCGTGCGGTGCCGTATGCGGTGGCGGTCAACGAATTCGAGGGCGCGAAGCGGTATCCGCTCGCCGAGATCCGCGATGCCCTCGACCTCGCCGAGGGCACCCCGCTGACCGCCCTGGACGCACGCGATCGGCGGACGTGCGTGCAGTCGCTCATCACACTCGTCGAGTTCTTGTTTCAATCTCGTCAGGAGTCACAGCTTTGACCACTTCGACCGGACCGTCGACCCTTGTCGAGGGGACGCGCTTCCCGCTGTACTCCGCCGAATTCGCGGCCGACCCGCACGGCTGCTACCGCGAATTGCGCCGTCGCTACGGCTCTTTGGCGCCGGTGGAGCTGGCGCCCGGTGTGGCGGCCACCCTCGTGATCGGCTATCACGATGCGGTGCGGATCCTGAACGATCCGGACCATTTCCCGGCCGATCCGCGCATCTGGCAGGACACCATCCCCGCGGACTGCCCGGTGCGGCCGATGATGGAGTGGTATCCGAATGTGCTGCGCAATGCGGGCGCGGCGCACTGGAGGTATCGGCAGGCGAATGTCAGCGCGATCGATGGGGTGGATCTGCACGGTCTGCACGCCATTGTCGGACGGGAAGCCATTCCGCTGATCAATACCTTCTGCGAGAGTGGTGAAGTCGAGCTGCTGGGCCAGTACGCCTTCCCGCTGGTGTTCGCCGGTCTCAACGACATGCTCGGCTGCCCGCCGGCCATCGGGCAGCGAGTGGCCCAGGGTATGGCCGCCCTGTTCGATTCGGTCGACGAGAAGGCCGAACAGGGTATGGCCATGCTCAGTGGCGCACTGCTGGAGTTGATCGAACTCAAGAAGCGCGAACCCGGCGACGATATGGTGACCCGGCTGCTGCAGCACGATGCCGGGCTCGACGACACCGAGATGCTCTCCAACATCATCAGCATCTACGGCGCCGGACTGGAGCCGGTACAGAATCTCATCATCAATACGCTGCGGCTGATCCTCACCGACGATCGCTTCGCGGGCGATGTGCTCGGCGGAAGCCTTTCCACGCGTGATGCTCTGGACGAGGTGCTGTTCAACGACCCGCCGGTGGCGAACTTCTCCACCTCCTATCCGCGGCAGCCGATGCTCATCGGCGATACCTGGCTGCCCGCGCACCAGCCGGTACTCATCAGTCTCGCCGCCTGCAATAACGACCCCGCGATCGGCGGCGGTGAGCGCATCGGCAACCGCTCCCATCTGGCCTGGAGCCTCGGGCCGCATGCCTGCCCGGCCAAGTCGGTGGCCTCGCTGGTCGCGCAGGAGGCCATCGATCAACTCCTCGACGCGCTGCCCGAGCTGCGTCTCGCCATTCCGGTTGATGAATTATCTTGGCGTCCAGGGCCTTTCCATCGCGCGCTGACAGCGCTGCCGGTGGTCTTCCCTGCGTGCCCGCCGTTGAATGTGAAGTAGGAGAACAGCAGTGACGATCGAACCCCTGGCGCTGGACCTCACCGGCGCCGACATTCAAGGCGAGAATGCCCGTATCCGTGCGCGTGGACCGGTGACCCTGGTCGAGCTCATGGGCGTGCCCGCATGGTCGGTGACCGATGCCGATGTACTGAAGCGGCTGCTCGCCGATCCGCGGGTGTCGAAGGATCCTGTGCAGCACTGGGCGGCCTTCGGCAATGGTGCGGTCACTCCCGAGTGGCCGCTGTTCCCGTGGGTCGCGGCGACCAATATGTTCACCGCCTACGGCTCCGACCACCGGCGCCTGCGCAAGCTGGTCTCGCCCGCGTTCACGAACCGCCGGACCATGGCGCTGCGACCGCGTATCGAAGAGTTGGTGACCACCCTGCTGGACGGGCTGGCCGCGACCCCGGCCGGTGAAATTGTGGACCTGCGTGAGGGTTTCGCCTACCCGGTGCCGATTCAGGTGCTGACCGAACTGATGGGTGTGCCGGATGACCGGGAGCCCGCCCTGCGCACCTGCGTGGCCCGGTTCTTCGATACCGAGATCTCGCCGGAGGCCGCCGGGGCGAACTACCTCGAAATGTTCGGTCTCATCGAGGAACTCGTGGCCTTCCGGCGGGACAATCCCGGCGACGATATGACCAGCGTGCTGATCAATACCCGTGACGAGGACGGCGAGCGGCTGACCGAGAAGGAGATGGTCGATACGTTGATGCTGGTCATCAACGCGGGTCACGAGACCACCGTCAACCTGCTCGACCAGGCGATCTTCGCGCTGCTCACGCATCCGGAGCAGCTGGCCGCCGTGCTGGAGGGCAAGGCGAGCTGGGAGGATGTCATCGAGGAGACGCTGCGGTACGAATCCCCCGTGGTCCACCTCCCGCTGCGCTATGCGGTGGAGGACATCGACATCGACGGTATCCGAATCCCCAAGGGCGAGGCCATTCTCGCCTCCTATGCGGCTGCCAGCCGCGACCCGAAGATCCACGGCGAGACCGCCGACACCTTCGACATCACCCGCGTCAACAAGGACCACGTAGCCTTCGGCCACGGCGTCCATCACTGCATCGGCGCACCCCTGGCGCGCCTGGAGGCGAGCATCGCCCTCCCGGCGCTCTTCGAGCGCTTCCCCGACCTCCGCCTCGCCGCGAACCCCGCCGACGTGGCCCCGGTCATCGGCTTCCTCTCCAACGGCCACCGCGAACTCCCGGTACACCTCACCGCGGAGTAGTCAGCCCGGAAACCGGCTCGGGCCCAGCGCATGTGGGAGCCCGAGCCGGTTCGGTGGTTCGACAGCCCTATCCCGGTAGGACTTTCAGCCCGAGGGTGAAGGCAAGGGTTATCGCCTGGTCCGGATCTATCACCGCGCGACTGACCTCCACATTCAACGGATCCAGCGCAGAGATATCGCTGCCCCGCAGATCGGAATCGGAGAAGTCCGCCTTCGTCAGCCACGCGCCGGACAGATCGATATCGCGAAACGTCGCCTTCTGACAACGTGCTCCGGTCAGATCCACTTCACGCATACGCAATTCGCGGAACGAAGTGCCCCGCAGATCCGCGCCCGGCAGCCCGACAAAAGACCAGTCGCCACCGGAAACCTTCAGCAGCGAATAGGTGCACCCGTCGAACATGCTGCCGGTGAGCTTGCAGCCGGTGAACGTGGCATCGAAGAACGAACACGCACTGAAAGTGCAGTTCAAGAACCCGCTATTGGTATGCGCAGACAGATTGAACGCCACCCCCCGGAAGCTGCACTCATCGAAAACCGCGTTCTCCGTGGTTATCTCAGCCATATCCACATCGACAAACTCGACCCGCCGATACTGCTCCCCCGCCAGCGTCCGGCCGTACCAGTCCTCACCACGAACAGTGCTCGTAGTCGGCGGCGCAGGCTCACCGTACTTGCGCTCAGCCACAGCAATTCCGGACATCACCCATACAACGACCGTAACCACACCCACCGACAACCGTGCGCCGGCGATGCCGCCCCCTCCGTGGCATCGCCGGGCAAAGGAGAGTGAAGCTCACGGCGTAGCACCGGTACAAGCTGAGCGACAGACCCTAAATAGGGTCTGTTCGGGCTCCGGGAGTCAGAGCTGGGACGCGATAGGGGCGGACGACTCCCACGCACAGTTGCAGCAGATCCTTCTGGGCCGGGAGCGACTGCAACTGCATTGTCACGCTGACCGGGCCCGAGGCGGTGTAGATGTACTGCGGCTCGTCGACCGGGCGGTCGTAGGAGACCTCCCGCCGTAGCCAGAGCCGGGCGAAGTCGGGGTCGTTTTGTAGTTCGGCCAAAAGTGAGATGCCGGCGGGCGGGTTGCCGAAGTGCGCACAGATGCCGCGCATTCTGGCGACGTCGGAGGTCACCTCCGCTTCCCAGTTCACGACCAGTTTCCGGCCTGGGCCGAACAGCCAGTGCATCGCGTTGCCGAGTTCGACGCGCTGGGGGAACAGCGCCTCATAGGCATCGTTGGCCGCCACGACGTCCCAGCGCCAATTGCAATATGCCGCGGGGGCGGGCATCAGATCATCCAGCAATGCCCGCTCGGACAATCAGAGCTGGGGCCTGGGCGGCTTCGTCGGCGCCTCGTTCAAGGGCGGCTGGGGCCCCGACGAAACCACCGGCGCCTATACCGTCCGCCAGTTCGGCCTGATTCCCACCCGCACCGGGACTCTCGCGGTCGCCCTTGCCGCACAATCGGATTCGGGCACATTCGACGCCGCCGCGGCGGCGCTGTCCAAAATGGCGGTCGTGCTCGCCGAGAACGTCGGCGAGCTCACCGGCGGTCACTGCTCGTGATGCGCCGGAACGAGAGTCCCTGCATGCCGGACGAAGCACGCAGGCGTCCATGACTTCCGGCCGGCGCAGAGCAACGTCGTGGCCTCAGCTGATGGTGGTCGAGGTGCCCAGGGTGAAGGTGTGCCCGTGCGACGAGCAGGTCAGCCCGGCGCCGCGCGGCTGGCCGCCGAGGCAGGACGCACCCGCGTAGTCGAATCGGGTTCCGGCATAAACATTCCCGTCGGGACGGGGCACGTCGCTCAGCCAGCGGCTGGGCCGACTGTGCTGCCCGCCGAGCCCGAAGGTCGGATGGGCGGGCAGGAACGACTGGTCGATGACGACATCGCTGATGGGCAGGATGCCCCACAATTTATTGCCGGCACCGAGATCGCAGCCGACATTGCCGTCGGCGGTGATCGCGCAGTTGTCGGCACCCGGCCCGTCCGAGAAATACAGGGTGTCACCGACAAGGAAGTCGGCATTGTTCGCTTCGATAACTCCGGAATCGGCGGCGGCCACGCTATTGCCCGCCAAGGTCAAGCCCACGGCAGCCAGAGCAGCCCATAGAAATTTACGAGTCATGATCGCACTCTATGACATTTGCGAAAAACCGAAAAACCCTACTACACAATCGAATCCGTATCATATTCCACTTCTCGCCGATGCCCCCGATTCCTGGGGCAAAGCCTTCACCACGCCCCTCACACCGAATCCGAGCCGGCTATCGGACAGAAATCTGGCCGTTCATCGCCTCTATCCCAGCGCCCGCGTCCGTGCAACAGTGGTGCACAACAGCAGGATCGGATAGGACCGGGAAGTCGAACCATGATGTACGTGCTATGGGTCTTCCTACCCGGTGCCGCGATCGCCTCCTGTATCGCCGGGCATATCTGGCGCTACCGGACCGATCGGTTCCTGGGCTACCTGTACGGTCCGCACACCGATCGGGCACAGCGGTTCGGCAGCGTGGCCTTCCGGCTGGGAGCCGTCGGGATGTTCACCGCGCGCATCGCCGAAGTGCTACTGGCGGGGCCACATTCACGCACCAGCGGCACTACCCACGTAATGCTCTCGGCCCTGCAGATCATCGCTGTCCCGCTCGCCGTGATCGGCGCCGGAATCATCCTGATCCCGCCGCTGATCGCCGCCGAGGCCAAGCCCCGGGTCACGCCGATCGACCGCATCACCATCCCGGTGCTCATCGCCGCCCTGCTCTCCGCGGTCCTGATAACCTTCGACCCCTACTCCACCGACGACCGCTATCGCACCGCGGAAACGCTTTTCACGTGGAGCCGCTCCCTGGTGGGACTGCACCCCAACCCCGGAGCCATGGAGCACGCGCCCGTCATCTACCAGGCGCGCGGCCTGATCCTCATGTTGCTCATCGCCATCTGGCCCTACACGCGGCTGGCCGGGATCTTCACCATCCCGCTGCTGCGCCTGCTGCGGCGCATCGGCCGGGTGGCGCAGTCGTGGCAGCTCGCGGTGCCGAGGCGGCTACGGCATTCGGTGTGAGCGCAATGGTCACTGCGCGCGGTACACGACGATTCCGGGAGTCGTCCGCACGTAGTCGCTGAAGGACGAGTCGACCACCTTGTTGTTCGCCGACAGCGAGGACGCATTGCGGAACACCGGACCGGAGGCAGTCGCGACGAAGATCCCCACGTGCGTGACATCCAGGCCGGGCAGGTCCGCGTACGCGCCGATGTAGTCACCGGTACGGAGCTGGCCGATGACATTCGCATCCACGGCAGCGCTGGGGATGTAGGTGATACTCCGGCCGACAACCGGCAGCCCCGGCAGGTAGTTGCTGCCGTCGGCCTTCTCATTGAGATTCTTGGCCACCGGCACGGCGGCGGAAGTCAAGGACCCGGTGATATCGGCCGCGGCGATTCGCGGGGCGTACGCCCAATCGCTGAAGAAGTGCTTGCGATGCAGGAAGTCGACCTGCCCGTCCCTGTACCGCGTCTGGATGAGGTTCGTGACGAACTGATCCCGGTCGGTGGATCGGCTGAGCGCTTCCACGTAGTCGAGGTAGGTGAAGCAATCCACCCCGCGGAAGTCGATGACCAGCTGTTCGGGCTCGTTCGCCGAGCCGACCAGCATATCCGCGGTGTACGGCGTACCCAGGAACTGCCGGGACAGCAGCTCGACCAGGTCCCCCTTGCTCGCGCCGGCGGCACGCGCCGCCAGCAACTCGTCGATCTTCCGCGAGGTGAAGTCATCGATATTCGTAGCGTTCGGTGTGGCCAGCGCGGCAGGCAGCATCGCCGCCATACCGCACACAACAGCCAACATAACGAGCAGTACCCGAGCAATGCTGCGCAAGACGCCTCCTCAAAGTGAACCCCTCGATCGTTGCACACTCCGATCCACATCCACCTCAACCGCTGCTCACCCCCACCCAACCGGCCCAGCCGTTCGGCGCCGACTACCTGCACCTCGACCACACAGCCCGTGTCAGGATCGCAACGCGCGTACACGAGCTGTTCCGTCCGGACACGAGCTGTGTGCGCCAACGCCTGGAACACGTGACGCGGATACGTTGGTATCCGTGGAACATCGACGGATAGCCGGCGACGTTGGCCGGGGGGACGATACGGGTGCGTTCGGCGAGTTGCGGCCGCTGCTGTTCACCATCGCGTACGAGATGCTCGGTAGTGCGGCTGATGCCGAAGATGTGTTGCAGGACAGCTATCTTCGCTGGCGCGAGACCGACCTGGACACCGTGGACAATACGCGCGGCTATCTGACGCAGGTCGTTACGCGCCAGTCGCTCAACCGATTACGGTCACTGCGGCGGCGGCGCGAGGACTATGTGGGCGCCTGGCTGCCCGAACCGATCCGCACCGAGCACGACGCCAGTCATGATGTGCTGCTTGCCGAATCGGTGTCGATGGCCATGCTGCTCGTGCTGGAGACACTCGGTCCGACGGAGCGGGCCGTATTCGTACTGTCGGAGGTGTTCGGCCACAGCCTGGTCGAGATCGCCGACATGATCGACAAATCCGATACCACCGTGCGGCAGATCGCGCACCGGGCGCGCGAGCATGTTCAGGCCCGCCGCAAGCGCTTTCAACCCGACAGCGATACCAGCCGGGCGGTGATCACCCAGTTCGTGCGTGCCGCCAATACCGGTGACGTGCGGACCCTGATGGATGTGCTCGCACCTGACGTCGTGCAAATCTCGGACGGCGGTGGAAAAGTCCATGCCGCACGCCGCCCGATCAGCGGCGCCGCGCAGGTGGCCAATTTCCTCATCCGCCTGGCCCGGACCAGCATGGCGGACATGCGTGTCGAATTCGGCCACTTCAACGCGCTGCCCGCGGTCCTGTTGCGCTCGGGCGCCGACGGGCAGCTCGATTCCGTCCTCATGATCGAAGTGACGGATAACCGCATCACGCGGCTGTACGCGGTTCGCAACCCCGACAAGCTGCGCACCACGGACGTCGTGCGCACGCTGCGGCGTGACGGAGACCACACCTGATCGGATGTCACGGTCGCGGATCGGGCGGTGTCTCAGAGGTATGGAAACCATCACAGTCGAACGCATCATCCCCGCCCCGATCGAGCAGGTCTTCGCCTGGTGCGCAACCACAACGAACTACGAGCGCACCCGCTGGGTCCTGCGCTGCACCCTGGCCCGGCCCGGTCAGGACGCTCCCTACGGCGTCGGCGCGATCCGCATGCACACCTGGCTGATCGGCCGCTTCGAAGAACGCGTCACCCGCTACGACCCGCCCCGCTCCTTCGACTACGTCGTCGACCGCAGTTTCCCCCCGGCCCGCCACGAAATCGGAACCATGACCTTCACACCGGTCCCGACCGGCACCAAGGTCGTCTGGTCCACCACCGTCGAAATGACGATCCCCGTCGCCGCCCGCTTCGCCACCCACTGGCTCAGCAGGCCGGTCATCACCCACGTCTTCGGCCGAATCCTGCACGCCTGCGCCAAGGATCTCGCCGTCCCGGCCACCTCGGACCCTTCGCAGAGGCCGGCGGGCCACGGCGTGTAGGCGCCGGCACCGGGCAGGTGCGCGCCGGACGCAGTGGGAGCTGTGTGGCACGAGCAGTCAGTATGCCCGTCGTTTCATCCCCGTGCTCACCCCTGCGGTTACATGAACGAGGATTCCTTTGTGAGGCCGAGGGATTCGTCGCCGCCGGTGATGATGGGCTGGCAGTTGCCGTAGCCGATGGCGCCGGAGGAGTCGGTCACGCGGATGACGGTGTCGCGGATTTGGTGGAGTCGGCGGGCGGCCTCGTGGGTGGAGCAGTCGGGGATGCGTTCGCCGTCCAGGTGGAGTTGGGGGCCGCGCCAGGATCCGTGGTGCTGACCGTCGAAGCCGAAGTAGAGGCCGGCGCCGAGGTGGAAACCGGTGTCGGACAGCGTTTCCAGGGTGAGGACGCGTTCCTTGCCGTCCTCCGTCGTGGCGAGGATCTCGCCGCCGCGCAGACGGCGGTTCACCGGGTCGAAGGTCAGGTCGGGAACCAGGTCCTTCCACTTCTCGAACCAGGTGTCGTGCTCCACCCCGCCCATGACGGTTTTGCTGAAATAGCCGTCCATTTGGATGATTTGGTAGTGCAGGTGCAAGCCGTAGCGGGAGCCGTCGGGGCGGGTCATCAGGATCGGCGCCCAGATCATTCGGAAGGAGACCTCCGGCGGCAGGTCCATCGATTCGACATCGGTGAGCGGGGCTCCGACGTCGTAGCGGACGCCCCAGGAATGGTCTCTGGTCGAGACCCAGTCGTCGAAATCGGTACGTACGCCGTCGATGCTCACCCAGCCGGAGGCGGTGCCGATCTGGTGGTAGCGCACCAGATCCGACATCACGCGGTAGCCGCGCCGCATATGGGTGCGGTCCTCCAGCTGCGCGGGCAGGGCTGCTTCGAACAGCCAGTCGAAAGCGATGGGCTGGCAGTCGTTCTCGTCGAGACGGAATCGAATCTTCTTCAGCGGCTCGACGATCTCGTAGTGGATCGGCCCGATCGAGGTCAGCTCCGGTTCGGGCGCCAGTGTCCGGCTGCCGCGTACGGTGATCTGCTCGACGCCCTGCGAGATGCCCGCGTACGCGTCGAGCACATTGCGATTCTTGTACTGCCCCAGGCCGAAACCGAGCTGCCGCGAACCGTCCGGCGCGCACGCCATCGCGCACACCTTCTCGGTCCAGGCCAGGTCACTGGTGGCTACCGTGGCGACGGTATCGGCGATCTGATGATTGAAGCCTTCATCGCCGGGGCCGAGCGGTCCGATCGGATTCATCCACTGGACTTAACGCACCCGGCGGGCAGCCGTGAAGTATCGGTCCCGGCCAGCGGACTCCGCGCGATCACGAAGCCGTAGACGAGTACGGCGATGTACACGAGGACATGGGAGTTCTCCAGGATCGGCTCGCTGTGCCAGGGCTTGGGCAGCAGGAAAATGCCGACGGACACATAGTTCTCGCCCCAGTGGTACGCCCACGCGCCGGTCGAGACGAACAGCAGCGCGGCCGCGATCCACCAGCGCGGGTTCGACTGGGCGCGATGCACCAGGTGCACCAGCAGCGGCACGAACCACACCCAGTGGTGACCCCAGGAGAACGGGGATACCGCGCAGGCGGTCATACCCGCGATGGTCACGGCCAGTAGCCGCTCACCACGGCGGTGCAGCGCGGCGGTGAGCGCCAGGCTCGCGATGACGACGATGCCGGTCAGCACGACCCACAACCACAGTGGAGCCGCACCGTCGGTCAGGTGTGCGAGCAGACCGCGAATCGATTGATTCGCCGGATTGGTATCGGGCGCAATGCGATCGGACTGGAAGAACGTCGAGAACCAGTACTGGCGGGAATCCTCGGGCAGGAAGATCCAGGCCACCGCGATGGACCCGAGCAATGCGCCGGTGGCCACGCAGGCTGAACGCCATTGGCGCAGAGCGAGATACTGCGCGATGAAATAGGCCGGGACGAGTTTGATCCCCGCGGCCACACCGACGCCGATGCCTCGCAGTCGGCTGTCGTCGGCGCGCGAGAAGTCCCAGAGCACCAGCAGCATGAGCACCAGGTTGATCTGGCCGTAGAACAGGGTGGTGCGCACCGGCTCGAGGAAGAGGCACGTAATCGCAAGCAGCGCACTGATACCCGCTAGTCGGCCGGTCATACGGTAACCGAGAGTGCGCCAGCACAGCAGCACACAGCCATAGAGCACCGCCGCATTCAGCACCAGCGAGGAATAGGTGAGCCAGGTCCAGGGCACCACGACAATCGGCAGAAATACCAGCGCCGAGAACGGCGTGTAGGTATACAGCAACCCGAAGAAGGTCGACTCCGTATACAGCGGCCGGCCCTGCAATACCCGGTCCCCGCCGTCCCGGTAGACGTGCGCGTCCAACCCTCCGGCAAGAATCCCGCCCGAGTCGTTCAACCACGGATCTACCGTGGCGAACACCAGCACCAGGGCGACCACCGCGCTTACCGACAGCACCAAAACTGTTGACACCGAACATTCGAACTCCCGTAACCCCACTCTCCACACGGGTCTTTACCCTACGTAAAGAACTCGCCCCGTCATGACCCCGAAACTCGGGGTGTCGCGGAAATCCGCCCCTCGCGCGTATCGAATATCACAGCGAGAGGCCAGATTTGGCGAGTGACCCCCAATGTTCTGATAGTGCAGGGGGTCCCACGGTGACGTGGGACATCATGGTGCCGACGGCCGGGGCCGTGGTGTTCCGCGGCGATACTCATGCGCCCTATACAGCTGTATCGGCCTCAGCTGGTGCGGATCCGCAGGCCCGGATTCTCCGCGAGGATATCGGCGGCCGATTGGGCGGTCATGGTTACCTGCGGCACCAACGGTAGTAGCTGTGCGATGAACGGGGCGATCTGCTCGAGACGTTCCGGGCCGATCTGCTGCAGGATGCGGCCGAGATCGATCGGAAGTGTGGGCGAGCCCGGGGTGCCGAGCACTCCCGGCTTGTCATCGGAGAATCCCGGTTCGCTGCTCACGCCGCCCTCGCTCACGAGGCCCATTGCCAGAGTTCCGGAGATGAGCGCGCCGCCACTGTCGCCGGGCAGGGCAAGTGCGGTGTGCTGGAATCGGATCGGTGGCCGCAATGGATCGGGCTGATCCACGGCGGTGATCACGCCGCAGGTGAATCCCGTGGTGACACCCGACTTACACACCGGAGCGCCCACAACCGGAACCCCGACGCCGGTCACGGCGATCGCGGCGGCGCCGACCGGCCCCCGAACCAGATTGTTGTCGAACGAGTTCCGCGCAGCGTCATCCAATCGGACAATCGAATAATCACGTATTCCGTCGACGACCGACCTCTCGAAGGAACCGAGAAATTCGCCGAGCTTGCGGCCGGACAACAGCTGATATGCCTTCTGATCGCTGATGTTCGGCTCGTCTGCGAGCGCGAGCAAATTACAGTGCCCGGCGGTGAGCGCGACCGAACTGCCATCACCAGCCACGCCATTGAACGCCCAGGAGCACAGGCTGCCCTTCTGATTCGAAACCAGCGGCGCCCCCTCCGGTCGCGCGATAGCGATATAGCCGTCACCGCCCGCGCTCTCGCCGAGGTCAGCAGCGTCCGAAAGCCCGGAAAGCCGCTGGTCGATCCGGTCCGCACGCGGATCCCACTGCGCCACATCGGCATCGGCCGACAGGAAACCGGCCTGCCGCGCCGCGATTCGGACGTCATCATGGCCGGGCGCCACTGACACCACCCCCTGGCCGTCAGCATCGAGCCGGATTCCGCTCAGCGCCCCGGGAGACTGCCGGTTCTGCTCCGCCGCGAAGGAACCCAGCCGTTGAGCCAGGTCGGCACGGCGCAGATACTCCAGTGGCGGCAGTCCCAGATCCCGGCCGACCGCCGTACGCAGCGCTGCGGGCAAACCCGCATCCGGCACAGCCTCCCGGCCCGCCGAGCCGACCGCCGGCGTGGACAAAAGCAGAGTGAACAGAGCTAGGACCGCACTGTGACACATCATGTTTTTGACCTTCACAAGTACGAAAGTACTGCGACCCAGTTCGAGTAGGGGTCATTTACCGAGTCGGTCCGGTGCCGAAGCTGCGTAGCCGTCAGTGGGTTGGGAGGAAGTCGGTGAGGTGGAGATCCGGGCGGGCGTGGTCGAGGCCGGCCACGATCATCAGGAGCCTGGTCACGGCGACAAGCGCCGCTAGAACCATGGTGCGCATAGCAAAAACTCTCTTCGATCGTGTTCGGTGACGATGCTCAGCGACCGGCCGCATAGCCTTGCATCCCACGCGGATTGGCGGCTGCCGACAGCACGCCTGTCGCGGGGTCGCGGGCGACAGCGCACATGCGACCTTCCGACCACGGTTCGCCCACGGTGATCCGGTGGCCGCGACGGCGCAGATCGGCGAGGATTTCGACGCCGACCCGCGATTCCATGGTCACCCCACCGGGATTCATCGCATGCGGATAGAACGAGCCCGGGAAACTGTCCTGATGCCAGTTCGGCGCATCGATGGCGCCCTGCAGATCCCAACCGCCGCGGACCTTTCCGCCGAGGGCGGCAGCGAGGAAGAAATGCAGGCTCCACTGGTCCTGCTGATCGCCACCCGGGGTGCCGAACGCCAGTACCGGCTCGCCATCCCGCAGTGCCAGAGATGGGCTGAGCGTGGTCCGCGGGCGTCGGCCGGGCACAAGCGAATTCGGCAGGCCGGGCTCCAGCCAGGCCATCTGCAAGCGGGTGCCCAGGGGGAATCCCAGCTCGGGGACAACGGGATTCGACTGCAACCAGCCACCGCTCGGCGTGGCGGCGACCATATTGCCCCAGCGGTCCACAACGTCGAGGTGGCAGGTATCGCCGCGGGTAGCGCCCGTCCTGGCGACGGTGGGTTCTCCGGCACCCAGTGGAATATCTTGCAGTGCAGCAGAATCCACATGTTCACCCAACATGGGCAACCGACCGTCCGGAGTGCCGGGCCGCAGCCGGTAGGACGCCTCCTCGCCGATCAACGCACGACGTGCGGTGTTGTAGTCCGGAGAAAGTAGCGCGTCCATCGCAATGTCCGCACTATCGCCGTACCATGCCTCGCGGTCCGCCATCGCGAGCTTCGAGCCCTCGATCAGGGTATGGAAGTAGTCGGCCGTGCCGTAGTCCAGCTCTTCGGGCAACAGGGCGAGTTGTTGCAGGAATACCGGGCCCTGGCTCCACAGCCCGGCCTTCGCAATCGTCCAGCCGTTCCAGGTGTAGGTGGCCGGATCCTCGTACGTCGCACGGTAGTTCGCCAGATCGGCACCGGTGAGCGTGCCCGCGTGCCGTGTGCCCGAGGTATCCATGGCGGGCCGTGCGGCGCTGGCGACCAGCGCCTCGGCAATGAACCCTTCCCGCCACACCCGCCGCGCGGCCGCTATCTGAGCATCGCGGTCCGCACCGACGGCCTCGGCCTCGGCGATCACTCGCCGCCAGGTCTGCGCCAGTACCGGATTCTTCAGCAATTCACCTGGCGCAGGCGGCTTTCCAGCGGGCAGGTACACCGGCACCGACGTGGTCCACTCGGCCTCGAACAGGTTCTGCATCGCCGATATCGTGGACCCGACATCCTCCAGCACGGGGTGCCCCTGCTCGGCATATCCGATGGCGTAGGCCAGCACCTCGGCCAGCCGCTTCGTACCGTGGTCACGCAGCAGCAGCATCCAGGCATCGAACGCACCCGGCACCGCCGCGGCGAGCGGCCCGGTGCCCGGCACCATCTCCAGCCCCAGGGCGGTGTAGTGCTCGATTGTCGCGCCCGCCGGCGCAGGTCCCTGCCCGCACAGCACTTTTGGTGGTTGTCCGGCCGGTGCGAGAATGATCGGCACCTCACCGGCCGGCCCGTTCAAATGCGGCTCGACGACGTGCAGCACGAACGCCCCGGCCACGGCGGCATCGAAGGCATTGCCGCCGTCCTCCAGCACCGCCATCGAGGTCGCCGAGACCAGCCAGTGGGTGGACGACACCATGCCGAACGTGCCCTGCAATGTAGGACGTGTAGTGAATGTACCCATCTTCCGACCCTTCAGATGACGCTGTTCTGCTCGATGATTTCCTGGGCGGCACGGTGTCCGGATTCGATCGCGCCGTCGATGTACCCGGCCCAGCGGGTCGCGGTTTCGGTGCCGGCCCAGTGCAGCGGGCCGACCGGGCGGCGCAGTTCGGAACCGAAGCGGGTCAACGTCATCGGGGTCGCGAAGGCTCCGTAACAGCCTCTACTGTAGGTTTCGGCAGCCCAGTCCTGCTCGATGTAGTGCACCGGATTACGTGCTTTGGGTCCGAAGTAGGCTGCCAGATCGTCAATGACCAAGTCGCGCCGCTCTTTCGGCGTCAGACGCGCGGCGGCCTGCGCGTGACCGGCTTCGAGGAAGCCCACCAGGACAGCGGGTTCGGCGTCCGGCGGGCCGGCGTCGAAGACGGTGCCGAGCGGGCGGCGATCGCTATTGGCCTGCCCGGACAGTCCCTGCGTGCGCCAGAAGGGCTCGTCGTAGACCACATTGATCTTGATCGTCCAGCCCATCGGCAAACGCTGCAGCAGCTGGGCGCGCTCGGAGGGCAGGTCCGGAGCGAATCGAATCCGGGACACCAGCGGCGGCGGGACCGCGATGATCGCGCGCCGCGCGCGAAACTGCCGATTACCCACTCGCACACGGACTTCGGTATCGCTCCACTCGATCTCCGACACCGGAGCGTCGAGAATGACGCGATCACCCAATTCCTCGGCGACTGCGATCGACAATCCCTGCGTACCGCCGATCACCCGATCCTGCTGCGCGCCGCCGGTGGTATTGATCAGCGAGTCGATGCCACCGCCGGAATGAATGTAGAACTGCGCCCACAGCGCTGACATGTCCTCCGGCTCCGCGCACCACACCGCATTGGTGACGAGGCGGAAGAACGCACGACCGGTGGCGGTATGCATATGTTTCCGCAGCCAGGTGCCGAAGGTCTGACCGTCGAGCTCGGCGGCATCGGGCGCGGTCCACGGCGAATCCAGCGGTACTCGGCGCGCGGCGCGATCGAGTCGCAGCTGCGCGAGCCCGATATCGGCCAGCGCCAGTGGATTCAGCCGGGGAATGCGCCCCTGATAGCGGGTGACCCGGCCACCGAATTCTCCGATGTGCTCGCCGCTGTCGTGAGTCGGGAAGGTGGAGAACCCGAGCTCGTCGATCAATGCCAGCACTCGATCCTGGCCCGGCCCGACCCACATGCCTCCGGCTTCGACATACGAGTCGCTGTCCGGCACCTCGACATTGAGCGTGCGCCCGCCGACCCGGTCCCGGGCCTCGAGCACCACCACATCACGCCCGGCCGCGGTGAGCGCGCGTGCGGCCGCCAGCCCGGCCGCGCCGGCTCCGACCACGATGACATCCCTGAGATCAATCATTCATATACACCTTGCATTTCAAATACACGATGTATGTGAGAGTACTATTGCCGGTGTGGCTGTCAAGGGACTACGCGCGGAATACGCCGAAGCGACACGATCTGCCCTGCTCGACGCAGGTCGCCGATTGTTCATCGAACGGCGCTACGCCGACTTGTCCGCCGAGGAGATCGCCCGCGCCGCCCGCCTCACGCGCGGAGCGCTGTACCACCACTTCGGGGGCAAGCAGGGATTGTTCGAAGCCGTCTTCGAGCAGATCGAAGAGGAATTGACCGGCCGCCTGACCGGCGAGCTCACCGAAGACGACGCCTGGCACAACGCACTCCAGGCGCTGGACGCGTTCCTCGACGAATGCACCAGCGTGCCGTACCAGCGCATCGTCCTGCAGGAAGGACCGGTCGCCCTGGGCTGGGACCGCTGGCGCGAACTCGACGAGCGCCACATGCTCGGCCTGGTGCGCAATGTGGTCGAGGAGCTCACCGAAGCCGGCATCTTCCAGCCCCGCGCGACCGACCTCGTCGTCCGCGCCATCTACGGGCTTCTCACCGAAATGGCCTGGGGTATCGCCGAGGCCGCCGATGGCGATCAAGCGCGCCGCGATGCGGGACAGATCGCCCTCGACATGATCGGCGCCCTGCGCCGGAGTACACCGGAAACCTCGAAAACCTAGTACCCTTCAATTTTGAGTCACAGCTTCGACGCAAGCGCCTGGAGGATCGACCCGGATACCGGATCGATATAACGAAAGGACGGCGACTTATGGTATGGGACAAGGGTTTTCGGTGGGGCGTGGCCGGTTCGGCCTTCCAGTCCGAGGGCGATATGCCGCCCTGCAACTGGCAGATCTACCTGGACGACGGCAAACATGCGGATCTCGAGCCCTATCACCAGGCCGTCGACTTCCGGCACCGCTACCTCGAGGACATCGCGCTCGCCCAGGACCTCGGCGCGAAGGTCTTCCGGTTCGGCGTGAACTGGGCCCGGGTGGAGCCCGAACGCGGACGGCGGTCCGACGAAGGCTGGGCCTTCTACCGTGATGTGGTCGCCGCGATCCGCGAGGCCGGGATGGAGCCCATGCCGACGCTGGATCACTTCGTCTATCCCACCTGGATTCTCGACGACGGCGGCTGGGTGGCGGCCTCGACCGTCGACCATTTCCTCGGCTATGTGGAGACCGCGGTGCACGAGCTCGGCTCGTGCCCTTGGTGGTTGGTGTTCAACGAGCCCGCGGTGAACGTTCTCATGGACACCCGAATGCGCGCGCTGACGCCGGAGCAGAGTACGGCCATGGCCGCCAATATCGTTGCGGCGCACAAGCGGGCATACGCGGCGATCAAGTTCGCTCAGCCGGACGCCGCGGTATCGAGCAACGAGGCCACCGGAAATCTTCCTGAGGCCCTGCGGGTTTCGGCCGATGCTGCCTTCTTGGACCAGGTAGCGGACGGGTATCTCGATTTCCTGGGACTGGACATCTACTACCCGGATATCGATGCCGAGGGCATGCAGCAGCTGGCGCTGGGCACGCCGTGGAACATCCCCCAGCCGCCGGACGGAATCGGTTCCATCGCAGGCTATTACGCCGCGAAGCACCCCGGAATCCCCATCTTCGTCATCGAATCGGGCATGCCTACGGATAACGGAGCACCCCGCGCCGACGGGCTGACCCGCAGCCGGCAGCTGCTCAATGTCGTGGACTCCATCAGCCGGGCGCGCGACCGCGGCGTCCCCATTGTCGGCATGCTCTACTGGAGCCTCACCGACAACTACGAATGGGGCAGCTACCGACCACGTTTCGGGCTGTACTCGGTGGATGCCGCGAGCGATTCGACCCTGCGGCGCGTTCCGACCGACGCGGTGGAAACCTTCCGCAAGGTGATATCGACGAGCAACTGGTGAGTTAGGTTTCTATCCATGCCACCCGGAGCACGCCGCGGTCCCTACGCCAAGGGGCTCGCTCGGCGTGCGGAAATTCTGCAGGCGGCGCTGGCGGCGTACGGCGCGGCGGACAACCAGCAGCCCTCGCTCAAGCAGATCGCCGACTCACTCGGCATGACCGAGGCCGGGATCCTGCACTATTTCGACAGCAAGGACCACATGCTGGTGGCCGTGCTGGAGGCACGCGACGAGGTCGCACGGAAGTCCTTCGACCTGACGACCTGGGACGGGATCTTCGCCGCCATCCAGCGCACCTACGAAACCCCGGGCGAGGTCAAGCTTTTCGTCGATATGTCGGTCGCGGCCGCCGACCCGAATCACCCCGCGCACGCATTTCTGGCCCGCCGCGACGCCGCGCTGCGCGATCTGCTGCGCATCGTGCTGGGGCAGGGCGACGACGAGGACGATTGGCTGCCGCGCATACTGGTCGCTGCGGTCGACGGCCTGCAGTTGCGGTGGCTTCGCGATCCGGACATCGACGTCGTGGCGGATATGGAACAGCTCGCCGCGGCCTTGGCGCCCGACCGCACGGCGCGCTCGGCCCAATGAAAACCTAGTGCTCTTTAGTTTTCAAGCGTACGCTTTGACTCAGACCAGGTCTTGCCCAGAACCGTCACCTCCGGACCGACGGGTTCTACAGCCCGTCCCGACTTTCGAGTGAGGGAACGCTATGACCAATTCGGTGGCAATTCAGACCGGCCCGCTGCAGGGCATCCCATCCCGTGTCGTCGAACTCGTGGCCGCCGCGGGTCTCACCCCCGGTCTGTTGTTCGAAGGCTTCGGCGTCGGCCCGGACGCCGAGTCCGGCCTCATCGCACAGACCCTCGGCCTGTCCGAGGAGCAGCTCGAAACTATTCGCACCGTACTGCGCGACGGGTTGCGGACCACCGCGGCGAAGATGACAGCCGAGCCCGAATTCGCCGCCGCCCTCGACCGGCTGCCCTTCGCCGCAGGTCAGACCGTGGTCGTCGCCGGCGACTCGCTGACCGCTGCCGCGTACAGCTGGGCGAACCTGCTCGGGACCATCCTGGCCGAACGTGGTGTGCGTCTGGTCAACCGCGCGGTGAGCGGGCGCACCAGTACCGAGACCATTCCCGCCTTCAAGGCCACGCTCGCGCTCGACCCGGACTGGGTGATCATCATGCTGGGCGCGAATGACGCACGGCGGGAAGGGACTACGGCCGCCGTACGGATGACCTCCGCGGGCGAAACCGCACGCAATCTGGCCGAGCTGGAACGCATGGCGGCCGAGCAGTCACGCGCGAAGGTGATCGTGATCCCGTCCTTCCCGGTCGTCGATCCCGCAGCTGTCGAGGCCAACCGGGCCGAGGGCAACTTCTGGTACCCGGAGGATCTGGTGGCGAGCCGCCGGGCCGTGCTGGCCGCGGTTCCGGGCGCGCTGGATGTCTTCTCCGGTCTGGAGGTCGGCCCGGGTTACTGGTCGGAGGACGGCGTGCATCCGTCCGAGGCGGGACAGCAGCAGCTGTTGCGGGCCATCGTCGCGGCACTGGGCACCATCGATGCGCGGGTGTCCCGACCGCGCGCCAATCCACCGGCGAGTTTCCCGCTCGGCCCGTTCACGCCCTACACCGGCAATCCGATCCTGGAACCGACAGGCGACGGCTGGCAGTCGGGCAACCTCTACAACCCGGCAGCCATTGTGATCGACGACCGGGTAGCGCTGCTCTACCGCGGGCACGCGGCGGACAAGGTGTCGCACATCGGAATCGCCTTCAGCGACGACGGAATTCATTTCGAGCGCGAAAGTGAGCCGCTGCTCTCACCGGAATTCGACTACGAGCGCCAGGGCTGTGAGGATCCGCGCATCACCCGGATCGGCGACACCTACTACCTCACCTACACGGGCCACAGCGGCGATTACACCGGCGGTCCGACCGGGCCGAGCTCGCTACTGTGCCTGGCGACCTCGACCGATCTGCGTACCTGGACAAAGCACGGTCCACTGTTCCCCGACTTCAACACCTGGGGCACGCTGCCTTACGGGCCCGAAATCCCTTGGAACAAGGCCGGTGTCATCCACGCCGAACCGATCGACGGCAAGTACTACATGTATTTCGGCGAGGGCTGCATCTACTACGCCACCTCCGAGGACCTGCTGCAGTGGACGCCGTGCCCGCAGGACGAGCCGATTCACACTCCGACGCCGGGCAATTGGGATGGAACCCTGGTGGAGATCGGCGCACCGCCGGTCACCACTGCCGACGGGCTCATGGTGTTCCTCACCAACTCGGCCGCCGCGACCTCTCCGCAGGATGTCGACTACCGCTGCGGGCAGATCGCCATCGCGCCCAGCGATCCGACCCGGGTGATCGCCAAGACCACCCAGCCGTGGCTGCGCCCGGAATCGTTCGAGGACACCCATGGAATGGTCGCCAATGTCACCTTCGTCGAAGGGCTGGTTCACTTCCGGGGCAGGTGGTTCGCCTACTACGGGCAGAGCGATACCACGCTGGCCGTAGCTATCTATGATCCGGCGGTCGACAGCTTCCGGTCATGAGCGTGCTGGTCGGCATCGTCCTCGGACTCACGCTGGCCGTTGCGGCGGTCGTTGCGCTGCTCTGCCTGGGGGCCTTCGTCAGCCGGTCGGGGTTCCCCGGCGCGGTGGCGGTCCTCGTAATGCCTACGTTCGCACCGCATTTCGTGCTTGTCGGAGTATGCGCCGCAGGTATCGGGTGGTGGTCGCATACGCGGCATCCAGCCATCGGTGCGGTGCTGCTGGTACTCGGCGGCGTGGGCGCGGTGGGTTCGGCGGTGGTGACGGCGGCGCTGCTGCGGACCGTGCGTACCGCCGGTGGATCGGTGAATCCATTGCGGTCCTTCGCAATCCGTCCCATGACCGGCGCGGCGGATGACACCGAGACGTACGCGACCGTCGATGGGCAGGATCTGAACGTCGAAATCTATCGTCCCTCCGGTGATGGCGTGCCGGTGCTGTTCTACATCCACGGCGGCGGGTTCACCGGCGATACGCGCCTGCCGGCCACCATGCGGTGGTTCGCCGATCACGGCTGGCTGGTGATCCGCCCGGAATACCGTCTGGCCCAGCCGGATCGGCCGACCTGGGACACGGCGTCCGCCGATGTGGCTCGTGCGTACGCGTGGGCCGCCGAACATGCCGGGGCGCTGGGCGGAGACAGCGAGCGAACGATCGTCATGGGGGAATCGGCCGGTGGGAACCTCGCGCTGATCCTTGCGTACCGGCTCGCCTCCGGGAAAGATTTTGCGGTAGACCACCTTCCGATACCACTCGCGGTTGTCGCGAACTATCCGGTGGTCAGCCCGCAGGCGGCTCTGGTCAATCATATTCTGCATATCGACAAGGACATCGAGCAGTACATCGGCGGGCTACCGGCGCGGTTTCCGGAGCGCTACGCCGTCGTCGACTGCTCGTCCTATCTCACACCGCAGGCGCCGCCGACACTCATCCTGCAGGGCACCCGGGACAGTCTGGTGCCACCCGAATCGGTGTACGACTTCGTGACCTCCGCCGAGCAGGCCGGTATCGACGTCACCCTCGTGAGAGTGCCGTTCGCCAACCACTTCTACGACGGCTTGGCCGCCGGATCGCTCGGCTTCCATGCCTTGACGACGATCACTCACCGATATCTGACCGCTTCGCGCCACCGGAGCCGGTCATGACTCGCCCGAACGTCACCGCCGCCGCGCTACGGGCGGCCGAGTTGGTGCTCGGCCTGTTGCCGTTCTCCACCCGGGTGGCAGTGGTCAAGCGCGCATTCGAGATCGATCCGTTCACGCCGCCCGGCAACCTGGCCGAATACGCCGCGAAAGTCCATGTGCTCGAGGGGCAAAGCTTTCCGGTCACGGATGCACCGGCCGCCTCGGTCGACATCCATCGTCCGAAGGGCTCGGCCGGTGACCGGCAGCCCATTGTGCTGTGGATTCACGGCGGCGGATTCATCGCCGGGAGCAGTGGCGCGGTCGGCCCATACGCGACCATGCTGGCCGCCCAGGGGTTTGTGGTCGCGAGCCTGGAGTATTCACTCGCCCCAGGCCTGCACTACCCGGTGCCGGTGCGCCAGGCCAATGCCGCGCTGCATCACCTGCGTGCGCATGCGGCCGAATTCGGCGGCGACCCGAGCCGGATCTTCGTCGGGGGCGATTCCGCCGGAGCTCAACTTGCCAGTCAGACCGCCGCCGTCGAGACGAATCCCGGCCTCGCCGACATCATGAACCTGACTGCCGCGGTCGGCCCTCGAGCTCTCCGCGGCGTCATTCTGTGTTGCGGCCCTTACGATATGACCACCGTGGCGACATCCGGTTTCTTCGCACTGAACACGTTCATGGCAGCGTATGTCGGACAACGGAATTGGCTGGAATTCCGCCAATTGGACCAACTCTCCACAGTGCGGCACATAACAGCCGACTATCCGCCCACGCTCATCACAGTCGGCGATCGCGACCACTTCGCAAGCCAGTCCCACGAATTGGTGTCCGCCCTCGACCGGCGGTCCGTTCCGACCACCCCCGTCTTCTACGAGAACATGGGCCTGGACCACGAATACCAGTATCGCTTCAACCTCCCCCAGGCCACCACGTTCTTCGACGCCGCCGTCGATTTCCTGCACCGGCACAGCACAATTCGAAACCCGGCCCCGCACTGACGATGGTGACCGACGCGGCGGGGCCGCCGGATATCAACCTGGTCAGGGCAGCGGAAACCCCAGCGCCTGTGCGGCTTCCGCGGGTGTGGGCTGCGCCCACCGCTGCTGCAGGTTCTCGTTGGTGCTCACCGATCGGGTCCGGGCCTTGTCGATGTACACGATGCCCGCGAGATGGTCGGTCTCGTGCTGGAAGATGCGGGCGGGCCAACCGGTCAGCTGCTGCATGTGGCGGGTGCCGTCCAGATCCTCATATGTCGCACAAACAGATTCGGGTCGACTCACCACCGCTTGGTATCCGGGCATGCTCAGGCACCCTTCGTAGAATCCGACCTCGGCGCCCTCGGCGGTATACGCGGGATTGATAATGGTGAACTCCGGCAGGGGCCGCCGCCCACGCGCCACCGCCACCTCCTCCGCCACACCCGCCGGATCCCCGAGCACCGCCACCCGTAGCGGAATACCGATCTGCGGCGCTGCGACACCCACTCCTGGAGCCGACCGCATCGTGGCGAACAGAATCTCTACCAACTCCCCCAGCAATTCCGTCCCCACCTGCCCGTCCACCGCCTCCGCCACCCGCCGCAACACCGGATCACCCATCTGCACCAGCGGCGCCGGCCCACCTCGATACGCAGCAACCAATTCAGCCACCAACTCCGCAGTCTCCATACGGGCCATTATCGATGTATCGATACAGGTCGGGAGCAGGCCGGCCCGTTGTGTAAGCGCGGATACACAGTGAGTGTTGTCGCGGTGGCAGAACTCTTCTCCCAATGAGCCCAATATTGGTGTCAGACCGAACGCCAGCCGAACGGCAAGCGAAAACACTTGGAGAACAACATGATCAGTGCATTCCGCCGGACCGCCGCCACGCTCTCCGCACTCGCCATTATCGGCGGAGCCGGAGCCGGAATCGCCAGTGCGGCTACGCCCGATACAGCCGGGCCGGTACAGACTTCGGTAACGACCGGTGCTCGCACCTGGTTCGAGCCGTCGTGCGAGTGGGACAGGGGCTTCGACTGGCATTACTACCACTACTGCGACACCCACTACTGGCATGGCGGCCACTTCAACGACTGGCAGCGGTTCGACCACGACAACCACGGCTACGACTACGACCGGCATCGCTGAACCAACTCCGTCCTGCGGTGGCGCCGCGAGCATTTCGACAGATGAGGTCCGCTGAGTAGGGTTCAGTGGTGTCGAAAGTGAGCGTGCTCACCTGGGCCGCGGCGATCACCCTTCCCGCGGCCGGGCTGTGGTTGCTGCTGTCGCATCCGAAGTTCGACGCCCACTACGAACACCATCCGCAGCACTTCTGGCTGGTACTGGCCGCGGCGACCCTGGCAATGACGCTGGGCATCATCCTGTTCCGCGCCGCACGAACCCGCCGCGATGTGCGACTCATCCTGGTGTCGTTGATGTTCCAGTTCGCGGCGGGATTTCTGGGCCTGCACGCGATCACCACGCCGGGCGTCATTATCAAAATGCCCAATGCCGGATTCGTGTACGCGGTTCCGGTCGGGCTGACCCTGGGTGGATTCGCCGCGCTGGCCTCGGCGATCGAATACGGTCCCGTCGCCGCGGCCCGGCTGAACCGGCTGGTGTGGTTGCTATCGGCATTGCCGGTGGTGGCGCTGGTGGTGTGGGCGGCGTTCTCGCTCACCGGATTACCGCCGTTCGACGGAATGCCCAGTGCCACTGAGACATCGCGGCCCCTGGTCATCGTCGCCTATGCGGGTTCGCTGTCCTATCTGGGTGCGGTGATCGCCTACGCTCGCCAGTTCTATCGCCGGCGCGGATTGCTTTTGCTCAGCGTGCTGACCGCATTCGTGCTGCTCATCGAGGCACTGCTGGCGGTCGGCTACGGGCGCAGCTGGCAGGCGTCCTGGTGGGAATGGCATGTGCTGATGGTGGCCGCCTTCGCGCTGATCGCACTGAGCAGTCACGCGCAATTCCGGCGGGAGGGCTCGGCACTGGGCCTGTTCGACAGCGTCACGCTGAACCAGACCATGGCCGCACTGGAGCGCGACTACAGCCGGGCGCTCACCGAGATGGCGGAGGTATTGCGACAGCGCGCGGTCGGCGGCGTGCCGGCGAATCAGCCACTCGGCTCGGTCGGTGTCGAATTGTCGAAACGGTTCGGGCTCACCGAACGTCAGTTCGCCGTGCTGGAGCAGAATGCCCGGCTGTATCGGCAGTTGGATGAGCTGTTCCGCTCGTACATGTCCCCACAGGTCGCCACCGCATTGCTCGCCAATCCGGCGGAGGCCGATCTGGGCGGCCGGATCTCCGAGGTCAGCGTGCTGATGGCGGATCTGAGCGGGTTCACGCCCTTTGCCGAGCACACCGATCCCGCGCTGGTAGTGCAGATGCTGAACACGTACTACGGGGCCATCGTGCCGGTCATCCTGGGCGAGGGTGGTGTGGTGGTGCAGTTCGTCGGCGATGCGGTGATGGCGGTGTTCAATGTGCCCATCGCGCAACCCGATCACGCGCTGCGCGCCGCCCGGGCCGGGCTGGTACTCCAGCAAGCTGTCGCGCAGATCGCGGCGGGCCGGCCGGATTGGCCGCGGTTCCGAGTCGGGGTCAATACCGGACCGGCTCTGGTCGGCAATATCGGTGCGGCACAGATGCGCAACTACACCGCGATCGGCGACACCACCAATACCGCGGCGCGGCTGCAGGGCGTGGCCCAGCCCGGTGACGTGGTGATCGGGCCGCTCACTCGGACCCAGCTCGGTTCCCGGGCGCTCGTGCAGCCGTTGCACGCGATCTCGGTGAAGGGCCGGCGTGAGCCGGTAACCTGCTTCGTCCTGCGGGGCCTGCATTGACCACCGACTTCACACTGCTGCGCAGTCTCGATCCCGCCGAACGCCGCGAGGTCCTCGCCTCCTGCATCCCCCGCCGCTTCAAACGCCGTGAAATCCTGTGCCACGAGGGTGATCCCGGCGACTGCCTGCATCTGATCCAATCCGGGCTGCTACTGATCCGGGTCGCGACCCCGCTCGGCTACACCGCCACCCTGACCATGATCGGCCCCGGCGATTCGTTCGGCGAACTGGCGGTACTCAGCCCCGATGCCAAACGAACCGCGACCGTGGAGGCGGCGGAGAATGCCGAGACACTCACCCTGAGCCGGGCTCAGCTCGAGGTGCTGCGCGCCGCCAATCCCGGCATCGACCGCATGCTCACCGCCACCCTGGTCGAACAGGTGCGGCGACTGTCGGCGAATGTGCTGGAGGCGCTCTATCTTCCGGTCGAGGCGCGAGTGGTGCGCCGACTGGCCAACCTCGCTCGCATCTACGGCGGACCCGCGCCGATCGCCGAAATCCGGCTTACCCAGGACGATCTGGCGTCGATGGCCGGCACCACCCGGGTCACCGCCAACCGGGTGCTACGCGATCTGGAACAGCGCGGCATCGTCGCGCTGCGGCGCGGGCGGATCATCGTCACCGATCGCGCCGGGCTGCTGGCCGCGGCCAACTCCCAGCACTAATCCGAATCCCCCTATCCGCAGCCCATTTTCGGACCACAATCGTGATGTTCCAGGAAACTCCCAGGAGGACACCATGATTCGCAAGATCGCAGCGGCAGCGGCCATCACCACCTCACTCCTCGGGGCCGGCGCAGGCATGGCGCAGGCCGAAACTCCAGCAGTCGAACCCGTTGCCGTGCAGCCGGTCGCCGCTGGAATGACGCAATCACTCGTCGGCGAGCAGGTCGGCACGGTGGTCGGGACGGTCATCGGCGTCGGTGTGGGCGCAGTCGTGGGCGGCGCCATCGGGTGCGTCGTCGTGGTACCCGTCTGCCCCGCCACCACGATCATCGGCATCGGTATCGGCGGTGTTGCGGGCGGCGCCCTCGGCGCCACCCTCGGCGCCGGCGCCGGCGCAGCTCTCGGCGCACAGATCCCGGGTTAGCACATCGCTAGAGGGCCCGGGCCAAGAGGAGGTCATCGATATATCGTCCGTCGACGAAGAATTCGCCGTGAAGTGTGCCTTCGAGGGCAAAGCCGGACTTTTCGTAGAGGCGGCGGGCCTCGTCGTTGGTCGCCAGCACGTGGAGGGTCAGGCGGGTTGCACCCTGCCGCCGGGCCTCTGCCATCGCCGCTGTCAACATCGCACGACCGATTCCGTTATTGCGAGCGGATTCGTCCACGGCAAGGCCCTGAATCTGGCGTACATGCGCGGCACTCGGCACCGGAATCGGTTGAACCAGGCGAAGATAGGCGACAACACGGTCCTCGAGTTCGGCGACAAGATAGTCCTCGGGTCGACTCGCCTCGTGGAAGAACTGCGCTCCGCGAGGCGGGCGTGGGGTGATCTCGCTCGCCGGCGACCACGTACCCCAGTTCAGGTCGGCCAGGGCGGGCTCGTCCTCTGCCCGGGCCTTGCGGATGATCACCTCGGTCATACCACCAGCCTGCTCTATGAATCCGGACTTCACATAACGTCGCCGAGATCATCTATCGCAGAGCGTGTTCTACACCCGCACCGTAGTGGTCGGAGCCCGCTGCGGCTCAGTGCGCTTCTTCCGGCTGAGTAGTGGTGGTACCGAGATCTGCGACGGCGGTGGCGGATTCGAGAACTATCTCGCGGATGGCGGCCTCGGCGCCCGCGCCGTCGCCGCCACGGATCGCGGCGGCGGCGGCCACGTGCAGTTGGACGGCGCCGGGGTCGGCGTGCTCGGGCATGA
>NZ_JAODNK010000207.1 GCF_025465275.1 Nocardia sp. | reverse complement strand
CGGTGTCCTCGGTGCTGCGCGCCCATGCGCTGCGCTTGCAGGATGAGCAGCTCGGGCGCGAATCCGGGTTCGGCGAGGTCTTCGGTTTCCTGCGCGACCATGTTGTCGCCCGCGATCAGGCCGCCGTTCAGCGCGCCGTCGCACTCGATATCAATTCCGCCACAGAGCATTTGGCACTCACGCTCGGCAGTGAGCTGGTGGCACTGCGGGATCCGGAGCGCGGCGCCGCAGCCATGCGCGAATTACAGTCCGCGAGAACAGCTGCCGAGCAACTGCATCGCAAGACCTCGGTCTGGCAGCAGACGCTGGGTGACGGAATCACCGATCTGGTCGGCGATGTCGACCATGATCTGCGCAATCGGCTGCGGAATATCTCCCGCACCGCCGAGGAGTGGATCGACGAGCACGATCCGGGGCGGCACTGGGAACGCATGGAGGAGTGGCTCACCGGGACCGTCGGCACCGCGGTCGGCGACAATCTGCTGTGGACGCGCACACGAGCGGTGCGGCTGGCCGAGCAGGTCTCCACCCACTTCACCGAATTGGGCGCGGTCGACCTCCCCGATGTGCGAGAAACCTTGGACGGCGACGCTTCTCGCGCCGGCTCGTGCACGCTCTCGGACCTGGAACCGGACCTTGGCATCGGCCACAAACTCCTGGTCGGGGTGCGCGGCTCGTACGGCGGTGTGGTCATGGCCGGCCTGGTCGGCACGCTCGCGGGCCTGTCCCTGGTCAACCCCCTGTCCCTGGGCGCCGGACTTCTGCTCGGCAGCAAGGCTTTCCGCGACGACAAGCAGGCGCGCCTGGCCAAACGCCGCGCCGATGCCAAACTCGCCGTCCGCCGCTACCTGGACGACGTAGCCTTCCACACCGCCAAAGAGACCAAGGACCGCCTGCACCGCATCCACCGCCTGCTCCGCGACCACTTCACCGCCATCGCCGAACGCACCCTCCGCTCCCTCGATGAATCCCTCCGCGCCGCCCAGGAGGCCGCCAACCTCGAATCCACCGCCAGAGCCACCCGCGCCGCCCTCCTCGAACGCCGCCTGCACACAGTCGCCGACCTCCGCCGCCGCGCCGCCACCCTGAACCCAGGACAGACCCCGGCCGCCCTACCTCCGCCCGCCTGAACTGCCGGACTATCTGCGCGTCCGTCACAGCACGACGTGTCCCGGTCCCCCCCGTCATCCCGGCATGCTTTTGGCCGGGATCCACCGAGGCGGTGCGGCCTCACGGGTGTGGATCCCGGCCAAAAGCGCGCCGGGATGACGAGGCTGAGCGCGCCGGGATGACGAGGCTGAGCGGAGTGCGCACTCGCCGGAACTGGTGCGTTGCTAACACCCGGCCGGGCTGGGGCGAAAGGTTGGCGATGTGTGTGGTGTGTGGTTCGGGTCGGGAGCGCTATGAGATTTGACGTGGGCGGGCCCGGATACGGGGTGGGGGGTGAGACGCGGGGACTGCTGGCGGCGGCCCGGCGGTCCTTTGCCGACCGTGGACGAGTGCGCGGGCAGCTCGAGGAATGTGTGCGGCGGCTGGACGAACCGCTGCGGATCGCGCTGGCCGGGCAGCTCAAGGCGGGCAAGTCGACGCTGTTGAACGCGCTGGTGGGACAGGACATCGCACCCACCGATGCGACCGAGTGCACGCGGCTGGTGACCTGGTACCGGCACGGCGCCGCACCGCGCGTCACCGCGTATTCGCCGGAGGGATCGCGGGCCGATGTGGTGGTGCGGCGCGGCCGGAGCGCCGACGGGCTGCCGGGTGCGCACGGGCTGACCTTCGATCTGGCGGCGCTGCGCTGGAATGCGGGCGGGGCGCGTGAGGTCGACCACTTGGCGGTGGAGTGGCCGTCCGCGGAATTGGCGCAGACCACGATTATCGACACCCCCGGTATCTCGTCCCTGTCGCGGGATGTGTCGGCGCGGACGTCGCGGCTGCTCACCCCCGGCGGGACGGGCGTCGCACTGCCCGGCGCGGATGCGGTCGTGTACCTGCTGCGCCGGCTCGACACCGCCGACGTGGATTTTCTCGAACAGATCGGCGCCGGCGCCGGAGCGGGTGGACCGCTCGGGGTGATCGGCGTGGTGTCGCGAGCGGACGAGATCGGCGCGGGACGAATCGACGCGCTGCATTCCGCGCGCGATGTCGCCTCACGATTCGCGGGCGAATTGGAGCGAACCGGGCTGTGCCAGTCGGTGATTCCGGTCGCGGGCCTGCTGGCATTCGCGGCCGCCACCCTGCGACAGCGCGAGTACGCGGCATTCGAGGCATTGGCCGCCGTGCCCACGGAGGATGTGAGCGCCGCCCTGCTGTCGGCGGACCGCTTCGCCCGGCCCGACCTGCCACTGCCCGTACCGCCGGAATTGCGCGCCCACCTCGCGGCGCGCTTCGGCCTGTTCGGTATTCGCCTGGCCGTCACCCTGATCCGGCTCGGCGTACACGACTCCGCCTCGCTGGCAGCGGAACTCACCGCCCGCAGCGGTCTCGATGAACTGCGCTCCGTCCTGGATGTGCAATTCGCCCAGCGCGCAGAGGAATTGAAGGCGCACTCCGCACTGACCGCCCTGGCGCGCGTCCTCATCGCCAACCCCGGCACCGAGGCCGATGCCCTCCTGCCCCGGGTGAAAACCCTCCTCTCCGACGTACACGGCTTCGCCGAACTCCGGCTACTGGGTCACCTGCGCTCCGACGAATTACCGCTGCCCCCAACAGATCTCGCGGAACTACACCGCCTGATCGGCGGTGCGGGCGTAGCCGCCCACCGCCGCCTCGGCCTCCCCCCGCACACCGACATCCATACGCAACGCGAGCAAGCCCTGACCGCAGTCCACAAATGGCGCACCCGAGCCCGCCACCCCCTCGCCGACCAATTCATGGTCAACGCCTGCCTCACCGCCTCCCGCAGCGCCGAAGGCCTCCTGGAAATCCTCCACGAACCCCCCACCACCCCCTTCGCCCGAATCCTCCCACCCACCACCGAAGCACCCCCGCGAGACTGACGTCGGAAGCCTGCGGAACGTGCCGCACGAGATCGGCTGCCGCGCACAAAATGTGGTGCCGCGCAGGAAATAGCAACAGATTGTGTGCGCGGCAGGCGAAAAGGTACGGGGGGGTGGGGCGGAGTTGGTCAGAGGGTGGTGGCGGTGCTGCTGGGGTCGATGAGGATTTTGGCGTGGTGGTCGGGGGAGGCGAGGGTGGTGTAGGCGGGGTCGACGCCGTCCAGGCCGATGGTGCCGGTGATCAGGGGGGACGGGTCGACTTTGCCGTCGGCGATCATGTGCAGGGTGTCGCGGAATTCGCCCGGGTCGTAGCCGAGCACGAAGCGCAGTTCGATCTCCTTGTTGATGGCTGTGGCCGGATGGATGCGATCGGATTCCATGCACACCCCGACCACCACGATGCGGGACATGGGCGGGGCGGCTGTGAGGAGTTGGTCGAGCATGCCTGGGACGCCGACACATTCGAAGATGACCGGCCCGGCGGGACCCTTGTTGAGGGTGTGCGCGGCCCGGAATACATACCACCAGGGCAGATTCGGAATCCGCCGCAGTCGTTCCATGGCATCGAAGCCGAGATTGAGAATGTCGCTGGCGCCATTGATGCGCGACTTCTTGGGCGAGGCCGTCCAGGGCGAGTCGACGCCCGGATCGACCACCACATCCGCGCCGCAGGCGGCGGCGAGTTCCCGGCGCCGCGGGGAGAAGTCGCTGGCGATCACCAGCGCCACACCGGACGCCTTCAACATGGTGATGACGGCGAGACCTATGGGCCCGCAACCGATTACGAATGCCGTCTGCCCCTTGCTGACACGCCCCTTGCGCACGGCGTGCCATGCGACAGCCATGGGTTCGGTGAGTGCCGCATGCTCGGCGGAGAGTCCGTTCGGAATCGGGAAGGTCATCGATTCCTGCACCAGCACCTGCTCGGCGTACCCGCCGGGCGCGGCGACCGACAGCCCCGTGAGGTGGGGTGTGCGCCCGGTCCGCAGGATGGGCAGCGAAACCACCGGCGTCCCCGGCTTCCATCGACGGCGGGTGCTCGAGCCGTAATCTACGACCTCGCTGGAGAATTCGTGCCCCATCACCACACTCTGGTCCGACCGCATGAAGTGCTGGTATCCGGTAGCGGCGGCCATATCGGCCAGTTCGTCGCAGTGCACGCGCGCGTGCAGGTCGGATCCGCAGATACCGCACCGCAGTACGTTGACCAGTACCTGCCCGGGACCGGGAGTGGGAGCGGGCAGCTCCTGTACTCGGAATTCGCCCTTGGTTACCGTGACCGCGCGCATGGCTGACTCCCGTCGAAAGACATTGACAGTCGGATTCTTCCGCGCTCGGCACGCTGTGGAAAGGAAAACTGTCCACAGCACCGGCACTTCACCAATTTGTGGACAGTGCCGAGGCTGTGGACAGTTGTGGATAGATCAGACCTGGACCAATTCGTCTTCCACGGTCTCGTGGACTTCGAGTTTGGTGTCCTTGGGCAGCGCGGCGAATCCGAGGCAGACCAGCACCATGATGCCGATACCCCAGCCCAGCGTGTAGTCGAAGGTGTGCGCGAAATTGACGGCGGTAGCCTCCTTGCCCGCCTTGGCGAGCGTCACGCCGACGGCCGGATCACCGCCGGTGCTCCGGCAGCTGCCGGGCACCACCGAGGGATCCACCTCGGCGGACCGATCCCGCACGCAGGCACGGAAATTGGCGAGAATCTGATCCTGCGCGGGCCCGGGCAATCCGGCCGCACTCAGTTCGGTGCGGGTCTGCGCCGTGACCGCATCCACGCCGCGCCCCGAATCATGATCGAGCTGCGCGAAGAACACGATGCCGACCAGCGCGACCCCGAGCGCCATACCCAGCTGCTGGCCGGTATTGAGCAGCCCCGAGGCCGCGCCGGCTTCGCCGTCGGGAATCTGGCCGAGCAGCATATCGATCGTCGGCGCGACCACGATGCCGAACCCGGTGCCGGTGATGATGAGCGGCAAAACCATCTGCCAGGACGCGAAATCCGAGCCGTAGTGCGCGGCCATCCAGCCGTACAGTCCGAACCCGCCCGCCGTGACGAGCCCGCCCGCCATCAGCACCCAGCGCCCGAAGCGCGGCGCCAGCAGGCTCACCGAGGTTCCGGCCCCGATACCCGCGCCGACCGCGAAGAACACCGAGGTCAATCCGGCCCGCATGGGTGACCAGCCGAGCCCGGCCTGCATGAACAGGGTCCAGATGAGGAAGAAGCCGCCGAAGCCGATCCAGAACAGCAGCCAGCTCGCGAGTCCGACGGTGAAGGGCCGGGACCGGAACAGATCGAGATCGATGAGCGGGGAGCCGACGGTGCGTGAGCGCCACCGCTCGTAGACGCCGAAGGTCACGAAGGTGACCGCGGAGGCGCCGAGCAGTACGAAAGTCCAGGTGGGCCAATCCAATCGGCGGCCCTCGGTGAGCGGGTACACCAGCAGCACGACCGCGGACACGGCCAGCACCATACCGGCGATGTCCAGGCGCGGCGGCTGCGTCGACCGCGAATCCCGCATGACCACCGCGGCGGCGGCCAGCGCGAGAATGCCGATCGGAATGTTCACCAGGAAGATCGGCCGCCAGCCCAGATCGAACACATTCCACTGCACCAGCAGTCCGCCCAGGGCCAGGCCGAATGCGGAGGCCGAGCCGCCGACACCGCTGTAGATGGCGATGGCCTTGGCGCGCTCCTCTTTCGGGAAGGTGACGCGAATGATGGCGAGGATCTGCGGCACCATCAGCCCCGCCATCGTCCCCTGGACGAATCGTGAGGTGATGAGCATGGTCGGATCGGTGGCCAGTCCGCACGCGGCCGAGGCCAGCGTGAATCCGGCCATGCCGACCAGGAATACGCGCTTGCGGCCGAAGATGTCGCCGAGTCGGCCGCCGGTGATGAGCACTGCCGCGAAGGACAGCACATAGGCGGCGATGATCCATTCGATATCCGAATACGCGGCGCCCAGATC
>NZ_JAODNK010000194.1 GCF_025465275.1 Nocardia sp. | reverse complement strand
TGCGTTACTGGCGCGCCGACGTGCTGGTGCTGCCGCCTGCCGATCACAGTGATGCCCTGCGCCGCACCGTGGATCAACTGCTGGGCTTCCCCGCTCAGCAGGTGGACGGTGTGTGGCTGTGGGACGTACGCGGCCTCGGCTGAGCCAATAGGACTGTCAGCAAAGCGCAACCTGACAGTCAGCGACTTCTCAGGTCCGCGGGGTTTCCTGGAAAATATGAGTGCGCAGCGACCAGATGACCCGCAGCAGTGGCCCCAGTACGGGCAACCCCTCCCGCCGCAACCACCGCAGCCGCCGCATCGCGGCCGGACGGCACTGCTCGCGCTCGCTGCCGCGGCAGCGGTGGGTGTCGGTGCGGTCGGGCTCGGGGCCACGGGTTTCGGGCTCGGCACCCAGCACTCGCAGCCGGCCGCCGGGAAGGCGGGCTGGCCCGCTCCGCTCGTGCAGCCGGTCGGGAACTCGAAAACGGCTGCCACACAGCCTAATCCGGCCGCGATGGATACCGCGGTGCAGGGCGTGATCCCCGGCCTGGTGAATGTGAACTCGGAGTTGGGGATGCAGGGCGCCGAAACCGCGGGCACCGGCATTGTGCTCACCTCGGACGGCGAGATACTCACCAACAACCACGTGGTGACGGGCGCGACCGATATCTCGGTCACCGATCTCGGCAATGGGCAGACCTATCCCGCGACCGTGGTCGGATACGACCGCTCCCAGGACGTGGCCGTGCTCAAGCTGTCCGGGGCTTCCGGCCTGCAGACGGCGCCGATCGGCAATTCGGACTCGGCCACGGTGGGTGAACAGATCGCGGGCGTGGGCAATGCGGGCGGCACCGGACAGCCGAGTGTGGCTACGGGCCAGGTCACGGCGCTGGGGCAGACGATCACCGCCAGTGACGAGTCGAGTGGCAGCTCCGAACAGCTGCAGGGGCTCATCCAGATCGCGGCCAATATTCAGCCCGGTGATTCCGGTGGGCCGCTGATCGACGGCTCCGGGCAGGTCATCGGCATGGATACCGCCGCATCGACCAACTACCGCTTCCGCATGCCGGGCGCGGCACAGCGTGGCGGTGCGCAGAGTGGTGGCGGGCAGGGCTTCGCCATCCCGATCAACCAGGCGCTCTCGATCGCCCGCGATATCGAATCGAGTAAAAAGTCGGCCACCGTGCACATCGGTGCGACACCGTTCCTCGGCGTCTCCGTCAGTACTTCCGATGGCGTCGGAGCCGTTGTGCAGCAGGTGGTTCGCGGCGGCCCGGCAGCTCAGCTCGGGCTGGCGGCGGGTGATGTGATCACGGCTGCCGATGGCAACCGCATCGATTCCGCGACGGCGCTGACGAACAGCATGGACCTCTACAAGCCTGGCGACCAGGTCACTTTCAAGTGGACCGACCCGCAATCCGGAGCACAGCAGGGCCAGGTGGCGCTGGGGACCGGCCCGGTCGGCTGATATTTAGATCCGCTCGAGCCGCGAAATTGCTTCGTGCAGCGTCGCATCCTGCTTGCAGTAGGCGAAGCGCACCAGGTTGTTCCAGTCCGGCCGGTCGGCGAGCGCCGACACCGGAATCGCCGCGACTCCCACGCGGGCGGGCAACTCCCGGCAGAACGCTGTACCGTCCGACCCGATATCCGCGCAGACGAAATAGCCACCCGCGCTGCGTTTTACGTCGAATCCGATATCGCCCAATGCCTTCGACAGCAGGTGGTACTTGCGCTGGAGTTCGATTCGACTGGCCGCCACCCACTCCCGCTCATGTTCGAGCGCATACGCGATAGCCGGCTGGAACGGCGCCGCGGCCACAAAGGCCAGATACTGCTTGGCCGCATGCACCGCCTCGATCAACTCCGCGGGCCCGAGCGCCCAGCCGATCCGCCAGCCGGTCACATTGAAAGTCTTTGCCGCACTGGACACCACAATCGTCCGCTCCCGCATACCTGGCAGCGAGGCAATCGATACATGCGGATGCGGGTCGAAGGCCAAGTGTTCGTAGACCTCGTCGGCCACCACCAGAAAATCTCGCGCGCAAGCAAATTCGGCGATGGTGTGCAAATCCTGCACAGTCAATAGCGAACCGGTCGGGTTGTGCGGCGAATTCACGACCAGCAAGCGGGTCCGCGGCGTGATCGCCCGGCGCAATTCATCGAGATCGAGCGCGAATCCGTCACCGTCGGGAACCATCGCCACGGTGCGCCGAGTCGCTCCCACCATCGCGACCGCGGCCGCATAGGAGTCGTAGAACGGTTCGATGAGAACCACTTCATCGCTCGGCTCCACGAGCCCGAGTATGGCCGCGGTCAGGGCCTCGGTGGCGCCGGAGGTAACCAGAACCTCGGTGTCCACGTTGTAATCGCTGCCGACGCGGTCGGCGTGCTCGGCCACGATGGCTTCGCGCAACCCGGGTTGCCCATTCGCCGGCGGATATTGGTTCATCCCCTCCGCGATGGCCGCCCGAGCAATATCCAGCATCGCCTGCGGACCCCCGTAGTCGGGGAAACCCTGCCCGAGGTCGATTGCCCCGTGCACCACCGCCAGCTGTGAAATCTCCCCGAAAACCGAGGAGTTAAAGGGCCGCAGCCGTTCGACAAGCATTTCGACCATCGCCCTTACACCGTTGTTGCAGACATCCTTGCCGATAGCACGACTCCGCGCAGTACGCCCGCTCGAATACGTACTGCGCTCTCCTGTCTACCGGATCCCGAAATTCAGCGGTCCCGGGGTCCACCGGGCGGAACGCTGCACGGTGACGGTGTCGAGCCGCGCCGGTGCCGCGGTCGGATCGAACGGGACGAGCCGTTCGATTTCACCCCAATCGCGTTTCCAGTCATCCGCCAGATAGGACGGCAAGACATCGGCGCGGGAAACCAGGCCGATGTAACCGAGTGGCCCGCCGGAGGTGTGACTTTCCCAGTTACTGGTCATGGTCGCGCCCGAAAGGTCGGGAAGGATGCGGTACCCGGGGGTGTCGGCGACGCCGTAGCGGTGCAGCATCGGTTGCTGGCACGGGAACTGCAGGCCGACAAGCCAATCCAGCAGGACCGGGGTGGTGTGCCCGACCAGATCGTCGAGCGTGCGCAGTTGCGGAACACGCGGCGGGGTCACCGCCACCCACTGCTGTGGATCGGAGCTGTCGACGGTGGCGACAATCCGCACGGCTGTCGCCTGAGATGGCAACTGCTGCAAGGGAACCCGCAGGTTCCGCCAGGACGGCTGGAGCACGCTCACGTCATCGGGTGTGACGCGTCCGAGCGCCTGCACGTCGGTGCCGCTGGCCGCGCCGTATTCGATCTGGACGTTCTGGCCGGGTACGGGCAGATTATCGATATCGGTCGAGGCGATGCGCCCGGCGGCGGCGATGGCGATGATCCGGCCACGGTCGCCGTGCTCGTCCGGGGCGGGCAGGCGATACCACCCGGAGGTGAGTGTTTTCGTAGCGCCCGGGCCGCCGTAGCTGCCGAGCACCGGTGTTGTGGCGGGATTCAATCCGAAGGGCAGCGGAACCGTGCTGCCGTTGCTGCCGTGCGCCGCAACCCCGCCGTGTTCGGCGCTGTTGTCGGTGGTCCCGGCCTTGGTGGTGGTGCCCGCGCTGCCCAGGGATTGACCGACGGAAGCGGAAGCTGCGTCGGAGGTGTCGGGAGTCAAGTCGTTGAGATTGACGCCATTGGGTGTGAAGCCGCTGGCCTGTGCGCCCAGAGTGGTTGCGGGATCTCCCGAAAGAGGTTGCAGCATACCGGCATTCGGATCAGGCTCGACCAGGACGTCGTTCGCCAGCCCGCACGGTTTGCCTGCCAGTGCGGACAGATTCGACTTCGCCAGCGAATACGCCGGGTACTGCTCGACTCCGGCTTTGACGAAGGAGACCAGCTCGAAGGCCACCACCAGTGCCGCGGCAATCGTCAGGATGGGAATTCGCCGCCGTGGCCGATACTCGGTGCGGCGGAAGGGTTCCCGGATATGCAGCCAGCCTGCGACTCCGACCAGCAGTACGGCGACAGTCAGTAGAACTGTCCCGGCGGCGATGCCATGCACCGATATCGGCTTGTCCCACCAGGGAATCCGATAACTGGCCACATACCACCAGCCGTTCGAACTCGAGAACGACACCGCGAGAACGGCGAAAACAGCGGCAGCGAAGAGAGCCTGGTTTCGCGGCGACCGCATAACGCGGGGGCCTGCCGCGACGGCGGCCACGACCGCGACGGCACCGGCGAGTCCAGCGAAAACACCCAGGTGGTGGGTGAATTTTGTCGGCGAGAGCACCATCAGCGGTAACGCGGCGAGGGTGGTACCCACAATGCGCCGGGTGGGTCCGGCCGCGAGACCCGGGATCCGCCCGCTGCCGCGCAGTAGCGCCAGTACCGACAATGCCAAGGCCAGGAACATGATCAGCATGGCGAACCGGCGCGCCATCGAGCCGTCCGGCGTGGCCTGGAAGAGGTCCTGATAGACCAGCGACTCGTCATACCAGGGCATATCCGGGCCGACTACGTTGTGCGCCTGACTCATCGCGCTGACTTCGGAGATCGGCTGGCCGGCGAAAACGATCACCAGGATCGCCACTCCGGTGGCCACAGCGGGGGCGATCAGGGCCGTGTATCCCACTTTGCGTGCCCGCTCGACGATGATCTGCACCAGTGGGCGAGCACCAGCCAGCAGCGCCGCGAAGCAGATCAGGCCCGCCGGGTTGGTGACAACCGCCAGCGCCGCCGGAATCAGTGCGAGCGCCGCCGGAGCGAGGCGGCGGGTGGCCAGTGCGCGCTCCATCGACACCCACACCAGCAATACGCCCAGCGCGACTGCGGGTTCGGGCCGCATACCGTTGTTGTAGGGCAGCCAGAAGGCCAGGAACACCAGTCCACCGGCCCAGATCGCGGCCCGCTCCTGCCGTGCGCCGACCCCGAGCCGAGGGACTACCTCACGGCTGATCAACAGCCAGCAGACAATGCCGAAGACCAATTCCGGTAGTCGCACCACGATGCTCGCCGGCGAAATCCGCGACAGCAGTTCGAAAGCGCTGTCGTAGGGAATCCCGATCGGAGTTTCGGGCACTCCGAAGTAGGCGAAGTAGTTCGCCAGATAGCCTGCGTGCCCGGCTGTTCGGGCCATGCCGAAGATGTATCCGTCGTCGGCGGTACCGACGCCGATGAAGTACCAGAGGATCAGGATCGCGATGACTGCGCAGTCCACCGGCCGAGGCCGCCACCAGCGGTGCGGTAGTACTCGGCGGTTGCGTCGGCCGTCCAGGCAGTCGAGCTTGTGCAATGCGAACAGCGCCAATGCCGTTGCGGCCAGCGCGCCGATGATTGCGGCCAGCTTCAGCGCTGTGGGGGAGGTGGTGAAGCGGGAATCGATCACCACGTCGGCCTGCATTCCGGCGGGCGCGGTGCCGGTGAGGTCGGTGAATACGCCTACCAGTTGCGGTCGATGGTCGCCCTGCTGCACGACGGGATCGGTGCCGCTGACATTTACCGTGGTGCGGGTGCTGTCGGAGGCGATCGATATCTGACAGCCCGGGGGCAAGTCGGTGACGGCGGTATCGACGAGGACCTTGTCGCGTAGCACCACTTGGAGTCGGTAACCGGCGTCGGCGGGTGCGACAAGCACGTTCAGGCCGTAGTGCCATGACTGTCCGGAGGCGGGTGGGACCGTTGACAGCAGGTTGCCGCCTCTGGGTCCCAGAGTGGAAATTGCTGTGCAGGGGACGTTGATATTCGTGCTGACCGGTGAATATGACACCAATGGGGAGGTTGTGCTTGTTGCTTGTCCGTCCTGGGGCCAGGAGAAGGATGCTTGCTGCTGTTGGACTGGAAGCAGTGGGACGGCTATCGCTAGTAGCGCGCCGATAATGCCTGCGACGATTGCGACAATTCGCCATAATCGGGCGGGATTGTGCTGGTTGGCTTGGAGATCCAGTGGTTGATCGTCGGGCGGCTGTCTTCGGCTGAGCAGCAAGGTCACGCTTTCGGATACTAGCAACGGTATTGCTTCGGTGGTGACATGCAGGACAAAGAAGAGGTGTGGGAACGCTGGGAGACGTACCCGGCTTACGCTGCCGCCGGCCTGGGAGCCGGGGCCGGGCTCCCAGCGGGAAGACTGGCTGTGGTTACGCTTTAGAGAACAAAAGACATAAAGAACAAAAGGCTAAAGACGCCCGGACGAGAAGAAGAGAAAACGACCGAAGAGCAAGACGAGAAAAGAGCAAGAACGCGAAAGAGGCTGGTCGGTTCGCCAGTCTGAATATCCTTATATCACAACATAATTCGCCTTTCCGGGTCTGAATACCGGCGGTAGAATAGAGGCATGAATCCGGGGGGAGAAACCGTAAACGCCGATAGTGCGCACGCACTGTCGGTGGCGGTCGATCACCTCCTGAACGCGTCGCTGGTTCCGTTGCAGGATGATGAATTCATCGCGTTGATGCGGGAAGTGGAAACGTGTAAGCGCAAGCTCGAGGCCGTGCAGACCCGGTTCGTCGTGGAAACCACCACCCGTGGCCTGGCCCAGCGTGGCGGGGTCGCCACCCCGAAAGTGTTTCTGCGCCAAACCCTGGGCATCTCCCGCGCCGACGCGGCGTCCCGGGTGAACATCGCCGTGGAGACCGGCCCTCGCATCGTCTCCGGTGTCGAACTGGAGCCGACGTTGGCGCATGTGGCCGCCGCGCATCGTGCGGGTGTGATCGGGATCGATCATGTGCGCCGGATCATGACGGTCATGAACCGGTTGCCCGGCAGCCTCGACATGGACGTGCGTGAAGCCACGGAGTTGCAGTTGACCGAGTTCGCCCCGACCGGCTACCCGGAAGGATTGCCGGTCATGGGGGAAGTACTGCTCGCGGGCTTGGACCCGGACGGCAGCTTGAGCACCGACGCCGATCGTGAGCGGATGCGCGGTCTCACCCTGGGCAGCGAACGTGCGGATGGGATGTCTCCGTTCGTGGGTGAGATCAACCGGAAGCTGCGGTCGGTCCTGGAGCCGATGTTCGCGAAGCTGGCTCGTCCGGGTATGTGCAATGCGAAGGACCCGCAGAGCCCGTGGGTCGCCGATCACAAGCTCACCGCTCAGGAGTTGGCGGCGTGTGCCGAGCGCGATACGCGTACTCCGGCCCAACGCAATCATGATGCGTTGCTGGCGTTTTTGCGTCCGGAGTTCGGTGGCGTGAAGAAGCTCGGTAAGCATCGTGGCTTGCCGGTGTCGGCGATCGTCACCATGGGTTTGGCTGATCTGGAAGCGCGGGCGGGTGTAGCGACCACGGCGTCCGGGGGTATGGTGTCGATCCCGGAAGCCCTCGAGCTGGCGGCGAAGTCCAGCAAGTATCTCGCGGTGCTGAATCCGGTGGGGTTGCCGTTGTATCTGGGTCGCGGCGACCGCCGGGCCGACCTCGAGCTCGCCGCGCGCTCATCTGACACCGGCTGCGACTTCGGGACAGCGACCGTCAGCGACGGCGCTCACCTCGCTGTTCCCGGGTGCGATTCCGGGACAACACCTTTCGGTGGCGGCGCTCGCTCTGCCAGCCCCGAACTCGGTCCGAGTTCGGTCAGCTCCGCGCGCGACCTGCGCTCGCCCGGTACCGAGTGTGACTCCGGAGCAGCAACTCTCGGGGAGGGCTCCTGCCCGGCCGGTTCCGATCGCGGTTCGCGGTCGGCCAGCCACGAGCATGGCCCAGGGTCGGTCAGCTCCGACCAGGAGCCCCGGTTGGCCAGTCCCGCACAACGACTGGCACTCATCGCCTCGGAGAAGGGCTGTACCCGCCCGGGGTGTGACGCGCCTGCGACCATGTGCGCGGTGCACCACGTCGACGAGTGGGCCAAGGGTG
>NZ_JAODNK010000188.1 GCF_025465275.1 Nocardia sp. | reverse complement strand
GCGGTGACGCCGAACTGTTCTTCGAATGCCTTGACGAACCCCGAAAGCTCCAGCAGCGTCATGCCTTTGAAGACGTCCAGCAACTCGTCGACGGTCATCTTGGCCATGATGTACCCCTTATAACGCTGACCAGGCGGTACATCCATCATATGCGTGTTCGGCCTGCGGCGGCCGCGCGTCGAGGCCTCAGTTCTGCGGCGAAATCAAGGTCGTCAGATAGTCGCGCTCGGCCGCGTCCAGTGGGCGAGGAGCACTGTCGGACACTGCCACCAGCGTGGAAGTCGCTGTGAGATACAGGGATTCGGCGTCACGAATCTCGTGCACCAGGGTGAAGGAACTGTTCCCGATGCGCTCCACCGCCGTGGTCACGGTGACCGGGTCGGTGCGAAAGGTCAGCGGAGTGCGGTAGCTGAGCCGCTGTCCCGCGACCACCACACGCCAGGACCCCGCCGCCGATTCGTGCCGGGCGAGCAGATCGGACCGCGCCTCGTCCAGGTACTGCGCGAACACCACATTGTTGAGGTGCTGAAAGGCATCCATATCGGTACGGCGCAGTTGGATGGCATAGGTGTGCATCAGGCACTCAACTCCTCGAGCATGTGGCGTTCGCTGTCCTGCAGCGGGCGCGAGCGCTGCGCTTCACGATCGAAGGCGACCATGGTGCAGGTGGCGGTCGAATAGAGCGCATCCTCGTCCCGGATCTCCTGCACCAGCGTGAAGGAAGACTTACCCACCTTGCTCACCCAGGTCTCCACCCGCACCGGCTGGGCCCGATACCGCAGCGGCGTCAGATAGTCGATATCCATCTGCGCGACCACACTCGCCCCGCGGAACCCCCGCGAGCGGAACAGATCGATACGGGTTTCCTCCAGGTAGCGGAGGTGGACGGCATTGTGCACATGGCCGTCCGCGTCCATATCGGACCAGCGCAGCGGGCAGAGGAAGAGGTGTCGGGCCACCCGGCATTTCTATCAAGCCGCATGACGGCGACGCGGACCGGCCGGTATCCGAATGGCTCGAATTGCAAGGGTTGTGTCATTGACGCCATCGGGCAGGGGTCTCAGGCTGTAGGCATGCGGGTGGTGCTGATGGTCGTCTACGACGGGTTCCAGTTGCTGGATCTCGCCGGGCCCGCCGATGTGTTCAGTACGGCCGCGGCCCTGGGGGCGACGCCGGGGTATCAGGTGGAGGTCGCGGCGACGCGGGCCGGGCCGGTGCGAACCTCGAGTGGGGTGGCGGTCACGGCCGAGCACGCGGTCGGTGAGTGGACGCAGCCGGTGGACACTCTGCTCGTGGCGGGAGGGTTGACCTTCTGGTCCGCGAGCGCCGACCTCGAGCTGGTGGCGGGCATTCGGCAGGCGGCAACCTGCGCCGAGCGTGTCGGGTCGGTGTGTACCGGCACCTTTCTGCTGGCGCACGCGGGACTGCTCGATGGTCGCCGGGCGACGACGCACTGGGCCGGCGGGGAACGACTGGCCGAGCAGTTTCCGGCGGTGACGACGGAGCCGGATCGGATCTATGTGCGCGACGGGCCTATCTGGACGTCGGCGGGCGTGACCGCCGGAATCGATCTCGCCCTCGCCATCGTGGCCGCCGATCACGGGCCGGATCTGGCCCGGGAGGTGGCGCGGTGGCTGGTCGTGTATCTGCACCGGCCCGGTGGGCAGAGTCAGTTCAGCGCGCCGCTCGCCTCGAATCCGCCGAAGCGGAATTCGCTTCGCACGCTGCAGGTCTGGATGGAGGACCATCTCAGCGCCGATCTGTCCCTCGCGGGACTGGCGGCGCACGTCGGGATGAGCACCCGGCATTTCTCCCGGGTATTCGTGAGCGAGACCGGAACCACCCCGGCCCGCTACGTCGAACAGGTACGGATCGGCGCGGCCCGGCGACTGCTGGAAACCACCGATCAACCCATGGATCGGGTGGCCACCGCCGTCGGGCTGGGCAGCCCGGAGACCCTCTATCGAATCTTCCACCGCCACTTGGGCATACCGCCCGGTGAGTATCGCGCACGCTTCACCCGTTTTTGAAAGAGAGAGTGCACCATGACCTTCCAGATCGCCATTGTGCTGTACCCGGGAATGACCGTCCTGGATGCGATCGGTCCCTACGAGGTGCTGCGCTCGCTGCCCGACAGCGAATTGCGGTTCGTATCCAATGAAGTCGGGCCGATCGTGTCCGACAGCGGTGTCCTGGTCCTGGGCGCGACGCACACTTTCACGGAGACACCCGCACCCGATCTGGTGCTGGTGGGCGGCTCGGGTACGGCGACCACCGAGGCCATGGCCAATCGGGAGCTCATCGATTGGCTGCGCAGCGTGCATCCGAAGACGCAGTGGACCACCTCGGTGTGCACCGGCTCCCTGATCTTGGCGGCGGCCGACATCCTGCGCGGCCACCCAGCGACCTCGCACTGGTCGGCCCAGCCGATGCTGGCCGCCTTCGGCGCGGAATCGCGGCCGCACGAGCGGATCGTGCGCAGTGGCAAGATCGTCACCGCCGCAGGGGTTTCCGCCGGAATCGATCTGGGGTTGTGGCTGGTCGGCGAAATCGCCGGTACGGAAGCCGCGCAGATGGTGCAACTGGGCATCGAATACGATCCGCAGCCACCGTTCGATACCGGGCATCCGGACAAGGCACCTGCCGAACTGCTCCGCAAGACGCGCCTGGAGATGACGAAACTGGTTGCCAAGCCGCGAATTCCGATTGATGTCGCCACCGTTTTCTGGCATCTCACGCTCAATCGCATCCGCGAACGCGGGTTCGCGCGGCGCTGAATTGCCGTAGCGTCGAAGTGTGAGCGAGCTGCTCGATGCCTGGTTCTTCGCCGATCCGCACCGGTTCTACCGCCGCTGGCGGGAGCAGGGGCCGGTGCACCGCGTGGATTTCGGTGACGGCCTCGACCGCTGGCTGATCCTCGGGTACGACGAGGGCCGCGCGGCACTGGCCGATCCACGACTGTGCAAGGACATCAGCCGGTTCGATACCGTGCTGGCACGCAAACGCCCTGGGGCACGGCGCAATCCACGGCCGGATACGGTGCTGCGGCATATGCTCAATGCCGATCCGCCCGACCACACGCGGCTCCGCAAGGCGGTCGGTAAGGCGTTCACGCCGCGGCGGGTGGCGCAGTTGCGGCCGATCATCGAGCAGACCGCGAACGAACTGCTGGGCGCCGTGGCCGGACGCGATCAGGTCGATCTGCTGGAGGCCTTCGCGGTCCCGCTACCGGTGACGGTGATCAGCCATCTGCTGGACGTATCCATCCAGGACCGCGACACCCTCCGCGCCTGGAGCCGGACGCTTGTCGGGACCCCGGATCGCGGCAGCGATCCGGCCCGGGCCTACGCCGAGATATCGCAATTCCTGCGAAACATGCTGCAGGACAAACGCGCACATCCCGGCGACGACCTGCTGTCCACGCTCCTCACCGATGACGATGCGCAGCTGAGCGAGCAGGAGACCGTGGGAATGGCCCTGCTGCTCTTGGTCGCCGGCCACGAAACCACGGTCAACCTGATCGGCAACGGCACACTCGCCCTGCTCCACAACCGCGACTGGCTGGATCGACTCCGCGCCGATCCCGATCTGATCCCCGGAGCAATCGAAGAATTCCTGCGCTTCAACGGCCCCGTCGATATGGCGACGCCCCGCTTCACCGCCGAGCCGATCACGGTGGGCGACACCATCATTCCGGCCGGAGAGGTCGTCTACATCAGTCTGGCCGCCGGCAATCGCGACCCCCGCCACTACCCCGACCCGGATGATCTGGACCCCGCCGCCGACCGCGCCGGCCATCTTGCCTTCGGCCACGGCATCCACTTCTGCGTAGGCGCTCCCCTGGCCCGCTTGGAAGGCAGAATCGCCTTCACCACTCTGCTCCAGCGCTTCCCGCATCTCCAGCTGGCCGTCGACGACTCCCAGCTGCGCTGGTATGCGAATCCCGTAATCCACGGCCTCACCGCACTACCGGTCCGGCTACAGCCTTAGCGCGCTCATTGCCAGCGAGGAGTGGTGCGGCCGAGCGTGATTCGCTGAATAGTTGCGGTCAGCAGGTCATCAAAACCTGTCGGTGGGGAGACTTACGCTGGACCGGCAAGTTTTGCCTTTGCCTATCAACGTAAAGAGTTGATCTTCATGGCTGTTTTTGCGATTTACGGGGCCACCGGCCATACCGGCCGCTTGGTCACCGCCGAACTGCTTGCTCGTGGAAAAGATGTCATCGTGTCCGGGCGGGATCCGATTGCCCTCGCCGAACTGGGTCAGGCCCGCGTTATGGCTGCGCCATTGGATGATCCCGGGGCGCTGCGGGCGCTCGCCGAGGCCGCCGATGTGATCATTCATTGTGCGGGGCCCTTTGGCACCACCGGGTTACCGGTCGCCACCGCCGCGGTCGAAGGGGGTTGTCACTATGTTGATCACTCCGTCGAAGTGCACTTTGTGAAGCAGCTCTTCGATACGTTCCCCGAGCGAGCGCAGCGGGCCGGAATCACCATGCTGCCCAGCGTGAGTTTCTATGGCGGGCTGGGTGATCTGCTGGCGGGCGCGGTCGCACGGGATATCTCCGATATCGACCGCGTCACCGTGGCCTACGCGGTGCACAACTGGAAGATGACGCATGGGGCGGTGGAGACGGCCCGGCTGCTGTTCGCCGATACCGACCGCATCGGATTCGAGGACGGCGCACCGCGGTACGGGTTCGTGGAACCGCGCAATGCGATCTTCGCCTTCCCGCCGCCGGTCGGACCGCGTGCCATGATCGCCCCGGTGCCGTTCCCGGAAACGGTCACCGTGCCCCGGCATGTGCGGACCAAGGCGGTGGAGGCCCAGCTCACCGCCCGCACCTTCGAGGAGGAGCAGGCGTTCAGCAGTGAGAACGTCGCCGCCGACGAGCGGGCCGCCAGTGAATTCACCATTACCGCACAGGTTCTCGGTGCGCACGGAGCGGCCGCCGGGAATCTGCGCGGCCGCGATCTGTGGCTGGCCGCCGCAGCGGCCTCGGTCGAGGCCGCCGTCCGGCTCACCGAGGGCGCGGCCAAGAGCGGAGTGGCAAGTGCCGGCGAGGCTTTCGACTCGACGGAATTCCTGACCACTCTCGCCGACCGCGGCATCTTCACCCTCGAACTGCCGGAGCAAAAGTGAGCAGCATGGGAACGGAACCGATCCTCGTCACCGGCGCGGCCGGTGGCAGTCAGGGCGGCACCGGCCGGACCGTCGCCGAAGCGCTGGTCCGCGCGGGTCTTCCGGTGCGCGCGTTCGTGCACCGCGACGATGCCCGGGTCGCCGAGCTGAAGGACCTCGGGGCGGAGATCGTCGTCGGTGATCTGCGCGAGATCACCTCGGTCCTGCCGGCTCTGGAGGGTGTGCGGCGCGCCTATTTCACCTACCCGGTCACTGCCGGAATGCTCGATGCCACCGCGGTTTTCGCTGCCGCGGCGCGTGCGAACGGCGTGGAGCGGGTGGTCGCGGTCTCCCAGCTCGGTTCGGCACACAATGCGGGCACCCCGCATATGCGCCGGCACTGGGTGGCCGAACAGGTGCTCGATCGTGCGGAAATCGGCGCCGTGCATCTGCGCGCCGCGGTCTTCTTCGAAAACCTGCGCGTGGCCATCGGAGATCGCGGCGAACTCGCCCTGCCACTCGGCTCCCCCGATACCGTGCTGCCGCTGATCGCGGCCGACGATGTCTCCGGCGTGGCCACCGGCGTGCTGCGCACCGAAGACCCGGTCGATCCGGTGCTGTGGCTGGCCGGTCAAATCCTCACCACCGGCGAGGCAGCCGCAGCCTTCGGCGTCCCGTACGTCGATGTCGACCCCGAGCAATGGGCCGAATCCGCCATGTCGATCTATCAGGACGAGGTCGCCGTCGAACACCTCACCCAGCTCTGGACCATGTTCGCCGCCATAGGTTCCGGTCACGAACTGTTCCGGGTCACCGAATCCATCGAGCAGTACACCGGCCGTCCCCCACTCACCCTGCGCGACTACGTCAACCGCTGAGTCGCAGGATCTGCCAGGGCATTAACGACATCCGCCGAATACTGATCGGGGTCTACGTCAATCGCACCTCCGACCGGGGGAACTGAGCGGTAGCTGCCATATCGCCCGCCCGCGCCCGCTCCGGGTTGCTACACGATCGCTCCGCGGCACGCCGAGCTTTCCGCTCCTGCCCGGGGCGGCCGTGCGGGCGTGGCAGTCTTCCCCAAGCTCGCGCTACAGCGGGCAGCGACAGACCTGGGAGGGTTGATATGGCGAAGATGGGTAGGCGGAAGCGGTCACGAATGACCACGCAGGCGTTCCTGTCCGGTGCGGGCACACGACCGGCCGAGGCGCCGGTGAAGAAGAAGTCCGAAGCACGCGCGGCCAAGTCGGCCGAGGTGAGCGCGGCGAAGCCCGCCGAGGCGAGCGCGCCCAAGGCCGCGCCGAAAGCCGCCCCGGTCCAGGCGAGCGCGGCGACTGCGGGTGCGCCGGATATCAAGGCGCTGGCGGACAAGGTGAAGGAGCGCCGTCGCGAAAAGAGCTGGACACAGGGCGATGTCGCCAAGCAGGGCGGACCGGCGGCCGGTACGGTCAGCCAGATCGAGCGCTGCCTGATCGAGGAGCCGACGGCGGAGACGCTGACCAAGCTCGACGCGGGCCTGGAATGGCCTGCGAACACCTCCGAGGGCATTCTGCGCGGGAACCTGGTCGGCGCGTAGGTCCGCTGTGTTCGGCGCGCGCTCAGCGCGCCGGTCGCGGTCCGATAATGGACGCCCGCTCCATAATGCGGATCGCGGGCCAGTAGTCGCTGGCGGCGTAGTGCTGGACCGCCCGGTTGTCCCAGAAGGCAACCGAATCGGGCTCCCACTGGAAGCGGCACTGGTGTTCGGGCGCGTCGGCCTGGCGGCACAGCCGGTCGATCAGCGCGCGGCTCTCGTCCAGATCCATACCGTCGATGTGCGAGACGAAGATCCGATTGACATAGAGGTGCCGGCGGCCGGTGGCGGCATGTGTGCAGACCACCGGATGGTTGACCGCCGGAAAGCGCTCCCGCATCTGCGCGCGCTGCTCCTCGGGCACGAAGCGGCCGAAAGCCTGGGTGTAATCGTGCACCGCGTCGAGATTCTCGATCAGGGCCTTGGTTTCGTCGTCCAGGGATTCGTAGGCGGCGTACATATCCGAGAAGAGGGTGTCGCCACCCAGCGGCGGGATCGAGACGCCGTGCAGCACCGCACCCATGGACGGCTGCGCGCGCCAGGTCACATCGTGATGCCAGGAGTTCTCGAATCCGGCTACCTCAGCGCTCTTTTCGAAGCGGACGAGCTCGGGCTCGGTGGTGCTGGACGGAATGAACGGGTGAATCTCGAGCTCGCCGAACCGCTTTGCGAAGGCGACGTGCTGCGCGGGCGTCATCGGCTGATCGCGGAAGAATATGACCTTGTATTCGTGCAGCGCCTGCCGGATGTCGGCGACCACCTCGTCGGGCAATTCGGCGGTGAGGTCCACACCGCTGATTTCCGCGCCGATGCTCGAACCCAGTTGCTCGGCGTCGAAATGCTGCCAGTGCAGCGCGGAGAGCCGATCGCGTTCGGCGGCCACATGGGTGAACGGGCCCACGATCAGCGGGTAACCGTCCAGGCGCATCGGCTGATTCGCGCCGGTGCGGATATCGGAGTTCTTCGTGGTCGCCTGCGTCATAACCATCTCCTCGTGCAAACCGTAGTCGAATGACTACAACACCCGAGTGTTAACGTAGTCAGATGACTACACGTAGTCAATCGTCTACAGCAGACTCTCAGGATGATGCCGACGTCCCGATGGGCCGCACGGAAGTGGTCGCAGCGGTACTCACCCATGCCGCCGACCTCTTTGCCGAACGCGGCCCGGCGGCCACCTCGATTCGCGATATCGCGACCCGCTCCGGCGTCAATCACGGCCTGATCTTCCGGCACTTCGGAGCCAAGGATCAGCTCGTCGCCGCCGTGCTGGACTATCTCGGCGCACATTCCGCCGAGCTCATCGAGACCAAGGCCGACCGCGAGGTGCTGGAGGCGCAGGTCGAGCGACAGTGGAAGGTGCTCGCCCGCGCCATCCTCGACGGCTACGAGGTCGGTAAGTTGCAGCAGCGCTTCCCGACCATGTCCAGCCTGGTGGACCAGGTCAAGGAGCGCCACGACAACGACCGTGCGGCCCGGTTGGCCGTCGCGAATACCGTTGCGCTGGAAATGGGCTGGCGGCTGTTCGAGCCGTTCCTGCGCTCGGCCACCGGGTTACAGGAGCTCTCCGAATCGGAGCTGCGCGAGGCCATCAACGCCGAGACCAAGCGGATTATCGAACCGCACTGATCATCCAGCGAAATCCTTGTGGTTCAGCGTGATTCGACCAGTTTGATCGTCGCGTCCAGCACTGCCAAGTCGGTGGAGCCGGGGACCAGGATGAATTCGTCGAGACCGGCGGCTTCCGCGCCGTCGAGTGCACCGTGTATTGCGGCGGCATCGAAGGTGGTCATCGCCGCGGCCGTGGCATCGGCGGTATCTGGCCCGAAGAAGCCCAGATAGTCGGCGGTGAACCCGCGCAGCACTGCGGCAGGGTCGGGTACGCCGAGCACGTAGAAGCATCCACTCACCAAGCGGGGCGCGACATCTCGGGCGGCGGTGGCCCACGCCTTCCGGGCTGAATCAGCTGCCCAGGCGATCTCCGCGGGCACGCCGCTGAGACTGAAGGCGACCACACCGTCGGCCCAGCGGGCCGCGCGTGCGAGCGATTTCGGTCCGAGCACGCCGGCCAGCACCGGTGGGCCACCCGCTTGCACACAGGGCGGGCCGATGGGATCGCCGCCCAGGGTGGGCGGGGTACCGGACCAGAGCGCGCGCAGTTCGGCGACACCGCGCTCCAGGCGGTCATGGCGATACCCGAAATCCGCTGCGAGACTGCGGTAGTCATCAGGACGGGCGCCGACACCGACTCCCACCGTCAATCGCCCGTCCGACAGTACGTCGATTGTCGCGGCTTGTTTTGCCACCAGGGCAGGCGGATGCGCGGGCAGCACAGCGACATTGGCAATAATCCGGACTCGCTCGGTGAGCGCAGCGGCCGCCGCCAGCGTCGTCCACATCTCCGGATTGTGGAAGGTCATCCGCTCGCCGCACGAAATACTGGAGAACGGGCCCTGTTCGGCTTGCACGCACCAATCCACGGTCGAGCGCCGATCATAGCCCCGGCACATGGTGGGCAATGCGATACCAATATCCATCCGACCACTGTGCACCGACTGGTCGGTCGATACTGCCGGAATGCAATACCAATTCGTCCGAAGGCTGCCGCAGATCGCCCGCGGACGAAGTCGACCACCCGGCTGCCTGCTCGACCCCAGTGTTCGGGTAACCATCACCGCTGCGCAAGGTTGCGGTCATGATCGGCAGTTAGCTTTCGTCGAATTCGGTCCGGCTGTTGCCGGGCTGTGGCGAATGGAGTTTGGGTGATCAAGGTCAGAGCTGGTGTGGCGGTGTTGAGTGCATGTACCGCGGTGGGGTTGATCGCTGGCGGGTGCTCCAGTAGCAGCGGGGATTCCAGTGGGCATGACGAGCACGTGCTGTTGCTGTCGGTCGATGGGATGCACGAGTCGGATCTGACGAACTACCTGGCGGCGCATCCGGATTCGACGCTGGCGAAAATGGTCGGGCGGGGGGTGCACTACACCGATGCGCAGACCCCGATTCCCTCGGATTCCTTCCCCGGGCTGATGGCAATGCTGACCGGTGGCAACCCGAAGACCACCGGCGTGTACTACGACGACTCGTGGGCACGGGATCTGCTGCCTGCCGGTACCACCGACTGCGCGCACGCCGCCAAGGGTGCGCAGGTCGCGTTGACCGAAGACGCGGACAAGAATTCGCACCGGATCGACGGCGGTCAGGGACTGGCCGGACTGCCCGACGGCATCGGCAAGATGACCGATGACCCGAGCACGGTCCTGGATCCGGCCAAGCTGCCGGTGGACCCGGCGAGCTGCAAGCCGATCTCACCCGCCGAATATCTGAAGGTGAACACGGTCTTCTCGGTGCTGCACGCGGCCGGTGACCGGACGGCGTGGTCGGACAAGCATCCGGCGTACCAGATCGCCAACGGTCGCGGCGGCAAGTCGATCGACGACCTGTTCACTCCCGAGATCGACAGCAGCGCCACCGACAATCCGGACGACAAGACCTGGGCCCAGAAGAACGATCTCACCCGCCGCTACGACACCTACAAGGTGGACAGCGTGGTGAACGAGATTGCGGGCAAGGATCATTCGGGTGCTCACGATGCCGGCGTGCCGGCGCTGTTCGGGATGAACTTCCAGACCGTCTCCACGGCGCAGAAGCTACCCGAGTCGAAGGGCTATCAGGCCGACGGCAAGCCCGGCGAACTCCTCAGCGGCGCACTCGATTTCGTCGACCAGCAGTTGGGCCGCATGGTGACGGCACTGGATCAGGCAGGGTTGCGCGACAAGACCACGATCGTGCTGACCGCAAAGCATGGCCAGGCACCGATCAAGGCGGACAGTCTGACCCGCGTCGACGACGCGAAGATCATCGATTCGATCGATACCGAATGGGCCGCAACCCATCCCGGGACGCCGAAGCTGATCGCGCATTCGGTGAACGACTCCGCCCTGCTCATGTGGATGTCGGACCGCTCGGCCGCCGCGGCCGCGTTCGTGAAGCAGAAGCTGCTCGCCACCAACGGTGTCGGCACCGATATCGCCGGAAACCCCAAGCCGTTCACCGCATCCGGCGTCGACAAGGACAAGTTGTACGTGGGCGCCGACGCGGCGGCCTTCTTCGGCGTGAGCTTCGACGACCCCCGCGTCCCCGACGTGTACGCGGGCGTCGCACCCGGCACGGTCTACACCGGCGGCAAGTCCAAGATCGCCGAGCACGGCGGCATGACCCCGGACGATCGCCACGTCCCACTCGTGGTGGTGGGCAATGGCATCGGCAAGCACGACGAGAAGGGCGAGGTGGCGCTGACCCAAATCGCGCCGACCATCCTGCACCGTCTCGGCCTCGACCCGGCCAAGCTGGACGCAGTCGTTTCCGAGCACACCACGCTGCTGCCGGGGGCGTAGTCCACGAAGCACCCGTCACTCCGGCGCTTTCAGCAGGGATATCCGCTGAATACCGCTGGGGTGACGTCGGTGTGGGATCCCGCGGGTTCAGGCGGAGGATGAGTGTGCTTGTTGGCCACGGCACGCACGTTGTCGGCCGAGTCCTGACGTTTCGTTAGAATCGCTCATGACGCCGAGGGAACTGTTCTTCCAACTGGGAGCTGATCGCCGACGACAGGTTCATCTATCGCTGTGCGAGGATGCCCTGCCGACCTGGATCGGCTATATCCGGGGCGAGCGCGCCCCGCTTCGCTATCGCGACTCGGTTGTCGGGATGCGGCACCACGTGGATGTGGAGCTTCCGGCCGATGCCCTTCGCTCCGCCCGCGCCGGCGTGGATCTCGCGGATATCGGCAGCCGATACCTCGAGCCCATCACCGCGCTGCAAGACGACGATCTCGCCTTGCCAGATCCGGCCGAGTTCGCCTACTACGCGATCTACAACTGTTTTCGGAAGTACGTTCGCGGTGACGACATAGAAGATTGGCTGATCGTCAACCAGGCCCTGTCGGCTCACGACGACAGCGAAGTGGCGTCACGCCTGACGCGCACGATCGACGACATCGGTCCAACCGCGGTCGAGAACTAGGGTGGACTGTCCGCCTTCTGGCACTGCGACCTGCGCGAAAGAATCACCGGCGATGGGCAAGCTGTTGTGGGCGTCCGGTTCCGTCGGAGCTTACTCCGCTCATCAGTTGTGTCACGACTGCTGTCAGGTGGGTGGCGAAGGCGTCGCGGTCGGTGCCGAGGCTCCCTTCCGTCCACTCGACGAACAGTGAAATTATCGCACCGAAGAGTGCCGAAAAGCGCATGCGGACACCAGGATCGTCGGGTGAACCGACGATTCGATCGCCGAGTGCGGCCGTCGCGATAGCCGGAATGGTCTCTCGTACATAGCCCCGTAGGCGCGCGTCCGCTACCGGCTCGACCAACAGGATGCGGCAGATACGCGGATCGGCCTCCATGAGGCGGGCAGCGGCCTCGAACACCGCGTACAGATCACCGGACGCCACCGCGGGCGCGACGGCTTCCTCCAGTCGAGCCAGCGCCGCCCGGTACACCGCGTGCAGCAGCACGTCCGTATCGGCGAAGCTCTCATAGAAGAACTTCTGGCTCAGTCCCGCCGCACGGCAGACCGAGCGCACGCCCAGCGCGGAAACACCCTGCGTGCCAACCACTTCGACACCGAAGTCGATCAGACGCGCCCGCCGGTCGGCAGTGCGATCCTCAGCCGTTTGCCCGCTGTATCTCCTTGACACGGCACTACTTTACAAGAACCATCTCAATTGGGAAGCACCTGCTTCCGGATGGAGAAGGTGATGTTCACCGACGAACAGTTCCGACAGTCACTGCGGCAACCGCGCCTGGCGCAACCGATCCCGACAGTGCTGACCAACCGTGCCGAGCCGGTCGAAGTCCTCGACGAGACCGCACTGACCGCCATGACGCAGACCTGGTTCGACGAATACGAGCAGAAGATCGAGTTCTATGCCGGGCACGGCCTCGATATCGCCTGGACCCTCGACTGGGCGAAAAAGTACTGGTGGAGCTGGCAGACCCGGGATATGAGCCACAACCACGAGCTCTACACCACCGATCTGCGCTACAAGGATGTGACGACACTCGGCGCGACCATGGTCGGGCTCGACGAATTCGTGGCCTACAACTTCGCGTTCTTCGATGCCATCCCCGATTGGCGTTACGACCCGATACCCGGACAGTGCTACATCGACCTGACCCCCACCGGTGAGGTTCGGATGGTCGTGCGCTACTACGGAAGTGGCCATCTTGTCGGGCCGCTGAAGCTGCACCCCTACGGGCCCGGCGCCGCCGCGATCCCGGGCAACGGCGCGTTCATCCAGTGCACCGCCGTGGACCGCTATCACTTCAACGCCGAACACCTGATGTACGAAGGCGAAACGCTCTACGACCTACTCGATGGCGTACAGCTGGCCGGAATCCTCCCGGGCCCCTCGACCACAGCGTTCAAATGGCTGATGCGCGGCGCGAGCCTCGCCACCCGGGCCATCACCCGACTCCACCGCCCCACTACCTAGCCCGCTCGATAACTGTCCGATATTCGGCAGAAGCGTGCGTTCGCCGACGATCGGCGACTGACAACGACAGGTTCGCTCGAAGGTCTCTACCGCTGGTTGCAGGTCGGGGTGGTTTCGCTTGTGTAAGAGATGATTTCGGGTGCTGGTCGGCCTGAGCGGTCAAAAACCTCGCTTCACGGCAGTAAATGCTTCCTACGTAGCAACTTTGACCGCTCAGGCCGACTTCCCCAGGCGATCCCGCGCGCTCGTCGGCAGTAGCATGCGTTCGGCCGGGCGCCAGATAGATGCTGCGGGTTGATCTTCCGCTGCACCGCGCTGGCCGTCCCGAACAGCGCGACATGCGGCATGTCAGTGCGTTCGATGCCGATCGAACTGAGTCAATTCGACTACCGATGTGGCGACCTATCGGGGAGTCCATGCACGATTGTGCGCCAACGCTGATTGATCTCCGCTGCATCGATTCTCGGTCGCATCGCGGGGTCGAAGCAGTCGAGTATCTTCCTCGACACGACAAACGAGATACCCAAATCCGTCTGGAAGATCCACAAGTACCGCATGCCCGGTCAGAGGCATGTCCTCGCGCCTCGACAGGTGGTCCAACATCTCCAGAAGCGAAGCGTCCTGCTCGAAAAGCTCGTGCAGCCGTTGGTCATTCGGTGCGTCCATTGCAGCGGATCTACTCGGCGGTCTCGCGCTCGGCCAGAAACTTGTCGAGCAGGTCGAACAGAACCTCGAGCACACGTGCTTCCTGCTCAGGTGTACGAGCGTCCGCGCGGTCGTGATCCGGTAGAGCGATCAATTCGATCAGCGCCTCCCATACGAGGCTGTTCGGGTGGCCTATGTAGTTGGCGATCAGCCACTCGTGGAAACCGTCCAGCAGCGGTCTGCCGCCGCGGCGGGCGGCCGCGTCGTAGCCGTTCAAGAAACAGGTGACGCCGCGGACGTCGGGGCGGCCGATGTACATGCCGCTGCGCCGGGCGAACAGTGCGATGAACTCGCGCTCGGTGAGATCGTTCGGATCCGTCACCTTCGATGCGTTGACCGTCTGTTGCCCTGCCCCACTGGTGGGGTGAGCGGAACTCTCGCGTACCACAGGCCTACCTCACCACGATGTCGGCCCGTGCGCTACCGACCGCGACCGTGTCGATGCACCCAATCGACAGATCGGGGCCGGGACACTCTCGGCCCGTCGGTCTTCGGCCCCACGCTGGCCGGTTCGATCAGCGCGACATGCGGCAATCCGGGATGTGCCCGCACGATCGCAAAGAAAGCACGTCCCCGGCCGGGCACTGGCAGCGGCCGTCTGGAATGCATCCGGGGAAGAGGAGCGCGTCCCCTCGTCAGGTGTGGAACTATCCGGGGGATCGACAAGCTCGAAACATGGTTAGGCAGAACTGGATGAGGCTGGCGCGAGATGAAGCCTTGGCGCTACTGACAAACTCGCTCTCAGCGCGGCGGCGACGCGGGGCCAAACGGCTACGCGCGCTCGCAGACCCGACGACAGCCGCCCAAGTCCGCACCGCGCTCGAACGTGAAGTGCTGGACGAGCGCACCTGGGAAACGCAATACCAGTTGGTCATGGCGCTGGGGATGACTGGTGGTCGCGGCGACGTCGAACAATTGAAAAGACCGGCGCTGCAGCCTCATTCCGCCGGAGTCTACGTTGCCCTTGGCGACGCCATTGTCCGTCTCGGTCGTGAGTTCGACAATGACCCGGCTCCCGCTCTGTGGTGCCTACAACAACAAGATGTCCGCCTTGCTGACGGCGCGCTGCGCGCGGTCGCGATGCTGCGGCTGAGCCTGCCCGACAGCGCGATCGATGACGTCCTCGACTACGCCGAGGCACACTTCCTCGATCGCAACCACGCCTACTTGCCATACTGGCCAGCGGTCGCAGCGGCCGGTTGGTCAGGGCCCCGTGTACGTGCGTTTCTCGGCCGATGCTCACAAGACAGCCGCCAGATCGTCGCCGACGCTGCAAAGGACGCACTCAACGGTCGTTACGGAAAGTACGTGAGCGTTCTGTAGCCGACGTGGAGCACACAGCACACGGCGACACCCCGCCGCGTTTCGTATGGGTAAGCGATGATCCACCGTGCTTTACGACTTGTGGCGCGTGCGGGCCGCTCGGTGGCGATGCACGACATTCGGCATGTGCGCGCGTTGGGAAGCGCTGTCGGCCAACCAGTGTGGACGGCCGACCAACGCGCGGGTCGCGGCAAAATAGTCCGGCGCTGCTGGCGCGCAACGCTTACATCGGAATGATCGAGACAGCACAGAACGTGGCCGACCGCTACGGGCTGACCCGAGCGGAAATCGACGCGTTCGCGCTCCGGACGCAACGAAATGCCAAGGCGGCCAGGGATTCCGGGCGGCTGGCCAAGGAGATCATGCCGGTGCAGATCGCCG
>NZ_JAODNK010000167.1 GCF_025465275.1 Nocardia sp. | reverse complement strand
GTTAGATCAACAGGCCTTCCATCAAATTGTGAGCTGTCCACGCCACGGTAAGCTCACAGCCCCGGCGCTCGGCTGCATCCCAACTACACGAGTCCGGGGGCTCAAGGCGGGCCGAACTGTTCGCTCGTACCAGTCCCTTTCCCCAAAGTACGAGCATTGAGCCTGTCCCGGAACGACCGTTGGACATTAAAGGGTTTTCACAGGATTCTGACCAGCAGTGGACGGGGCCGTTGGACATTTCTGAGGGTCGGCTGAAGCGTTGCTGTGAGATGACTTTGATTCGGGTGTCTAGACATGACTTTGGTGTGCTGATTCCGATTGCGCGCGAAACTTCTAGGGCGGCCCTCGTTTTCGGAGGGCAGTCGTGATGGAGAACGCCAACTCGGTCACGATGCGAGTCGTCAAGACCGTCTTGATGTCTCGGCTGCATCCCACCTGTGGGCGTCCGCGATGCCAACGTGGCATCCTCGCTGGTTCTCGTGCCTCGCGGGCCCTCACCTCATGGATCACCACGCCGGTGATCTGGAGGATTCCCCATGCACGACAACCCGCGGATCAGCAATCCCTCACCCACTTCTTCCGACTCATCGACTGAACCGTCACCACCGTCCGCATCGGTGTGGACATGGCCGGCTGTAGCGGTTGTCCTGGTGCTCGTACCGTCAAGCTTTGTCTTCGCCTTCGTCGTGATCGCGAGCGGTGTCGAGCCGAAGACCGCCACCGCCCTGACACTATTTCTGGTCTCGGGGATCGTGTTCTGCGTTGTGCCCACACGATCCGGAAGTTCCGTTGCAGGCCGGTCGATTCGGGCGATCAGCGCCTTCCTCGAGACGGGTCCGAAATGACGATTCAGCCTGCGCCTATCTCGGGTCTCCCATCCGAACTCGCGCTGGACGCAGCGTCAGAGGCAGAGTTTCTCGCAATGATGCGCCACATGGTCGCCTGGTCGGGCCGCACCGTCGGGCAGATCTCCAAGTACTCCGGCATTCCCCGCAGCACTGCTTACCATTTCGTCTGTCCGACGAACGCTGTACTACCGAGGAAACGCGGGCAGGTTCAGTCGTTCGCGCAGGCCTGCAAACTCAGCCCTACTCAGATCACCACGGTGGTGAACATCTGGGAGGAGCTAAGCCAACTCCCTCCAACCCCACGCACCCACCAGGCCACTGACATCGAGCAAGTGACGGTCGCGGTAACCGCGCCCGAGACCGCCACCTCTGGCGGCCCTGTCGCGGACAAACTCCGCGCACGAAGGTCGCTCCTTTCACGGGGTGCGGGATCGTTCAAACGCTTGTTCTCCGGCGCCCGGGAGAGGTACGAGTCGAATGCGTTGCTGGGTCTGATCGCGCTCGCCTTCTGGGCAGGCTCCGACGCCCACGAAGTAGGTTCATTTGGCGAGGTCAGCAAGTTCGATCCGCCGCTCCTCGTGGCCGTGTTAGTTGCGCTGACACTGACGGGGGTTTACCTGGCTCGCCGTATGGCGGCAATGGCAACTATTGCCTCGGTCTGCCTGCGGGTCGCGGGATCCCTGGTGATCGCTGACGCCGCCGCCGTCAGTGTGGCCGGCATCCATGGCACGGGGGTTCGCTTCGTGGTTACCTTCGTCGGTGCTCTTCCAGGTGCACTTCTATGGGCCGCATTGCTCGATTGGCGAGGCGTATTCTCGGTCGTCCGCCGGACCCCCAGCCTCCTCGTGGCCGTGACCTTCCTCAGCGTGGCGATCGGATTCGACGCAAGTCTGCCTCTGGACCGAGAGGGTACAGACTGGCTGTCCACAATGGCCGTGGTGATCGGCTGGGTCTTCGCCGTGCTGCTGTTCCTGTTCGACAAGATCGTCGTCGGCCGCCCCCTCGTGGCATGGACAGACGAGACGGTAGCCATGACGGATGACGGGCAAATCTCGACCAGCCGCGAAGTCTGTCGACATCGATGCCGTAACCGGCGTCGGGATTCCGCTCTCACCGACGTGACCGCCGAGGAGACTCTCCAGAGTTGATTGTGATGTGCCCCGGCGGGCGGCCTCGGCCCGCCGGATTTCTCCGCGTCGTATGCAGCTTCCTTCGAGAATCCCACCGCCAACCCTGGTGCCACGTCCTTCGCGAACACCGAAGGCGCGCCCCGGCGTCGGCCCGGCACAGCCGGAATATGCAGGGACGCTTCAGTATACGGCTGTAGTATTAGGTCAGAACGAGCAATCGGTCCGCCGCCCGGCAACCCGCCCCGCGGACCGCGCCAAACGCATCGCCATCGTGCTCGACGGCCTACGCCCGCCCAGCCGCCGAGCGTGATCGATCCAATCCGACAGTCAACCGGATCAGCACCGAATTCGGCGTCACACGCACCACCGTCTACTGCCACCTCGACGACAAGGCCGCAACCGGCGAATAGACCGCTACCTTCCTCAAAGGTCGCCTTCAGGAATCCTGGGCAGTCACACCGGGGGCCAAATCAGGCTGTCACAGCCAAGGGCCAGCTCGCCGAGTTCCGGATGCGCGCGGCCGTAGTCACGCGCGTGGTCCAGCACCTACTGTGCCACGTCTGACCAGGCGGAAGTCCTTCGCGCGACTTTTCGCGTCACTGGACCCCATATGCCGAAAAGGCAAGTCTGCGGTGCAACTGATGCCGCTCGTGAAATAGATAGTTCTCGGTGTCACATATTTGAAAATAGGCCCGCGCCAGAATCTGGAGCGGATTCGCCCATCCACAAATTCAATACGCTCATCAGAACTAGAAATTCAGCATTTCGCAAGTGCGAATGTCAGACAGGTTTACCGACCACAATTCCCGCGATGCCGCGGTTCAGCGACTCACGGTTGATGATCGAAATGTTGGCTGGCGCGACGTCGTCGAAGGAGCTCGATGCGTGTCTTTTGATGGTGCCTCGATGGGCGTGTAGGAACAGCCCGAACTTCTCTTGGGCAGAATCGAGTAGTGCACGCGCTGCAGCATATTGTGACTCGCCCAACCCTGACGACCCGATCAGTTGGTCTGCGGTGCGGAAGGTACCGTTCTCGATTCGTTTGATGTGGGGATCGGCATCTCGATCGAAAGCCATCCTGTTTTCCGGGCGCAGCAGCCGTTGTTTGAAATCGTGATGTTCAGACAGGAAGTACCCCACTATGTAGCACCACGCCGAAAAGGCCCCTGTGGCGTGTCCGGTGAATTTGTTATTAGGGCCGAGGAATGGGTCCAGGGTGTAGAAATGTCCTGGAGTTCGTTCTCGATTCAGTCTGACCATCGTCTTGACCACAGCGTTCAACGCTACGGGCAATATTGGGAGGATTTCCGCCGTGACTTCTTCTCTTTCATGTAGATCTGTGATGTACCTGAGCGTCTTCTCGATCGCGTGCTGACTCCGGTACATGAATATCTCCTGATCGCGTGCGGCCCCTGGCGGCAGGAAGGACCGGGGGTCGCCGACCGGGTGGTATATCGCTATATCCGACCACGACAGATTCGGATGCCTTCCTTCGCGATCGGCGAGCATGCGAGCGACTCGTTGCAGCATCGAATTCTTGCTGCGTGCCGCATAATTCGCGTCCTCGGCGAAGGCGACGTCCAGGGAGCGGACGACCCAGACCAGGTCCAGGATCGCGAGGCGTCTTCGCGTGAAGTCGGTGTCTCGCACCAATTGGTCGTATATTCTTACCGGTATTGCGGATAATAAATTGTTTGCAGTATCGAACAACTCCACGGCCGATATGACACCTTGCCGGATCTGCTCGTTCTTAGTTCCCAGGGAATTGCAGACAAAATTGCTGAAGGCCCCTAACGGGCGTGTCATCTCCAGCGATGCCTCAGGATCGATATATGCTGTGTTCGAGTATGGTCGTATATCGGTGCCTGACTTAACCATCGTGCTGAACCTTGCCAGTGTTTGAAGTTCGGAAGGCGATTGGAAGCCTCTGTTGGAGAGTATCGGATATCATTCTGCGGCGGCTTCGGCAAGCCGGAGGCATCTGAGCTACCTGTTCCCAGTGATGGTCTGGCGCACCATGGTATGCGCGTCCGGATCGTACCGGCCAAATGTGACGTGAATTCATTGACCGCGATGCGGACCCAGGACCCGAAGCCGCCTGAAAGAAGACCACCGACCATAATCTCAGCTCCCTGGCAATCTGTCGCCAGCGAGTCCCGGGTGTGGGAGACTGGCTTAATGCGATGACGGTGAGCGGCAGCCCTCGCCCACATGAAGGGATCGCTACAGGAGTTCGCAGTACCGCCCCGTTCGATGCATATCCCGGGCGCGTGCACCCGGATCGGGCCGACATATGTCGTGTTGCTCCCGGAATCCATTGGCCTGGTCCAACAACAGTTGACGAACATCAGGACTGCCGTATCCGAATGGACAGCGACTCTGGGCTCATTTCGCCAGGTAGCAACACGACTGGTGCTGCCGTCGTACAGCAGGTGCACAACGGCGCCGTAGAGGTCGTGACCGTCGATCTTGTAATAGCCTGCCCTGTCGTCCATGACAGCCACATGGTTGAGGTACTCCGCTCCGCTTCCGACTTCCGAATCGGGCACGAGCATGCCCGACGAGCGGCAGTTGCAGCGCGATGCTCTTCTCACGGCTGGCAACTCGGTCTCGGCGGTGCTGGATTCGGCCTGATCGGATTATCGAGGGCTCGAATCATCGAGAGACAGAACTTCGCGCGACACCATACGAATGCGATGCCACGGTAGGCGGCCGATCAGACGAGCCCCACCTCCACTACGGACCGGTCCGGCCATACGCGCTGGTCGGTCGGCACCGTCACCAGCGTGACACGCGGTCTCCGACAGGTATTCCTAACACTGGGAACCATCTCTTCAACCGGACGGGGCGATCCCAGTAACCTGAGCAACGTCCACTATGGCGTTGGTATCCAACAGTTCTCGCATTGGGAGAATCATGAAAGGCATCTCGCTGAACGTCCCGAGCAGTAATGAACTCGAGGCGGAAATAAAAGAAGAAGTTCACGCGGCAGGCCGCTCCTACCAGTCACAAATGATCGGCGGTTGCCGGACCGTACTCGAAGTCGGCTACCTCTGACACGCGTGAATTCTCGGAGCGTCACCACATGCCGCCGCGCGGCGGCCCGATCCATGCGGTACTGCGGCGGTCGTGCGTACCGGACGTATCTGGTAGCCGTCGGCAGTGGGTAATCGCTCGCGGGCGGTGGTGCGGTTGGCATTGCGCCACCGCCCTTGAGATCTCTCTGAATCACTCTCTAAAAATTCGAGGATCGCCGTGTCATGGAACCTGCAAACCGACCGGCCGGAGGCCAGTACCCACGCCCAAGCGAACACGCTTAAAGATGGGAAGTCCTACTATGCGGGGACGCACCGTGTGTGCGCACCCGAGGAGACATTGGAACGGATCCGGCCGGCGTTCGCCGACGTCGGGTTGACACGCCTCGCGGACGTTACCTGGCTTGACGAGATCGGTATTCCTGTGGTCCAGGCGATCAGACCGAACGGGAAGTTGCTATCCGTCTCGCAGGGTAAAGGCCTGACCAAGGCCGCCGCGGCAGTGTCGGCCGCGATGGAAGCTATCGAGAGTTGGCACGCGGAGAACCTTCCGCAGGGCGAGGTGCGAGCATCCCTGTTCGAGATGCAGGGGAGCATCGGGTACCGGGTGGACAGCCTTCAACTTCCGGATCGGCACTCGCTCAACGCGCACCGACGGCTCGAATGGACCGCTGCCTGGCGTATTCGTGACGGCCAGGAGACATTCGTCCCTTCGGGATACTTACGCCTCGACAGTCGCGTGGCGTCACGGTACATGCCGCCGCTGTTCGACTCCTCGAGTAACGGGCTGGCGAGCGGGAACACCTTCGACGAAGCGACACTGCACGCACTCTACGAGCTGATCGAACGTGACGCCCAGGTCGAGTCGTTGCTCGGCGCCGGACCCAAGACGCTGATCCCGGAAACGATCGACGGCAATGCGGGGGAGCTGTGGGCCCGGTTCCGTGACGCGGACGTTCATGTCACGGCGGCTTACCTGCCGTCACCCACGGCGGTTCCCTGTTACATGGCCAAGATATGGAGTGATCTGTTCCCCGTCTTTTTCGCCGGCAGCGGTTGCCACCTGGACCGTGATGTCGCGTTGTGCCGCGCCCTGACCGAGGCCGCGCAGTCGCGTATTACCGCGATCGCCGGAACACGGGACGACATGACGCGGCAGCAGTACGACGACGCACGTTTGCATCAGCGGACATTCGGAGGAACGCCCACACATCAGCTCCCCGAGGGCTCGGAGGACTTCCAGGCAACGCCGAGCATCTCGCAGTATCTGCTGGCCGATGATCTAGCGCTCGTCGTCGATCAGATCGAACAGGCCACGGAACAGCCGGTTTTCGTCGCTGACCTCACCCGTCCCGAGATCGGCATTCCCGTCGCCCGCGCATTCGGTCCGGGCCTGCGCTACGATCCGGAGTTCCCATTTTGAACCGGTACCTTTTTGTCGGTCCCTCGCTTCCCGATGCCGAGTCCGTCGTGCCCGGTGGCGTTCGCCTGCTGCCACCGATCGCGGGCGGGGACGTCCTGCGTCTGCCGCTCGAATCGGGTGACGTCGTCGGGATCATCGATGGCTATTTCCATCACGTCCCCGCCGTGCGTCACAAAGAGCTGCTGCACATACTCGCGCACGGCGTACGCGTCGTCGGCGGCGCCAGTATCGGTGCGCTGCGCGCCGCCGAACTCGATGTGTTCGGTATGGAGGGCGTCGGTCAGATCTACGCCGACTTCCGCGACGGCGTCATCGACGGTGACGACGAGGTCGCGTTGATGCACGCACCATCGGATGCCGGATATCGGCCACATTCGGTGCCTCTGGTGGATGTCCGCGCGACTTTGGCCGCCGCCGAGGACGCGGGGGTCTGCGACCGAAACACGCGGCTGACGCTGATCGACGCATTATCGTCACTGTCCTACGCCAAACGGACCTACGCCCACATGATCGCGATCGGACACAAGTTGGGGCTGCGCACCTGTGACGTCACCGCGGTCGAGTCGTTCATCGAACGGTATGCGGTCAATCAGAAGCGTGCTGACGCTCTCTTGGTGGTGCAGTCGATCATGCATGACGCGCCGGACTGCGCCGCACCCGCAGTGGGCGCGTTTGAGCTGAACGAGACGATCTTCCTGTACTCGTGGCGGCTCGAATCGAACCGATCGCAGGTCCACATCGACGGCGAGGACGTGGACGTAAGCGACCTGGCGGCCTTGCGTGTCCTGCAGCTTTTCGCCCATGACTACGCGGCCTTCTACCGCCGATGGGCACTGAGGTGGATCGTCGAGGAGTGCGAGCGCGACTGCGGATCGTCGTCGGTTGGCGACGATCCACGTGAGCTGGTGAACCGAGCGATCGACCACGGGATCCATCGAGGGCTGTACGCGGACCCCGCTGGTGAATCCGGCAAAGATGTCGCGTGGCTTTCGGCGTGGACCACCGAGGAGGAGCTGCGTTCCTGCGATGTCGACGAACTGCTCGCGCACTTCCTGGTCCGGAGTTATCGGGTCGCACCTGGAATCGTGCCGGACGAGCCGGCGCTCGCCCAAGCACGACGATGCACGGTATTCCGGCACGCCACGCAGGCCGCATGTCTGTCCGACCTGATGGTGACCGAGCTGCAGCAACGGTACGCCCACTACCACCCGGCGGACCTCGACGAAACCCGGATCGCGGAGTGGCTCGCACAGCGTTGGCGCGTTCCGGTCGACGGCCTCGAACTGGCGGCGTTCGAGCGTGGTCTCAACGGGCGGGCGGGGTTGATAGCGGCTGCCCGGCCGCTTTACGTGTTCGCCAAGTACAACCCGACTCTCGTGGATCTGTTGATAGAGGAGACGCTGTGAATGCGCCTGCCCAGTCGAACCGCCAGCTCGTGAGCCCGTCCGCGCCACGACGGCGCCCAGCACGCGTGTGCCGCTCCTGCCTCTTCTACGAGGGCATGACCTTCACGCTCGAGGCTCCGACGCTCGGTGCCATGCGATGCGCGTCGTTCCGGATCGGCCCGGAGGGTATCTGCTCGATCTGCGCAGAGTTCCAGGCGGTGGAAATCCGGCGCGACGAGGAATACGCCGAGTTCCTGGAGGCGGTGAACAAGCACTCCGGGACCGCTGCCGTCGTCGCGGTGTCCGGCGGACGTGACAGCCTGTCGGCGCTCTGGTTCCTCAAGCACGAGCTGGGCCTCGAAGTCATCGCCGTCTGCCTGGACAGTGGATACATGGTTCCTGCGGCGTTGACACAACTGAGAGAGCTCTGCGCCACCCACGACATCGACCTGCGCGTCTTCGGTCTCGGTGAGGATGAGGCCGGCACGCTCACCCATGCCGTCGAGACCCTGGCATCCAGCGACGGCTCTCCGTGCCATCTCTGCAGTACATACACCGCACACCGCCTAACGAGTGTCGCTGACGAATGCGGGGCGCCTGCCGTCGTGTTCGGGACTAATCACTTCTTTCGCTGGGATGATCGCCCTATCGGGCTTTTCCACCGGAAGCGTCCCGACGGGCGAACGCGCGTGACGGTTGGTCTGCCCTATGTCGCGCGGTTGACGCGAAGTGATGCGACCAGACATACCCAGGCTATGGGGGCCCTCATCCAGACGACAGACGGTATCTCCACCAACTGCCACGTCCCCGCGCTTCTGCAGGTAAGGATCGGTCGTGAATGCGGCCATGTGCCGGAGTTGGAGATGCTCTCGCTCGAGGTGATCACGGGGCACCTGACGCGTGAGGAAGCACTCGCCGATGTCATCAAGGCGGCAACGGCGAGTAAGACCGCCGAATTGGACTGGCTGATCGAGACGATGGCGAACGCGCGTGAGCATTGACGGTTCCACATTCCTCGATCCGCTGGGACTGGACGCGTTTCGACGCGACGTGTGGTGCAAACATCCGGTGGTCATCCACGGCTCCTCGGACAAGTTCGCCGGCCTGTACAGTGCTGCGGATTTCCGCGCCGGCCTCCACGGCACGGCGTACAGCTACGCCGTCTACCGTGACCACTCAGGGGAGAACAAAGAGACCGACGCGGTGACGCCACGGACGGCATCGGCCCTCTTCGACGCGGGAATGTCGATTGTCACGGTCGGCGCCGATGCCGACAACGAGCGGCTCAGCGCGTTCATTACGTCGGCCGGAAAAGCGCTGGGCGTCACCGCGGGTGCGTTCGTCAACTGCCACTACTCACCGGACGGCCACGGCCTCGACTGGCACTTCGATGCCACCCACGTCTTCATCCTGCAAATTGAAGGCAAGAAGCGGTGGCAGTTCTCGCGTAGCCCCGCGACACCGGCACCGTTGTTCGCTCGAGACCTGGAAACCGTACGACAGCCGGAATTCGCAGCGGCACTTGGCGACGGGCAGAAGTGGGAGCCGCCGACAGGATCGGATATCTCCGAACGGGACCTCCAGCCCGGGAACGTTTTCTACATGCCGCCGGGCACGTGGCACAAGGCGAGCGCTCTGGGGGAATCGCTGGCGCTCACACTCTCGTTCTATCCCATCTCCTTCACCACTCTCCTGTCGACGGCGATCCATGCCCTCGCCCTGAAAGACACCGAATGGCGACGTGATCTCGAGGAGTTCAATCCTCTCGATACCGGCGCCATCGGGTCCGCCGCGTTCGCGAGCTTCCTTGCCGGGCGGCTCGAAGAGGCTGCCGGCGTCATCCGGGACATGTCGGCGGAGGACCTCGTCAGCGCGTTCAACCATGTCCGGGCCACGCCACCGCTGCGTGACCTCGTTCGCGACTCGACACTGCTGACAAGGGTGCGCTCGGCACAGAAATCCCAGGGATCTGTCCTCAAAGCCAGATGAGCACGTGCCGGCGCATCGACCGCATTGAGGACTCCATGTCAGTCGTGCCGCTGCGTGACGAGGGAGGTTTGATTCAACCCGACGTCGCACTCGAACGGCGGTCCCACCGCAAGCGCCCGCGAAACCGTCGATCCGCGAGAGGTTGTGACCCGAGCGACCGACCACGGGATCCATCCAGGCTTTACGCGGACCCCGCCACGGCCTCTGCGGATCCTCGGCTCAGGGGCGTCCGGTGCCGGCGCTCTGCCAGGAATGCCGCTTGCGGGACGTCTGCGGCGGCGGCCACTACGCGCAGCGGTACAGACGCGGAACCGGTTTCCTGAATCCGTCGGTGTACTGCGCGGACCTGATCACTTTTCTGGACCATGTCTCCGCGCGGCTGGCCACCGACCTTGCGGCGATCCGAAAGCCGTGAGAGATGGACCCGGAGAACCTCATCGGCCAGCTTTCGAGCGGCCAGGACGACATCGAGTTGATTCAGCTACTGACGAAGGCACAGTTCGGCAAGCGGTCGCGGTCTCCAATACCAGGCGAGACGGCTCGAAACCTCGTTACGTCCACTGCCGATCGCGAGGGGGCTACGAGCCGGTCAGGGCCCCGCGTAGGGCGTTCATGAGTGTATTGCCGATGATCGAGCCGCCGGTTCCGGAGCCGAAGTTGATCGAAGGCCCGGTCAAAGTTGATCCACCGGTTGAGGATCCAGTGGTCGATGATCCCCCGCTCGACGACCCGGATTGTGTGGAGTCGGTGGTGTTGGTTGTATCGGGAGATATGCCGGTGGGCGAGGTCGATGTACCGTCGCCTACGGGAGTTGTCAACGACGTGTCGGCGGCGGCGTAAGCAGTTGGAAACACGAGCGCGCTGGCAGTCGCTCCGACCACAATTCCCCGGCGGATCAGGTCTATTTTCCTCGTCAACGTTTTGCCCTTGTCGCATTTGTCGGTTCAGAGCCCGCGAGTATGGCTGTGCGCTCCACAATCTCGCTCGAACCGTGGATTTACCATCGAAGTAGTCGCAATTCGAACGCCGTTGTTCCCTCCGGCAGTCGAACTACCTGGTGAATCTTGACAGACCCAGCCACATCAAGCTTCCCATCTATGGGAAGGACCGTTCGACCTCGTCGCCGCGTTGATCTCTCACGGCACACAAATATGCGGACCAAAAATCAGCCGAGGGAACCGCATGTTTTACCCGGTGCCATTGCGCAGGCCCGATCAGTGGTTGCTGCGCGAATTTGTGCGCCGGCGCTCAATCCTTCGTCGCGAGCGCGCGGATGCGCACAAGAGGTCCTGAAGTTCGTGCTCGGACATCCCGCCCCAAATCCCGTACGGCTGCTTGGTCGACACCGCGTACGCGCGGCATTGATCCAATACCGGACAGCTATTGCAAATCCGCTTAGCGCGACGTTCTCGATCGATACGAGCCCGGCCACGCTCACCATCCGGATGGAAGAAAACCGCAGGGTCCAGCCCTTGGCAGGACCCGAATGACTGCCAGGGTATGTGATCAGCATTCCAATATTCATGCCTGACCATTGCGAACATGACAAACTCCTTGATGCCAACCGATCTATGTGAGGATAGAAGCTCCCCAGATCTGAGAACGAGCCTGGCTTCGAACCGGTGGTGCACATACCGATGGTCGCCCAGAATCGCCCGAGGACATCAGGTGAGCATCAAATAGCGATTCACGCAGCGCTATGTCACGGTGCTGGCCACACCGTGTCCTAGGGCAGCCGATGAGGGTCGTCCGGTCAGCTGCCTTGCCAGCGGTGGCAATATGACGGGCCGTTGTGGTCTGTACATTTCAAGGGGTCGAAAGGCGGGACTTCGTCCTGCCGTCCTTGTCTGGCACGGTCAGTCGGGCGGACGATATGGAACCTGGAGCGTTCGCAGAATGAACATCTTCACCGTCAGACCAGCGATCCCTAAACGTGTCGCGAATATCGCGACAGTGGCAACCATCGCTCTATTACCCTTCGCAGGGCCTGGATCGGCACTGGCTGGCGCAGCGTTGGATCCTCCTTCGTCGTCAAAGTCGATATCTGCTCAGCACGGGGAATCCTCTGCGGTACAGGATAATTGGTCCGATTCGGACGGCACCCATGTAGATGGGTATCGTGACGGCCCGGCAGATGGGGGCACTGGCTGGCGAAGCTCGGTTCCGGCTCATCCCAGCTATCCGGGCTGTGACAACTTGCGATGCCACCGAGGCTTCCTTCCTCAACCGCCTTTCCCCTTCATTCCACCGCCATCGGGGAGCAGTGCCGGTAGCGGCCTCTGACTCACCTGCGGACAACAACAAGAAGCGCAACCACGGCGGGCACGGGAACACCGTCTGCATTTAGGCATTCGGAAAAGGCCAAGTCAATGCCGCAGCCTTTGTGCCGCCTGGCCAGTAGTACGCCACCTTCTTCGTATCCTCGAACACGATGGGCCAATGTCCGTCGGCGCTCCACCGTCAAGCTCCAACTACCTGGACGGCGCGGGGGAGTAGAAGCCAACGAGGACGGCCACAAGCAGCCCGGCCGCCGCGACGGAGGAAAAGCCCGCTGCGGGGGAGTCCGCGTCGACGGCGGAGCCGGCGAGCAAAACGCCCAGAGCCAAGCCTGCGCTGCATGTGCCGGAATACAGGCCCATCACGGTGCCGCATCGGTCGGGTGGGGCGTGGCGATTGATGTCGGCCGCGAGTAGGCCGATCGTGGGGGCACACAGGGTGCCGGCTGGTATCAGAGCCAGACTCAGCTGCCACCAGCCGACTCCCGCCATACCAATGGGGGCGGTGCACAGAGCGAGCAATGCCAGCATCGTCCGGGCCGGTGGTGTGCGGGGCAGGCGGGCAGCGAGCAAGCCCCCCACGATCGAGAAGCCCGACCACGCGGCGAAGACGACACCGGTCGCGGCAACCTGGTCAGCGCGGCGCATCGCCGCGATGACGGCCACCTCAGTGCCGCCGAGAACGATCATGGTGGCGGCGCCAGCGACGAAGACGCCGAGCAGCGGCGGCGTGACCCACATCGGCAACCAGTGTGGCAACGGAAACTCACGGCCAGAGCTGCTATCGGGCCGTACGACGATCTCATCCCCGGACCGGGTGGGCATCGATGGGTCGAGGACGGCAAATGCCGCAGTTGCGACGACGTTGCCTGTACCGATGGCAAACATCAGGATGTGGGGCGAAACAGTCGCAGCCACCAACCCGGCCAGGAACGGGCCCAGCATTATCGCGATCTCCGTGCTGACGGCGTCCAGCGTGTAAGCGGCCGAGCGCTTCGCCTCCGGGACCACCGCAGCGATGCACTGTCGGACGATGATATTGGTCTGGAGGCTGAACATGCCGCCCGCGAAGGCGGCAACGGCGAGCGCGACATAAGGCAAGTCCGGGGCGGTGGTCCAAAAAAGCGCCTGCGCCGTCGCGGTCAGGACGAGGACAGGTCGCAGGCCGCGTCGGTCGACCAGGTAGCCGAAGAGCGGGGCGCTGACAGCGGCGCCCACGGTATTGGTTGCTGTGACCAGACCAGCGGCGGTGTAGTCCCGATGTAGGCCCAGAACAACCTGCAAGGCGAGCCCAACGGTGATCGCCGTCACCGGGATACGGGCAAGCGTCGCGAGGGCCAGCAGCGGGCGCAGCCCGATCGTCACACCCGACTGGCAGCCGCGGCGAGACGAGCCGCGAGTATCGGACCGATCCGGCTGAGAGGTTCCGGGGACAGCAGGTCGTCGTGTCCGGCCTCAACGTGGTGGAATTCGACCGCACCCATCAGGTACGGACGCCAGATATCGGCTGTTGACGAGCCTTTCGCACCGAAGATCAGCGTGTCACAGGAGACCGGTTCCGGAACAAATCGGTAATTCAGCCGAGTGTTGTTACCGACGACTCTGTTGAGCCGCCGTGCGAGGTCGGCATCGTCGGCTGCAAAGCCCGCGACACTCCGGTGCGCCTCCGACAACGCGGCGTCCAACGTGTCCTCAGCGAGATGCACGTGTGAATCAAGCAATGCCAGTAATGCGACGGTATCGCCGCGGTGCTCAAATCGTGCTGCCATCGCCTGTGCGACGGCGCCGCCAAGCGACCAGCCGAGCAGATGGTACGGACCCGTCGGAGCGACGGCAGTGACTTGAGCGACGTAGTCCTCGGCCATCTCCTCGACCGACAGTGGGAGCTCTTCGTCACGGCTCAGCCCGCGCGCCTGGATGCCGTAGACCGGTCGGCTCGTGTCGAGGTAGGGGAGCAATGGCGCATACGCCCAACTCATCCCCACCACGGGATGAATGCACCACAGGGCAGGTGCTGCACCACGAATCCGCAGTGGCAAAACGGTATCGAGGGCAGCCGGTCCGCGGTCGTCAGCCCTGTCGTACAGCCATCGAGCCAGCATGCCCACAGTCGGGTACTGGAATAGCGCTTGGATCGGCACGTCGACACCGAGTACCGAGAGCACCCTGGCGGCCAAACGGGTCGCCAGCAGCGAGTGACCGCCGAGCTCGAAGAAGCTGTCATCGGCGCTTACTCGTGGCAAATCCAGCACTTCCGCGAACAATCCCGCGAGAACCAGTTCGCGCGGCGAGGTCGCGGCATGCTGCCCGGCGGGTATGTCGTAGGAGGGTTGCGGGAGGCCGTGGACGTCGGCCTTTCCGTTGGTGGTCAGCGGAATCGATTCGACTACGGTCACGGCCGCGGGCACCATGTACGCGGGAAGCCGCAACCGCACATATTCCCGCAGAGTCGCCACAGCGACGTCTGCGCCGGGGGCGAGGACGACATAACTGACAACGCGGCGGTCTCCTGGACTGTCCTCACGGACTGTCACTACCGCCGAAGTCACCGACGGGTGGCCCGCCAGCATGTGCTGGATCTCGCCGAGCTCCACCCTGGCCCCTCGGACCTTGACCTGGTCATCCGCGCGGCCCGCGAAATCGAGCGCGTCGTCGCGCCGTGTCCGGGCCAGGTCTCCGCTCCGGTACATTCGCTCCCCTCGGCGCACCGGGTCGGCGACGAACCGCGACGCGGTGATGCCAGGACGGTGCAAATAGCCGCGAGCCAGCCCCGGTCCTGACACGTACACCTCACCGACCACCCCTGGTGGTACCGGCCGAAGCCGGGAGTCCAGCACTTGCACGCGCACATCGTCCAGGGGCTCGCCGATCGGACTGCCACCGATCCTTGCCGGGTCCGCAGTGGGATCGACAGGATCGAACACGTCCGCGATCGACAATTCGTACACCGTCGTGTGCACGGTGGTCTCGGTGATCCCATACATGTTCACCAGCTGGGGACTGCGCACCCCGGGGCGTGCGAGCAAGCTACGCAGGCGAGCCGGCGCGAGGGCCTCACCGCCTAACACGACGATCCGCAGTGCGGGCGGCGGATCGGCCTGCACTGCACCCGCCCCGTGGGAAGCGAGGTTGTGGCCGCCCTCCCAGACGGTCAGCAACTGGTCGAATGCGGACGGAGTCTGGTTCAGCACGGTCACCGCCTCTGCTCGTAGCAGAGCCAGAAACTCTCGTGGCGAACGGCTGACGTCGTGCGGCACCACAACCAGCCTGCCGCCATGCAGCAGCGCCCCCCACAGCTCCCACACCGAAAAGTCGAAGGCGTAGGAGTGGAACAGGGTCCAGACGTCGGCGGGGCCGAACTGGAAACGGTCCCTGGTTGCCGCGAACAAGCGCACGACGCTGTGGTGGGAGACGACGACTCCTTTGGGGGCGCCGGTCGACCCCGAGGTGTATATGACGTACGCCGGGTTGGCGGCCCGCAACCGTCGCACACGGTCGAGGGCGGTGTGTTCGACGAGACCGTCGGCCCGCGTTCGGTCGCGGTCGGGTAGAGGGAGCAACAGGACCGCTGTCGAGGCAGGCAGATCGGCTGCGATGGTGGCGTTCGTGACGGTCAGGGGTGGTGCCGCGTCGCCGAGCATGAACTCGATGCGTTTGGTCGGGTAGCTGGGATCGATCGGCAGATAGGCCGCGCCGGCTTTGAGTACGCCGAGGATCCCGACAACAAGATCGGCACTCCGCTCCAGAGCGATTGCGACGATGTCCTCGGTCCCGATGCCACGGACGGTCAGCTCTCGGGCGAGTCGGTCAGCTTTGGCGTCGAGCTGGGCGTAGGTCAGATCACCAGCCGGGTCGGTGACCGCGATCGCGGTGGGGGAGCCTTCTGCGATCGCCTCGAACATTTCGGGCAGCGTCGCGCCGTCCCGGAATCCGGCTGCGGCGGCGTGTACGGCGCCGGGGCCGTCGGGGGTCGGCGCGATATCGGCGGCAGGGACGGTCTCTGCGGCTTCGATGGGAGCGTCCGGGTCGCGGATCAGCTGGTCCAGCAGAACGACAAGACGCTCGGCCAGCGAGGCAGCGGTGGCGCGGTCGAAGAGATCGGTCGCGTACTGCAGTGTGCCGGCGATCTGCTCACCCGGCATGTGCTCGACGAGGGTAATGGCGAGATCGAATTGAGCACGGCCGACCTCGATGTCGACATCGAGGCTTGCGTTCAGGTTTGGCACCGCCAGATCCTCGATCCCCCGGTTCTCCAGTGCCAGCGCCACCTGAAACAGCGGGTTCCGGCCGGCGACGCGCGGCGGATTCAGCGTCTGGACGACTGCCTCGAATGGGGCGTCCTGGTGGGCGTACGCCGCTAGGTCGGCGGTGCGGCACCGGTCGATCAGCGCACGGAAGGTCGGATTCCCGGCAGTGTCCACACGAAGTACGAGCATGTTGACAAAGAATCCGACCAAATTCTCCAAGCTTGCGTCGACGCGACCGGCGACCGGAGTGCCGAGAACGACGTCGGCTCCGCCACCAAGCTGGGACAACAACGCCGCAACGCCGGCGTGCAACACCATGTACTGGGTTGCCCGGCAATCGTGGGCCAGCGCCGCGATGGCGCGAACAAGCTGCCCGCCGAGAGTGAAACTGACGCAGCCGCCGCGCCCGGTGGGAACCTCCGGGCGCGGGCGGTCGCGTGGCAGTCGCAGCTCTGCGGGGATCCCCGCGAGCGCCTCGCGCCAGTGGGCGAGCTGCCGTGCGAGCAGGCTGGCTGGGACGGACGGGTCACCGAGCAGGTCCCGCTGCCACAGGACGTAGTCCGCGTACTGCACAGGCAAGGGGGACCAGTCCGGCGGTACGCCGTGCAGGCGTGCACCATATGCGATCCCGACATCCCGCACCAGTGGCCGGACGGACCACTCGTCCCCGGCCGTATGATGCACGAGCAACAGCAGCACCTGGTGTTCTGGGGTGGTGCGGAACAGCGCCACCCGCAGCGGCAGGTCTGACTCCAGTTGGAACGCGAAGGCGGCGGCCTTCGCGAGGGCGTGCGGCAGGTCCGCCTCCGCGACATCCTCGGCCGACCATGGCACCTGAACCTGCGTTGGCTCCAGGATCATTTGCTGGGGCTCGCCGTCGATGCCCGGAAGCACGGTGCGCAGCGACTCATGGCGGGCGATCAGATCGTGCATCGCCGCATGCAGGGCATCACCGTCGATGTGACCGGTCAGCCTCAGGACGATCGGGATGTTGTAGGTCGGGCTCGGGCCGTCGAGCCGGCTCAGGAACCACAGCCGCCGCTGGGCGAACGACGGCGGCAACGCCGCTGCACGCTGCCGCGGTCGCAGCGGGGGGTGCGTCGGCTCGGCGGGCTCCGCAGGCAGACACTCCGCCAGCCCTGCGGGGGTCGGGCTCTCGAACACCGCGTAGATCTCCAGTTCCACGCTCAGTTCGGCGCGGATTCGGCTGATCAGCCGGGTGGCCGCGAGCGAGTGCCCGCCGAGTTCGAAGAAGTTGTCGTCAACGCCCACTGCGGCAATTCCCAATACCTCAGCGAACAGTCGGCACAGCGTATGCTCGCGCGGCGTCGGCGGTTCCGCAGCGGACCGCGGACCAAAACCCGGCGCCGGCAGCGCGTCCCGGTCGAGCGTCCCAGCGCCGGAGACCGGCAGCTCGTCCAGGGCCACAACGATGGCGGGCACGTAATGGACAGGAAGGCGCGAGGCGACATGCCGCCGAATCGCGCGTGCGTCGATCGCGCCGCGAGCGACCACGTAGGCGACAAGTCGGCGGTCACCGGGGCTGACCGCATGGATGACCGCGGCGACCGCGCGGACCTCCGGCCGCTCGCGGATGGCCTTTTCGACCTCCTCGAGGACAACCCACCGGCCGCCGACCCTGGACGGCGCGTCCGTGCGGCCGAGCAACTGGACCGTATCGTCGGCGAGCACTCGCGCCAAGTCCCCGGTGGGCCGCAACGGCCACGGGCTGGATGAGTCACCGAGACCGCCAGGTTCGACACCGGGAAGGTACAACTCGCCTACGCAACCGATCGGCATGGGGCGCAGTGCGCGGTCGAGTATGCGGACCGCAGAGCCTCCGTCGGGCGGGTCGCTGAGCTGGATGCTGTCTGCCCGCTGGTGTGGATCGGCGGCGATCGCCTCCAATAGCCGTGTCATCCGGCCCACTACGTGGTCGGCAACGCCCCCCAGTAGGGAGGGCTTGAGGAGGAATTGGAGCTGCAGCCGCTCACCCGCGGTGACGATCACGGCGAGTGGATAGTGCGGCGCCCCGTGCATCTCGACGTCCGTGACGCGCAGGCCGTCGGTCACGGGGAAGGAGTGCTGCGCTGGGTAACTGTCGAAGACCACGAGGGTATCGAAAAGCTCGCCGACGCCTGTTTGGCGCTGGATCTCGGCAAGGCTCAGGTGCCGGTGCGAGAACAGGAGCGCTTGTTCTGCCTGAAGGCGGCGTACCAAGTCCGTTACCGGCTCTGTGGAGTCCAGTCGCAGCCGCACGGGCGTCGTGTTGATGAATGGGCCGATGACCCGCTCGACGCCGTTGATTTCGGCCGGTCGCAGCGCGGTCGTGGTCCCGAAGACGACGTCGTCACGATGCAGCAGGTGCCCTAGCAGTAGGGCCCAGGCGCCTTGGATAACAGTGCTGAGCGTAACCCCGGCGGTGCGGGCCGCCGCTACCAGTGCCGCAGTGACTGCCGGCGACAGCTCGACGGTGCTGGCGAGTCCGGCTGCCAGTCCTGGTGTGACCGGGCGCGCGGCCAGCATGGCCGGTTCCAGGCCTCCGGTGAGTGCCGCTCGCCACGCTTGCGCGGCGGAGACCGTGTCCCGGTCCGCGAGCCAGGCGAAGTAGTCTCGATACGCTGCGGCCGCGGGCAGGTTCTCCGCACACCCGTCTGCTGCGTAGTGAGCGAACAGCTCTTGAACCAACAGTGGGGTCGACCAGCCATCGAGAACAATGTGGTGGACGGTGATGAGCAGCAGATGCAGCTCGGGCTCCGTGCGGATCAGAGCGAACTTGATCAACGGGGGGTGGGTCAGATCGAATCCGCTGCTGCGCTCCTCGGCGAGAATCCTGTCGACCGTGCGCTCACGCTCCGTAGCCGAGCCGCGCAGTGCGACCCGCCGCCAAGCAGGAGCCGACTGCACCGCGACCACCTGGACCGGCGTTTTCATGCCTTCGAACCAGAACGCAGTGCGCAACGCTGGATGGCGCTCCACCAGGGCGGTGCCTGCCTTATGAAGCACCTCGACGTCGAGCGGGCCCGCTAGCCGCAGCAGGATCTGGGTGAGATAGTCATCGGAGCCATCGGAGATCGCATGGAATAGCAGGCCTTGCTGGAGCGGGGACAATGGAAGTATCTCTTCGATTTCCAGTCGGCTCATCGGGACTCCCAGGCTGCTTGTACCAGGTCTATCTCTGCCTGGCTCAGTGTCACGAGCGGCACGTCGGCCGGGACAAGCCCGCCGGCCCGCGGCGTCCGCGCGTAGCGGACGATGGCGCTCAGCGCCTGCAGCCAGGTCTCGGCGAGCGCCTGAATGTCGGCCTCGGCCAGCAGGTTCGCGGCCCAGGTGACGGTGGCCTCCAGGCGTGGGCCGTCACGCTCGTCCCTGGTCAACGCGTCGACGGTGATCGTGTGCGCCAAGGGCATCTCGCCGTCGGCACCGTCGAGCAGCAGCCCGAACCCGGTACTGGGCTCCGCTATGGGGTTCCAGTCGATGTCCGCATCAGTCCCCATTCGGCCGAGGTAGTTGAAACAGATCTGCGGCGGGGTGCGGTCCGTCAACACCGGCGCGGTATCCGGGTTCAGATAGCGCAGCAGCCCGTAGCCCACGCCCCGGTTCGGGATCGCCCGCAGCCACGCTTTGCATCGACGCAGCACTGGCCGCCAGCCGCTCCCCCCGATCGCCAGGTCGTCCCAGTCGATCGGTCCGGTGTCCAGGCGCACCGGGAATATGCTGGTAAACCACCCGACGGTCCCAGAGGGATCGAGCCCGACGGCCAGCGGCTCCCGACCATGGCCCTCCATGTCGACCAGCACAACGTCGCCCGCGACGCCCAGCCGCCGCCGCCAGTACGCCACGGCGACCCCGAGGCCGGCCAGCAACAGTTCGTTGACCTGCAGGCGCAGCGTTTTCGGCACTCCGGTCAGCAGGGCCGCCGTCGTCTCGATCGGCAGACTGACCGTGAGTGTTCGAGCCGTCGCTACCGTGTCCATGGCGGGGTCGAGTTTCCTCGCGCTCAAGGGCGGATCGGAGCCGTCGAGGGTGCGCACCCAGAGGTCGAGCTCACTGACCCGGTCGGCGCTCACCGCATCCTCGGCGAGGAATCGGGCCCACCGCCGGAAGGACATCGCCTGTGCCGCGCCGCTCATCGGCGACAGTGTCGAGTCCGGCACTGAGCTGTTGCGGAGCTCGCGCTGGATGATCCGCCATGAGACACCGTCGACGGCGAGATGGTGAATGGTCAGCAGCAGCAGGCCGGGTTTGTCGGCTCCGGCGTCGAACGACGTGGCGCGTAACATTCGGCCGGTCCACGGGTCGAGAAGGTCGCCATTGCGAGCTTCATGCTCGGCGAGCAGAGCCGCCACGGGGACCGTGTCCAGGCCCGCGATGTCGACAGTCGTCAGGACTTCGTTCGCGACGAAGGCCGTGACGGGGACCGTCCAGAGGTCGCCGCACGTGCCTCGTTCAAGGCGCATCCGCAGCGCCGCATGTCGCCGTAGGAGGCCATCTACCAGGGCAGGAACGTCCGGGCGGAGCGGTCCTGCCGGCGTGCGGAATGCCACCGACTGGCGGTAGGAGGAAACGTGTTCGCCCATCTCGCGGAGCCAGCAGATGATCGGAGTCGCTGGCAGTGAGCCGTCTTCGTCATCGCCAGGCGCACCGGCGGGCCCGGCTCCGGGCCTGGTCGGTACCGCTACGGCGGCCAGTTCTGCGGGCGTCTGGTGCTGAAGAATCTCTTCTGGGACGATCGCCAGCCCGGCGGCCTGCGCCTGGGCGGCTAGCTGCATCGCGACGATGCTGTCGCCGCCGAGCTCGAAAAAGCGGTCGGTCGCCGCGACCTCGGCCAGGCCGAGCACCTGGGCGAAAAGCGTGCGGATCGTTGTCTCGCGTACGTTCTGGTCGGCCGCAACAGTGTTCTCGTTGGTGGTGCCCGCGCCGCTGGCATCCGGCTCGGGGCCGGGCAGCGAGGTCGGGGCCCGCAGCGCGACGCGATCGAGCTTGTCATTCGCTGTACGTGGGAGGTCGTCCCGGAGGATGTACAGCTCCGGCACCATGTAGCGCGGCAACCGCGCGGCGAGGTGTGCGCGCAGGCGCTCCGGCGAGGGTGCGATTGTCTCAATCGCGCTTGCGGGTGTCGCGTAGCACACCAGCCGCAATCCGCCGTCGTCTGCGGGGACCGCCACGACGGCAACTTCGCCGAGTCCGGGGAGGTCCTCCAGCGCGGCTTCGACCTCTCCGGGCTCGACACGGAAGCCACGGATCTTCACCTGCTCGTCGGCCCGGCCCGCGAAGAATAGATCGCCCTCGCCGGTCTCTCCGACCAGATCGCCGGTACGGTACATGCGCCCACCGGGCGGCCCGAGCGGGTCGGCGATGAACCGCGCGGCCGTCACCCCTGGCCGCCCCAGGTACCCGCGTGCGAGGCTTCGGCCGGACAGGTACAACTCGCCGGGTACTCGGCTCGGCAACGGCCGTAGCCGCTCGTCCAGCATCCGCGCGCCGGTGCCGGGGATCGGTCTACCGATTGTGATCACGTCACCGGTGAGTGGGGTGACCGTCGCGTCGACCGTGAACTCGGTGGGACCGTATCCGTGGAATGCCGCGACATTCGGCAGTGCCGCCAACTCTCGCCAAAGCTGCTCGGTGACCGGCTCGCCGCCCACCAGGAGCAACAACGGGCGCTCAGCGCAGACCGCGGCAAGGCCGTGCCGCAACAGTCGGCGGGCCTGGGTGGGTGTGATGTCCAGGTGGTCGATCGCATGCTGTCGCAGGTAGCGGACCAATGTTTCCGGATTCATCCGGATGGCGTCCTCCAATACATGCAATTCGTTGCCGTGCAGCATCCACAGCAGCGGTGCCAGGGAGGCGTCGAACGACCAGGACGCGCTCTGCGAGAGGCGAAGCGGCCGCTCCCCGAATGGGCGCAGGGCAGCGGTGAACGTCGGGGAGGAAGGACTGAGGTGACGGGCCAGGTTCGCCAATGCGCGTCGCTCGACCGTGACCCCCTTGGGCGTTCCGGTGGACCCCGACGTGTAGATCACATAGGCGGCGTTGCGGCCGTCCCATTCATCCGGTTCGCGCAGCCGTGTTCCGGTGAGTTGCCGGTCCGGGCCGTCCGCGACGTCCGATACGCTCATCAGCCGACGACCCGATTTCACCACTGCGGCGGTCGGATGCGCGCTGGTCAGCACGACACCCGGCGACGCGTCGCGGAGCATGAAGGCTATTCGCTCCGCCGGATAGTTGGGGTCGACGGGAACGTACACGGCGCCCGCCTTCCAGACGGCCAGAGCGGCTACCACCGACCACTCCGATCGCGGAAGCGCAACGGCAACGCGTCGCTCGGGTCCCATTCCTGAATCGACCAGCGCACGTGCGAGCCAGCCGGCGAGTGCGTCCAGTCGGGCGAATGTCAACGACACAGGCCCGCAGACCACTGCCGTGGCCTGCGGCGTTCGCACGACCTGTGACTCGAACCGAACGATCACGTCTTCGCCAGGCAGATTTTCCACTGATCCTCCTCAGCCCAGGTACACCGGTTCGAATACCGCACCATCGCCGTCCTCGAGAAGCGCCATCACCACTTCTGCGGCCACAGCCTCCGTCGCGATGGCGCTGACGTGACTCAGAGGGGCGCTCGTCAGGTCGGTCCACATCCGCGGCGGTCGGGTCACCACGACGCGCCAGGGGAAGTTCCTCGCCAGGTAGGTCGCAAAGCCCTCCAATGCGCCCTTCGCCGCGACGTAGTGTGGCCAGAGCATCGGCGGGTCGGCCACTGCGCGGGATGAGACGATAACCACAAATGCGTCCTTGACCAGCAAGTCCCGGCACGCTGCCAGCGGATCCCAGCAGTGCCGAACGCAGTCGTTGACATACTTGGCTGCGATCTCACTCGCGTCGATATGCAGCGGCAGTGACGCCAGGCGCGGCGTGCTGCACAGCACAAGCCCGTCGAGGCGGGTGAGATCAGGCGGCAGCGCGATCCGTAGCGCGACCGCGTCGGTAGCGTCGGCTTCGATCCCGTGCAGCCGTTCTGCCCCGTCGCCAAGCTCGTCCCGCATCTGCGCCACATGGGCTGCGGCCGCACGGCTCACGGCCAGAACCCGTGCCCCCTGGCTCATCAGGCCCAGCGACAGCGCTCGTCCGAGGCCGCGGCTGCCGCCGACGACGAGCGTCGTCCTGCCGGCGAGGCGCTTACCCGGGCGCAGGTGTGCAGCGATCGAGGCGGCCGTCGCCTGCGGAGCGGGCTGACGAAGGAAGCTCTCGATGGCCACCGTCGCGTGGACGCGGCCCGCCACGACGGCATTCACCCGAACAAAACCTGTGCGCGGGCATACGTCCGGTGGCTGCGTGCGGTATTGGATCTCCGGTCCGGCCGCAACCAGGGATGAGAACGTGACGCGCAGGCCGCACAAGACAGCGTTCCGACCCGGCGTTCGCATACCAGTCCAAAAGCCGGCCCAGGCAAGCGTGGCCACGAGATGCTCAGGGAGAGCAGCGTTACCGAGGATTTCTCGGACCGCAGCAGTGTCCGAGCGGTGCGTCCCGACCTCGGCGCCGAGCGCCGCGAGCGCATCGATATCCATCACCCTGGCCTCAGCCTCGGGCTCGGCTCGAGTGACCGCGCCGGGTGGCGTGCCGTCGCCCGGTTCTCCCGCCGTGAGCGGTTCCTCGGCGAGCCGATAGCGGACTGTACAGACGGTCAGACCCGCAGAGCGGAGCCGCAACGTTTCGGCAGCGAGGTCTGAGGTGATACGCACGCGACTGCCCAACGTCATCGGGTGGTGGAACCCGACCTGAAGCTCCACCACTCTGGACACCGCAGGGCCAAGCTGACCGAAGGCGGCCAGGACACCCAGCACCCCGTGCACGACCAGCTCACCGTAATGGGTCTGCTGGGCGAAGCGCAGGTCCAGGTGCAGCGGGTTGCGGTCGCCGGTTGCCGCGGCAAAACGCTCGAGGTCCGCAGCGGTGAAGATGGCCTCGCCGGATGACATGGCCCCGGTCACTTCAGGCCGCCGGCTATCTGCAGCGCCACGACCAGGCCGCCCAGCGAGAGCCCTGGCATGAGTGCATCGTCGTCGAGCCGACAGTCGAACTCTCGTTCCAGCGCATGAACCAACCGGATGTGACCGAGGGAGTCCCAACTCTCGACGTCGGCGGGGACGGTAGCCATGCCACGAGCAGGCGGGCTCCCGATGATCCCCGCGAAAACTGCGGAAACACGATCGTAGACAAGGTCATTCATGCTGCTCCTCGTGAATGAACCGGCTCGGCGCGACGGGTCCGCCTGCGAGATCCCAGAGGAAGCGGCCGGGAGTGCTGAGATCCGTGGCGAATCCCATTCCGGGGTAGATATTCGCGGTGACACCGTTGCGGTCGGTGGCCCTCCGCAGGCCGACGAGCTGTGAGCAGCCCTTGACCCGCGCCCACCGCGACACGGCCGCAACCAGGTTTTGCTCGGCGGTGCGACCGATGACCCGGCAGCTCAGGACGAGCGTGTCGATCTCCACCACACGGTCGTGGGTCTGGGCGACAACAACGCCGACGATGCCGTGGTCGGCGAACGCGTCGCGCATCCGCATGGTCCAACAGCGCCAGCTGTCGTCGGCAACCTGCGCCGCGAGTTCGGTTTGTGTTCGCCGACGACCGGTCAGGTTGAACTGGTTGGTCTTGACGATCAGTTGCGCGGCCCGCGGCAGCGTGACCTCGCTGACCGGCGCGATCTCGGCAGTCATCGACAGCCGCCGCAAATAGTCCTCGATGTTGCTGTCGGCCGCAGCGAGCTCGGCACCGGCAGCAAGCGCCGTGTAGGACTCGGCTCGGGTGGTGTCCTCGGCCAGGAGCGGCCCGGCGAACAGGCCAGGGGCGGCTTCAAGCGCAGCTGGAAAGCCCGACGGCTGTGCGGGCAGGTCGACCACCTCGACCGCAGGCAGGGACGCCGCCACCTCGGCACGCTCCGCCGGGTTGTCGTCCACGAATACGAGGCTGCCGGGGCCCAGCCGCAATTGGTCGGCGATGTCCCGCAGCTGCGCCGATTTCGGCCGCCAATCCGCGACGATCGCCGCGAAGTCCTGCGGGCGCAGCAGCATCCCCGGATGCTCCGCCAACGCCCGGAGGGCCAAGTCTCGATCGTTTTTGCTCGCCACGGCGAGCACAATGCCCCGCTCACGAAGCCCGCGCAGAAACTGTTGAAAAGCGAGAAACGCCTCGCCACGGGGCCCACCGGCGGGCTCGATACCGTCGATGCCGTCCTCACCGAGCACGCCGTCCCACAGCGTGCCGTCAAGGTCGAGGACGACGCATCGGCGTGTCAGCCCGACATCATGCGCAATAGTCCCCGCTACAAGCGCAGCGAGATACGGCGCGGCGTCCAGTGCGAACGGCTGTCGCATGGCATGCCAGAAACGTGAGTCCTCCCACCGTGCGAGCCCGACGACGGCAGCCTGCCGTTCAGCGTCGATGAACAGCACCTGCTCGCCTGCACGGCGGCGTAGCTCAGCGTTCACTCGCCGCACTGTCGACGACACTGACCCGTCGGCGGTCCACGCCGTGGCGCCGGATGGATCACTCGCCGGAGACACCAGTCCGAGCTGCACCACCCGCGCGCCCGCTGTGGTCGCCGCGCGCCAGAGTGAGGCGACTCGTGTCACGGCCACGTCGACCCGTTCCGCCGGACTAGGCTCCGCGCTCTGCTCATCGACCGGCCCGCTGCCCGGCACTAGCCCCAGGTCCTGCCATGCGAAGCAAAGGACGACGTATTCCGGCCGGTCAGCGAGCACCGGCGAGCCAGGATCCAACAACACTTGCTCGAGCTGCCCGAACGGTGCCGTTCGCAGGTTGAACGCCATCCGGTGGCGGATCGCGGCGACCGGCAGCAGCTCCTCGAGAATGTCGGTCGTGTACGTGGCAAGCAGGATCACCTTCAGCGTTCGCAGCGGTCCGGAACCGGCTGCCGACCAGGTCTGTCCTGTCGGCTCGGTATCAGATGGGCCCACCCCTGCAGCCAGCTGTCGAGCGGCCTCGTGCCAGGACAGATAGCCTGCGGCGGGAGCGGGCAGCGCCACTGTCATCGCGACTCCCAACCGTCGACTTCTACAGCCGGCTCGCCGACCCTGTGCTGCCCTTCGAAGGCTGCGACCCGTCGCAGCGCTGAGACGACCGCCCGGGCTGCGTCCGGGCGGGAGGCCTCGGCGGAGAGTCGCGCATGCAGGAGCAATCCGGGCAGACGGCGCCAATGCTCCAGCGCGCTCCGCCAATGAGCTAGCGCCTGCGGGGGCATCAGGCCCGGGTCCGCTTCGGCGGCCGAGACAGCGAACTCCCGCTGCCGTACGGCCTGCCACACATCCTCGGCCTGGGAGTAGGCAGCCGAGTCGGAACCGTGATCGGTAAAGTAATCCGCGAGCGCATGGCAGGCGTCGGGGCCTGCCAACCGGTGGTCGGTCCGCATGGTCTCACGTATCGGCCCGCACCCCGGAACTACCGGCTCCAGCCAGCGATAGCGCGCGCCCAGCTGCGTCGGACCTGTGCCGAGAACGCTACGTTCGCGAAATTGGTGCACCGTATTGTCACCGGACAGTGCCCGACCCCAGCCGACGAAGAGTGCGGGCGGGAGCGGCCCACGAAACGGCTTCTGACGGCCGCGCTCAGTGGTCATGGCCAGCGGGTCGACTAGCTCGGCGGCCGCGCCGAGCGGCGGCAGGACGAACCAGTGCGGCGCGTGCCAACGGCGGTATCCCAACTGCCAGGGCAAGTGAAAAACGTCCGCTGCAACGATCACCGGCCCGACGCCCCGCAGGTCATCAACCGCGGCCCGCGCCTCCTTCGCATCGTCGCAGCCGCGCACCGTAAGCCCAAGCCCCCCGGCCCACGGCACGGGGCTGTGATCGAATTGCCACAGCCCACCTTGCTCACGGACACCAAGGTAAGGACCGCCGGTGAGCAGCGGCCGCCACCACCTCAACTGGCGGTGAGTGAGCCATACGCCCAACGCTGCGGTATAGCAGGTGAATCGCTCGGACCATGCTGCCATCAGGTCCGAGTTGAATGGTGTGGCGCTCGTCGAGTCCGGACTCATGCGTCAGCCACGGCACTCGAACCGCGGCGGTCCTGCCCGTCTGATCGCCGGTCTTCCTTGGGCAGCATGCATGGATCTCATGGCAATGCGCGGATCGCGGATCCGCGCATTGCCTGGGAGAGCATCTCGAGACCCGTCGTATAGACGTCATAGATCTGCTCGCCGGTCGCATTCCCGCTCGCAATTACGGGCGGGAGTTCTTCACTGTATAGATCAAAGTGTTTATGCAACAGCCGCATATCGTAGCGTTCAGGATGATCGAACATCGGGCTTCCCGGGTACGGCACGAACACCGACAGATACGAGGCCGCAAGCAACCCCCGGTCAATCAGTGACGCACCCCAGTCCAGCGTTCGTCGCATATCGTCGATGCTTTCGCCGGGCAGACCGACGATGAGATATGAGCACGCCGCGAGTCCTGCATCGCGCAGTTGGGCCAAGATCTGTTCCAGGCTGGACAGTTTAGTGTGCTGCTTGAACAAATTCTGGGTATGGGCGCTCACCGACTCCAAGCCCAGTTCGATCCACCGGCAACCACTCTCGCGCAGTGCGTCGTATACTGCCATATTTCCCAAGCAATTGAGCCGAGTCTGGCAGTCATAGGTAATTCGACCGAATTGCTTGAGGGCATCGCATATTTCCAGGGTGCGATCCGTGTTGACAGTAAAGGTCTCGTCCCCGAAATAGACATGATGATGTTCGCCGAATTGCGCACGGTATGCATCGACTTCGGCGATAACGCGTTGTGGCGAGAAGTAGGACGGCTTGCGGCCGATCGTCTGTATTGTGCAGAAGTCGCAGGTGAAAGGGCATCCTAGCGCGAAGTTCTGTCGAATATAGCGCAGATCCTGCCCCGTATCGGCGGGAAATATGTCCACCTTCGGGAACGGCATCTCGGCAAGCGGCATTTGCCTGCTCGTGCGCGTGACAGCGAGCGTCCGGTCGGGTAGCTCGAACACAAGATTGGGAACATGATCGAGCTGTCGCCGATCGCGCAGGGCGGACAACAGGGCGGGCAGCGCGTACTCGCCGCGATCACGAACCACATAGTCCACGTGCGGGTTTCGAGCCACGTAGTCGTACAGTGGGGTGGCGACGATCCCGCCGAACACGACTATCGCGCGGTGATTGATCTCCTTGATCATCTCCGCAATGCGAAACGCGTGCGGAAGGTTGATAGTCATCGGTGAGAGGAGGTATACATCGGCACCGTGATCGCCGAGCCTCCGGTGGATCGTATGCTCGTCGATGCGATCAACGATTGCGCAGTCGCCATAGAAGTCCAGCGACTCCAACTCATCGAACCCGGCATCGCGAAGGACGCCCGCCAGCCACGGGATCCAGTGCGGCAGCTCCCACAACACCTTGCGCATCGGACGGACGTTGGAATGGACTGCCAAGTAGCGCAGATCGAAGCTCTGCCAATATTCCTGCCTACCATGCACCTGCCGTAGCGGAATCGGCGTGTGCACGAACGCAATCCGCAAGACTCCACCCCTCTAGCGGCATCGAGGCCAGTGGACGCCGGCGACCCGCTCAGTTCCGTAGAAGAAGTAGAAACGTTAGCCCGGAATCTTGTCCGGTTCCCGACTGCCATCCCCACCAATGGAGACACGGCCTCGCGGACAACACTTCCGAATCTGATGCATACATACTTATATGTACATATGAAAATCATTGAATCGTCTCGGAAAGGTGATCCAGACCTCCTGGCAACCCGGTGCTTCGATTGCGTCGGCGCCAAGCGAATCCGCCGGTCTCGGCTCCTAGAGTTGTCGCAAATAAGTTGACATAAGAGCTATTATCGGCGAAGGAAGCCGTCGAATCTGCGCGGATTCGCTCCGACAGCCCTCTGGGCCAACCCGCGATTACACGAGCTCGACTCAGTCAGCTCGAAGCCGAAAGTCCCAGCATGGGGATGCCGTTCAACCATCGACTTGCAGGTCCCAACCCCTCCCTTCCCCCCATAGGCAGCATTACGTCACTGTGACGGATGTGTATTGGTACTAAATGCGATCGTGTGACGAAAGCCGATAGTCGGCGGATGCCCGGTCGAGCTGGCGATAAACTGCCCAGTGGCACCCCTCATGGTTGTCGCGTGCCGCCGGGCGGTCGTAACCGCCAATGTCTCGCAACCGCCCGGCGGACCCGAACCCTGGCGCCCTCGACACGCCATACGATCGGCCATATGATTGGCTGTATGAGTACGAAGATGACGTTCGTGATCCCCGATAGCCTGGTCGGACCACTGCGCGAGCGTGCTGGTGCCAACCGGCAACTCAGTGACTATGTGGCGCGCGCGATCCGCCGGGAGTTCCTTCGCGAGGATGTCGCGGCGCTCGCGGCAGCCGAAGCGGCGGCCGGCGGCGCGAACCTGTCGTTCGAACTCGGATTCCCCGATGAGCAGGAGTCCGGCCTGTGACTTCAGGCCCTACCCGCCAAGGCGAGATCTGGACCGTGGAAACGGTCACCCGCCAACGGTATTCGGTCATCGTGATCGACCCCGACATGCTGGCCGAGTCCCGCCCCGTGATCAGCGCGGTGCGGGTGATCGAAGCCCGCGAGGTGTTGACCCCGTTGTCCCTGCTGTCGATGACGCTGCCCGACGGCCGTGTGGTTGTCTCGTATTCGCTGGTCACGATCGCGCGCGCCAGCTATGTGGAGCTCGAGGCGACGCTGACCGGCGAGGCTCTCGGGGCGTTCCGGGTGTTGCTCGGGCACAGGTTCGATCTGTAGCCCTGCGCCGGCGGACGCCGACATCGCCGATTGTGGCCTGGACCGTGCTCGGTCCGGGCCACTTCCATCGCCGGGTGCTACTTCAGGTGTTCGAAGGTCAGGTAGTGCCCGGCGACTTGGTTGTCGGGGTGTAGACCCGGGGTTAGATCTCAGGGTGGGCGAACTCGACCCGGATCGTCTCCTCGGGCGTCGCGCCGCGGACCCATGCTGGCGGTAATGAGGGTGACCAGTGCGCTGCGTGTGTAGGTGGTGCCGTTTCTGTCGATCTCATCGAGTTCGATGATGAGCACCGGGGCCGTTCCCCGGTGCCGATGTGTTGTGTTCATGCCGTTTTCGCATGGCTGCCCCATGAGGCTACGTACACCGACCGACACTGGCGAACGAGTTTGCCCACCGATCGCCGAAGGCCCCGGAACCTGCGCGGATCCGAGCTTTAACGATCGTTAGGACTGCTCGTCTTCCTCGAGATCGGTGTTCAGCTCCATCACCTGGCCGACAAGTTCTCGGTTCAAGGACCGGCCACAGTGTTGGACCAGCACTGGTGCGAGGAGGTCCAGCGTTGCGCTCCACTTTCCGAGCGCTTTCGTGATCTGCGGGACGCTCACCGGGGCGCGGGCCGGTTTGGGTTTGCGCTCCCCCGACACGGCTGGGTCCTTCTCAGCGGCTTCGATCTCGGCGAGCCGCCGTGTCGTCGAGCCCGCAGGCTTGTTCCGTTGTAGCGCAGCCTGTCCCGCAAGCATCAACAGTGTTCCCAACCCTGGCTTGTGCTGCCCGCTACGGGTCGGCTCGTACTCAATAGTATGCGGAGGTGGTTGCCGATTCCCTTCGTGATGCCCTGGAACGACGAGACATGGTCGCGTTCGACGACACGTTGCAAACGTTGTTCACCTCGATTCCCGCACTCTCGCCCGCGGCTGCAACCGAAGTCGCCACTGACTTGATGCCGCTGCTGAGACAGGTGCCCTGGGGTGTCGGCTCGGGCATGGTGCGCGCCGTCGGCGCGCTATGCGACCGCGGCGTGAATCCTTCGGTGGTGTTGCCGACCCTTGTCGACCGGGCCATCGCGGTCCTGGCCGACGTCGAAGGGTTCAAGACCCTAGCCGCCGCCGTCGGATTCCAGCTGCCCGAGGTCCGTGACATCGAGACGTTCAACGCAACCGCAGCCGCGATTCTTGCCGCGGTAGCGAGCTCGGGCATCGATCAGCAGGGCGCCATGTCGGCCGTCGAGGCGTGGTTCGCAGCAGACGACTGGGTACAACCGGTGCTGTATCTATCTCAGCGCAAAGACTCGCGCCTGGCGATGCCGCGGCGACAGGAACTACTCGGCGCCGTCGACACTGCCGAAGCAGACATCGAGACCGCGCACTGGCTCAAGGGCCTGCTGCTGGTCCTCGACGACGAACCACTTCTCGTGCTACACCGCGCGACCAGCCAGGGCTGGCGCTGCACCATCAGCGGCATCGGCGACAACTTTCAACTGCACACCC
>NZ_JAODNK010000157.1 GCF_025465275.1 Nocardia sp. | reverse complement strand
CCGCGTTATTGTCATACCGTCAACACCGGTGTTGTGAGCCGGTGCGCACTGGGATCGACGATGAACCGAGGTAGGGCGTGAGCACTCCATCCACCGCCAAGCAGGGCCCGCTCGCGGGCGTCCGGGTTGTTGAACTGGCCGGGATCGGCCCCGGTCCGCACGCGGCGCTGCTGCTCGCGGACCTCGGCGCGGACGTGGTCCGGGTGCAGCGGCCGAACCAGTTCCCCGGCTTCATGGAGCGGCCGCAGTGGCGTGGCCGCACCATCGTCGAGGCGAATCTGAAGGATCCGGCCGATATCGAGAAGGTGCTCGGGCTCGTCGAGAAGGCCGATGTGCTCATCGAGGGCTTCCGCCCGGGCGTCACCGAGCGCATGGGCCTGGGCCCCGAGACGGCGCTCGAGCGCAATCCGCGACTGGTGTACGGCCGCATGACCGGCTGGGGCCAGGACGGGCCGATGGCCGATCGCGCCGGGCACGACATCAACTACATCTCGCTGACCGGTGTGCTGAATGCCATCGGGCGCAAGGGCGAACGCCCCGTGCCGCCGCTGAATATGGTGGGCGACTTCGGTGGCGGCTCCATGTTCCTGGTCTTCGGCATTCTCGCCGCGCTGGTGGAACGGCAGAACTCCGGTAAGGGGCAGGTCATCGACTCCGCCATGATCGATGGGGCGCTTGCCCTTTCGCACATGATCTGGGGCATGAAGGGCATGGGCCTGTGGTCCGATGAGCGCGGCACCAACCTGCTCGACACCGGCATGGCCTTCTACGACACCTATGAGACCTCCGACGGCAAGTACATGGCGGTCGGCTGCATCGAGCCGCAGTTCTACGCCGAAATGCTGAAGGGCCTGGAGATCGATTCGGAGGGCCTGCCCTTCCAGCTCGACCCCAACGGCCAGGACCAGTTGCGCAAGCTGTTCACCGAGAAGTTCAAGACCAGGACCCGCGACGAGTGGTGGGCGATCTTCGAGAACACCGATGCCTGCACCACCCCCGTGCTGACTTTCACTGAAGCGGAACAGAATCCGCACATTGTGGCGCGTTCGGGGCTCATCGAGATCGACGGCGTCGTGCAGCACGCACCGGCGCCGCGCTTCTCCCGCACGCCGGGCGGCATCCCGACTCCGCCGCCGAACGCGGGCACTCCGATCGAAAGCGTCTGGGCGGACTAACTTTTCGATCCGATCCACACTGAACATGCAGCGGCGGTACCCAATTGGGCACCGCCGCTGTGCTGTACCCACGCGACGGGCGCGCAGATCAATAGCCGATTCACATGAATGGGAACAACATTCGGTGTAGGTCACAGCACCGAATCCGACATTTAGCTTGAGTATCCAGATTGCCAACCGATAGCGTCGAAGCCCTCTGCAAAACTTACTCGGGGGTAATTTTGTTCTCACGTCGTTCGACGCTGCTCGCCGGTCGCACCGCGGCCGTTCTCTCCATGCCCGTCGCGGTCGCAGTCATATGCGCCGGGCTCTCGCAGGCCGCACCCATCGACCAGCCGATGATCGCGCCCGCCGCGGTGACCGCACCGGCCGCGACCCAGCCGGAAGCCGTCGCACCGGCCCAGGTGCAGCCGGCCGCAATCGCGCCGATCGCCGAGCCGGTCCCGGCCGCGCCGATCGACGCAGCCGGCCCGGATCCGGTGAAGGTCGGCAATGCCGCGCTGGCCGGCGCGGGTATCGGCGCCCTCGCCGCCGGTATCCCCGCGGGCATCATCGGCGGTGCGGGCGGTGCGGTCGCCGGTGGTGTGGTCGGTGCCGGCGCCGGATTCCTCGTCGGCATCGGCGCACCCGCCGTCGCGGCGCTGACCGCTGCCGCCGTCGGCTGCATCACCACCTGGTGCACCATCGATGGGCCGGTGTTCGTGGCCGGGCTGGCCGCCGAGGCCGCCGGTGCGGCCGGTGGCATTGCCGCCGGCGCGGCACTGGGCGCGGTTGCCGGTGGTGCGCTCGGCGCGGCCGCGCTGGGCCTGCCTGCCGCAGCGGTGGGCGCGGGCATCGGCGCGGCGGTCGGCGCCGGAGCCGGTGCGGCCGGGGTCACCCCGTAGTCACCACCCCATAGTCACCACCGGGCAGGCGACAGCACCCGGGCAGAATCCAGCGGCGGCACCCGAATCGGGTGCCGCCGCTTGGCATTTCGTTGTTTACGCCGGAAGGATCAGGCGGACGGCTCGACGAGCTGGATGTCGAGCTCGATGGCGATCTTGTCGCCCAGCATGGCGGTGGGGAGGCCGACGGCGATATTGAATTCGCTGCGCTTGATGACGCCGGTGGCGGTGAAGCCGGCGTGCTGCTTCTGGTCGCCGGGGAAGACCTGGACGCCGCCCCATTCGACGTCGAGGGTGACGGGCTTGGTCACATTGCCGAGGGTGACCTCGCCAGTGACCTCGAACTCGGCGGCAACGGTGACCGGCTCGGTGACCTTGAAGTGCAGCGTGCTCAGGTTCGCGGTGTCGAGGATGTCGGCGCTGCGGACGTGGCCGTCACGCTGCTCGTTGCCGGTATCGAAGGAGTCGAGGTAGATGGTGGCCTCGATGACGGCCTTGCCGGCTTCGTCGGCGACAAAGCTGGTCTCGAACTTGTTGAAACGGCCGCGGACCTTGGAAATTCCCAGGTGGCGGGCGGTGAAGTTGACCGAGGAGTGGTTCGCGTCCAGGGTCCAGGAGCCGGGGGCAATCACGGTCTGCTCAGAAGTCGTCATGCCGGAAGTCTAACCGGACTTCAGTCCGGTTATCCACACTCTCGTTATCCTGGCATTGGCAGGGCGGGGCTAACGAGACCAGGACAGGGCACCATGGAGGAGTGTCCCGATCTGAATTCGCCGAGTTCCTCATCGCACGGCGCGCACAACTGCAGCCCGAAGAGGTCGGCCTGCCCGTAGGCCGGCGACGCCGCACCCCCGGACTGCGTCGCGAGGAGGTCGCCGCACTGGCCGGCGTGAGCGCAGACTACCTGGCCCGGCTCGAGCAGGGCCGGGATACCAATCCCTCCACCTCGGTCCTGGGCGCGCTCGCGGATGCCCTGCGGCTCAATGAAGTCGAACGACACCACTTCGGCAGGCTCGCCATGGGTATGGAGCTCAAGGAGACCTGCCCCACCAGTGGCCAAGCCCGCGAACAGGTCTCCGAGACGCTGCGCGCGGTCATCGACGCCATGCACCCGACACCCGCCTTCGTACTCGGGCGCTGGATGGATCTGCTGGCCTGGAATCCGTCCTGGCGCGATTTCGCCGAACCTCTCGGCCTGTTCGATGAATCCGCGGGCGGCAATTTCGCGAACTATCTCTTCGCGCACCCCGACGCCCAGCGTTATTTCAGCAATTGGGCGGATGCCGCCGATATCGCCGTTTCCACGCTGCGCAGTGCGCAGACCCGGTTCACCGACGACCGCAGCCTCGAGGCCCGGATCACCGCCTTGCAGCGCTATCCGGAATTCGATCGCCGCTGGCGAGAACACCGGGTTATGGACTATCGCACCCGGGTGCTGCTCATCGAGCATCCACTGCGCGGACATGTCGAGGTGGAAATCGAAACCCTCGACCCGGCCGCCGACCTGAGCATTCAGGTGTGGCTGGTCGATCGCCGCAAGGCGCAGGCGCCCGGATTGCGGCTGGTCAACGAATAGGTCTCCGTATCGTGGGCCCGTTCGTTCCCCCCGCTCACGAAGGGCGGGCGAACTACAGTTGACCTATGGCTCGGAATTGGCCGATGGTCGAACGCGAGAACGAGCTCGAAACGATTACGTCCGCGCTGACCGGCAATGATTTCGTCGGAGCGGTCCTCACCGGTGACGCGGGGGTCGGCAAAACCACGCTGGCCCGGCTGGCCACGACCACTGTGAACGGCTCTGCCGGGAACATTCGCTGGGTCGCCGGGACCGAATCCGCGCGCAGTATTCCGCTCGGCGTATTCGCCCATATGGTCGGCGTGTACACCGCCCACGATCCGGTGACCTTCATGGCGGCCGCGCGGGAGGCGCTGCTTGCGGACGGGCACACCATTATCGGCGTCGACGACGCCCACCTGCTCGATCAGCTGTCCGCCACCCTGCTGCTGCAGCTCGCCATCGACAAGGCCGCGCACATTGTGGCCACCGTGCGCAGCGGGGTGCCGGTGCCGGATGCGGTGACCTCGCTGTGGAAGGACGGGCATCTGCTGCGCATCGATCTGTCGCCGTTCAGTCAGCGGCAGAGCGTGGAGCTGGTGGAGAACATGCTCGGCGGGCAGTTGGAGGGCTTCACCGCCAATCTCATGTGGGAATCCTCCGGCGGGAACGCGCTGTTCCTGCGGCATCTGGTCGAGGGCGCGCTCGAAGCGGGCACGCTGCGGCAGGTCAAGGGGGTGTGGCAGTTGCGCGGGCGGGCCGCCGTCACCTCGGAATTGGCTGCGCTACTGGAGGATCGGGTGGAACAGCTGCCCGAACCGGTGCTGCGGGTGTTGGAACTGCTCACCTTCTGCGAGCCGATCGACCTGGATGTGCTCGCCGAACTCGCGGGCGAGGAAGCCGTGGAGACTGCCGAATCACGCGGTGTCATAAGGATTGTCGAGAACGGCCGGCAGCTGCTGGTGCGGTACAACCATCCACTGTTCGGCGAGGTGATCCGGCGGCGGCTCGGCATCGCCTCGGCACGGCGACTGCGCGGGCGGCTGTACACGTCACTGCGGGAACGGCCCATCCATTCCGCGCCCGACCGCATCCGGCTCGCCGAATTGGCTTTGGACAGTGACAAATCCGCTGATCTCGAACTGTTCGAGGCCGCTGCGGCCGACGCCATCGGGTTGGCGAATCTCCCACTGGGAGAAAGGTTCGCGCGGGCGGCGGTGGAGCGGCGCGGCGGTGTCGAGGCCGCCGATCTGCTGGCACGGGCACTGCTGTGGCAGGGGCATCGCATCGAGGCCGAACGCACCCTCGCGGTCTTCGATCCGGACCAATTGACCGAGGTGCAGCTGGCGCGCTGGGGCAGTACTCGCGTCTCGAATCTATTGTGGTCCATGGGCGATGCCGATCGCGCGGACGAAGTGCTGGACTCGGTGCGCCGGCGGGCGAAGCATCCCAAGATCGTGGCAACACTGGACGGACTCGCTTCCGCGTGCGCGGTCAATGAGAACAAGCTCGACGAGGCCTTCGCGCTGGCCGAACCCGTCATGGCCGCCGATGACGCGCCGCCGTGGGCGGTCTGGTGGGCGGCCTTCGGCGGCGGACTCGCCCTGGCGCTCATGGGACGTGGTGATGCCGCCCGGCAGTATGCGGAGCGCGGGCATGCCATCGAATCGCATATCGACGGGCTGAATCGGTTCATGTCCGCGCACGCGGAAGTGCTGGCGCTCACCTTCACCGGGGATCTGGATGCCGCAAGGCGTTGTGCCAGTAGCCCTTACACTTATTCTTCGCCCGGCCAGTACCTGGCATGGGGGATGACGAAGATTCTGCAGGGCACCGTCGATGTCGCGCAGGGCAGGTTCCCGCAGGGCATCGACAATCTCGAACAGGCGCTCGCCGCGCTCACCACCGAGGGCGCGGCAGCCTGGATGTTTCCCGCGAGACTCCGTCTGGCCGAAGCGTATTCGGCGGTGGGGCGTGCCACCGACGCGGCGGAATCCATTGCCGCCGCCATCGAACGCGGTGGGCGGCACAGTGCCGTATACGAACCGATGCTGGAGATCGCCAAGGCATGGCAGGCCGCTGCCGAGGGCATCGCAACTCCTGCCGTGCGGCTGGCGCTCGGTGCGGCCGATGCGGCGGCGCGCTCACATCAGCACGCCATCGAAGCTATGGCGCTGCATACCGCGGCTCGCTTCGGTGATCATTCGGTGGCGGGCCGACTCGCGGATCTGGCCGCTCGGGTGGACGGCCGGCTGGTGCAGGTCCAGTCCCGGCACGCGGTGGCCGTCGCGGCGCACGATGGCGCCGGGTTGGACACTGCCGCAGCTGAATTCGAGGAAATCGGGGTGCTGCTGTCGGCGGCCGATGCCGCCGCGCAGGCGGCCTCCGCACACGAGCGCTCGGGTGATCGCCGCCGTCTGCTGGAATCCGCGGCGACCGCCAACCGGCTCGCCGCCGCGTGTGGTGGGGCCAGTACGCCCGCCCTGCGGCAGTCCGCGCAGCCGTTGCCGCTCACTTCGCGGGAACGTGAAATCGCGAATCTGGTTGCCGCGGGACTGTCCAACCGGCAGATCGCCGATCGGCTCACCGTGTCGGTACGCACCGTGGAAGGCCACCTCTACCGCGCCTGTATCAAGCTCGACGTCACCGATCGGGAGGCGCTGGCCGATCTCATGCGCGGCGGGTCATCTGTCGGCAAATTCGAAAGCTGATCAGCACAGCCTTCCCAAAAGGCTCCTACCAGCGTTTGTGGGATTTGTCTCGCCGCGTGACGTCATCGATCGGATCGATTGATTCCGATCTGGAATTACTGGTTTCTCATCAGCTACCATCCCCGCGAGGCGACCGAGTCCGGTCTCCGGGGGACAGTTCCAATCTGATGAGGGTGGTGTTTCGACGTGAGTCGTCGGCATCGAGAAATGAACAGCGGCGTCGCACGACATGCCTTCCGGCCTGTCCTCGGCGCCCTGCCGCTGGCCGTCGCCATCGCCTGCGCGGGTATTGCTCAGGCCATCCCGCAGCCGGGTGTCACCGACCCCGGCGCGTCCTCGCCCGGCTCCGAGCACGCCCTCTCGCCCCGCCAGCCCGGCACCACTGTCACTCCCCCGGCCCCGCAGGCCGAGTACGCCGTGCCGGAGAACCACCGGCCCATCCCGGTCGAGACCGACCCGGCCCCGGCCATCAACTGGCAGGAACTGCACGCCCCCGAGCCGATCACACCGGTCGAGCCGATCGCTCCCCCGCCGCGCACCGTACGCATCGGCGAATTCGTCACCCCGGCGCCGGACGAGCTGCCGGACGAAATCCTCAACCCGGTCAATGATGCCGCCGCGCAGACCGAAGCGGTCATCTCCACCGGCCTGCAGTCCGTCGGCATCAACCCGTCGCGCTCCGACAAGATCGCCGCCGCCACCGCGGGCGGCGCAGTCCTCGGCGCGGCCATCGTCGGGATTCCGTCCGCCATCGGCGGTGCGGTCGGCGGCGGCCTCATCGGCGCGGGTGTCGGTGCCGGTATCGGCGCGGGCATCGGCGTCGCAATCGTTGCCGGTACCGCGGTCGCCGCGGGCGTTCCGACCGGCGGGCTCGGCGCGGCCATCGCCGCACCGGCCGCCGTGCCGATCATCGGCGGCGGTGCGCTCATCGGTGCCGGTGTCGGCGCAGCCGTGGGCGCGGGCCTGGGTGCCGTCGTCATCGGCGTCCCGGCCGCAGTCCTCGGCGGTGTTGCGGGCGGCGCAGCCGGCGGCTTCCTCGGCGGCGCGTTCTGACCATGTCCCGGAGTTACCGATGAAGTCACCGCAACTACCGAGCCGGAGCGAACCTCTGAGCAGGACCCGACTATGGGCCCAGCACCGGATCTTCCGGCTCCACCGTGCTCGGCACAGCCCAGGCACTGTCTCGGGATTGCCCGGCACATGCGCTTCGGCCCCGGCCTTCGGATCGCAGCTATCGGCGGGTCCGCTCTGCGACCGGTGGCGGGTGAGGTTTTGGCTCTGATCCCCATCACTGCGGCGGCGCACGGGGATTCGCGCCGGCGGCGTGTGCGTTATCGGACCTGGCCCGGAGAGCACAGATCGGGAGCTGCGGCATGAGTTTCGGGTCCGAGTCCACCAGCCACTTCGAGGTCAGCGGCGACGCATAGGGATTCGCACCGATGGCGGTGGCCGGAAGATCCCGACACGCGCAAGCGAGAGGGTGCGAGGTTTCGGACCTGACTACAGCGGCGATCGGGTGCGCGCACCATCGGGTGGGGCGGAGCCGTATCGGCGGTCTTCGATTGGGCGGTTTCGGCAGCTCCCTCGATCTGCGTGAAATCAATTGGCGCAGAAGCAATTGCATGTTTACCAGTAGATCTATTCCTGATGAGGGTGGTGATCCGGCGTGACCCGTCGGCAACTCGAAAAGAAGACCGGCGCGGCACGTCGCGCCTTGATCGTCGGCACGCTTCCGCTTGCTCTCGCGGTGGCGTGTTCCAGCGCCACCGAACCACAGAGCACTGCGCCCTCGAGTAGCGCGAGTGGTGCCGCCGGGCCGTCGAGCACCTTGCAGTCGCCCGGCACGGCGCAGTCTCCTGGTACGGCGCAGTCACCCGACGCGGCAAATTCGCCCGGCGGAGGCGCAGCGTCGGCACCCGGAAACGGTGCGTTCGCACCCCAATTCGCCAATCCTCGCTCGGCGCAGCCCGGCGTGGCCGCACCCGCCGTCAATCCCGACCGCCTGGAATCGCGCCCCGGACCGATCCAGCCCGGCGTCACAACCGTGCCCCAGCCCGCCTCACCGGGCGTGACCGCCGGCGCGAATTACGCTGTCCCGCCGAACTTCCGCGCGATCCCCCAGCCCGAAGCAGCCCCCGCCATCAACTGGCAGCAACTGCACGCCCCCACCGTGGTCACCCCGGTAGCCCCCATCGCACCCCCGCCCCGCACCCTGCGCCTGGGCGACTTCACCACCGCCGCACCGGATCAACTCCCCGACACCATCCTGAACCCGGTCAACACCACCGCCGCCACCGCCGAGGCAGCCCTCGCCACCGGCTTCAACTCCATCGGCATCAACCCGACCCGCTCCGACCGCATCGCCGCCGGCACCCTCGCCGGTGTCGCAACCGGCGCAACGGCCGGTGCCATCGGCCTCGGCGTGCCGGGCGCGATCGCAGGCGCTGTACCGGGCGCGGTTGTCGGTGCAGCCATCGGAGCAGGCGTCGGGGCCGGTCTCGGTGTGATCGGCGCGACCGTCCTGCCGTGGACAGCGCCCATCGATGTTCCTGGCGGTGCGATCGGCGGCGCTTTGATCGGCGCGGGTGTCGGTGGAGCGGCAGGAGCCGCGATCGTCGGCATTCCGGCAGCAGTGGTCGGCGGTGTTGCCGGTGGTGTCGCGGGTGGCGCAGTCGGCGGCTTCCTCGGCGGTGCCTTCTAACAACGCCCGCGCAATACAACAGCGCCCGCATCATACGAAACCGTATGGGGCGGGCGCTCTTTCATGATCATCGGGCTCTGGTGGAGGGCAGCTCCGGCGTGTTGGCGCAACCAGAGCCCTCTCGATGAATCTCGCGGCGGCTACACGGCGCTGATTTTCCGGGCATAGTTGATCAGCAGGAACAGTATGCCGATGAAGCAAACGGGGAGAACAGGATTGCCACCTGTTCAATGCGGCCCGCCGGGTGTTCGGAGGGATCAGAAGAGGGTGGGTTCGCCGAAGCCCGGGGTGCGCTCGATTTCCAGGAGCCGCTGTTTGGTGGTCAGGCCGCCGGGGGCGGAGAAACCGTGCAGGGCGTGGTCGGCGGCCAGGACTCGGTGGCACGGGATGATCAGGGGAATGGGGTTGCGGCCCAGGGATTGGCCTACCGCCTGGGCGCCGCCGGGGGCTCCGATGCGGTGCGCGATCTCGCCGTAGCTCAGGGTGTGGCCGGGGTCGATGGCGCGGGCGACCGAGTAGACGGCGCGGTCGAAATCGTTGAAAGGACTGGTGTCCAAGGGGATCCAGTGCATGTCGTCGAGGTCTCCGGCGAGATGGGCGCGGATCTTCTCGATAACCGCGGCGATTTCAGGAGTGGGTGCGGCTTCCCGGACGTCGAAAGTGCGGTGACGGCGCAGCACGTACGCGAGGGTGGCCGCTGGATCTGGCTCGGGGAGGGCGAAGCGCAGCACTCCGGCGACGCTCCAGGCGATGGCACAGGTGCCGATCGCGGTGTCGAAGAGCGCCGCCGAGGCGAGCGGGCGGTCCGGTTGCGACATAGAGCCAGTGTGCACCGAGGCACCGACAAGTCCAGTTGATAAAGGCCAGTTCTCTAGAACTGGACTGATTCGCCACGGCAGGGGATGTTCGCAAGATCGGGACGGGCCGAGGCGCGGCGGCGAGCGCGGCGTACCGGACGTTCGGGTTCGAGCGCATCCTGATGCGCGGCCGCAGCGGAGAGGTCGGAGTATTGCCGTGCCCCGTCGTATTCCGCGACCGACCAGTCTGACATCGGTGCATGCGGGCGGTAGCGCTCCAGCAGCACGCCCCAGCGCTCGTCCGGCTTGGGAGCGAACCGGTAGACGATCCCGGCGAAAGCTGCGACTACCAGCAAGGAGGCGAGCATAACGATCATCACCCCATGGTGGCCGGTTCTGGACTTGAAGAAAATATCCAGTACCCGGATACTGGCCTTTATGGCGATACGAGTGATCGGCGCGGCCAGCCTTACCCGCGACCTGGGCCGGTGGCGGCACGACGAACCCGGCGCCGCCCCGGCAGCCGACAACAGCAGGCGCACGACCCGGCCCGCCTATGTGGCACTGGCCGAAAGCGTCCGGCTGCTCATTCACGACGGGCGGGCGCCGCTCGGCGTCGCGCTGCCCAGCGAACGTGATCTGGCCACCAGCCTGCGCGTCAGCCGCACCACCGTCACCTCCGCGTACTCACTGCTGCGCGAGCACGGTTATCTGATCAGCAGGCAGGGCTCGCGCAGCACGGTGGCGCTGCCGCCGACGGTGGTGCACGACGGCACCAAACCGGCGCGCAGTCTGCTCGCCATGATGGCGCAGCCGGAGCTGCCGACTATCGATATGACCTATGCCGCCATGTCCGCGCCGGTGGAGATGATGGATGCGTACACCACTGCGCTGCAGGGACTTCCGACGTATCTAGGCACGCACGGCATGGACCCGGTCGGCATGCTCATGCTGCGGGAGGCGCTGGCCCGGCGGTACACAGAGCGCGGGCTGCCCACCGATCCCGATCAGATCCTGGTCACCCTCGGCGCGCAGCACGGGTTGCGGCTGCTGCTGAATGTGCTCACCACCCCGGCGGAGCGAGTGCTCATCGATCACCCCAGTTACCCCAATGCCATCGAGGCCATTCGCGATGTGGGCGCCCGCCCGGTGCCGGTGCCGCTGCGCCCGGACGGCTGGGATCTCGACGGAATCCGCAGTGCGGCAAGGCAAACCGCGGCAAGCATCGCGTATCTGGTGCCGGATTACCACAATCCCACCGGCCTGCTGCTTTCCGCCGAGGGCCGCGCCGAGCTGGCCGCCATCGCCCGCGAAACCCGTATGACGGTGATCGTCGACGAATCCATGGTGGACCTGCACCTCACCGATGACGAAATCATGCCGCCCGTAGCAGCATTCGCGCGCGGCTCGGAGATCGTGACCATCGGCTCGGCCTCGAAATCCTTCTGGGGCGGCCTGCGTGTCGGCTGGGTCCGCGCCAACCAATCCCTCATCACCAAACTGCTCGGCACCCGCTCCACCATGGACCTCGGCACCCCGGTCATGGACCAGCTGGCAACCGTCCACCTGCTCCAGCACGCCGACGAAATCCTCACCGTCCGAAGGCAACAGCTGCGTTCCCGCCGCGCCACCCTCCTGGACGCCCTCGCCGAGGACCTCCCAGACTGGCGCGTCTCCCCCGGTGCCGGCGGCATGTCCCTCTGGGCCCAACTCCCCGCCCCCGTCTCCACCGCCCTGGCCGCCACCGCCCCCAACCACGGCGTCCTCCTCGCCGCCGGCCCCCGCTTCGGCGTCCAAGGCGCCTTCGAACGCTTCCTCCGCCTCCCCTTCACCCACGAGGAAGCCGACATCCGAATCGGCGTCAAATGCCTGGCAGCCGCCTACAACTCCCTAACCCCCCACGCCATAGAGCCCCTGACCCCGATGACCTGCTACTGACCAGGTCTTCGCTCATTGGCGGCCGTGGTGGGCGAGGTGGGCGGTCCGAGAAGGCATTGCCTCGAAATGAAGTGCGAAAAAGACGCAGTGCTGGGCACGTCGCCTGCCGTACCCGGCTGTCTCTTCCGGCCCAGTAACTGTCCTTACGTTCCGGCGGGATGACTGGCTGTGGTTGCGTTTTCGAGCATCCGTCAAACCGCGCAGCCCGCGTATTGGCGGAACAGCACTTGTCAGGGCTGTTCGGTTTCGACACGGGCTGTGCGGTCGTCGGATGGTGCTTCTCTAGGTCCGATCGGGAGGGTAGCGCCTTGAAATGGGTCGCCCCCGCGGCGTTTTCACGCGGCGGGGGCGAAAAGCGTTCTGGGGGTGGTCAGCTCAGGATGTCGTGGCGGACGATGGTCTGGTCGCGGCCGGGGCCTACGCCGATGCAGGACATGCGGGCGCCGGAGAGTTCTTCCAGGCGCAGGACGTAGGCCTGGGCGTTGGGGGGTAGGTCTTCGAAGGTGCGGCAGCCGGAGATGTCTTCCCACCAGCCGGGCATTTCTTCGTAGATGGGCTTGGCGTGGTGGAAATCGGTTTGGGTGGTGGGCATTTGCTCGACGCGCTCGCCGTCGACGTCGTAGGCCACGCAGATCGGGATGGTGTCCAGGCTGGAGAGGACGTCGAGCTTGGTGAGGAAGTAGTCGGTGATGCCGTTGACGCGGGTGGCGTAGCGGGCGATCACGGCGTCGAACCAGCCGGTGCGGCGGGCGCGGCCGGTGGTGACGCCGACCTCGCCGCCGGTCTTAGCCAGGTACACGCCGGACTCGTCGAAGAGTTCGGTCGGGAAGGGGCCGGAGCCGACGCGGGTGGTGTACGCCTTCAGGATGCCGAGGACGGTCTCGATCTTGTTGGGGCCGATGCCCGAACCGACCGCCGCGCCACCCGAGGTCGGGTTGGAGGAGGTCACGTACGGGTAGGTGCCGTGGTCGACGTCGAGCAGGGTGCCCTGCGAGCCTTCCAGCAGCACGATCTCGCCGGCCTCGATGGCCTGGTTCAGCAGCAGGCGGGTATCGGAGATGCGGTGCTTGAAACCTTCGGCCTTCTCGAGCACCTCGTCGACCACCTGCTGCGGGTCCAGCGCGCGGCGGTTGTAGATCTTCACCAGCACCTGGTTCTTGAATTCCAGTGCGGCTTCGACCTTCTGGGTGAGGATCTTCTCGTCCAGCACGTCGGCCACCCGGACGCCGACGCGGGCGACCTTGTCCTGGTAGCAGGGGCCGATGCCGCGGCCGGTGGTGCCGATCTTCTTATTGCCGAGGAAGCGTTCGGTGACCTTATCGATGGCCACGTGGTACGGCATGATCAGGTGCGCGTCGGCCGACAGCAGCAGGCGGGAGGTGTCCACACCGCGCTGTTCCAGGCCCGCGAGTTCATCGAGCAACACGCCCGGATCGACCACCACACCATTGCCGATGACGTTGGTCACACCCGGGGTGAGGATGCCGGAGGGAATCAGGTGCAGGGCGAAGTTGTCGCCATTGGGCAGCACCACGGTGTGACCCGCGTTATTACCGCCCTGGTACCGCACTACCCACTGGACGCGGCCACCGAGCAGGTCGGTCGCTTTGCCCTTGCCCTCGTCGCCCCACTGGGCGCCGATCAGCACGATTGCCGGCATTAGGAGTCTCCTACGGGTTCGACGCGCAGCACCGGTGATGCTGCAGCTACCCGCCGTCAGAAGGCGGTGGCCGGACGCACAGTCTAATAGATGGCTCTGTATCTTCTGCCTCCGCTTCGCTACGGCGGGTTCGCGGCCCTGGGAGTCTCGTTCTTCCCTCCCTCCGCTCCTCCGCTTCGCTCCCCCGCTCCACTCAGTCCAGAACGAGACGGGCCGCGAACATGGGGGGATGCGCGCTGAGCGGGCGGGGCGATGGCACTTCAACAGGACTATGGTGAGACAACCGGAGGCGGACCGGCCGGGGGTCCGCGAGAGTTGCAGCGAGGGGATCGTGTTGTCAGGTCAGAGGAGGGTGTACGGCAGTTGAGTACCCATGTTCTCCGCTGCGACGGCGCACCGGTACCGATCGCTCTCGCTGCCCTTCCCCTCACCCAGACGTCGGCCATTCCGGATACCACGCTGCTGGACGAGCTGCTGCCCGTCATGGCCGCCGACAGTCTCCCCCGCTTGATCGTGCTCGGTGAGGACGCCGGCCTGGCCGCGGTCCTGACCCACCTGATGCGCACCGAGCGGCTCGGCGTCGAGATCGGCTACGTGCCCGTCGACCGCACCTACGGCTCCCGCGCCTACGAGACCGGCACCGGCAGCGCCGCCGCCAAACGCGCGCTCGACGGCAAGCCGCAGGAAACCCCGCTGATTCGCGACGACACCGGCAAGGTGCTCATCGGCCGCGCCACTCTCGTCGGTGAGGACGGCGGGAAGCTGGAAGGCGAAGCGTACGTGGACGACACGCGGCTCTTCACCGGAAAAGTCGCCGCCCTGCTGGTTTCCCCCACACTGGAGCTGCCCGGCCTGCACTCGAGCGTGCACCGCGGATTGCGGAAGAAGCGCTGGGTGGAAGGCCGGGCCATGCAGCTCGGCACCCGCGGCGCCATCGTCACCCGCGACGGCATCACCACCGATAAGCCGGTGCGGCGCTCCACTTTCTATCGGCACCACGAACCGTGGTTGCTGGTCCGCTGACCTTCTCCCGGTGGCGCACCGCTGCGAACCGGGGTCTCATACAAGGAGTCCGATGAGCTCTCCCCGCGCGCTCGGCCGAACCCCGGGGGCCGTGCGGCCGAGCCCGATCTTCCTGCTGGTCATCGCCGTCGCCGTGGCGGGCGGCGTGGTGGCGTGGATTTCCGATCTGCTCTCGCACCAAGCCCAATTCGGCGTCTTCGTGATGGTGGTGGCGGGCTGGATCGTCTCGCTCTGCCTGCACGAGTTCGCGCACGCGTATGTGGCGTGGCGGGCCGGCGACCGGGATGTGGAATTGCGCGGGTATCTCACGCTCAACCCGCTGAAATACAGCCATCCGCTGCTGTCGATCGGGCTGCCGATCCTGTTCATCGCCATCGGCGGGTTCGCGCTGCCGGGTGGTGCGGTGTACGTGAATTCGGGGGCCTTCAACGCGCGGACGCAGCGGACGGTGAGCGGTGCGGGTCCGGCGGTCAACGCCACGTGCGCGATCGTGCTGCTGGTCATCGTGAAGCTCTGGGGCAGTTCGTCGTCGCATCCGGCGTTCTGGTTCGGGCTGAGTTACCTTGCGTTCCTGCAGATCATGGCGACCGTGCTGAATCTGATCCCGGTGCCGGGAACGGACGGTTACGGCATTCTGGAGCCGTCGCTGAGCTATCAGACGCGGCGGTCCATGGATCAGATCAAGCCGTACGGAATCTTGATCCTGGTGGCGCTGTTGTTCGTGCCGCAGATCAATATCGCGTTCTTCGACGGCATTCGCGCACTGTTCGGCCTGTCGGGCGTGCCCTCGATCTGGTCGAGCTGGGGCGGATCGCTCACTCGCTTCTGGACCTGAGGCTCAATCGATCGGCGTCACATAGGGATTCGGCACGGTCGGCGGCAGCATGGCGATGGACGAGAGCCTGCGCATACCGCACACCTGCATGAGATCGACCAGGATCGAACGGATCTGGGCGAACACCACGTGCGCGGAAATGCCCGCGCCCTCGACCATGTCCTTGGTTGCGCCCTTGGCGACCGAACGCAGGACTCGGGTGGCCTCCGCGGCATCGGGTTGTTCGCCGGGATCGGCGAGCACCATCTCGCGGACCACCTCCACGGCCTTCCCGAGCTGTTCCACCTCGAGGGTCAGACTCGGGTTCAGGACTTCGTCGTCACGCACCAGAGACAGTGCGCGGCGCAGCAATACGCGGGTATTACGGACGGCATTGTCGATCGGGTCCGCAGTGTCTTGAATGCGCTCCAGGCGGGCGCGCGAATTCCAGTACAGCGGTGAGATTCTGCTGATCTCCCGGCCGCCCGCGAGGGTGCTGCGCAGTGTGTCGAGGCGAGTTTGCGTGCCGCGCACCGCTTCCAGTGCCGCCTTGATCTTGTCGGCGTCGTGTTCCAGCAGGCCGTCCGCGGCATCGGTGAGCGCCTTGCCCATGACGCCGAGAATGTCGGCCGCCTGCTGTCTGGCCCGGCGCACCGGATGCAGCGGAATCGCCGCCACCACCACGATGCCGACCATGCCGCCGACCAAGGCGTCCACGATGCGGAAATGCGAGGCCCCGCTGTGCGGCGGAATCAGGGTGGCCACCAGCACCGCCGAGGACGCCGCCTGCATGGTGATGACCGGGCCGCCGTCCAGGAACACGGCCGCGCACATGGCGAAGATCACCAGCAGCGAGATCTGCCAGACGCCGGTCCCGAAACGGGAGACGAACAGGTCGCCGATGCCGATGCCGACGGACACACCGACGATCAGCTCGACCGCCCGGCGCAGGCGCGCACCGAAGGACACACCGATGGAGATCATGGCGGCCATGGGTGCGAAGAACGGCTGCGGATGGCCGATCACCTTATGTGCGATGAACCAGGCCAGCCCCGCACCGACCGCGCACTGCACGATCGGCAACAACGAGGAGCGGACCCTGGCGGCAGCGATGCGCATGCGCGCGACACCGCTGTCCTTGGCGGCGTCGAAGGTGGTGCCCAGGCCACTGGTCAAAGTGTCAGTCGAGCCCGAGTTCGGCCGCGGCCCGCGGGTCGCAATCCTCGAGCAGGTCCAGGCAGCGGGCGTATTCGTCGTTCTCGCCGATGGTGCGGGCGGCCTTGGCCAGCACCGCGACGGCACGCAGGAAACCCTGGTTGGGTTCGTGGCTCCACGGCACCGGGCCGAAGCCCTTCCAGCCATTGCGGCGCAACAGGTCCAGGCCGCGGTGGTAGCCGGTGCGAGCGAAGGCGTAGGCCGCGAGCGTGTCGGCATTCACCTCGCCGGCGCCGGCGATGAGAGCGGCCTCGGCGAGGTACGCCCAGGCAATGGAGGCCGTCGGATGCGCCGCTGCGACCAGCACCGGATCTTGATTCTCCAGCAGCGCTTCCTCCGCATCCGAGTTTTCCGGAAGGAGTACCGGCTGCGGTCCGAGCAGATCACCGAAGGACGTCATGCCGATCATTCTGCACCGACCATCGAAATGCTCAGTAGGCTGACCGTCGAATCACAGTTCCGCCGAAGCGAGGGGTAGCGCGTGTCCGACTCGAACGACGACCAACAGCCACAGGACCCTGCCCGCCCGGCAGCCCCCGGCACGGGCGCCGGCCAGGACACTCCGCAGGCGCCCGCCGGTCAACCGGCCGCATCGTCGGACCCGTCACAGACCGCCGCCACCGAAATCATCCGCCGCGGCGTCGCACCCTCCCCCCTGCCCCCGACCTCGGCGGGCAAACCCAACTTCGCCACCATCAAGTACGAACCGGCCGCAGGGCCCACCACCCGTATCCCCACCACGCCCCGCGCCGGCGCCACCCCGCCCAGCGGCCCCGGTACGCAGGGCGGCAACCCCGCCGCACCGGGTAGGCCCGCCGCGCAAGGTGGTTCGGCCCCGCAGGGTGGCAACCCCGCGTCCGCGAGTGGTCCGACGCCGCAGGGCGGCCCGGGCTCGCAGGGTGGCTCGGCCCTCCAGAGTGACTCTGCCCAAGGTGGTTCGATCCCGCAGCGCGGTTCCGCCCCGCAGGGTGTCAACCCGGCGGCGGCGAATGGTCCTGCCTCGCAAGGTGGTCCGAGCTCGCAAGGTGGTCCTGCACAGGGTGATCCCGGCGCGCAGAGCGGCCGTGCCGCGCAGGGTGGTTCGATCCCGCAGCGTGGCTCGGCCGCGCAAGGTGGCTCGGCCGCGCAAGGTGGCTCGGCCGCGCAAGGTGGCTCGGCCGCGCAAGGTGGCTCGGCCGCGCAAGGTGGCTCGGCCGCGCAAGGTGGCTCGGCCGCGCAAGGAGGTTCGGCCGCGCAAGGTGGTTCGGCCGCGCAAGGTGGTGCTCCGCAGGTGTTCGGGGCGCAGCAGGTGGGGCGGTCGGCTACGCCGGCAGGGCCCGGAAACCCCGCTCCGTCAGCGGATGTGACCACGCAGTTCAAGGTTGTCCCACGCCAGGACGCTGCCGCCGGATCGGCGCGGGGCGCGGCAGGGCAGGGCGGTGGCGCGGCCGCACAGGCGAAGAGCGCAGCCGGACAAGCAGATAGCGCAGCAAGCCAGGCAGGTGACGCAGCCGAGAAGCCGGGTGCTGGCGCGGGACAGGCCGGTAGCGCAGCTGCGGCCGGCGCGGCAGCCGCCGGGGCCGGCGGGCGCGGTTCTGCGGATGCGTCGAGTGATGCCCCGAAGCAGAAGGCCGACGACGGATCAGGCGATGCTGCTCGACCGGCGGTTTCCGCCGATGCTGACACGCAGAGTGGTGCGGCGGGGTCGAGCGCTGCCGCGACCGGAGCTGGTGACGGGACGAAGGACGGCAAGGGACAGGCCGGGACTCCGGACTCGGACGACGCAGCGAAGGCGGCCGGAAAGGCCGGGGACGGTGCGGATTCGGGCGCGGCGGATTCCGAAACCGTTGCTATTCAGAAGGTTCCGGCGGGGTCCGAAGACGCCACTACGCTGCTGCCGATCGTCAAGGGAGATCAGGCCACCGAGAAGATCCGGGTTTCGGGGCCGCAGGGGCGGGCCGTCAGCAAGCCGCCGGCGTCGCCGCGAATGAATGCGGGGCCGCGGAATGTCGGGCCGCGGGGGAATGCGCCCGAGCAGGTGGGGGGCGTCGAGGAGACGCGGCCTTCGCCGCCGCGGCCGCCGAACGCGCCGCGGCAGCCTGCCAGTGCGCCTTCGCCCGCCGATATGCAGCCGACCATGCCCGCACATCCGATTCGCGGCCCGCGCGCCGTACCGCCGGGCCCGCAGCGAGTCGGGGCGGGCGCGCCGCAGGGCCCGGGTGGACCTCAGGGTCCCGGTGGGCCGCAGGGTCCGAACGGACCTCAAGGACCCGGCGCACCTCGAGGTCCGGGCGGTCAGCAGGGTCCGGGTGCTCCTCGGGGTGTCGGCAGTCCCCAAAACCTCAGTGGGCCGCAGGGTTCCGGCGGGCCTCAGGGTCCGGGCGGTCAGCAGGGTCCGGGCGGTCAGCAGGGTCCGGGCGGAAGCTCGGGTCCCGGTGGTGCACAAGGTGTTCAGCAGGGCCCCGGTGGCGCACAGGGCGGCCCTCAGAGTCCCGGTGGCGGCCAGCAAGGCCCCGGCGGCGTTCAGGGGCCAGGACAGGACGGGTCCCGGACCATTGCCGCGCCGCAGCGGGTGCCTGCCGCCGGTGAGGCGGGGGCCGAGCCTGCGGCGACGAGTGGCAAGTCCAACAAGCGGGTCTGGATTATCGCCGCGGCGGTCGTGGCGGTGCTCATCGTGATCGGCGTGGTCGTCGGGGTGATGAAGAGCTCGTCGGACAATTCGCCGGACACCCAGGTCACGAGTGCTATTTCGACGTACACGGCGGGGCTGGCGGCCGGCGATCTGGACAAGCTGCGCGGTATCACCTGCGGTACGCAACACGACTTCTACCAGAATATTTCGGCGGATCAGTTCGCCGGTGTGTACCGAACGTCGAAGGAGCAGAAGAGCATTCCGGTGGTGAAGAGCGTGGACGCGATCAAGATCACCGGAGATTCCGCGATCGCGCAGGCCACGGTCTATACCGAGGCCGATCCGGCAAAAACGTCGGCGCGCACCTTCGACCTGCAGCACACGTCCGACGGCTGGAAAGTATGCGATCCAGCCAACACTCCACACTGATCTGCTAACGCTCCACACCGACCTGCAGATGTTCCCTGTGAGCGGGTGACATATTCGCGCACCTGCCCGCGACGAACATCACAAACACCTGGTCAGCAGACCAACTCGCCGGTAATATAGCGCGGATTGTCTGGGTCGGCCTTCACGGCATGTCAGCGCCTCAACGGCTTCGGCCGCAGTGCTGCGCTGACACCGATCTGCCGTCGGCCCACCAGGTTTCGAACTTTGCAGGGAGCTGAACACCATGCCGGAGACGGCCGAGGCGATTGCCGCCACCACCGCCGCCGATCTGGTCGGACGGCACTTCCGCGTCCGCGATCACTATGACGTGGGCCGCGAGAAGGTCCGCGAATTCGCGCGCGCCGTCCGTAATGATCACCCCGCCCACCACCGGGAAGACGATGCGCTCGCAATCGGTTACGCCGGGCTGATCGCCTCGCCGACCTTCTCATCGGTGATCGGCGCCGCCACCACGCGCGCGCTGATCGGCACCGTGCTCACCGAGTACGACGTGTCGCAGTTCCTGCAGACCGATCAGACCTTCGAGTACCAGCGCCCGATCCTGGCCGGTGACCTGCTGTCGGTAGATGTGGGCATCGAGCAGATCCGCTCCTACGGCGACAACGACTTCATCACCGTCAAGGTGACGCTGACCGACGCCGACGCACTGCCGGTGCTGGTGGCGACCACCACCATCGTGGCCCGCCGCGGTGTGGAGATCGATCCGGCGAGCGCGGAGACGGTGATCGGCGTGGTCATGCACGGCCACGTCCCCGACGACTCCGGCGCCACCGACCCGACCGGGCTCATCCTGCTCGCGCCGGAGGAGGTCACCGACTTCCGTGCCCCCGCACCGGCCCGCCCGGTGCACACCACGCACACCGCCGCGACCCTGGTGGCCGGGACCGAACTGCCGGCCGTCAAGATGCCCGTCACCCGTGGCGATCTGGTGAACTACGCCGGCGTTTCGGGCGACCCCAACCCGATTCACTTCAGCGACACCGCCGCTCGCCTGGTCGGCCTGCCGACCGTGGTGGCGCACGGCATGCTCACCATGGGCCTGACCGCGAGTTACCTGGTGTCCTGGCTGGGCGATCCGGCCGCACTCACCAAGTTCAGCGTGCGCTTCTCCGGCTTCGTCCCGGTCGAGCAGACGGCCCCCACGTTCGTGGAATTCACCGGCAAGGTGAAGTCGATGAACGCCGAAACCGGTTCCGCCACCATCGTTCTCGGTGCGACCGCGGACGGCAAGAAGCTCTTCGGCCGCGCCGTCGCCGACATACGCCTCCGCCTCCCCGAACCTTCAGCGCACGGCTGAGAGCCGCTGACCGCCGAGCACGCGTGCCGGCGGTTGGGTGCCGAAACTATTTTGGACGTACCCGGGGAGTTACCCCGAACTTACGAAATCAGTTGTCACGGTTGAGAAAGCGGTGGGCGGCGCATACTGCGCCGCCCGCCTGCTGTCCTTCGCCCTCAGCCGAGGGTGGCGTGCATCAGGTACACGTTGTAGTCGCTCCAGGTCGACATGGTGAAGTACAGGTCTTTGCCGGTGGACCAGGGGTGGATGAAACCGCCGTAGAGCTCCGGGAATTGGAGGGCGCTCACGGTGGGGGTGCTGGGCGACCAGACGCCCTGGGGTGAATCCGATTCCCGGACAACAAGAGACGCCTTGGCGGTATCGAGGTAGCTCATCTGCCAGATCTTGCGATCCGCGTCGTAGCGGACCGACAGTTCACCGGCGGGTGCGTCGACAATCGGTGTGGCAGCGGCGTATCCGCCGACCGGCGTCCACTGACCGTCCCGCCAGTACTGGTAGGCGGTGGTGTTGAGGACCTGATCCTTGGGCACCCGGGCCAGCCCGACCGACCCGAGCCGGGTATTGGGCGTGCCGAACATGTAGACGAAATCGCCCTGCGGCACCATGGCCGCCACCTGGAAGTTGGAGACGCCGAAGATATTGTCCCACTTGGCGTGTGGGTCCTTGGTCCAGGTTTCGCCGTGATCGTCGGAGTAGGCGATGCCACCGTAGTTGGTGTACCAGGTGCCCGGAATGCTGTTCCAGGTGCGAATGGACATGTAGCTCAGGTACTGCCGATCACCGATGGCGAAGCCCGACGTCGGGATGGTGGTGATCTCGATATTGTCCATTTTGCGGCTGCTCAGCAGTTCGCTGGCGTGGCAGCGGTCGTCGGTGACCATGCGGTCGAAGACGACGCCGTCGGCGAGATTGCGATTGGTGCTGAAGGCCAGCAGATTACTGCGCCAGTCCTCGCCCATACCGCCCGGCGGATGGAAGTCGCGGCCCACGGTGTCACCGAAGGCGACGGCGACCTCCCCGGGCGCGCTCTCCCACATGATGCCCAGGTCGGTGCCCTGCACCTGCCAGCGCTTATCGGTGCGATTGACCGAATCGGCCCCGGTCAGCTTGGCGACCTCGCGCACGTCCGACACCTGGGGCGCGGGCCGGGCCGGGGACTGCGCCGCGGCCTCGATGCTCGGAAACACCGGATCGGGACCGGGCGGCACCGCGGGCGGATTCGGGTTGGGGAAGGCGAAATTGAACGGCTGCGGATGAATGATGAGCCGCGGAATCCCCAGCTGCTCACCCGGACCGGGCGGCGGCGCCGGCTGATCGGTGAGATCCGGGCACGGATTGATGCACGGATCGGTGGGTAGCTCCATCTTGACCCGCTTGGTGCTCTCCACCGCCGGCCCGGGGTCCACGGTGACAACCGGATACGACACCGGCACCTCGACGGTTTTGGGCACCAGCGACTCATGCGCCGGTTTCGGGTCGGTGTGGCACGCCCCGATACCGGGAATCGTCGCTACCGCACCGGGTTCCGCCGGAGCAGCCACGGCGATCGACGGGTTCGCGGACACCAAAACACCTGCCCCGAACACCACCGCTCCCACCGCGGCCAGTAGCCGCTCGGCCATGCACACAACCTCTCGCCATTTCGGGCCCTCCGGACACATCCGGCAGCAGACCCTACCTGCCGCCGCCGGCGAACCACCGGCACTCGCCCAAGATCCACCGAATCGATATCGACCGGATGACCACACGGATAAACACGAACCGAAACCAACTGGGCAGCAGCGTAATACAGTGGGGTCGTGTACGTGGAGGACGTAACCCTGACCGGGCCGATCAGCGTGGAACTGGCCGAGGAACTCGCTCAGCTCACCAGCTGCCATACCTCGCACATCATCTTGACCTGCAAGGAGCGCCGGCTCTTCGTCGGCATGCTGCCACTGTGCCTCGACGACCTACGGCTACGCGCGGGCGACACCATCACCGTAACCGTGAGCGGCGGCTACCGGCCACCCGATATGGAAGACCGGCAGGCGCTCCGGGCAACGGTGGATCTGCTGACCAAGGCCGGCGCCGCCTGAGTGGATCCCGGCCGAAAGCACGCCGGGATGACAGGGTGGGGCACGCCGGGATGACAGGGGCGAGGTCAGCGTGTGGCTTGAAAGATGAAGACAGTAGCGCCGATCCGGATGGCATCACCGTCGGCGAGCACCGCGGCACTCTCGATGGCCGCCTCGTTGATGTACACACCGTTCGCCGAATGCAGATCCTTGATGAGCAATCCGGCCCGGCTGGGCGTGATGTGCGCGTGGTAGCGACTGGCCTTGGGGTCGTCCAGCACCAGATCGTTGTCGGTCATGCGGCCGATCTTCATGCCGCCCACGGCAATGGGAAGAACCCGGCCCTCCGCGGTGAGCAATTGCCCCGCCCGCACCGCCCGCGGCATTTCGGTGACAGTCTCGGTCATGGCCTTGGCCAAGCGCTCGACCTCGGCGATCTGCCCGGTCAGCAAGGGTTCCTGCCGCAGCACCTGCTGTTCCAGCGCCACCAGCGCCGGACCCGGATCGATACCGAGTTCGTCGGAGAGCACACCGCGCACCCGGCGGCAGGCCTCCAGCGCGTCGGCCTGCCGGCCGGATAGGTACAGCGCCGTGATCAGCTGCGCCCACAGCGGTTCCCGCAGTGGATGCGCATTGGTCATCGACACCAACTCGCCGACCACCGATGAGGCTCGCCCGCAGGCTATTTCGGCATCGACCCGGGCGGAGGCGACCAGCAGCCGCTCCTCATCCATTGCGGTGGCGAAACTTTCGGCGAAGGACAGCCCCGGCAGATCGTCCAGCGCGCGCCCGGTCCACTCGGCCAGCGCCGCCGCGTACAGCCGCGCCGCGCCCTCGTGATCGCCCGCATTGGCGGCCTCGGTACCGGACCGGCGAATGCTCTCGAAACGCCCGATATCGCAGTTCTCATCGGGGATTTCGAGCCGGTACCCGGAAGATTCGGTACGCAGCACAGCGGCCGGATCGATGCCCGCATTGCGGAGCGTCTTCCGGATATTCGAAACGAACACCTGCAGGCTGGCCTGATAGGAGTCCGGCGGTTCGTCGTTCCAGACGATATCGGCCAGTGCCTGTGAGGACACCGCCCGCCGCCGGTTCACCGTCAACGCCGCCAGCAGTGCGCGCGGCTTGGGGCCGCCGACCAGCACTGGGCGGCCGCCGACCAGCACTTGCACAGGCCCGAGGACCCGCACATCCAGAGTCATTGCGCTGCACCTCGTATAACAAGCGAACCACCGCGGCGGCCTTTTCGGCTCTGCACCGAACGGCTACCGCGGCACGCTCTGCTCACCTGGCCGGAGTTTTCTCCGGCTCGGGGTTCAACCTTACTTGGCGCTGATGGAGCGCCCGGCCGACTTCAGGTCGTTGGCGGCCTCCAAAACGCGTGCGGCCATGGAAGACTCCGCCTTCTTGAGGTAGCTGCGCGGGTCGTAGACCTTCTTGTTGCCGACCTCACCGTCGATCTTCAGCACGCCGTCGTAGTTGCTGAGCATGTGACCGGCGATCGGGCGGGTGAAGGCGTACTGGGCGTCGGTGTCGACGTTCATCTTCACCACGCCGAAGCGCAGCGCATCGTCGATCTCCGACTTCAGCGAGCCGCTGCCGCCGTGGAAGACGAAGTCGAACGGCTGCGCGTCGGGGCCCAGGCCCAGCTTGGCGGCGGCAACGCGCTGGCCCTCGGCCAGCACCTCGGGCTTGAGCACCACATTGCCAGGCTTGTACACACCGTGCACATTGCCGAAGGTGGCGGCGAGCAGGTACTTGCCGTTCTCGCCCGCACCCAGCGCGTCGATGGTCTTCCGGAAGTCCTCGGGGGAGGTGTAGAGCTTCTCGTTGATCTCGGCCTCTACGCCGTCCTCCTCACCGCCGACAACACCGATCTCGACCTCGAGAATGATGTTGGCCGCGTGGCACTGCTTGAGCAGCTCCTTCGCGATCTCCAGGTTCTCGTCGATCGGGATCGCCGAGCCGTCCCACATGTGCGACTGGAAAAGCGGGTTCTGCCCGGCCTTCACGCGCTCGGCCGAAATGGCAAGCAGCGGGCGGACGAAGGTGTCCAGCTTGTCCTTCGGGCAGTGGTCGGTGTGCAGCGCGATGGTGACGTCGTACTCAGCCGCGATCACGTGCGCGAACTCGGCGAGCGCGACCGCGCCGGTCACCATGCTCTTCACACCCAGGCCGGAACCGAATTCGGCGCCGCCGGTGGAGAACTGGATGATGCCGTCACTGCCCGCGTCGGCGAAACCCTTGATCGCGGCATTGATCGTCTCGGACGAGGTGCAGTTGATCGCGGGGAACGCGAAGGAGTTCTCCTTGGCCCGAGCAATCATCTCGGCGTAGATCTCCGGAGTCGCGATGGGCACAATGACCTCCGTAGTGGTGTGCTGTGTACAACAAATTCTGTCAGGCGACACCCTAGGGCAGTCGTGTTTCGCCATAAGCGGTGCCCTGGAAGCGAACCACCTGAGAGCACGCTGTGCGACATTCTGTGGCAGACCGCATTCACCGGTAGGGTGGTCGCCGTGACCTTGCTGGCCTTGTCGGATGCCGTGACGACCAACGTCGCCCTGCCCGCGATTCTCGACCCCATGCATCTCTTGACGGATACATGGATGAAGCACGCGGTGCTCCCGGCGATCTTGGTGATTGTTTTCATCGAGACAGGCTTACTGTTCCCGATCCTGCCCGGCGATTCGCTGCTGTTCACTGGCGGTCTGCTGTCCGCGCAGACGCCGCACCCGGTCAGTCTGTGGGTGCTGCTGCCCTCGGTCATCCTGGTCGCCTTCCTCGGCGATCAATCCGGGTACTGGATCGGCCGAGCTATCGGGCCCGCGCTGTTCCAGAAGGAAGACAGTCGGTTCTTCAAGAAGCGATATGTCACCGAGACACACGAATTCTTCGAGAAGCACGGCCCGAAGACCATCATCCTGGCCCGCTTCGTGCCCATCGTGCGCACGTTCATGCCGGTGCTGGCCGGTGTCTCGAAGATGGACTACCGCAAGTTCGTCACCTACGACATCGTCGGCGCGGTCCTCTGGGGTGGCGGCGTCACCGTGCTCGGCTACTTCCTGGGCAATGTCGAATTCATCCGTAAGAACGTCGAGGCCATCTTCCTGCTCATCGTGCTCGTCTCGATCCTGCCGGGCATCGCCACCGTGGTGAAGAGCCTGCGCAATCGTGGCGCCGCACCGGAGCTGGCCGCCACGTCGAACGAGCCGACCCACTGAGCCATCGGTGTCGACCACCCCACTAACCCTCGCCATGAGCGGCTTCGGACCGCTCGAGACGGCCGGGCCGGTGCTGGTGTGGACTGTTGTCCTCACCTTCGTTTTCCTGGAGTGCGCGTTCATCATCGGGCTGTTCCTGCCCGGGGATTCCATGCTCATCACGGCCGGCGTCGTCATGGCCTCGCAGGCCAGCGGCCAATTGCATATCTGGGCGCTGGCTATCGGAACCATGATCGCCGCCATCGCGGGCAATCAGGTCGGCTATGTGGTCGGACAGCGCACCGGGCATCACCTGGTAGCGCGCAAGAACGGCAAATACATCAACACCCGCAACCTCGGGCGGGTGGCCGAACTACTACACCGGCACGGGTTCCTGGCTGTGCTGGTGGCGCGCTGGATCCCGTGGGTTCGCACGTTGTGCCCCATGGTCGCCGGGGCCGCGGATATGGATCACCGCAAGTACACGATCGCCTCCACCATCGGCGCGATCATCTGGGCGCCGGTGCTGCTACTGATCGGCTACTACGCGGGCAGCTTCCTGGAGCAGGTGTCCTGGCTGATGCCCGCCGTGATCGGGACGCTCGTGGTCGGCCTGATTCTGGGCACCCTGGTCGGTGTGCGCCAGTACCGGGCCGAAATGTCGCGGCCCATCGAGGATTTCGACCTCGACAGCGAATGCGAAACCGTGCCGCCCGAGCCGCGGAGCAAGAACGGCTGACGCAGGTGGATCCCGGCCGAAAGCATGCCGGGATGACGGGGGTTAGCGTCAGAGTCCGGCGGCGGAGACGGTGTGCGCCGCTTCCATGAGCTTCCAGCCCGAAAGCTGAACCGACAGATCGCGTTCGGGGGTGCGCGAGGCGGAGACCGAGCCCCCTTCGAAGCGGCCCGCACCCGATACCGCGGGTAGTCGCGCGGGCAACCGCCAGTCCGGGCCGAAGAGCGGCTCGCCCTCCACCTCCAGGCGGTTCTCCCAGGCGGCCGTCGCGGAATTGCGCACGATAGCGGCCGCGGTGCGGCGCGCGGTGACCTGCGCGCGGTCCTCGCCGGGCAGCATCACCGCCATGAGCGCCAGGTAGCGCACGAGAATGCCGTTGAACAGGCCGCCGTCCCCGCCGCCGCCGCCGATGACCACCCCGCCGCCGACCATATGCTCTTCGATCGCGGCGAGCAGGCGCACGGCGCGCTCGACATGCCGGGGCTCCCCGGTGTGCACGGCGAGTTCGGTTTCCAGGCCGAGCACCACGCCCTGGCAGTAGCTGTAGACGGGGCGTTCGACTTCACCCGACGGCAGGTGCACGCCGTCGAAGATGAGGCCGGTCTCCTTGTCGCGCAGGGTGTTGTCGAGCCAGTCGGAGATCTCCTGGGCGCGGGCGTAGCGGCCGAGCCGGGCCATCGCAATACCGACCGGACCGTTCGCGGGGGTATTGAAGAAATCGGAGTTCCTACGCCACGGCACCGCACCGAACTCCGGCTCGAACCCGGTGTACAACTCCTTGTCCAGCGCGATCAGCGCACCCCGCACCTCGGTGATCTGCTGGGTGCGCTCGGCACGCTCCAAAGAGATTGTCAGCCAGGCCATATCGTCGTAATAGTTATTGGTCCAGCCGGTGAGATTGCGCATCCGCATACCGTGCGCGATCGACCAGATCCGGCGCTGCCGCGCCGGCGTCGGCGCCCGATTGGCCGCATCCACCGCACAGTCGATCAAATGCGCCTGCCACCAGTAGTGCCAGTTCGCGAAGCCACGTTCGCGTTTTGTCGCTGGCCACCCGACAACCCCGAGCGCTGTTCCGGGCACCGCCCACAGCGTTCTCAGGTGCCTCGAGACGATCGCCGACTCCGCCAGGTCGGCACGCTCCGCCCAGAGCGCAGCGGTCGGCTCGATATTGCGTCCGGTCCGCGAAGTCATAGGACATATCGTGCCAGCCGCACGGCCGGTTTCGTGGCTGATTTGTTACCAGGCGTGGGACAGATCCGCATGTTCCCTGATCCAGGCGTGCATGGCGATGCCCGCGGCCACGCCCGCATTGATGCTCCGGGTGGAGCCGAACTGCGCGATCGAGACGGTCAGGACGGCGGCGTCCCGCGCGGCATCGGTGACGCCCGGGCCCTCCTGGCCGAACAGGAGCAGGCAATCGCGCGGCAGCCGAGCCGTTTCCAGCGGCACCGAGCCGGGGACATTGTCGACCGCGACCACGGTCAGGCCCGCCGCCGCGGCGAACTTCAGCAGTTCGGTGGTATCGGCGTGATGGTGGATGTGCTGGTAGCGGTCGGTGACCATGGCGCCGCGGCGGTTCCAGCGCTTACGGCCGACAATGTGCACGGCGGCCGCGCCGAAGGCATTGGCGGTGCGCACGACCGTGCCGATATTCGCATCGTGGCCGAAGTTCTCGATGGCCACGTGGAAGGGGTGCCGGCGGCCGTCGATATCGGCGACGATGGCCTCGCGGGCCCAATAGCGGTAGGCGTCCACCACATTGCGGCGGTCGCCGTGCGCGAGCAACTCCGGGTCCAGGCGCGGATCGTCCGGCGGTTCGGTGCCGTATTCGTCGCGCCACGGCCCGACACCGTGCGGATGCTCACCCCATTCGGTCGGACCGGAGCCGAGCTCGGGAGCGATCGGGTCATCGGAGCTGGGGTCGGAACTCACCGCGTCATCGTAGTGGCGGCTCAGTAGCTGCTGTTGTGGGCGTTGAGGACGGCGAACAGGATGATGCCGCCGTAGATGAGGATCGCCAGGGTGAGCATGCAGGTGGCGATGATGCCGCACACGTATCCGGCCATCACATTGCCGCGCCCGCCGAGCATTCCTTCGGAGTATTCGATCTCCTTGCGAGCCTTGCTGCCCATGATCCACGCGACCGGCCCGAGCAGCTGGCAGAACACCAGGCTCAGAATGCCCAGCACCAGAATCGTGGTGGCCTGCGGATGGTCTGGCCGTGGTGCACCGTAGGCGGGATAGCCCTGGTAGCCGTAAGGCGGCGGGTAGTTCACAGCGACATCGTATTTCGCCGAGACCCGCCACGACGATTTATGCCGTAGAGCGACAAAATGCCCGATGGTCGTGCTGCCTACACCCCTGATCGACGGGTCTGCTCGCTCGTGCTCGGCACCGTCTGCCAGCCACGATAAGGGTATGAGCGATACGGCAGCCTTCCCCACTATCGTGCTCGATATGCCCGATCCGGAACCCGCGCCGCCGCCGCGCCCCGATCCGGGCGCCATGCTGCGCACCTTCCTGGTGACACCGTTCCGGGCGCGCACCTGGAAGGAATTCGCCTATCTGATCATCACCTTCGTGCTCGGCTGTGTCGGTGCGGTCTATCTGTCTGTCGGATTCGCGGGCAGTCTGTACGCGTTCATCGTCTTGATCGGCATCCCGCTGATGGCCTGCGTCATCCTCGGTGGCCGGATCTGGGGCCGGATCTACCGGGTGCTGTCCGCACTCCTACTGGATACGCCGCTGACCGAACCGCCCCCGTTCTCCTTCCGGCCCGGCATCTGGGGCTGGCTGCGCGGCGCATTCACCGATCGAACCTCTTGGCGCGCAGTGCTTTTCCTGGCCTTCGAAGGTGTACTCGGCATCGGGGTCGGCTACCTGACGCTGATGGTGATCGCCATGACGGGATTCCTCGCGCTCTCCCCCATTCCGTGGGCGCTGTTCAATCCCACGAATGTGGATGCCAATGGGGTGGAACACCATTCGCTCATGCAGTTCAACCAGTACTTCGTCGACAGCTGGCCGCGGGTACTCGCCTTCGCCGCACTGGGTGTGCTGGGCTGCTTCCTGCTGCCGTGGCTGATCCGCGCCGTATGCCTGCTGCACCGGCTGCTCGGGCAGTGGCTGCTCACGCCCACCGCGCGCGACCGGCGCCTGGTCGAGTTGCAGGAGAGCCGCCGGGCCGCCGTCGACGATTCCGCCGCCACCCTGCGCCGGCTGGAACGCAATCTGCACGACGGCACCCAGGCGCGGCTGGTCAGCATTGCCATGATGCTCGGCCGCGCCGAGGAGCGACTGGCCACGGGCGGTGACGCCGGTGAACTCATCGCGCAGGCCCGCACCGGTTCCAAGGAAGCGCTGACCGAACTGCGCGAACTGGTGCGCGGCATCCACCCTCCCGCACTGGATCTGGGCCTGGAAGCGGCCCTGGAAACCTTGGCCGCCCGGTGCTCGATACCGGTGGAACTGCGGGTGTTGCTGCCGGTGCGCCCCAGCCCCGCCATCGAGGCCATCGCCTACTTCTCGGTGGCCGAACTGCTCACCAATGTAGTGAAACACGCTGGTGCGAACCGCATCTGGGTGGCGGTCCTGCCGACCGGCGTGGACACGCTGATGGTCAGTGTGCGCGACAACGGCCAGGGCGGTGCCCTGCAACCGGCCGAAGGGCCCGGGGAAGCCGTTGTGGTGGGCGGTCTTTCGGGTCTGGCCGCCCGGGCCCGCTCGGTGGACGGCACCCTCGTCGTGGACAGCCCCGTCAGCGGACCGACCGTCGTGACCATGGTGTTGCCGGTCGCCGGACCCCAGTGAATGCGCCGATGTAGCTCGGCAGGACCGCCGCGACCGCCGAACACCATGCGAAAGCCCGGACAGGAGAATGACATGAGCGCACCCGCCCGCCCCGCGCAGAATCACCTGCGCGTGGTGATCGCCGAGGACAATGCGATTCTGCGCGACGGGCTGACCTCGCTGCTCACCGAACGCGGCCACGACGTGGTGGCGGCGGTCGGCGATGCGGACGGGCTGGCGGCGGCGGTCGCCGAACACCGGCCCGACGTGGCGGTGGTCGATGTGCGCATGCCCCCCAGTTTCACCGACGAGGGGCTGATCGCGGCGCTGGCGCTGCGCCGCGGGCATCCCGGCACCGGCGTACTGGTGTTCTCGCAGTGGATCGAAACACGTTATGCCACCGAACTTCTCGCGTCCGGCGCGGGCGGGGTGGGCTATCTGCTCAAGGACCGGGTGGCCGATATCGGTGATTTCGTGGATGCCCTGCAGCGGGTCGCGACCGGCGGCACCGCGCTCGATCCGGAGGTGGTGAGCCAGCTGATGGGTGCGGCCCGGCAACAGGATTCGCTGGCACGGCTCACGCCGCGCGAGCGGGAGGTGCTGGAATTGATGGCCCAGGGCCTGTCCAATTCCGCGCTGGCGCAGGCGCTCACGGTGACCGAACGGGCGGTGGAGAAGCACATCGGCAATATCTTCACCAAGCTGGAGTTGCCGCCGTCGGATCTGCATCATCGGCGGGTGCTGGCGGTTCTGCGATTGAAGGGGTGAAACGTCGCTGTGGGGTTGCCGAGCGTGAAAGACTGACGGAATGCGTCGGTCGAGTCCCGCGGTAGCGCTGGCGGAAACAATGAAAGCTGTTGCGTCCTGGCCTGATCACCTATTGACGCTGGCCGAGTGGTCGGAGTTCCCCGAGGAGCAGCACGGCCGCTGCCGCGAATTGGTGGACGGGGTGCTGGTGATGGCGCCGCAGCCGCCCCGGCATCAGCTGGCGGTGTGGCGGCTGGCGGCCCAATTGGAACCCGCGCTACCGCGGCGGGTCGCCGCGCTGGCCCGCGTCGAATTGGTCATCGAACAGGCACATCCGGCGACAGTGCGAGTACCGGACGTGCTGGTGGTGGGCGGCGAGGCGGGCGCGGCGCATGCCGCCCGGGTGCTGCCCCCGGATGTCTTGGCGGCCATAGAGATCGTGTCGCCGGGCTCGCGGCGCACCGATCGGGTCATGAAGTTCGCGGAGTACGCCGCGAGCGGTATCGAGCACTACTGGCTGCTCGATACCGAGGGGTCGGTGCGGCTGTCCACGCATCGGCTGCACGACGGCCGCTACCAACCGACCGGTGAGTATTCAGGACAGGTGACCCTCGAACTCGACGGCATCATCGTCCCGCTCGACCTGGATGCGCTCACCGCGCTACGCACACCGGCCTGACCTCGCCCGATCCCCCACCCGCACGGAGATTCCGGACTATCCTGGAGTTCCGGAAGCCGTGGTTGGAGGGTCTCGATGGACCACGCGCGTATTTTTCGCACTGTGCTCGCTGTGACGGCGGCATATGTCGTCTCGCTCTGTATCTGGCTGGCCTGGTTGGAGCCGCTCACTCCGCCCGGCACCGTGCCGCTGCAGATAATCGTGCTGGTCGGCCTGTTCGGCACCTTCCTCGGCCTCGGAATGCTGCTGGCGCAGCAGCCCACTCGCCAGGATCGCCGGCTACGACGCCACGGCCTGGAGGGCTGGGCGACCATCGAGGGCGTGCACCCGCTCAGTCGCACCGACCATTGCACCGAGCTCACCGCACTCGATCTGGAACTTGTGGTGCCGGGGTCGGAGACCTATCACGGCAGCATCGTCTTCGATGTCGAACCGGTGGTGCAGCCGAGAATCGCAGTGGGCGGCATACTTTCGATCCGCGTCGATCCGCGCAACCGCGACCGCATCATGCTGTGCCTGTGAGAGCAACCGTGTTGCGGCGCTGAGGGACGGTGTGGATCCCGGCCGAAAGCATGCCGGGATGACGTAGCGAACCATGGCGGGACCCCCCGGCGAACCATGGCGGGATGACGGGCGGTGGCCTGCGCACCAGGACAGCTAGCTGCCCGTTTTGCCCGACCCGCCCCGTAGCATCACTGGTCATGACCACCGCTACACCGCCCGACCGCCAGGAAGCGCCGTTGCTGCTCGATACCGAGCCGCCGCGCACGCTCAGCTTCAGTGACCAGGCGGCCTTCTGGCTGAATCTCGGCGTCAGCCTCATCGGATTCAGCGGTGCGGCCATTGTGCTGTTCCCGCTCGGGCCAGACGCCCCGCCGCTGCCGATCGCGGGCGCGTTGCTGGCGACGCTGCTCGGCACGGTGGCCGGTATCGCCATGGTCGCCGGCACGGGCGCCGTCGGCACGCTGACCGGCGCACCCGCTATGGCGGTTCTGCGCGGGCTGTTCGGCACCAAGCTCTCCTATGTGCCGACCGTCGCCAATATCGTCCAGTGCGTCGGCTGGGGCGTCTTCGAACTGACCGTCATCGCGCTGGGCGTCTCGTCGCTCACCCATGACCGCGTCCCGCACGGGCTGGTCATCGTCGCGGCCGGTGTGCTCTCCACCGCTATGGCCATCTGGCCGCTGCGAGTCCTGCACATCCTGCGCAAATACGTTTCGGTCGCAGTCGGCATCGCGTTGATCTATTTCACGATTCAGCTACTGCGGCAACCGATTACGGAACTTCCGAATACCAGCTGGAGTGGCTTCTTCCCGGCCGTGGATAGCGCCCTCGCGGTATCGGTGTCCTTCGTGCCCTTGGCCGCCGACTACACCCGGCACTCACGTTCGGCGCGCACGTCCGCTGGAGCGGCCGTGCTCGGCTACTCGGTGGCGCAGTTCTGGTGCTATCTACTCGGCATTCTCGCCATCCTGCAGGCGGGCGGAAATAGCGAGCACATTTTCGACACGTTCCTCGGCGTCACCGCGGGCTGGGCCTTCTTCGCGGTACTGGTGCTGCGCGAATCCGATCAGTCGTTCGCAAATGTGTACTCGACAGCCATGTCGATCCAGAACCTGCTGCCTCGCGTGGACCGGCGACTGCTGGCGCTCGGGATCGGCGTGGTCGTCACGCTGCTGGCGCTGCCCGTGCACGACTTCACCAGCTACAGCAACTTCCTTGTCCTGATCGGCTCGGTCTTCGTTCCATTGAGCGCGGTGCTCATCGTCGACTACTTCTTCGGGAGTGGTCGAAACGGATGGAATCTCGCCCAGAACGCGCCCGCCCGGCCGCTCATGCTGCTGCCGTGGCTCTGCGGATTCGTGGTCTACCAGCTGTGCAATCCGGGCTCGATCCACTGGTGGGTGAACTTCTGGACCAAGGCGCAGGACGGCATCGGCTTCCATCCCGGCTGGTGGTCCTCGGCCTCCCTGTTCTCCTGGCTGGTGGCCGCCGCGGTGACCGCGGTTCTGGTTGTCCTGCAACGCCGGAGGGCCCCGTCCGATGCCGACGCCTGATCGGGCGGACGGTGACCGCGTCTTCGGCATGGGGTCGGATCCGCTGGTCGGCCCCGACTGGCCGCCACTGACCGGCCCGGAGATCACCACCCTCCTCGACGCGGATGCCGTCATCGAATGGCGCAGTCCCCGACCGCTTTCCGCCACCGCACAGGCCCGCACCGCCAGCGGCCTCTCGGTCATCATCAAGCGCCTGCCCCGCACCCTGCGCGACGCCACGGCGCTCGCCGAAGAGCACGGCTTCATGAATCACCTGCGCGAGAACGGAATTCCGATCCCGCGCGTGCTGCTCACCCGCGAAATGGGCGAATTCGCGTACGAGGTACAGGAACTGGGCATCGGCGACGATCTGTACCGGGGCACATTCTCCTGGTCGCCCTATCAATCCCGGGCGCAGGCCGAATCAGCCGGACGCGTGCTGGCCCGATTACACCTGGCCGCAATCGGATACAACGCTCCGCCGCGCCCGCCCCGCCCGCTCCTGGCGAGCTTCACGGTCTTCGCCGCCCCCGACCCGATCACGGCAATCGAGAAACTGGCCGCGGCCCGCCCCGCCCTCACGGCCTTCCTGGATACACGTGACTGGCGCGCCGACGTAGAGCGCCTCCATCTCCCGTTCCATGCCCGCCTCTACCCGCTCCTCGACGGTGTATCCCCCAGATGGACTCACAATGACTGGCACGGCACCAACCTGCTCTGGCAGCACGAGACCCCCTCCACCGTCATAGATTTCGGCCTCTGCGACCGCACCACCGCCATCCACGACGTCGCGATCGCCCTAGAGCGCTGCGCCGTCGACTGGATCTCCCTCCGCAATGGCGGCCCCGCCCGCATTCAAGTCGAACAGGTCGATGCGTTCCTGAACGGCTATGAGTCGATCCGCCCCCTGACAAGCACCGAATCCCGCGCCCTCCCAGACCTTCTCCCCCTGGTCCACGCAGAGTACGAACTCTCCGAAATCGACTACTTCCTCAGCGTAATCCCCGGCAGCAACCCCGCCAACGCCGAAATCGCCTACAACCACTACTTCCTCGGCCACACCGCATGGTGGTCCACCGCCGGCGAGCCGCTCCTCACCCACCTCCGCCACCGCCCCGCAGCACGCTGATTCAACCAAACAGCCCCCATCCCAACCGAACAGCCCCGATCGGCGCTGTTCGACACCAACACGCGCTGTTCGGCACGGACACACGCTGTTCCGCACCGAACAGCTTGTGTCCCACCCGAACAGCCATGATCGGCACTGTTCGGTGCGGGCATGCGCTGTTCGGTGGGGAGGGTTCTTAGTGGTGGGCGCGGGGGTCGGCTAGGAGGTATTGGGCTGCCGCGTAGGTGGTGAGGATTACGCCCTCGGTGATGTGGCGGGAGCGGGGGGTGCGGGCGAAGATCTTGCGTAGGACTATGAGGCCGTCGGAGATGGTGAAGAGGAGGGCGCCGAGGGCGAGGCGGGTGCGCGGGTCGCGGCCTGGGATGTTCAGGCCTGCAATGTTTTTCGTGCCGGGGGCGAGAGCCGGGTCGCCGGCCAGGGTGGCGGCCGTGCCGAGGGTGGCGCCGTAGGCGGTGAGGGGCAGGGCTACTGCGGGAGCCTTGGCGCGCATGAGGGCGGCGGCGGCGAGCCAGGCGGCGAGGCGGGGGGCGGCGATCTGGGGGCGCGGGCGGGCGCCGTGCCGCCACCACAGCCAGGAGTAGCCGGTCTGCATGACCGCGAAAGATGAAGCGCCCGCGATCAATCGGCGATCGTCGTCCGGTGCGAGGAGCAGGATGTCGCCGACCGTCGCGGCGGCGAGGGCGCCGAGCAGTACCGCGCGGTCGGCGGGGTCGAGGCCGTCGTCATTGGTGGCGACGTCCGCCGCCAGCAGCGGCATCAGCAAAGGCTTTGCGGCCCACTGCAGTTTGTCGCGGCCGGTGACCGCGCCGAACACCGTCACAGCGGCGGCGCCGACGAAGGCGGCCCGGAATGGTCTGGGCATCAGCGGGTCTCGGTTCAGAAGCTGGGCTCGGCCGGGGCGGGGGGCAGCACGGCGACCTGGCCCGCGTAGGACAGGCCCGCGCCGAAACCGAGCAGCAGCGCGAGCTGGCCGCCCTTGGCCTTACCGGTCACCAGCATCTCCTCCATGGCCAGCGGCACCGAGGCGGCCGAGGTATTGCCGGTGTTCTCGATGTCATTGGCCATGGGCAGATCGTCCGGGAGTCCGAGGTTCTTGCGCATGAGCTCGTTGATGCGGGCATTGGCCTGATGCGGGACGAACACCTCGATGTCCTCCTTGGCCACCCCCGACAGCTCGATGGCGCTGGAGAGCGCGCGCGGCAGCGTGACCGCGGCCCAGCGGAAAACCTTGGGGCCCTCCATATGCAGCGACATGCGGCCGACGGGCTCGACGTCGGGGTCGGTGCCCTGCAGCGCCTGCGCCTTGTTCATGTACGCCAGGAAGTCGACGTCCTGGGAGATGGCTTCGGCATTCTCGCCGTCGCTGCCCCACACCGTCGGGGAGATGCCGTTCTCTTCGCTCGGGCCGATCACGACCGCACCCGCACCGTCGCCGAAGATCATGGCGGTGCCGCGGTCGGTCGGATCCAGGCCGACGGTCATGGTCTCGGCGCCGATGACGAGGATGTATTCGGCGGAGCCCGAGCGGATCATGTCGGTCGCCACCCCGAGGCCGTAGCAGAAGCCACCGCAGCCGGAGACGAGGTCGAAGGCCGGAATGCCGTTCATGCCCAGGTCGGAGGCAATGCTCGGCGCACCGTGCGGGGTGAGCTTGAGCCAGCTGGAGGTGCACAGCACCAGGGCGCCGATCTTGGACCGATCGATGCCGGTGTTCTTCAGCGCGCGTTCGCCCGCCGCCACCGACATCGATCGAATCGTCTCGTCGCCACTGATCCAACGCCGGTTGTGGATGCCGGTGCGGTCGAAGATCCACTCGGGAGTGGAGTCGAGCACCTTGCACACCTCAGCGTTGCTGACGATCCGCTCGGGGCGATAGGCACCGATGCCGAGCATCGCAACATTCTGATGACCCTTGTTGATTGCAATGCTCACCACAGGTGACTCACACGACCCTTCACAACAGCAGTTCGACAACGTTGTCGGACAGAAAACCAGCACCCAGGCTAACCCAGGGCACCGATTCAGCCCAGAGCCAGATCCTTCAGTCCGAGAATGGACCGATACTCCAGTCCTTCAGCGGCGATCACGCCGTCCGCCCCGGTTTCCCGATCCACCACGGTCGCCACACCGACCACAATGGCCCCGGCGTCGCGCAGTGCGCGCACCGCGGTGACCGGCGAGTTACCGGTGGTCGTGGTGTCCTCCACCACCAGTACACGCTTGCCCACGATGTCGGGACCCTCGATCTGCCGCTGCATGCCGTGCGTCTTGGCAGCCTTGCGGACCACGAACGCATTGACGGGCCGGCCCGGCGCGTGCAGCACCGCGGCCGCCACCGGATCCGCACCCATGGTGAGCCCGCCGACAGCTTCGAAGTCCCAGTCCGCCACGAGTTCACGCAGCAGTTTGCCGATGAGCGGCGCCGCCTCGTGGTGCAGGGTGGCGCGCCGCAGGTCCACGTAGTAGTCGGCTTCCTTGCCCGAGGACAGGGTGACCTTGCCGTGCACGACAGCGAGTGCGCGCACCAGTTCGGCCAGTCTGTCCCGGTCGGTCGTCGTTACCTGCATTGCTGTGTCTATGTCCTTCCGCGTGCGTTGAAAAGGCCACGATTGAGGCGGGTCACCAGGGACCTCGGGATCAGTCCGGCGACCGCGGCGATCGCTTTGTACTGCGCACCGGGCACGCTGATCACCCGGTTCTTCTCCAGATCGGCCAGTGAGCCCGCCACCACCTCGTCCACGGTCAACCACAGCGGTCGTGGCAACGAGCCCATATCGATTCCGGCCCGTTCGTGGAATTCGGTGCGGACGAACCCCGGGCACAATGCCTGCACCCGGACTCCGGTCCCGGCCAGCCCGCCTGCCAGCCCTTGCGAGAAGGATACGACGTACGCCTTGGAGGCCGAATAGGTCGAACCCCTACCGGGTATCAGACCGGCCATGCTGGACAGATTCACCACCGTGCCGTCGGCGGCGTGCACCATGGCGGGCACCGCCGCACGGGTCAATTGCACGACGGCGGTGACGTTCACATCCAATTGCGCCTGCAGGGCGTCCGGTTCGAGCGTCCAGAAGTCGCCGGACATGTCGAATCCCGCATTGTTGACCAGGAATTGGACACCCTCGCGCAGCCTGGCGGCCACCCGATTCCGATCCTGCGCGAGCGCCAGATCGGCGGGCAGCACCTGAGCGCGCGCCCCGAACCGCACCTCGACATCGTGAGCCAGTGTCGCCAGCCGCGCTTCGTCGCGCGCCACCAGCACCAGGTCGTAGCCGAGGGCGGCGAGCCGCAGGGCGTACGCCTTGCCGATACCGGACGACGGCCCGGTGACCAATGCCACCGGGCGATGAGCACCGGGCAAACGCGCGGCGCTCATCGCGGCGTCATCTACATGAGCATCAGGAGAGCTCTCGGTCATCGACAACCCGTCACTCGCACGACATGGGCACGGTCGGCGGTGACCGGGACTGCGGACCCATTGTGGTCCCTCGCGGCTCTCCGCGCGGCGAATACACGCACGAAGGTGCGCACGAAAACGCCCCGGCCGTCGACCGGGGCGTGGCGACTCACCGGGGAGCGGGTCCCTGGAACGGCCGGAAGCCGGGATGGAAGGGGCCGCCGGGCGGCGCACTGCGGCCCTGATCCTTGCGCCAGCCCTCTTCGGGTTCTTCGTCCCGGAGGTCTTCGGAGTCGTCCTCGTGCCAGTCGCCGGATTCGGCATCGTGCCAGTCGTCGTCACCGACCGGCGGGCGGCGGGGCCTGCCCTCGTCGTCCTCGTCCGACCATTCGCCTTCCGCCTCGGGTGCGGGCGGCCAGTTGCGGCGCGGGCGATTCCGCGGGTCCGGCACGACCTTCAGTGCGGGACGCCGGTTTTCGGACTCGGACTCCTCGCCGGCGATATCGTTCAGCAGCGGGCTGTATTCGTCCTCGTCGTCCGGCTGGCCGGCCCGCGCCGGGCGGCTCGCGGGGCGGGCGTAATCGCCGTCCTCGTCGTAACCGTCGTAGTCGTCGTCCTCCGGAACCGGATGCGAGCGACCGGGTTCCGGCAGTTCGTCGCGACCGCGCTCGGAGCTGATGACCGGCGGCAGCACATGCAGCAGCCCGGACAGCCGCAGCACCGCATCGATGGCCATCTCCCAGTCCTTGGACACGGAGGCGACATGCAGCATGCCGAGGGTCCAGTTGCCCTCACTCCACAGCTGCTGCACGGTATCGGGCAGCGATTCGATGAACGCCACCATGCGCTGATCCACGGCATGCCTGGCGATATCCGGATTCGTGGCGAACACGACCCGATCACCTATGGCGCCAAGGAGTTCCAGATCGTGGTCCTTGGGCGGCGCGGCCGTCTTCAACCGCAGGTCGATATCGATGTCCGAGCCGATCTGCCGGCGCACCGCGACCAGGGTGGCGGCATCCTCCAGATCGAAGAGCACGAACTTCTCGCCCTTGCGGTTGCCGGACACCACATCCACCGCGGACAGGTAACCGAGCTTGGCGAGCGCGCCGCGCCGCCAGGTGGAGGCAAGCGCCGGTTCCACCGAGACATAGGTGTAGCCCTGGGATTTCGCCCAGACCTGTCGCACATGTCCCGTGCGCTGCCGTTGCAGCCGATCGAAATAGAGCAGCACGATCGCACCCACCAGCGCGATCGCCGCCAACCCGAACCATATAGCCGTCATCGCCGCCTACCCTATCCAGCCGGGCGGGTGTGTGCCCGGTACGCCTGCACCCATATCGATCACCGAGGCCCACCCGGCAGCGACGTGCTGATGATGATCTTGGCCTGAACGGATCCGTCGGCGTTCTTGTCGCCCTGAACCATCACCATCTCGCCCACGGGTAGATCCGCCACCTTGGTACTGCTCAGCGAAATCACCTGCGTCCGTTCATCGGTGTGCACGGTCACCGTAGTGCCGGACAGTGAGGTCATGGTCAGGGTGGTGCCGTCATTGCTCGCGATGGTGCCCATATTCGCGCCGAGCTGGTCGATATCGCCGAGACCCGGGATGGTCGGAACACCACTCGGGAGCGGCTGCGCCGAGGTGTTGCCCGGGAAGCCCGGCACCGCGAATCCGCTCATCCGCGAGGTGGTGGCCGAGGCGGTGCTGTCCGATGAATCCTTGTGCGCCAGTAGCACTCCCACGACCACGCCGACCAGCGCTACCAGCGCGAACGCGGCAATGCCGAGGCCGATCCAGAGATTGGTCCGCGAGGGCGGTGGCGGTGGTCCCGGCTGCTGTGGGAACCCAGCCGGTGGATAGCCGCCGCCGGGCCCACCGGGTCCGCCCGGATACCCGGGCGCGGCGTACTGGGCGGTCGGCCCGTAGCCCATGCCTCCGGTGTTCCCCGGAGTCGGCCCGTAGCCGGACACCGGCGGATAGGCGGCCGTCGGCGGATACTCGCCGCCGCTCTCGTACCCACCCCACTGCGGGTCGTGCGGTGGCAGCACCCGGGTGGCCTCCGGCCCCTGCTGCTGCGCGAAGTATTCGGTCGGCGAGACTTCCGAAGGCTGCCCCACCTGCTCGGCGGCGGACCCGACCTTCTCGGTCGGACCATCCACCGGCTCAGGTTCGGGCCGCCGCGACCACGGATCGCTCGGACTAGTCATGACCTCCAGACTAGGGTGCAAAACCCACAACAGCCGCGAACTCGGGGTCTGTGAATTTCTGGCTCTGCTTCAGGCGGGCGGGTGCTGTGTTCAATTTGCCCTCCGCTTCGCTCCGGGCGGGTCGTGGCCCTGTTACCCGGCTCTTCCCTCCCTCCGCTCCTCCGCTTCGCTCCCTCCGCTCAGTCCAGAACCGGGCGGGCCACGACCTTGGAGCGGATGTTGTTGGGGGGCTCGGCGTTCGAGAGGTAGGGCGTGGCCCCGAGGACTGGTGTCCTCGGGGCCACGGGCTGTGCAGGCCGAATCAGCGGCCGACGATGAGGGAGTCTCCGTCGGGCGTGACGTTGACATTCACGGTGTCACCGTCCTGGACCTCGCCGGCCAGCAATTCCTTGGCGAGGCTGTCGCCGATGGACTGCTGGATGAGGCGGCGCAGCGGGCGCGCCCCGTAGGCCGGGTCGTAGCCGCGGACCGCGAGCCAGAAGCGGGCCGAATCGGAGACCTCCAGATTGAGCCTGCGCTGGGCGAGCCGCTTCTGCAGCTGGTTCAGCTGGATGTCGACGATCTCCTCCAGCTGCTCCTCGTCGAGCGGGTGGAACATGACCACATCGTCGAGCCGGTTGAGGAACTCCGGCTTGAACGCCGCGCGCACGGCATTCATCACCATCTCGTGCGAGCCACCCGCACCCAGGTTGGAGGTGAGGATGAGGATCGTGTTCCGGAAATCGACCGTGCGACCCTGGCTGTCGGTGAGCCTGCCTTCGTCGAGCACCTGCAGCAGAATGTCGAAGACATCCGGGTGCGCCTTCTCGATCTCGTCGAAGAGCACCACCGAGTACGGCCGCCGCCGCACCGCTTCGGTCAGCTGACCGCCCTGGTCGTAGCCGACATATCCGGGCGGCGCACCGACCAGGCGAGCCACCGAATGCTTCTCGCTGTACTCGCTCATATCGATGCGGATCATGGCGCGTTCGTCGTCGAACAGGAAGTCGGCCAGGGCCTTTGCCAGTTCGGTCTTGCCGACGCCGGTGGGCCCGACGAACAGGAACGATCCGGTCGGCCGATTCGGGTCGGCGACACCGGCCCGCGCCCGGCGCACCGCGTCGGAGACGGCCTGCACGGGTTCGACCTGACCGATGACCCGATGACGCAGCTCGTCCTCCATGCGGAGCAGCTTCTGGGTCTCGCCCTCCATCATCCGGCCCACGGGGATACCGGTCCACGCGGACACCACCTCGGCGATATCGTCGGGCCCGACCTCCTCCTTGAGCATGACGTCACCGTCGGAAGCGCCCTTGGCCTTCGCCTCGGCTTCGGTAAGTTCCTTCTCCAGCTTGGGGATTCGCCCGTAGCGGAGTTCGGCGGCCTTGCCGAGATCACCGTCGCGCTCGGCGCGCTCGGATTCCCCGCGCAGTGCCTCCAGCTCCTCCTTGAGCCCGCTAACCGAATCGATGGCCTGCTTCTCGTTCTGCCAGCGGGTCATCAATTGGTTGAGTTGCTCACGGTCGTCGGCCAATTCGGACCGCAGCTTCTCCAGGCGTTGCTTGGAGGCCTCGTCGGTCTCCTTGGCGAGTGCGACCTCCTCGATCTCGAGTCGCCGCACCGCCCGCTCGACCTGATCGATTTCCACCGGTCGCGAATCGATTTCCATGCGCAGCCGGGACGAGGCCTCGTCGACCAGGTCGATGGCCTTGTCCGGCAGGAACCGGGAGGTGATGTAGCGATCCGACAGCGTGGCCGCGGCGACCAGCGCGGAGTCGGTGATGCGCACGTGGTGATGGTTCTCGTAGCGCTCCTTGAGCCCGCGCAGAATGCCGACGGTGTCCTCCACCGAGGGTTCGCCGACGAACACCTGCTGGAAGCGGCGTTCCAGGGCCGGATCCTTCTCGATGTGCTGCCGGAATTCGTCGAGCGTGGTCGCGCCGACGAGCCGCAGCTCACCGCGCGCGAGCATGGGCTTGATCATATTGCCCGCGTCCATGGCGGATTCACCGGTCGCGCCCGCACCCACAATGGTGTGCAGCTCGTCGATGAAGGTGATGATCTGTCCCGCACTGGATTTGATCTCTTCCAGGACGGCCTTGAGCCGCTCCTCGAATTCACCGCGGTACTTCGCTCCGGCGACCATGGCGCCGAGGTCCAGCGATACCAGTTTCTTGCCGCGCAACGACTCCGGCACATCGCCGGCGATGATGCGCTGCGCGAGGCCCTCCACGATGGCGGTCTTGCCCACACCGGGTTCGCCGATGAGCACCGGATTGTTCTTGGTGCGCCGCGACAGCACCTGCACCACGCGCCGAATCTCGGTGTCGCGCCCGATGACCGGGTCCAGTTTGCCCTCGCGGGCGGCGGCGGTCAGGTCGGTGGAGTACTTGTCCAGCGCCTGGTAGCTGCCCTCGGGATCAGCGGTGGTGACACGGGTATTGCCGCGCACGGTGGTGAACGCGTCGCGCAGGGCGTCGGCGGTGGCCCCGTATTTCAGCAGCAGTTGCGAGATGTCGGAGTCACCGGCGGCGAGGCCGACCATGAGGTGTTCGGTGGAGACGTATTCGTCGCCCATTTCGGTAGCGAGCCGCTGGGCGGCCGTGATGGCGGCGAGCGCCTCCCGGCCGAGTTGCGGCTGCGTGGTCGCGCCGGATGCGCGGGGCAGCCGGTCGACAACGTCCTGGGCCTCGCGCCGAACCGTTGCCGGATCGACTGCGACGGCCTTCAACAGGGGTGCGGCGATGCCATCGGTCTGATCCAGCAACGCCACCAGCAAGTGCGCCGGACGGATTTCCGGGTTGCCCGCGGCCGAGGCCGCTTGCAGGGCGGCGGTCAGCGCCGCCTGGGTCTTGGTGGTGGGATTGAACGAGTCCACGTTCACCTTCCTGCTAGTCACTTATTCGATTCAGCACTTATTCGATCCAACGCGACAAGAGTTGAGTCTGTTCCGCTCAAGTCTGATGGATTTTCGGCGCTGACAACAGTGTCGAAGGTCCTCGTTCACGCTACGCGCCACGAACAAGACCGAATGGCCTGAATCGCGAAGTTCTCAGAGGTGACCTGCCTACGATGGATCGGGTTCGTTGACGCATCACCCGCTCACCGCAAGCTCGGATATCCCGGACGAATGGAGCAGCAATGCGCGCGATCGTGGTACGAGAATTCGGCGGCCGTCCCGAGGCCACGGACATGCCCACCCCCGAAGCCGGGCCCGGCACGCTGAAGATCGAACTGGAAGCCGCGGGCGTCAACCCCTTCGACAAACGCATAATCGACGGCTTCCTGGATGGCAAACTGCCACACGACTTTCCGCTCATTCCGGGCGTGGACGGCGCGGGCCGGGTGGCGGCCATGGGCGCGGGCGTGGACGATTTCGAGATCGGCGACCGGGTGGTCGGCAAATTCCTCATCCCGCCGGTCGGGCACGGCACCTTCGCCGAATACATCGTGGTCCCGCGCGCGAGCACCATCGCCAAGGTCCCGGACGAGATCACCTCGATCCAGGCCGCCGCGCTGCCCACCGCGGGCCTCACCGCCTTGGATCTGATCAAGTCCGCCGCGGTCGTCTCCGGCCAGCACGTGCTCATTGTCGGCGCGGCCGGCGGCGTCGGCTCGTTCCTGGTGCAATTGGCCGCCCTGGCGGGCGCGCATGTCATTGCCACCGCCCGCCCCGACGACACCGATCGGATGATCCGGCTGGGCGCGACCGAGGTGGTCGACTACGGCCGCATCACGGTCACGGACTCCCCGACCCACCCGGAGGACTCGCAGCTCTCGGTCGCAGATTCGGTGCGCACCAGCATCCCGGGCGGCGTGGATGTGCTGTTCGATCTGGTGAGCCCGCCTGCGGTCTTCGCCGACAATGCGAGCTTGGTCAAAACCGGCGGCACCGCCCTCACCACCATCGGGTCGGCCGACGAGGACGATCTGAAGGCGCGCGGCATCACGGGCGGCAATTTCGAATCCACCGGGGGCGCAACAGAATTGCGGGAGCTGCTGCGCCATGTGGGCAATGGCGATCTGGTCGTCCCCATCGACAACACGCCTCCGCTGGAAGCGGCGCCGGAGGTGATCGGCGCCACGGGCGCACGCGGCAAGACGGTGCTGGTCATCTGAACTGCGAGTTCCGTCTCCCCCGGTCAGCGGCTGTCAAATCGATCAGCCTCCGCTATATCAGTGCGACCACCGTTTTTTCAGGGATACTTGACGCGGAGGACGGCCTGGAACCAGGTGCGTCCGGTGTAGTAGCAAGGAAAGGAAAGCTCGACGTCGTGGATGCGCGTTCAGCAGCGCTGGTCCGCGCAAACTTCCGGACAGTCGTCGCAGCCCCTCAGGGCGCCGAACGACTTATCAGCGCGTTCTACGGTCACCTCTTCGCGGAGATCCCCGCCCTACGGGAACTGTTCCCCACGGCGATGGATATGCAGCCCAAGCGGCTGATGACGGCCATTCAGTACGTGCTCGACAATCTGGAGGACTGGGACCGCGCACAGCGTTTCCTGGAACAACTCGCGCGCGACCATCGCAAATATGGAGTCGAAGCAGCGCATTACGACATTGCCGGTCGTGCGCTGCTCTCCGCGTTCCGCTCCTACAACGGGGTGGCGAACTGGAGTCGGCAGCTGGAGGCCGGGTGGCGCGACATCACCATCCTGATCTCGGCGTCGATGGCCATAGGAGCCAATTCCGATAAGTCGCAACCGTATTGGGAGGCGACGGTAGTCGGCCACCGCCGAGTGGTGGACGATCTGGCGATCGTGCGGCTGCAATCGGATACGCCGATCCCGTATCAGGCGGGGCAGTACGTGCCGGTCGCGATTCCGCAGCGGCCGAAGATGTGGCGGTACCTGTCCCCCGCCATCCCCACCAATCCGTACGGCGAGATCGAATTCCACGTGCGCAAGGTGCGCACCGGCTGGGTGAGCCCGGCCATCATCAATGAGACCAAGGTCGGCGATCGGTGGATGATCGCCTCCCCGCTGGGCGGTCTGCATGTGGATCTGCGCAGTCGCCGCGATGTGCTCATGATCAGCTCGGGTACCGGTATCGCCCCGATTCGCGCGCAGCTGATCGAGATGGGCCGCCGCGGTATCAATCCGCGGGTGCACCTGTTCATGGGCGGGCGCTATCCGTGCGATCTGTACGACGTCGAGAACATGTGGCAGCTCTCGCAGAGCAATCCGTGGTTGACGGTGATTCCGGTCTGCGAGAACGAAACCAATCCGTGGTGGCATCCGTACGCTCCCGCCGATCCGCCGTTCGGCATGCACCGGCGGCTGATCGGTAACCTGGGCGCGGTGGTGGCCAGTTTCGGCGCCTGGGCGGATCGGCAGATCCAGATCGCCGGTTCGGCGCGCATGATCGCCGATACCAAGCGGGCGCTGCTGGCGGTGGGTACACCGGAGTCGAACATCGACTGCGATCCTGTGTAGCGCACTCGGGCCGCCGGTCGGTGTTGAATATGGTTGCAGTGCAAGGTTTGTGGATGATCAGGAGAATGCGGTGACCCTCGGCCCGGACGATACCGGCCCCATCAGGATCGGCGAGGCCGCCGAGTGGACTGCCACGGTGGTCGGCGCGCACCGCCTGCGCGAGGACCTCGCGGTGGTTCGCCTGATCGGCGAATTCGTGCCCTTCGCGCCCGGCCAATCGGTGGAGGTGCGCACTCCGCAGCACCCGAATATGGTGCGCCGCCTCTATCCCGCACTGCCACCCTCGCTGGACGGCAAGCTGGAATTCCACATCCGTACCGTCCCCGGCGGCTGGTGCAGCGGTTCCCTGGTCTCGGACACCCGGACCGGCGACGAATGGCGCATCAGCGCCCCCGCGGGCTGGCTGGCCGTGGACGAGGCGGCCACCGAGGTGGTCATGCTGGCCGACAGTGTCGGCCTGGCCCCGTTACGCGCACTGCTGCTGGATATTTCGCGTCGCGAGGCGCCCCCGCGCACGCATCTGTTCGTGGCCGGCAGATACCCTCGCGACCTGTACGCCGACGATATGCTGCACCTGATGGCCAATGAACTACCTTGGCTCACAGTGCTTCCCGTGGTCCTGGACGAGGATAATCCGGACTGGACCGATCACTGGTACGAAGCCTGTCGCGTGGATATCGGGTTCGAGCCGGAGGAGCTGCTGCCCGGCACTCTGGCGGAGATCGTCACCCGCTTCGCGCCGCTGGACCATCAGCACATTGTGGTGTGCGGCAATGCCGGCGCCGTGCATTCGGCCGTCGAACGGCTCGTCGCCACCGGCACAGCTCCGGAAGCCATTCGCTACGAAGGCTTTTGAGGGTTGGTGCCCCGCACCGCTGCCCGAAGACCGACAGCGGCGCGGGGGCTTGGGGCCCGCGTCAGAACAGCGGGTCGTGGCGGATATTGCTGGTCGAGGTACCCGCCGCCATGAGACGGAACTTGGTGGTCTGCACCATGGAGGGCGACCCGACGATCTGCACGTCGCGATCGGCCCAGGAGCCGAAACTGGCGACTATTTTGCCGATTTGACCGACCCTGCGCGGTTGCAGGCCCGGATGATCCTGGGGCTCACTGGAATTGGTGAGCTGCCACCAGGGGTTCTCATCACTCTCGGTGACCGGGGTGACGGTGAGCCACTTATTGGCCAGGGCGAGCTGACTGAGAATTTCGAGGTCGTAGAGGTCGCAGGGGTAGTGACCGCCCACGAACAGATCGACCTTCGGATTGGAGCGGCGCTGCGTCATGGCCATGAGTTGTGCACGCAGCGGCGCGATTCCGGTGCCGCAGGCGACCATGAGCATTTTGCGGCGGGTATTGCGCGGTACGCCGAGCCCACCGAGCGAGGAGCCGATCAGCCACTGTTCGCCGACCTTGGTATGGCCGACCATGGCCGGGCTGACCCAGCCGCCGGTGACGCCGCGAATATGGAATTCGATCTCACCACCGGCATTGGCGGGGATGGCCGGGGAGAGATACCGCCACATCCGCGGGCGGGAGGGGATCTGCACACTCATGTACTGACCGGCCGCGTATTGCATGGGCTGATCCAGCTTGAGTCGCACGATGGCGAGGTTGCGCAGCACTTCACGATGTTCGATGACGGTGCCGGTCCAGACCGGTGGGGTGCTTTCCTTCTCGGCCGCACCCATCATGGTGCCGGCGATGACGCCGAGACCCTCGTCCCAGGCACTGTCGACCTCATCGGTCCACATCTCGGTACCGGCGTAGGCCTGCATGGCCGTCTTCAGGGATTTGCCCACAGCCGCATAGTGTTCGGCCACCACACCGTATTTGCGGTGGTCGCGGCCGAGCTGGGCGAGGAAGGGGAGCAATTTGTCCGGCTCCTCCAGCCGGTCGACCACATAGGCGATCGCTTTCACCAACCTGTCGCGCTGGGCGTCCAGCGCGGCCGGGAAGAAGTCCCGCACTTGAGGATACTCCGTGAAGAGAATGGCGTAGAACGAACGCGCGAGCTTTTCGGGGCCACCGTCTTCCGCAGCAACCGACTTGAACGTCGTTCTAATCAATGCGACGGTCCGCGAATCCATTTGTGTCACAACCCCATTTCGCACTCGAACACAGCCCGGGCCGGTGAGTGCAGTGCTGCGGGACACTCGACAGCAGCCGTTGCTGAGCAAGTGTAGGCGAGGTTTGCCAGCAACGGAACGAGACGTTTCAACTACGTGCTTGTAATTCCCCAAAAACGAATGTGGGACAAGCAAACCCGCTAGAAAACAGACTGTTCAACTGGGAAACACCGTGGGACACGGGTTTCCACCCGTCGAATCTGGGACATTCGTTTTGCAAGACTCAGATAAGGAGCGATCCTCCCGCAACCTTGAAGGTTGCCGAAATACGTTGCGGTATAAGGACAAAACTCGCAATCGTCAGAAGTTTACAACCGGCCGGTCTGTATTTAATTCTCCCCCACACTTATCCACAACTTCTCCCACAAACAAAGAAATGCAGCACATCACCCGCAACAAAGAGAAAAGCTCCGTCATCCGGTGACCTTTCGGCCGGGACCCACTGTGGATCCCGGCCGAAAACATCGGTATGACGGAGCTGTCGTACTACGTGCGGCGATGGCGCGGTTGCCAGACAACCAATGCCGTACTGCGCTGTGGAGGACTCAGATCCGGCCGGTAACCCGACCGGAGTCTGTCCACTTCATTACCCAGTTCGGCGACCCGCTGCTGCAGCTGCTCGACCTGGTTGGTGAGTTCGATGATCCGTTTGATGCCCGCCAGGTTGACGCCCTCGTCCTGGGACAGGCGCTGCACCTCGCGGAGCAGCTCCACATCCCGGTCCGAGTAGCGCCGGCCGCCGCCCGAAGTACGTTGCGGCGATACCAGACCCAGACGGTCATAGGTACGCAGCGTCTGGGCGTGCATGCCCGCCAGCTGCGCAGCCACCGAGATCAGGAAGTACTGAGCCTCGGCGGCCTGTTTCGGATCGGGATTCATCACGCACCTGCCCAGCCGGCTCGCGGATCGAAACCACTGGTCTTCTCCGCCTCCGCATAGCGCCGCAGCGCCTCGGTGGCTTCGTCGTCCAGTTTCTGCGGAATCGCGACCTTGACGGTCACGAGCAGATCGCCCGCGACGCCGTCGCGCTTGGGCACACCGCGTCCGCGCACGCGCAGGGTGCGGCCGTCGGCGGTGCCCGGGGGCACCTTGACGCCGACGCGTCCCTCCAGCGTGGGCACGGAAACCGTTGTCCCCAACACCAGTTCGCTGTAACTGACCGGCAGCACCAGGGTCAGGTCATCGCCGTTGCGGCCGAAGACTTTGTCCTGACTGACGTGCACGGCGACGTAGAGGTCGCCCGGGGGCGCACCTCGCAGACCCGCTTCGCCCTGGCCCGCCAACCGGATTCGCTGACCATCACGCACCCCCGGGGGGATACGCACGGTGATGGTGCGGGTCCGGTTCTGGATGCCGGAGCCGTGGCAGTCGACGCACGGGTCGTCGATGATCGACCCGGTGCCCCGGCAGTCCTCGCACGGCTCGCTGAATCCGAACGCACCCTGGTTCCGGCTGACTACGCCGGATCCGTTGCAGTGCGGGCAGACTCGCGGGCTGGTGCCCGGCTTCGCACCGCTGCCGTGGCAGGTGGTGCAGGCTGCCGGGCTGGTCATGCGCAGCGGAACGGTCACACCCTGGGCGGCCTCGCGGAAGCCCAGCGTCGTCTCGGTCTCCACATCACTGCCGCGCCTGGGGCGCGACGAGGTACGAGTGCCGCCGCGGTTGAACAGTCCGCCGAGTAGATCGCCCAGCCCACCGTCGCCCGCGCCCGCTCCGGCCGTCTGACCGCCGAAGATATCGCCCAGGTTGAAGTCGCCGGAGAATCCGCCGGGCTGGCCGTAGCCGGCACCGCCGGGCGAGAAGCCACCGCGGCCGAAACCGCCGTTGGCGAAGAGCTTTCGCGCTTCGTCGTACTCCTTGCGCTTCTCCGGATCGGACAGCACGGCATGCGCCTCGCTGACGACCTTGAATCGCTCCTCCGCCTTGGCGTCACCCGGGTTCTTGTCCGGATGCAGCTCGCGGGCGTGCTTGCGGTACGCCTTCTTGATCTCTTCCTGGGTCGCGCCGGAGGCGATACCCAGCTCCTTGTAGAAGTCCTTTTCGAGCCACTCCCGGTTCACCGGGCATCTCCTCCTTCCAGATTTCTCGACGCCGCCATCCCGTACGGGACCGACGTGGTGGCCCCGTGCGGGGCCACCGGTGTGTCAGGCGCCAGCGGCATCGGGGCCGGCGTTCGTCGAATCCGATGCGGCCGAGCCGTTCAGATCGGCCACCCCGTCGGTGACCCCGACCAGCGCATGACGCAGGACGCGGTCGCCGAAGCGGTAACCCTTGCGCATGACCATGCCGATCACCGGGTCGTGCCCGGAGCCCTCGTGCTGCACGGCCTCGTGCAGGGTCGGGTCGAAAGGCTCACCCTCGGAACCGAAGTCCTCGAGGCCCTGCTTCTGCAGGGCGGTGACCAGTTTGTCCGCGACCGACTTGAGCGGTCCATTGTCCAGGTCGCCGTGTGCGCGAGCGCGGTCGAGATCGTCGAGCACGGCCAGCAGTTCGCCGACGACCGTCGCCTTGGCATTGTCGATGGTGGCCTTGCGGTCCCGTTCGACGCGGCGGCGGTAGTTGGCGTATTCGGCGGTGAGCCGCTGCAGATCGTTGGTGCGCTCGGCGAGCTCGGCGGTGATGGTGTCGGCGAGCGAATCCTCGCTCATGGCAACATCATCCGCAGCCGAAGCCGCGGCGAATCCTTCCGCCGCGGCCTCCGCGCCCTCACCCGAGACCGTGATCGGTTCTTGTTCCGGGTTCGGGTTCGTCACTTCTTCTCCGGCTCCTCGACGACCTCGGCGTCGACGACGGTGTCATCGGCGTCGGGCGCGCTCGAGCCATTGCTCGAGGCGGCCTGATCCGCGGCACTGGCGTCGTAGATGGCCTGGCCCAGCGCCTGCGACTCGGTCGCGAGCTTCTCCACCGCGGTCTTGATGGCCGCGATATCGGTGCCCTCGAGCGCCTTGTTGGCGTCGGTGATGGCCGCCTCGACCTTGGTCTTGATCTCGGCCGGGACCTTGTCCTCGTTGTCCTTGATGAACTTCTCGGTCTGGTGCACCAGCGATTCGGCCTGGTTGCGGGTCTCGGCCTCTTCGCGACGGGCCTTGTCCTCCGAAGCGTGCGCTTCGGCGTCCTTGACCATGCGATCGATCTCCTCCTTGGACAGGCCGGAGCCGTCCTGGATCTTGATCGTGTTCTCCTTGCCGGTGCCCTTGTCCTTGGCCGTCACGTGCACGATGCCATTGGCGTCGATGTCGAAGATGACCTCGATCTGCGGCACGCCACGCGGAGCCGGCGGGATGCCGGTCAGCTCGAAGGATCCGAGCAGCTTGTTGTGCGAAGCGATTTCGCGCTCACCCTGGAAGACCTGGATCTGCACGGACGGCTGATTGTCATCGGCCGTGGTGAAGGTCTCGGACCGCTTGGTCGGGATGGTGGTGTTGCGCTCGATGAGCTTGGTCATCACGCCGCCCTTGGTCTCGATACCCAGCGACAGCGGGGTGACATCGAGCAGCAGGACGTCCTTGACCTCACCCTTGAGCACACCGGCCTGCAGGGCGGCGCCGACGGCGACGACCTCGTCCGGGTTCACGCCCTTATTGGGCTCACGGCCGCCGGTCAGTTCCTTGACCAGCTCCGAGACGGCGGGCATACGGGTCGAACCACCCACGAGCACAACGTGATCGATATCGGCGACGGCGATGCCGGCGTCCTTGATGACCGACTGGAACGGCTTGCGGGTGCGGTCCAGCAGATCGGAGGTGATCTTCTGGAACTCCGCGCGGGTCAGCTGCTCGTCGAGAAACAGCGGGTTCTTGTCCGCGTCCACCGTGATGTAGGGCAGGTTGATCGAGGTCGACTGCGAGGACGACAGTTCGATCTTGGCCTTCTCGGCGGCCTCGCGCAGGCGCTGCAGGGCCATCTTGTCCTTGGTCAGGTCGATGCCCGAGGACGCCTTGAACTTGTCGACCAGCCAGGTGACAACGCGCTCGTCCCAGTCGTCGCCGCCGAGGTGGTTGTCACCGGAGGTCGCACGGACCTCGACGACACCCTCGCCGATGTCGAGCAGGGAGACGTCGAAGGTACCGCCACCGAGGTCGAAGACCAGGATGGACTGTTCCTTGTCGCCCTTGTCCAGGCCGTACGCCAGCGCGGCCGCGGTGGGCTCGTTGACGATGCGCAGGACGTTGAGGCCCGCGATCTGGCCGGCTTCCTTGGTGGCCTGGCGCTGCGCGTCCTCGAAGTAGGCGGGGACGGTGATGACCGCGTCGGTGATCTCCTCACCGAGGTAGGCCTCGGCGTCGCGCTTCAGCTTCATCAGCGTGCGCGCGGAGATTTCCTGCGGGGTGTACTTCTTGCCATCGATCTCCACCGACCAGTCCTCGCCCATATGGCGCTTGACGGACCGAATCGTGCGATCGACGTTGGTGACAGCCTGGTTCTTCGCGGGCTGACCCACGAGAACTTCGCCGTTCTTCGCGAAAGCGACGATCGACGGGGTCGTACGCGAGCCCTCCGAGTTGGCGACGACTACCGGCTCACCGCCTTCGAGAACGGCGATGACCGAGTTCGTGGTCCCGAGGTCGATACCGACCGCACGAGCCATGGTGATTCCTCCTGATTGACGTACCGATGTGTCCTAGCGGCGGGATCCTGCTCCGAATCGGGGCAGGATCCTCAGCAACACTGAGCGTGGTCGGCTCAATCCTGCACCGGTTGTCCGTCTGGTGCAACTTGAACTTGAGTCCGCTTCGCTCAACCTTGTCTGAACAGCACCAACGGGCGACTCATGACATCTATTCCAGGGAGCGCAGAAAATTTTCGTGCAGGGTCGAGATTACTGCGGGAGGTGCACCGTGATCGGCTCGCCCTGGGGCGATACCTGCACGTATGCGGTTTTGGAGCCGTTCTCGACGTAGATGCTGACCAGGTCGCGGAAGACGGTGAAGCCTTCCGCGGTAAGAAGATTCGGCATCGGAATCGCAATCGGCTGGACCACGCCGAGCGGAGCTACGGGCGCGCCTGCCGGAATATCCGGCGGCTGATCCACCGCCACGAATCCGGCCGCGAACATTGCCGCGCAGGCCGCGAGCACCGCCCAGCTGAATACCTTGCGCCGCTGCGTCTTCGGCGGCTGCACCACGGCGGGCGCATTGTCCGGCCGCTGCAGATCCGAGGTCAGATCCGCCAGCTCGCCCAAAGTCGAGGCTTCCCCGGCGAGTTCGGTGAGCGCCCGGTGATCGGCCTCGTTCAGCTGACCGTCGGCGAGCCCCGCATCCAGGAGCGCGGCGGTTGCCGCACGATCACTGTCCCGTGCCCGAGTCCGGGTCGGATAACGGCTCAGCTCCGCCGGTTTCGCCGGTGTGGCCGTCGGCGGCACCTCGGTCCGCCCGGGTTGCAGATCCCCCACCAGCTGCCCGAGCTCCGCCACCGTCTGCGCGGCCTGCGCCCGCTGCGACCGCTGGTCGTACTCGTCCGCCCCCAGCTGGCCTTCTTCATAAGCAGCGTCCAACCGCGCACGCGCATCCACGCGATCTACATCCCGAGCCCGCATTCGCCCGGCGCTCGCAGACCCCGACGCATCGGACGACCTCGCACTCACCCCCGAAGGGTAACGGCCCACTCCCCACCCAGCTGGGCGAAGCGGACATACCCCGTGAAAGTATGTTCGCTACATATTTGCTCGAGGGGATATCAATGCAACTTCGCACTCTCACCGCCGCCGGAATCAGCGGCGCGGCCGCCGCGGCCTTCGCTCTCAGCGGAGCCGGTGTCGCCAATGCCTACGAACCGCCGATCGCCTGGCAGCCCCCGGGCTCGCAGTCGGAAGGCAATGCCATCACCGGCAGCTGCGGGGTGCACTACCGCACCTCCGTCGACTACAACCCGGATCGTCCGGGCGTGCTCACGCTGAATCTGCAACCGCTGGGCACCTACGGGGCCGGAGCGGACAATCCCGCCGGATGCAATGGCGCGGTCATGTACTGGGCGTTGAACTGGGACAACCTGCCCGCCAGCCGACTGCCGACCTACGCCCAGGTGAACGCGACCAAGGACGGCGGCCCGACCATCTCCCTGGACCTGCCCGTCGGTTCCGGAAAGGTCTCCGTGACGGCCGAGGGCTACAACCACTACCTCATCGGCGAGGGACCGTCCTTCTCCACCTTCTATCAGGTTCCCTAGCCGGTTCCACTACGCCTCTACCAGGTGCCATAGCTATAAGACACGCTGGCAAACAGGGAATTCCGGACATCGCCCCCTCCGCAGTCGAAGATCCTCTTGGCGTCGCACCCGGAGGAGGCAGGATGGCATTCCGATTCGGCATCTCGATCCCGCCCACCGCGGCGGCGCTGGAGGACGTCCTCGATATGGCGAAGGCCGCCGAGGACGAGGGGCTGGATCTGGTGGGGATCCAGGATCACCCGTATGCGGCGGAATTCGGGGATACCTTCGCGGTGCTGGGGGCCTGCTTGAGCGCGACCAGGCGGATCAGCGTGTATCCGGGGGTCGCGAATATGCCGCTGCGGCGGCCTTCCATGCTGGCCAAGCAGGCCGCCACGTTCGATCTGCTGAGCGGCGGGCGGTTCGAGCTCGGGGTCGGGGCGGGCGCTTTCGAGGACGGTGTGGTCGCCATGGGTGGGCCTGCGCTGAAGGGGCGGGCGGCGCTGCGGGCTCTCGAGGAGGGGATCGAGATCATCCGCGCCGCCTGGAGACCCGGGCGGCTGGTGTCGGTCCAGGGCGACGAATACACGGTGCAGGGCATTGCGGGCGGGCCCGCGCCGGCGCACCGGATCGGCATCTGGATCGGAGCCATGGGCCCGCACGCCCTCGATCTGGTGGGCCGGGTTGCCGACGGATGGGTTGCGCCACTTCCGAATTGGCTGCCCTGGGAGCGGTGGCGGGCCGCGCAGGACCGAATCGACGCCGCCGCACTCGCAGAACACCGCGATCCACAAACCATCACCCGCATGGCGGCGCTCCCCGGCGTCATCAGCGATCAGCAACTCCAACCCCGCCCCCGCGGCAACGACCCGATCCAAGGCTCCGCCCGGGAGTGGGCGGAAATCATTGCCGCCCTGCACAAGAACGCCCGCTTCGACACCTTCATCTACTGGCCCCCCGGCTTCGACGTGGACCAGGTCCACCGCTTCGCCCGCCGAGTAGTCCCCGCAGCCCGCGAACTACTCACCGCACAGACCTAACCCGAACTCCCCCGCGATGCCCGGACCGCACAGGTCCCACCCGACCGCACAGGTCCAGTCCGACCGCACAAAGCCCGTCCGATCGCACAAGGCCCGTCCGATCGCACAGATCTTTTCTCAGCGGCACAACGGATATAAGGGGTGTGCGGTTCGGATAACAGCTGCGCGGTTGCGGTCCGGGGACTAAGGGGTGTGCGGTTCGGATAACGGCTGTGCGGTTGCGGTCCGGGGACTAAGGGGGCCGGTACCGAGGGGGATTGTCAGTCCAGGAGGGGGAAGCGGCCGGAGGTGAGGATGGTGGTGATGGCGTCCATTTTGGCTTGGGGGGCTGCGTAATCCGGGTGGGCGCCGAGTATGGCGGCGGCGGCGTGCAGTTGCGCCATCTGGCGTTCTACTTCCTGGGCGGCGCGGCCGGCGGTCGGCGGTGTTGCGGCGCGGGGGCGCGCCAGTTGCCGGGCGGCGCTGTCTACGGTTCGGCCGCCCGGGGTGAGGGGATGTGCGGCGAAGGTGGGGCGGGGTGGGGTGATGCGGCCGAGGTCGACGGCCTTTTCTACGCGGCGTGAGCAGCGGCAGAAGGCCTGCGGATTCGCCAGTCCGCAGGTCGAGGTGAGGAAGTTGCCCAGTCGTTTCTTGGCTCGCTCCAGGCGCTTTCGGTAAGCGGGGGCGGTGGTGCCGGAGATCCATGCCGCCTCGGCGGAGCTGAGTTCGAAGATCTCGGAGAGTACGAAGGCGATGCGTTCGTCGCGGACCAGGCATTGCAGCATGGCCTGGCTGCAATTGAGCCGCACCTCGTGGGTGAGCAGACTCGATTCGGGGCCGCGGTAATCCTGTTCGGCCAGACCGTCTTTCAAGCCTTCGCTGAATTCGTCGAGGCTCAACTGCTGCTGCTCCTGCGGCGTCCGGCGTTTCAGGTTGAGCAGATAGTTGACCCCGATCCGGTACGCCCAGGTGAGCAGTTTGGCCTCACCCCGCCAGGTGCCGAGCTTGCCGACCACCCGCAGCAGGATCTCCTGGCTGGCATCCTCCGCATCGGCGGGCCGCCACACCATGCGCAGCGCCAGCCGGTAGATCGGATCCTGCAGCAGCCGAACCACTTCGGAGATCGCCGCCCGATCTCCGCCGACCGCCCGCGCCACCAACTCCCGCTCGGCCGCATCCGGCCCGGACTCCACCTCCGCCGTGCCCCCGAAATCATGGCCGTCGACCGCTGCACCGGAGCTCCCCTCGACCTCCGTCATGATGTCCGGTGCGACGCCGCGCGTGGTGTTTCCCACTCGGGATTCAGGCGTGTCCGCGGAAGATCTGCCGCTGGCTTCGGTCTCCATATCGCCAGCTTGGGCGCGGATGCGGCGTGGCGCAAGGCGGTTCGACAGGGCTGTGCGGTGCGCGATACGACCAGTGGGCAGTCCGCCTGTCCTGGGATCAGTAGGGCGAGGCAGGGCCGATCGCAGAGCGCGGCGTGTAGTGCACCCGCGATCGACTCCGAACCTCTCGTCACCAGCGTTCAGGCGATGGCTGGGGCCGCCGTCAATGCGTGGCGCTGAATCCATTCCGCGACCGCGGCACCGATGGCGTCGGGCTGGTCTTCCGGGCAGTGGTGCCCGGCGGGGCCGATATTCGTGATCTCGGCGGCGGCGAAGGTGGCCGCCGCCCAGTCCATCGTTTCCGGGGAACCGAGGCCGACGCCGTTCTCGACGGCCATGACCAGCTTGGGCACCTCCGGGGTGGAGGCCATCCAGCGGTCGTAGTTCTCGATGATCGCGACCACGTCGGCGGGTTCGCCGTCGAGCGGGAATTCGCGCGGCCACACCAGCATCGGCTTGCGGGATTGCGGGGTCGGGTAGGGCGCGCGGTAGGTGTCCAGGGCTTCCGGGGTGAGGTTGTGGGTGGAGGCGGGCAGGTTGAACTCGATGAACATATTGCGTTCCAGGACCATCTCCTCCCCTTCCGGGGAGCGGAAGCGGCGGAAGAGTTCCGCGCCCTGCGGCGGCATTTCCGACCAGCGCATGGGACGCAGGAAGGTCTCCACCACGGCGATGCCGCGCACTCGGCCGGGATGGCTTGCCGCCCAGTCCATTCCGAGCGCACCACCCCAGTCGTGGCCGACGATGATCACCTGCTCCAGCCCGAGCGCCTCGAACCAGGCGTCGAGGTAGCGGGCGTGATCAACGAACCGGTAGTCGCTGTCGGGCTTACCGGAGGCGCCCATCCCGATGAGATCCGGTGCCAGCACCCGGGTTTCGCCGCTGACATACGGGATCACATTGCGCCAGATGTACGACGAGGTCGGGTTGCCGTGCAGGAACACCACCGGGATGTCACCGGTGCCGGTGTCGCTGTAGTTGAGGAACGAGTCGAGTACATCGATGCGGGTCATGAGGGCTGTCCTTTCGAGTGAATTGCCTTCACCTGGTTGGACACCGGCGGCACCCCGCTGTGACCGCCCGAGTCAGTGACCCGTGTCACATCCGGAACCAGCGGCCCGATCGGTGGTGAATCCCGGATGAATCCCGGGCAGCAGCCCGCTTCCGGCAGCCGTCTTCTGCAGCAGTGCGAGCAGTGTCTCCCGCTCGCCGGCATCGAGCGCCGAGGTGATTTCCGCATCCAGGGCGGCGGCGATTCCCGCTGCCCGCGTGAGCATTTCGTAACCGGCGGGCAGCAGATACACGGCGTGCGCGCGCCGGTCGGTCGGGTGTTTGCGGCGCTCGACGAACCCACGCTTCTCCAGATCGTCGACCAGTCCGACCATCACATTCCGGTGGATGCCGAGCGCCTCGGACAACTGCTGCTGGGAGCGCCCACCGGCGGCCTCGAGGATGCGCAGCATGCCGAACTGCTGCGGTTTGATGCCGAGCGGGGTGAGCAGATCGGTGAACCGGAAGGTGGCCTGCGTACCCAATTGCGACAGCACGAAGGGGATGGAATCGGCGAGCAGCACGGGGCGCGGGTCGGCTTCGGTCACATCGAAATTCTACATGCGAGCACCAATCATGATTGCCATCTTGCGTGATAATCACCTGAGGTGCATAGTTTGAGAGGTCGCAGCACCCCACCGAATCGAAATCGCCCCACCGAATCGAAGAGAGCTCGCCGTGGAATCCGACACCATCCCCACAACACTCGATCCACGCCGGTGGATCGCCTTCGCCGTCGTCCTGGCCGCCGGGTTCATGGACCTGCTCGACGTGACCATCGTGAATGTCGCGGTACCGAGCATCCAGAAAGATCTGGGCGCCGCGTATTCGGATATCGAATGGATCATCGCCGCCTATGTGCTGTCCTTCGCGGCAGTGCTCATCACCGGCGGCCGACTCGGCGACATCTTCGGCCGCAAGCGCGTATTCCTGGTCG
>NZ_JAODNK010000152.1 GCF_025465275.1 Nocardia sp. | reverse complement strand
TTGGTCCTGTCGGTTGACCTCCGGTAGTGTTCCGGGCGTGACGAGTTCGCGTTTGCTGTCAGATGTCCGCGCCGTGAGACGAACGATTTTGGTGGCCAACCAAAAGGGGGGAGTGGGGAAGTCGTCGATCGTCGCGGCCATCGCCGTTGCCGTTGCCCGGCGGGGCAAACGCGTACTGGTGGTCGACGCCGACCAACAAGGCAACTGCACTATCCGCGACCTCGGCGTCAAAGAGTCCGATGAAGGTCGCTCACTGGCGATGACGCTGCAGTACGGATCAGCCCTCGACCCCGTGCGTGATGTCCGCCCGAACCTCGATGTCGTCTGCGGCGGAAAGCTGTTGGCAATGGCAGGTGCCGTCGCCGCCACCGCCGAGCAACACGGAATCGACCCGCGCCAGAATCTACTCGTCGCACTCGAGACGCTCGTCGACAGCGTCGGCTACGACCTGGTCCTCATCGACTCAGGTCCGGGTGACCGCGGCGTCCTGGATCTACTCCTGCAGGTAGTGAGCTGGCTGATCGTGCCCACAAAAGAGGACGACGGAAGTATCGACGGCGCCGAACTGCTCGCCCGGCGCTACCTGTGGGCCCGTAAGAACGGTGCACAGATCGAGCTCATGGGCATGGTGCTGTTCGACTGCAATCCTCGAGCAGTCCGGCGTAACGAGGACACCCTCGGAAAGATCATGGACCTACTCGACGGAACCGGAATCGAACCCTTCCGTAGTTTCATCCGGCAAGACAAGGCCACCGCGCTGGACGCGCGCGCCTTCCATCTGACTGCCGAGGAGCTCATCGCGTTTTCGCCCCCTAAAACGAACGGCTCCGGCGAGGTCAGCGACACACGTACCAAGCGCTGGTCACGTGACACCGAACCGCTGGCGACCGACTATCAGAAGCTGACCAGAGAAGTGCTCATCCGGCTCGGCGCCGGCGAACGTGCGAAGGAGAACGTGTAATGGCTCGGAAAGGAGCTTTCACCGAAGGCGATCTCGACGATATCGACGACCTGCTGCCACCGTCGCCCGCTCCAGTAGCGCCGCAACCCCCTCCGGCTGCCCCGCAACCGATTCAGCAGTTACCAGCCGATGGCACCGAACACGTCCTCGTCCCCCCCAAGGCACCACGCAAGACAGCGGCCAAAACTGCTGCAGCAACAGCAGATACGCCCGCCAAGCGCACCCGCACCGCCACCAGCCGCGCCCGGACGGTGCAGTCGATCGCCGAGGCGCACGTTGCCGCACAGGTCGCCGAAGCACTGCGACACCTCACACACAGCGAGAAGCAGCAACGCGGTAGGGGTCGCAGCTACGGTGAGGTCGTCCTCGACGCTATCGAAGAATTCGAAACCGAACTGCGCCAGCATTTCCAGGAGCTGGCCAATGCGAAACCTTCGGGTCGACTGTTCCGGCGCGTGGACCAGACACGACCGCGCCGACGAAGGCACACCGAGCCTCCGGTGAAAATCCCGCTGGCCGGCATCATCGCACCCGATATCGAGCTGATCGACAACCTCGTCATCGACTGGCAGGCGGGCAGTCGGAGCGCGCTCGTCGACGAAGCCCTGAAGCTCTACCTCGCCGAGCAAATCGCCACGTTGACAGCCGAGGAGCTCGACGATGAGGCAGGCAAAGCAGACTAGAACTGCGATCCTCGAGCCCTGTGGAGATCAGGGATCGGACACCGTATTCCAGGTCCGGAGCTTCGCCGAACGCAGGCCAGCGGGCGCGTCGTCTGGCTTTTCGCCACCTGACAGATTGCAGAAGGCACTTGCTCACTAGCCGGGATCCCGGCTAGTGAGCCAAGGCGCGGAATCCCTGCGACATCGGAATATGCGGGAGCCCCGGACGCAGCACCACACCAGAGTCACTGGTGTCAACGTTGGCCTGCGGATATACCACCAGCACCTGTTTGAGGGCCTCGGTGAAATCGCGCCGGAACTGGTGCCGGCGGCGGCGGTCGGACGAGTCTGCCGCCGAACCGAATTGGACCATCAGCGATCCCCATGGCACTGTGGTCTCTCGTTTCACCGAGAACATGCGATAGGTCAGCCAGGCGTAGATATCTAGGCGCAACGCGGATCCGCCCAGAGCCTTGATCGCATTCATATCCAATGGCACCGGGTGCGCGGTGACCTCGTTGAAGAACTCGTCGCTGAGCCGAACCGTAGAGGTGAACAACGACGGATGGCCGTCCTCCGAATCGGCACCGCACCAGATGTTGTAGGCGCTGGCTACATAGAGTTTCGCACCGATCCGGCGGTTCTTATCTCCCTTGTACTCGATGGTGAGGGTCGCGTTGAACAGCCGGTGCGACTGGTTACGCATTCGCGTCAGCGACCCGTTCTTGCCGCCAGTCGCCGCGAGCCCCATCGCAGCCATGAAGTCCGTGAGGCTATCTCCCAGAATCACTTCGGGTGAACCCGTCCGCACAGCCTCAGTCGACAGGAAGGTCAGGATCAGCCGCGGCATCGTTCCATAGGGGTATCCGATTGACACCGGCTTGTTGTCGAAATTCGTTGTCATACCTGGCTGAACGGTCAACGAGAGGTCACCATTGCGCCGACCCCAGGCAGGCACGTCCCCGGGGTCCCGATACGGCAGCGAGGTCTGCGTGAACATGCGAGCCAAGTAGCCGACTTCTTGCTCTCCATCCCACACTTCGGCAGCCGCACGGACGATGTCCAGCGGACTACGTTTGGGGCGTGGCATGGCGCCGAGCATTGCACGTCACTGACAAATGCCACTTTTCCGACTTACCGTGTGCGGGAATAGGCATACTTTGCGGAAATCGCACGGTCAGCAGCACGCATACCTCGCGGACACTGCGATTCAGGCTCTCCCACACCGAGGTGCCTCCAGCACTCATCCCCAAGGCGGCCGCATCCTCCCGGGTCCGGAGGGCCTGGCGCATGGAGCAGAACCGGCATGATCGTCTTTTTCCGGACCGGTCCCCATTCCGGCGTACAAGATCATCGGTCGGCCGTCTCGGATTCAGTGCGCTCGGGCTCGGACTCGGGCACCGGCCCCGCCTCGATCGTTCGACGAGACAGCGCACTCGGCCACCACATGGCTCGTCCCAGGTCGATGGTCAGCGCGGGCACGAGGATCGAGCGCACGACGAAGGTGTCCAGGAGTACGCCGAAAGCGACTGTGAACGCCAGCTCTACCAGGAGAACCAGTGGAATGACCGCGAGGGCCGCGAAGGTGGCAGCCAGGACAATGCCGGCTGATGTGATGACGCCGCCGGTGACGGTGAGGCCGGCAATGGTGCCGCGGCGGGTGTCGGTGCGCTGTGCCTCTTCGCGGACGCGGGTCATCAGGAAGATGTTGTAGTCGACACCCAGCGCCACCAGGAATACGAATGCGTGCAGGGGATAGGTCGCGTCAACGCCGGAGAAGCCGAAGACGTCGTGGAACATCACCGCTGATACGCCGAGGGCTGCCAGGTAGGACAGCACCACCGTGGCCAGGAGCAGCAGTGAAGCGACCACTGAGCGGAGCAGGATTGTCAGGAGGACGCAGATGACCAGGAGTAGGAGGGGGATGACGATGCGATCCTTCGTCGCCTGGGCGTTGAAATCGATGAGGACGGCGGTGTAGCCGCCGGTTTTCGATTGGGCGTCGGGGACCGCTGCCGCCACTGCCGAGCGCAGCCGTTCGACCGTGGCGAGGGATGCCTTGCTGTCGGGCGCGGTGGTGAGGGTGGTGTCGATCTTGCCCAAGCCATCGACAGTGGTCGGGGAGATGTCGGTCGTCGCGACGCCGGGGACGGCGCGGATCACGTCGGCGACCTGGGGGATTCGGTCGGCGTGGGCGATGGTCAGGACCGGGTTACCGCTGCCGGCCGAGTAATGCGCCGCGAGGGCGGTCTGGCCGGTAGCTGATTCGACGGGGCCCTCGAGGATCATGTCGGTTTGTGGGATGCCGTCGGCGTGGAGTCGGAGGAGTCCGAGGGAGAGCAGAGCGAGGACTGCGAGGGCGCCCATCCAGAGCGGCCGGGGATGTCGGGCGACCAGCACGGCGATTCGGGCCCAGCGACCGGACCGGTCGGCCTCGGTGGCAACCGCGGGCGTGTCGAGGACCTGAGTCGCGCCGCGGAGGCGCGGGGCTGCGGCGGCGGTGCCGGTGGCCTGACTGACCTCGACATAACCGTCGGAAGCACCCTCGTAGGTCGGACGCCGAGGCCAGAACGCAGCCCGCCCCAGCAAAGCGAGCGCCAAAGGTAGCACCGTCGTCATCGCCAATAACGCGCAACCGATGCCGATCGCCCCGGCAGGCCCGAGGTCCCGGTTGAGCCCGAGGCCGCTGACCAGCAGGCAAAGCAGTCCGAGGATGACCGTGCCACCGCTGGCGAACACCGGCAGCAGGGACCGGCGCCAGGCGGCACGCATGGCGTCGAAGCGGTTGTCGTGGGCCCGCAACTCCTCGCGGTAGCGGGAGACGATCAGTAGTGCGTAGTCGGTGCCCGCGCCGAGGATCAGCACGTTGAGGATGCCCTGAACTTCCGAGCCGAGGCTGAGGACTCCGTGCTTCACCAGCAGGTAGATGACGCCCTGAGCGGCAGTCAGGGCCAGGCCCGCGACCGCCAGGACCAGGAAGGGGAGCAGGGGGCTGCGATAGACCAGGACCAGGATCAGCAGGATGACGGCGGCGGTCACGAGCACCAGGAGTCCATCGATGGCGCCGAGGGCGTTTTGGAGGTCGGCTTGGACGCCGGCCGGCCCTGTTACCGAGGCTGGGGGTCCGCTCGGGTCGTGGACGATGTCGCGGAGCTCGGGGACGTAGCCGGCGATCTTGGTCTCGTCGGTGCCCGCGTAGGGGACGATCACTTCGGCGGCAAGTTTGTCGTCGGAGTCGGCCGGCGGTTGGACCGGGCCGGCGAGCTTGTCCGCGAGTTCGGTGTTGATCCGGTCGATCTGGTGGCCGATCGCCGTCCGGTCGGCGACGGTGAGTCCGCCGGGCCGGGTGTAAACGACCAGGGCAGGCAGCGTCTGGGCCTCGCCGAAGCGCTGGTCGAGCGCGGCAGCGGTGCTGGCCTCGGAACTTTTGGGCAGGTACGTAGCCGCGCCGCTCTTGACGACGTCGCCGAGCTTTCCGCCGGTCGCGCTGAACCAGCCACCGCCGACGGTAAAGACAATGAGCAGCAGCGCGGGAATCAGCCAACGTCGCTTTCGCATGGCGACTCTCCTAGGGGGATACTCTCGACGTAGCTATGTGTCCTGTCGAGATAATGCCAGGCTAGGACCGGACACATTGCTACGTCAAGGCCCGTCGCCCGGAACGAGGAACGCATGTCCGACCGCACCCTGAACGCCACGGCGGCCTCACTGCTCGGTTTCCTGCACGAGGGGCCGCTGACCGGCTGGGACCTGGTCGTCATCGCCCAACAGCGCGTCGGGGACTTCTGGTCGCTCACCAAGAGCCAGGTCTACCGGGAGCTGCGCGCGATGGCCGCCGACGGCCTCATCGAGGCCGGGGAGCGCGGCGCCCGCGACCGGCAGCCGTTCACCCTCACCGACGCCGGCCGAAAGGCGTTCCAGCAGTGGCTGGAACGCGACCCCGGCACCGACATCTACCGCTCGCCGTTCCTCCTGCTGGTCTCCTTCGGCCGGCACCTGCCCCCCGACCGGCTGGCGGACCTGGTGGCCCGCGGCCGGGTCGCCCACGCCCAGCAGCTCGCCGAGTACGAGGCCCACCGCAAGGCCGGACCCGACGACCCTTTCAACCGCGCCACCCTGGACTTCGGCATCGCGTACGAGCGCGCGGTACTGGACTGGTTCGACGCGTTACCCGAGGCAATCACCGGGGCTGCCTCGATGGTGACCCGCCAGGCCTCCGCACCGCCGTCCTGAGGCGGGTGCTGGCCCTAACCTGTCAATCCGACGTCGGCCATCGCCTGGAACGGCTCGTGCAACTCGGTCGCGATCACGCACAACTCGCAGACAACCGCGATGGGCCGCGGATCGGCACCAGCCGCCGCTACCGGGTGTGGGCTGGCAAGTCGACGAACGGGGATGAGCTGCTCGGCACCCGGCCCGGAACACGTTGCAGCGGGACCGGCGGTCGCCGAGCCGACGTCATACCGGGCACCCACGGCACCAAACTGCTCGATCCGCGATTGGCGCCCTGCCCGATCAGGTTTGAAACTCCTGATTGTCCACGCATATCTCGCGGACACACGCCATCACGTCCTGGGCTGGAGTAAGGACCAACTGGCCGGAACTTGAGCCAGTTGGAGGCAAACCCGCCGAGCCTGCGCGATGGCGGCGTCCACAACCACGCCGACGACGTCGAATCGCACCCGGTGCACGCATATCTCGCGGACACCCGGTCCGCGACTCATGCCTGGAGGGTATCCCGGGAGCAACCGCGCATATCTTGCGGACGGATCGCAGTTATCCACGCATATGCTGCGGACGGTGGACAACTGGTGTCCGCAGCATATGCGCCGCGCCCACGTCGCTGACACCACACGTTGGCGAGTCACTCCAGCTCAGTGCCACAACCATCAAGTAGCGAGTGTGTCCTGAAACGCCGGTCAATCCCAGGAACACCGAGATAGCGCGCATATCTCGCGGACTGTGTACAACCATCGGTTATCCACGCATATCAAGCGGACGATATCCACAACTCACGCGTGAAGCGTCCTGAAACTCCTGATTCTCCACGCATATCTCGCGGACACACGCCATGACGTTTTACCAGGACAGCGCGCATATCTAGCGGACTCCGCACGCATACCTTGCGGACGCCGACCCTTCATATCCGCAGGTGACGTGCGGTAAACGGACCCCTCATGTAGTTCTTTTCCTAGAAGAGATTCCTGTAGTAGGCTCGTTGCTGGCTGTGGATAGAGGCCATCACGCGCAGCCGCCCCCCAAATGCTAATTTCATTCCACTTTCACAGATACTTTGTGCGCTGACCTGCACGAACCTTGATTTCCGGGCGTTTTCCCACCTGGCCTACAACCAGGCTTCTCGCTGCGATAGCGGAGCCGACTAGGCACGGATTACCCATTGCGACACACGATTGGGTATAGTGCTGTCGGTTTGGGTATCAAATCACAGTGATGCGATCCTGGCCGATTACCCCAGTGAGAGGCCCTGCCAGCCTATGCAACCGCCGCTATTCCTGGCAGGGCACCTCATGTTCGAATCAGCGTTGTACCGGCCCCGAACCTTGCCGACAACGACGTTTACGCTGCCGGTTTCGCAACATCGGTGACGCCAGTATCCAACGAGGATCGCTTCTTCAGACTCGAGTCGGATGCAAAATCGTTCGCGAACTATGACATGTCAGGACGAATCCATCGCGACCCGTGGGCTGCCGGCACCGCCTCAAGATGCCGGCGGAAATCCGACTGCCACCTGAACCCGCGAGTTCACTTCTAGCTTTGCCAGAATGCTCGATACGTGCGACTGCACTGTGCGGCGTGACAGGAACATCGTCGCCGCGATATCGGAATTTGAACGTCCTTCCACTACGAGCATCGCGACCCTGTGTTCGGTGGGCGTCAGCGAGTCCCAGCCGGTCGTCGGCCGCAAGCGAATGTGCCGACGAGTTCGGCGGATACCGAATTCGCGCAACCGCGATTCAGCGCGGCTCACGTCCCATTGCGCCTGCAGCTCTTCGTAGATGTCCAGGGCCGCGTCCAGCGCCGAGCGGGCTTCGTCATCTCGGCCGACACGTGCGAGGAGTACCGCAAGATTTTCGCGCGCTTGCCCCTCGTACCACGGCCGTGCCGCAGCCCTGAACTCATCAGCGGCCCGCTCGAGGAGGTCTGGATTGTCGATCGCCAATCCGCGGCACAGCAGAGCCGTACCACGCCGACTCGGGGTGGAGTATTGCGTATCGAACGCTTGCGCCGCACCAGCTACCGCGATCGCCATTTCGTTGTTGTCCGTGAGCGCCGCGAGCCTCGCCAGGTCTGGGTAGGCGTAATAGATTGTCGCGGCCGATAGTCCGGTTCTGAGCTGGTCGGATGCCTCCGACAGTATCCTCAGGCTCTCGGTGGGCCGTCCCTGCCCTTCCAGGAGCAATGCTGCTACCCAGGACTCGAAATGCAGATAAGTTTGGCTGCCCACTCGTTCGTCAGGTTTCAGTGTGGTGTCAACAGATGCCTGGTAGACGCCACGATGGATGTGGATCAACGTAGTGAGGCTTGTCGTCACAAGCCCGTGACCGAAGATATCGGGCAAGCCCTGTCGTGCCTGGATTTCGGCTAGAGCATCATCCCAGCGCCCTTCCAGGAAATACAGACGGGCCAGTGAGACCAGATGCATTCCGCGGTTGTTTCGGCTTCTCACAACGGCCAGTTTGAGGACCGATTCCGCCTCTTCGAATCGGTCTAGTTCGATCAGCGAATGTGCGTGTAGTGCATGGGGATCGAGCTGCGCGCTCACGTTTCCCAGCCGGCGGCAATCCTCATGCGCTGCGGCGATCCTCTCGGCGAAGGTGAGCGCCTGATCGAGATTGCCCCGGGTGTAATACAGTCCGCCGAGCGCCGTGTATCCCAACCCTGCGCCGACAGGTTCGCCACACCGCTGTCCGTTGGCGATGGCTTGTGCAGCCATGGTTTCAACGAGATCGAACCGTTCTCCGAAAAAATACGATAGTGCCAGGAATCCCTGATAAAGGCACCGCTCCCGCACGGTTATGCGGGGCTGTGTCAGGGCGGTCTCCGCTGCGGCCATCGCCTCGGGCAGCATCCCGCGAGCGTAGGTGGCTTGCAGAATCAACCATTGGAAGATGTTGCGGCCCTGTGTATCCGGAGGATGGTTGATCAAATAGGCACGCGCGGCAGTCTCGGCCTGCGCTGCTTCGCCAATCCAGAGAAGAGCACGGGTATGCGCAACTTGCAGCGCGTGATTCTGGCTCGCCCCCGGGCGCGCGGTGGAAAGGGCTCTCGTGAACAACGTCACCGCCAGCTCTGGTACGCGCCGAATCAGCCGATCATTGGACTCGATCAACCACGAGACGCTTTGTTGCCCCAACTCTGCGCCGCTGATCAGTAGCAGAGCAGCGATGCGCTCGACAGGAGCATCTGTCGCTATGAGTACTTGGGCCGCCCGATGCTGCAATGCTGTGCGTGTGGCAGCGGGCACCTGGTCGGCGAGAACCTGCCGGACGACGTCGTGCTGGAACGTCAAGTGATCACCGGTGCGGACAAGTACGCCGGCATCGACGGCGAGACTCAGCGCCGCCCACACATCGACAATTGGGGCGCTCAGAACGGCCGACAGTTCAACGGCCTCGATGCGAGATTCGAGGACGGCAGCCAGAGACAGCACTCGCTGTGTGAGCGAGGGCAGGGGACGCAACCGTCGAACTACAGTGTCGATCAACGAATTCGGCACGGCAAGGCCTGCCCGAGTAGCTGGATCGAGATCCGACGGAGCCGACCTGTTATGGCCACCCATTCGTTCGTCGGCGAGGGCTTGCGCCAGAAGAGTGACATAGAGCGGGTTTCCTCCCGCGCTCGCGGCGACTTCGGTTGCCACAGTTGAGGTAAGCGGGGCGCCGACAAGTTGCGTGACCATCTCATGGACCTCGCGCTCACCCAACTGGTTCAATCGCAGCCTCTCGATATCCGGCACACCAAGACGATCCGCCAGCCGCATCGCGTCGCCATCAGCGGGTGTCCGACTCACCGCCAGAACCATCGCCAAGGGAAGATCGGTGACCATCTCGGCCAACCGTCCCAATACGACCAGGCTCGACGGGTCAGCCCAGTGGACATCATCGACAAACACCGCAACCGGGCCACGCGAGCACCAATAATCGATGACAGTCACTGCGGCTTCGATCACGGACAGTTGCTGGTCGAATACGTTCTGGCCGGGCAGATTTTCCTGGTCGAGCAGCGAACTTGCTTGTACGACATCGGGTTCGACAAGCGGCGTGGACTGTAGCCGACACGATCTGATCGCGGCAAACGGAAGTCGTGAATCCAGCACTGTCGTACTCCCGCGAAAGACCCGCATCCCGCGGGATATCGCTGCTGTCACCGCCGCATCGAGCAGCGCCGTCTTACCTATTCCCGGTTCGCCCTCGATTATCGCGATCCCTCCGCACCCTTCGACGGTCCGGTCTACGAGGCCGGCAAGCCGCACGAATTCGGTTGCGCGGCCTACTAATTGCGGGGCAACTCGTTGGACGTCAGCCATCCTCTGCGGCACATCAGGGTTGCCGCTTGACGGCGGCAGCGAATGGCCGGGCCACTCGTCGATGTGTGGTACATCACTCACATCTCCATCGTTGGCCCGATTTCGGTTGCTGGCAACCCCCTAAAAGGGGGATTGGACGACGACGAAAGCCGTTCAAGAAACAGCAGTCAGCATCAGCTGCTCTGGTCTCGGTCGGAGAGGGTGGCAGAGGGAAACGCCCGCGGCGGCTCGCAATGACATGCCCAAGCCGCATCCAAATGTTCTTCAGATCAGTGTCGTTGTCATGCTGTGCGCCGCGATGTACAGCACTCGATTCGCATGCATAAAACTCCAGGTCCTGACCGGTGAGACAGTCGACGCGCCAATATCCGTGTCCGGCGTGCTGGGCACGGATATTGAGCTGAGCCGGGCTTCCCACCGGCGTTATCTGCCAACGCACTGACATGGTCGGACCGTAAGTTACTGAATCAGCGGTGCTACCCGACGGCGGAGATCCGCTCCGGATGAGGGCGCAGCCTCCACTGGTGGCGCTTGAAGTCCCAGAACCGATACACAGGCCATTGCAGAGTGTGGGACAACCAGGCGCTGACAACGAAGGCTCGGTGTATCGGTTGAACATGGAAGCTGTGGTCGCGCAGCGTACGCAGGCCGATCATCTGAAAATGCCAGAAGCTGCGAGGGCTTGAACGTCGCCGGCGGGAGGACGTCTCTGCACGCATACTCGTCACCTGATCGATACGCACCCGTGTTTAGTCAGGCACAGCGCCAGGTCCAGATCCTCGGCGACGTCGGCGCGGGCCTGAGTGCTTTCTCTAACCTGCAGCCATACAGTGCGACGGATCGCCATATTCGGCCCGTACATGTTGCCGACCTGACCGCCGAACCTGCCGGATCGAACCATCACCCATTGGCCGAACTTGAGCAGGAAACCAATGGGCGAGTCGTGATAGGTGCACAGTCCGGTCACCGCACCCGTGTCTGGATGGGCGGTGAAGAACTCCGTGATCGTCGCCGCCCAGTCCTCGAAGACGAGAGTGTCGGCGTCGGTGCGTGCGATGAATTCCCCACGGGCCTTGTCGAATCCAGCATTTCGGGCAGGTGCTATCCCTGTGGTGATCTCGTGGATCAGTTCAATCTTGGTGTGAGTGGCCGCAAATGACCGCACGATCTCTGGGGTGCCATCGCTGCTTCCGTTGTCGACGACGATCACCTCGTCGACGGCCTCCTGAACTATCAGTCGCTCTAGTGCGCGCTCGATGACGTCGGCTTCATTGAGCACCGGAACGATAACCGACAGCATCGGTGTCGAAAGCTCTGAGACATCGAGTTGTCTTCCGTTCTCGATTCATAGACAAGGGGCGATCGCTTCTAGGCAGGGAAAGCCTCGTCGGTGCCTGTCCAGAAGACATCCGCCGCAATGCCGACAACGCAGCGTATAGAGGCACTGCAAAGGCATAATCCACCCTGCGTGGCGCAATATCTCGGTTTCATCGCCAGATTCGTTGAACAACACCGGCAACCACGGCGCACACTCCGGCCGACGTCGCCCGACGAGGACCACCGAGCTGATGGGACGTTGGAAACTCGTACCGCTACAGCGACATCCAGCAGTAGAGATGCCGATCGGAGGCTCGTGCCTCGCGCGCAAGATCCGCGAAGTCACTGAGGAAGTCGGCAAGCGCATTCTCCCGACGGGCGAGTTCGGTAACGCTGAGCGGCTGGGTACGTGCCCAGAGCCACACCGTTTGCGCGAGGGCTGTGTCGTCCGCGGCGGCAAGTGACTCGCACAGGCCATCGGTGATCGTCACAATCCACGGCCCCCGACCTCGCTTCAGCGAGGTCACCGGTACGCACCAGCGTGGCTCGCCGATCACCAGACCGTTCTCGATGCCCCGCAGCAGTGATTCCAGTCGCGCCATTTGTAGCGCCGGATCGATACCGATTACCAGGCCTATTGATGGAAGCCCCAATGACGCAGCGTCGCAACGTACCGCAGCAGCCGCAGCGGTATCGTCCGGTGCGGCAAAGTATTCGTAGAGCCCAACCATGCTGCCTCCTCAAAGGGAGTGCCGGGCGTGGAAACCCTGGAGTGGGTCGCCCGACCACTGAAGGGCAAACGCGCGAGCGACCCACCACGGCATCTGAACGGGAGTCCGCGGTCGCAGGCGGGTGTGATGGTCACGCGGGATCGAATGCCGTTCACAGAATCTAGGCGGAGCGCATGTAGGAAACATCCGCCAACATGCGGGACCTCGCCGTTAGGAGCAGTGGAGTCAGTATTGACGTTCGTCTGAGCCCCTCATGGACGTCTTCCCACCGACAGCAACGTCGTCCGCAGAAACGAGGACGAGACTCATTCGATCGCGTGTAGGCGCCTGGCAGGCTTCTTGATGACGTGTGTCGGGCTCGGGTACAAAGTCAGCCCGCTCTGGTCGTCGACAGTCACCTTGAGGTCGGGATAGAACGTCTTGACCGCATCGAGATGCTTCTTGAAGTCACGCCGGAACTGGTGCCGGCCCTGCTTGGTGTCGGCAAGCGCGGTTCCGAACTGCAGCATCAGCAGAGGCCACGAAATACGCACGGGGTCTTCGAGTTTGAAGACGCGATAGGTCAACCAAATGTAGATGTCCATCGCCATCGGCGAGGACTGCAAGGCATTGAGCACCTTCATGTCGACCGGCACCGGGTGCGCGATGACCTCTTTGAAGAATTCGCTGGATAGGTTGATGGTGCTGGGCATGAGGGAAGGCTGCATCTCGCTGCGACCCCCCATCCGTCGAGCCTGACCGGTCCACCACAGGTCCCAGCTGGTCGCGACGCTCAGCTTGATGGCCTTGGAGCGCTGCTTGGCGCTGTTGTCCTTGTAATCGATGATGATGCTGCATCGCAGCAATCGCTCGGTCTGGTTTTGGAATCGGCCGATGGTGCCGGTTTTCCCGCCGGTTGCGCGCCCGAGACCGACCGTTCGCATGAACTCACTCTGCGAGTTGCCTAAAACGATCACTGGTTCGCCGGTCAGAACCGCTTCGGTCGACAGGTGCGCCAGGATCAATCGAGGGATGCCACCGTACGGGAAGCCGTAGGACTGGGCGGCGCCGTCCTCCATCACCATGCCGGGCTGGACCGAGATTCGATACGCGCCACTTTGGCGGCCCCAGACAGCCTTGTCTGAGCCAGGATCCTTGTAGGGCAGACTGAACTGGGTGAACAGGCGCCCCAGGTAGCCAACCTCTTGGAGCTCCTGCTCTCGCAAAGCCTGGATCTCGGCAGCGTAGGCGGCGAGCTCTGCATCATCTCGTTTCGGCCGCGGCATGGGGGTCAGCATTGCACGTCTGACATCGATTTGCGCATCCGTTTTCGGCGTGTCGGTGTTAATGCGCATTACAAGCCGACCGTATTCGGGGCGTATCGGTTTCGCATGACCGGAGTCACACTTCGGATGGCGGGTCGGCAAGAAATGCGCATGTTCGTGGCGAAATGGTCAGCCATGGAGCAGCGAGCGTGGAACTTCCCGACTCGATGCGCATTTCTTGCCGACCTCACTTCCCGCCTTCGGACGTGGTCGCGGCGAAGCGCCGTTGCTACCGCGTCGCGATCCGTGCCTGTTCCCCCCCCGGTAGCGAGTGGTTTAAAGATGCCTGGAGGTGAACGTGGCGTGCGCGAGGGGGGTGCGGCCGAGTGCTGGTGGGGCCAGTCCGAGCGGGGCCGGTTGTGCACAGATTCCGGGCCTCTACTACTACAAGATATTTTCTCTACTTGAATAACAACTACTTGTAGGGGCTGATTTAAGCTATCTGACCTGCGCAAATACTGAGGTCCGGTCGGCGTTTAATGTGTGTACGGTCGGCAGGAAATGTGTGAGCGGGCCGCAAATCGCGAGATAAGCGGTCGGCGGCAAATGTGTGGACCGAATCGGTTATCCACAGGGTTTTGCACAGATTCATGCACAAGGTCGGCGAGAAATGCGCATCGCCTCCATCGAGGGTACGAGACGGTGCGATGGTCGGCAACAAATGCGCACCCCTCGGCGTGTCGTAAGGCGATGTCATGCGGTAGGGGCCGGTCCCAGCACGGCCCGCACTTGACGTACACAGCAGCGACCGTTTCAGGAGTCTGGGCCTTGAACCCGTGAGACGTGTCGGCGTCAGTTCACGGGTGCTGGTGCTGATGAACTGCTGGTGGCCACCGAATGCCGCGCACATCATGGGTGCCAGGCGGAGCTGTCGCCGTGGGTTGCAGTAGTCGGCGAGAAATGCGCACTCCGACCTAGTCTGCCCGGCGGCGCTACTCGATCGGCGGTCGCTGCGTACGCGGTCGGCCACGTATCCTGCCGTGGCGATCCCTGCTATGAGCGGGGGAGTCGGCTTGTTATGCGTGCCGTTACCGCCACCGTCGGTGTCGGCGAGACAGTCGCACGGCTGCGCATTACAAGCCGACCGCCGTTGAGAACAGGGATCATTGCAGGTCAGAGTCGCCAAGAAGGTGGCGGTCGGCGTGTTATGCGTGGGATACCGTGTGCGGCAAATGATTCCGTATTGGTGATTCGCAGCTGGTCGGCACGTTATGCGCACCGTCGCGCGAGGTCACAGACCTCCACAAAAGTCGGAGCCTTCGACCCGTCAGCTGAAGCTCGGGAACCCTCCTCAGCCTGCGTAAGAGGCTGGACGTGCTGAATCTGTCCGGCTGGGCAGCGCGATCTGGTCGGTAGGAAATGCGTATATCGGTGCTGCCCACACTCGGTGGGACCTTCACGTGGTCGTCGGGGACCGTTGTTGCCTGCTGACCAGGGTGAATTGCTCATGGTCCGCGCATAAGAGGCCGACTCGCCCAGCCCCGAAGTGACGCTGCGATGCATCGAGCTCGGAGGCGACCGGCACCGCCATCGCCTTGCCTTGGACGAGCGGGGCGAAGAACGCCGTGCGGATTGCGCGGGACGCGCCCAACGGGGTGCGCATTTCTTGCCGACCCATGGGCGAGGATGTGTTGTCCATCTGAGGTCGGCAGGTAATGCGCACCGCCGTGGTGGTCGTAACTGGCCAGCGGCCCCGTTTGCCTATCGCGTCTCACCTGGGATAACAGCATGTGTGTTGTCCTGCTCCGGGTGGCAGACCCGGCAGAGGGCATGATGACAACCTTCTCGATCGCGGTGAACCCGTGAGGAACTAGGTGTCCGGTGCTGCTGCGCCCTCGCCGCTGAGTGGTTCGCCTGTCGGTGCGTGCCGAGAGCGGCGATGCCCGACATGGTGACGGCGCGGCCCACCACTGCTCGCCCGGCGAGCGGTTCTGCGAAACCGGTGTCTGAGATGGTTTCCAGCATGGCGTAACTGACTGCGTTGCATGATATTCGGCCGTGAGCATCGGTTTTGCCGATGCGACCGGTTGCCCGGGTGGGTTGCGGCCGTCGGCGGTGTCGCTACTGTCGAAGTCCACCGTGCCCACGGTTCGCTCGCCCGATTGGAAGCTTCCACGAGCGGGAAGCCCAAGGACTCCGCGACGAAGGTGTAAAAGTTACGATCGGGGTGTGCGGGTAGTCGTGGTTGGATCGGGGATTTCCGGCCTTTCGACCGCCCTCGAGCTGATCAACGCTGGATACCACGTTGCTGTTGTCAGCGCCGACCCGATCGAAGTGACCACATCATTCCTGGCTGCTGCGGTGTGGTTTCCGACCGCAGCAGCGCCGGTCGATCGTGTCAACGCGTGGGCTGCCACCACATTCGATTACCTAGAAGGACTGGCTGTTGCCGGAAGCCCAGGGGTACGGATGTGTGAGTCGCTCGCCCTGTATCGCAGTGATCCTCCTCTTCCGGCCTGGTCGCAATCGGTGCGAGGCTTTCGAATTGCTCGAAGCGACGAGTTGCCGCCAGGGTACGGTCATGGCTACCGGTTTTCCGTTCCGCTGGTCGAGATGCCTGTATTTCTGCCATGGCTGCGGGACCGGATCGTTGCTCTCGGGGCTCGCTGGATCCGGCGAACTGTTCAGAAGCTCGGCGATGTGGCGGATCTGAGGCCGGACGTTGTCGTGAACTGCGCCGGATTACGTGCCGGCGAGCTAGTTGGTGATTCCACACTGTTCCCGATTCGGGGACAGATTGTTCGTGTGACGAATCCGGGGTTGGCATTGTCGGTACGGGATGAGGCTCATCCGATAGGTCGGGCATATGTGCACCCGAGAGCGAACGACTGCGTACTCGGCGGGTCACTTGACGTGGGCAACCAGGACGTCACACCCGATCCCGAGCTGACACAATCGATCGTCGAGAGGTGCTGTGACCTGGTACCGCAATTGGCCGACAGCTCGGTCATCGAAACCCTCGTGGGTCTGCGGCCTGGCCGCAAGGAAGTTCGTCTCGAGCTCGATACAGAGACAACGGTCGGCATCCCTGTCGTTCACAACTATGGCCACGGCGGTTCGGGCGTCACGATCGGCTATGGCTGCGCCCGTGAAGTAGTGACAGCCGTCGGTGTGCTCTGAGAACTGACTTCCTGTCGGCAGGAGGCGTGTTTCGGATCTTGCCCTTGGTTTTCCGCAGCGCCGGGCCGGGCTCGGCGCCCGCGCGCGGCGAGCCTGTCGATGCTCGATATTCAGCGCTTTCTCGTTGCGCCCCAACGGTTTCCGGCGTATGGCCAGGTGGCGTCACCCGCTGAGCCGCTACCTGGAAGGCTCAATGACGACCTCTTTCGCCAAACTTCGTTGCAGAACAAGAAATTCAACCCCGCTCCACTGCGCACCGCCACGACACTCTCGACTGCTACCGATCACGGCTTAGCGGTGTGGAAATTTCACTGCGCGTAAGGGGCTGGACGTGGGGAACGTCCACGGATTCGAGATCATTCTGGGTCGCTGATCCCTTCTTGAGCGGGGGATTGATGCTACCGTAAATGACGGTACATTAAATATCGTGCCGTCATATGGTGTCATATAGAAGATGGTGGCCCTCGCGGACCACCCTTCCCGTGATGTGCAGGTGAGCTATGCGTGTCGACTTGAGGGCCACATCCATCCGGCCCCCTGAATGGGACGATCTCGCCGCGGAGGTGTCCGAGTACACCGTGTCGGTCCGCTGGCTCGAGACGATGGGGCCATTATTGCCGGGTGAGCCCCGATGGCTGGTCGTTTCGGTGGACGGACAGGCTCGGGTTGGACTACATGCCCGCTGGCTGGAGTCTTCACCTACGGATGCCCGGTTCGACATTGCGGCCGTGCTGCGTGGCGACCTCCCGTCCCCGGAGCCGCGGACACTTCCGGCTGCGGTGCCGGACACCGCGGCGCTGTATCCGTCCGTGTTGGTGACTCTGCCCGGATATTCCTGTGCGGCAGCGGGTTCCGGCGCCACCGAACCGGCGCTGCTGCGGGAAACTCTGACCGCTGTGGACGCCTGGGCCGTCGCGCAGCGGGCGCGGTCGGTGTCGTTCCTTTACATACCCGAGCGGCAGGAACCGCTGCGCCTGGCCCTGACCGAGTTCGGCGCCAGACGGGTGGAGCTGTACCCGACCTGCGTACTGCCCATGACCTTCGCCAGCATGGACGAGTACCGGCAGCAACTGCCACGCCGAAGGCGCAAGAACATCGAGCGACTCCTGCGCCGCCTTGCCGAGAAGGACATGACAGTCGGTGAGGTCGATCTGGCCGAGGTTCGCGACGACGTGCTGGAACTTCGTCTCGCGCTGTTGCGGAAGTACAACTCGTGCGCCGATCGCGACACACAGTCCGCGGCGCTGGATCGGATGCTCACGCACTACCTTCGCGAGGACATCGTGATGACGGCGGTTCAGCATGAGGGCCGGGTTGTCGGCTTCACCCTCGGGCTGCGGAACGGAAACACGTTACGGCAGTTGTGGTGCGGACAGGTGTCGGAAGCAGACGGAAGCTACTTCGTGACGCGCTTCGACGCACAAGTACGTGCCGCGTTGCAGCGTGGCGTCGAACGCATCGACTACGGCACCCTCGCGTGGGACATGAAGACCGATCACGGCTCCCGGCTCGAGCAGTTGGCCGGCTACACATGGACTGTGACAGGCGATGGACGGTAGCCGGCTGTTCCTGTTCGGCCAGTCGGTCTCGCTGTTGGGCGATGGCCTGGCACTGCTCGCCATTCCACTGCTGGTGTTGCAGCTGACGGGCAGCCCGGTGGTGTCGGCACTTGCCGTCGCTCCGCGCGCGATCGGCTACCTGATCGCCGGACTACCAGCGGGCCCGCTGGTGGATCGCGCCGATCCGTGGCGGGTACTGATCGCCGCCGATACGGTGCGGATGACAGTATTCCTGCTACTGGCCCTCGCGTTGGCGGTGGGTAGATGCCCGGTCGCGGTGATCCTCTGTCTTGCCTGTGTCGCCGGGGTGGCCGGGGTGTTCTTCGAGACTGCGTTGGCTGTCGCGGTGCGGGACGTATGCACCGGACCTCGGTTGATTCGCGCCAACGGATTTCTGGAGACCTCCGGACAGCTCGCGTTCGTGGCCGGCCCGGCAGCGGTGGGTGTGCTGGTGGCGGCCGCAGGCCAGGAGGCGACGTTGCTGGCGAATGCCGGGACCTTCGCGGTGTCGCTGGTCACGGTGTCGCGGACAAATCGGTGGCTGTCGGCCGCCGACTTCACCGGCGCCGCAACAACCGTGGTGGCGAAGCGCCCGGCGCCGCACGGTACGGGGGTTTCCGGGTCCGTGGTCTCCGAGTTCTGGAGCGGACTGCGGTATCTGATCACTTCGCCCGTCGTCTCGGGTATCACGCTGCTGCAGGCGGTGACCAATCTCGGTGTCGGGGCTGAAACATTGATTCCGTTCTTCGCCTGCGAACGTCTCGGCGCGTCGGCTGCCCTGGTCGGCCTCGTGGTGGCCGGAGGCGGCATCGGCGGGGCACTCGGTGCGCTGATCGCGGCCGCCACCGGGCCGCGCATGGCACCGATTCCGATGTGTCTGACGGGGTTGTTGCTCATGGCCGTCGGATTGGCGCTGGTGGGTCTCGCGCCCGGCGTGCTGTGGTTGGCGGTCGCCAACGCGCTGCTGGTGGGGGCATCCATGGTTGTAGTCGTCGTGGTCCGCACACTGCGCCAGCAGGTAGTGCCGCGGGCATTGCTCGGTCGGGTCACGAGCACGGCTCGATCGCTGGTGCTCACGGCCACTGTGGCAGGCACGATGCTCACCGGACTGCTCACCCGGCAGTGCGGCGGCAACCCCCGTCCGGTGTTCATCGGCGCCGGGGTGTTCGTCGTGATGTCCACAGCGCTGGTGCGAGTGGGCGTACTCGGCCCTGCCGCTCGCCAATCTGCTCAATCTGCACACCGAACTAGGTTCCTGGCCCGTATCGCGGTATGTCCACAACTGCCTGGACTTCGCCACCGGCGAGAACAGCTGGGGGACAGTCGATATCGATGGTCAGGCACTCAACGAACAGCTGGCATCATTCGCGAGTGCGGTGCTCACGGCGTTGAGCGCGGGTGTAGCGACGGTTTATCACCTCGAAGTCTTCCTGGGGGAGATCGGGGCGCCTAGTCTGCAATTGCTGGAAATCGCCGGACCAATGCCCGGTGCCGAGGCTACCCACCTCTGGCGCGAGGTGTATGGCTATGACCTGCTCGGCGCGGCGCTGGACATCCAGATGGGCCGCACTCCGGACGACCGCCCGCTGCGGGAGGGCAGCTCGCCGACCAGCTGCTGATACGTCCTCACGGCATCGGTGCCAGTTTCCGGTTTTGCGCCGACAACTCGCAGGCGGTCGCCGAAGCCATCCAGCACACCCTGGTGGGATTCCGAATGGACTGTGCTGCCGATGAATTCGCCACGTCCCTGGCGCAGCAGAAACCATTGCGACCTCGGTTGCAGAGAGGACAACCATGAAGCATTCGCTGGCGATCGGCTGGCGAGACCGGCCGGCGCCGCGGATTGACCGACGATTACCTGCAGGATCTACGGGCCGTGTCCACCATGCTGCCCTTCCAGGTCAACGACTATGTCGCCGACGACCTCATAGACTGGTCAGCCGCACCCGACGATCTGTTTTCCGACTGACCTTCCCTCCTGAAAAGCCGTTGTGATAGAAATCCGCCGAAACACGGCGATCGGCCTATCGATGCTGGACTGCTGTTAGGCCGCTATCGGTGACTCCGATCATGGTCTGGTGAGCTTCCCGTGCCCACTCACCATCATGTCCCAGAATCGAGTGGCTCTTGATTGAACTTCGCAATGAGGTTCGCATGCTGCGCGAAGGCCTCCCGCTCTGCCAATGAACATGTATCGACAACGAGGGTTTCGAATTCGATCGGCGAAAGCTTCGAGATCGAATACGACAATATAAGCTCGACGAGGGTGCCACGGCCATCGACTGTAACCGTAGCGATGCCGTCGAGGGACGACTGGCGTACACGGATCGAAGCAATCGCGTCAGCGAGCTCGTTCAGATGGTCTACCTGCCTGCGGGTAGACGCCTTGATCGTAGCCATCGCATCATTCATGACGATCTCAACTCGGTTCGCGGTGCGAAGTTGTGTTCCTGTCACCTCAACCATGAGCTTCGTGGGGCGCGAAGACATCCGCCGTCGCGCTGAGATCGTTAGTGGTCAGTGTGCGATCCCCAGTTTGGTTGTAAAAGATTGGGCTCGTGTGCGGATGTTCCATGTTCGCCTCGCTGGAACGCTGATACGAGAAACTGCGAACATCTAGCATCTTGAAGGAAGAGTTGTGGTATCGCCTCGTGGAACGTCAGTGTCACCTCTTGTCAAGGAAGCTTGCGATCCGGCATGGATCCAGCTGAAGGACGATATCCACAGGCTGCGGATAATCCAGACCGCCGATGGCGGCATCAATGCGGACAACAATCGGACAGTTGCTGCCCACCGCATGGTTTGGCAGATAGTGGAAGCGGTAATGAGTATGGCTCGATACTTCCCATACGACGGCGAGTATCTGGAAGCCGTAGTGGACGACGTGCGCAACTGGGCCCGAGCAGGATTTGATATACCAGATTTTTCCAACTCGCTACGTGCCTTCGGTCCGAACGACGGACGCAAGGATGGACGCACCCATCTTGTACTGCTCCCAGCCTATGCCCGCAACAGTGGCGGTAATTGCAAATTCGAGGCAATGCTGGTGGGCGAGGCTTGGCCGGAATGGTTGGACGACCTCGAGCGAACGCGCTTCAGGGCCGACTCCTACAGGCCACTGATGCTCGCTGATTTCACTGCTGGTTATGACGCTCGCCCGGGTGCGTTCTTCCCGGATACGGTATCGGCGCCACAGCGAGTGGTCGACGGTTCCGACAGCAGTCTGAGCCTGTTCGCCTGCGAGGCCGCTCGGTTTCGGGCCGTCTGCTCAGCGGTAGTGGCGTCGCTGCAGATGGAACTGCCCAGAGAGCTCGCGATGGCGCTACACGAGCGGCGCTCCTCGCAGCAGGCATTTCTGCTGCTCGGACTGCTGAGGGATCGAAGCCGACACACCGACGCCTTCTCCCCGAGCACGATCCCTGGTGAAGTGCCCGGCCCCTTCTGGATGCAGGCACTCGAGGCACTCAGAGTTGATGTGGCCGTCTATCTCGAGGCCACGGATCTCCAGGACGCCGAACATCCGATAGGTTCGATGGTCCCTGGCGTGCTGCTCCTGGACAGAATGCTCCGGGCACCGCTCTTCGGGCGCAGGGTGCGGAACGTCGATAGTCTCGCCGGACAGTTGCTCTTCGGATTCTTGCAGCACCATCGCGTACTGCGATGGCATGGGGGTAGGTTGCGGATCGATGACAACGTCACCGACATGATGGTGCGCCTGGCCATGGAGATCGATGGTCTGAACAAATATGGAGACCATCGGCCGAAGTCGACGCTGTGGGCAGCGGCACATCGCTTGATATCACGGTACGTCCCTCCGCGTGGAGGTTCTGCATGGGACCACGGTATGGGCAGTCTGGCTTCAGTAGCGCCCGACGAGTTTCCGTTGGACGCCTTCTTCGAGCGTTTGTCCTCACGCGTGTCGGAGTTGACGGCTGGGTCGTTGTCAGCGGTCTGATCTTGTTGAAGGCACGTTCGACGACGTTTCGACC
>NZ_JAODNK010000138.1 GCF_025465275.1 Nocardia sp. | reverse complement strand
GTGACTTATGCCACAGGTGAGGGTGCCGTAACGGCGACGTAATCGATCGGCAATTGCCCGGGCACATCCCTGCAGGAGTTTCGAACCGTCGCCGTGAACGCGGTGCACTGGGACAGGAGAACCTCGTGGTCGATGTCGATGCCCGTTCGACGAACGCAGACGGAATAGCCGCCGCCAAGGAAACCCTGGAGGACTACACGCTGCGGTTCGCTCCGCGCAGTTACCGAAAGTGGAGCCCGGCGGTGGTCGGCATCTCGGCGCTCGGCGGCATCGCCTACCTCGCCGACTTCGCCATCGGCGCGAACATCGGCATCGCCAATGGCACCGGAAACGCGCTGCTGGGCATCGGTATCTTCGCCCTCGTGGTGATGCTGACCGGCTTCCCGCTCGCCTACTACGCGGCCCGCTACAACATCGACCTCGACCTCATCACCCGCGGCAGCGGCTTCGGCTACTACGGATCGATCGTGACGAACATCGTGTTCGCCTCGTTCACCTTCATCTTCTTCGCGCTGGAGGGGTCGATCATGGCCCAGGGCCTGGAACTGGGCCTGGGCATACCGGTGTGGATCGGCTACCTGGCCTCCACGCTGATCATCTTCCCGCTGGTCATCTACGGCATGAACACGCTCGCCAAACTGCAGGTCTGGACCACTCCCCTGTGGTTGCTGCTGATGGTGCTGCCCTTCGGCTTCCTGCTGGTGCGCCACCCCGACTCGGTCTCCGCGTTCTTCGCCTACGGCGGTGAGAACGGTTCCGGCGTCAGCCTTTCCGGCACACTGCTGGCCGCCGGCGTCTGCCTGTCGCTCATCGCGCAGATCGCCGAGCAGATCGACTATCTGCGCTTCATGCCGCCGCGCACGCCGGAGAACGCCCGCAAATGGTGGGGCTGGATGCTGCTCGCGGGTCCGGGCTGGGTGCTCTTCGGCGCGCTCAAGCAGGTTGTCGGACTGTTCCTGGCGGTCTACCTGATCGCGACTCTGCCTGCTGCACAGGGCATTGCGAACCAGCCGGTGCACCAGTTCCTGGAGATCTACAAGAATATGGTGCCGGGCTGGCTGGCCATGACCCTCGCGGTGGTGCTGGTGGTCATCAGCCAGATCAAGATCAATGTCACCAATGCCTACTCCGGCTCGCTGGCCTGGACCAACTCCTACACCCGGGTCACCAAGACCTATCCGGGCCGGCTGGTCTTTCTGGTCGTGAACCTGGTGATCGCGCTGATCCTGATGGAAGCCAATATGTTCGACTTCCTGAACAATATTCTCGGCTTCTACGCCAATTGCGGCATCGCCTGGATCGTCACCGTCGCCACGGATATCGCGATCAACAAGTACGTGCTGAAGCTCTCCCCGAAGGTGCCGGAGTTCCGCCGCGGCATGCTCTACGACTTCAACCCGGTCGGCCTGGTCGGCTTCGGATCGGCGACGCTGCTGTCGATCATGACCTTCTTCGGCCTGTTCGGTGAGCTGCTGAAGCCGTACTCCCCGATCGTCGCGATCGTCGTGGCCTTCATCGCGACACCGCTCACCGCGATTCTCACCAAGGGCAAGTACTACCTGCGCCGCACCGACGACGGCATCGAACTGCCGCTGTTCGACGAGCACGGCAACCCGTCCGGCGAACTACTGGCCTGCGCGGTCACCGGTATGGAATTCGAGCGGCCGGACATGATCGCCTCGGCGGTGCCGGGTCCGGAGGGCGAAATCCAGTACATCAGCTCACTGGCGCTCTCGACCGACAAGACCGGCATTCACCTACTGCCCCACCAGAACTGAGCCGTCCACCCCTGCATCCCGGCGTGCTTGTGGCCGGGATCCACTTCAGTCGATCAGCCGCATGCCCGGCAGCGAAACCTGCGCTGCCGCACGCAGCTGGACCGAGGCGCGCAGCCAACGGCGGTGCGCGCGTTCGGGATCCGGATCGATGAAGCTCGAGACGAGGATCCCGCGCAGCGCGTCCATAGCGGTGAAGACGAAATCGCGGGCGTCCTTGCGATGCACCTCGTTCGGAACGTGCCGGCTCAGTGCGATCAGCACGGCATTATTGACGAACGGCTCGACCTTGCCCAGTTCGGCAGCCAGGGTCGGATCGGTCCGGCCCGCCACCCACAATTCGATCGCCGCGATGAACAGTGGCCCCTGATGTAGCTCCCACAGGAGTTCCAGCATCGTCGCGATGGGATCGGGCCCGGTCTCGATCCGCCCGATCTCCTGCATGGCGGCCTCGGTGCGGCGCTGCGCGAGGTGGCTGATGGCCGCCACCACCAGATCGGTCTTGGAGCCGAAATGGTGTACCTGCGCACCCCTGGTCACCCCCGCACGCTCGGCCACCCGCGGGGTCGTCGTGCCCGCGTATCCGTACTCCACCAGGCATTCGATGGTCGCGTCCAGAAGTCGCACCCGCATCTCGCTGCTACGCTGCTCCTGGGTGCGCCGGGGCGGCTTAGGCGTCGCGGTACGGGTCATTCACGCATCGTACACTTACATACACTTGTGTATGTAATACGGCCCGATTGTGGGCCGGACCAGGGTCCGGCCCACAGAACCGGCTTTATGTCTCCGAGTTGGACAGGCAAGCGTCGCAGGCCCAGCCATCATCGGTGGCTACGCAGTCCTGAAGCCGAATATGCGAATTCCCGATGGTCTGCTGACAGTTGATCGCACAACTATTGAGATCAGGGCCGCAGCTCACCGGATCAGCGGAAGCGACACCGGGAACAACAAGCACCAGACCGGCCAGCAAACCACCGGTGAGGACTGCGATTCGAACAGCACGCATGACGGATTTCCTTTCGTAGCAGGAGTTGTCCAGTCGAGAGCGCTCTTCGGCCGACAAGCCGAGACAGTAACAATGTTCGCTGTGAATTCAGCTCGAGGAAACCTGTGAGTCTCGGGCGCGAATGCCGTTTTCCCGCAACCCTTACCGCTGCGCGCGGGCGATCACCACGGTGCCCGTGAACAACAGCACGCCCAGCACCGCCAGACCCGTACCGACCACGGCCGGAGCCGTATAACCGAGGCCCGCGGCAATCACCAGACCGCCCAGCCAGGCGCCCGCGGCATTCGCGATATTGAGTGCCGCGTGATTCAGTGCGGCAGCCAGAGTTTGCGCATCATGCGCCACATCCATCAGCCGAGTTTGCAGGCCGGGCGCCAATGCCGCACCGGACGCTCCGATGAAGAATGCGCCCGCCGCCGCGGTATACGGATTGTGTGCCGCCACGATAAAGAGGGCCAGGATCACCACCATGGCGATCAATGCCGCGAATATCGCGCGATCCACCCCGCGATCGGCCAGCACGCCGCCGATGATATTGCCCGCCACCATTCCGAGTCCGAACAGCATCAGCACAATCGGCACCAGGCCGACCGACATGCCCGCCACATCGGTGAGCGTCGTGGTGATGTAGGTGTAGACGGCGAACATGCCGCCGAAACCGACCGCACCGACCAGCAGCGTCAGCAGCACCTGGGAACGACGCAGCGCACCCAGTTCGGTACGAGGATCGGTGAGCCGGATACCGGTGAGCTCCGGCACGAATCGGACGAGCGCGGCAACCGTGGCCGCGCCGATCACGGCGACCACCACATAGGCGTCCCGCCAGCCGAGATGCTGACCCAGCCAGGTAGCGGCGGGAACGCCGACAACATTGGCGGCGCTCAACCCCAGCATAACCGCGGCAACCGCCTTGGCACGCTGCCCCACCGGAGCCAGCGATGCGGCAGCCAGCGAAGCCACGCCGAAATAGGCGCCGTGCGGCAGACCCGTCAGGAATCGCGCGGCCACCAGCGTCGCATACGAGGGCGCGAACACGGACGCCGCATTACCGAGGGTGAACGCCACCATCAACGCAATCAGCAATTTCTTCCGCGACATCCGCGCGCAGAGCGCCGCAATTACCGGCGCACCGACGACCACCCCCAGCGCGTACGCCGAAACAGCGTGCCCCGCAACAGGTTCGGAAACATTCATCCCCCGCGCGATCTCCGGAAGCAGCCCCATCGTCACGAATTCGGTTGTGCCGATGCCGAATCCGCCCATTGCCAGCGCCAGCATGGCCGGCACATGCCATCCGCCCCGATACCCGGGCCCCACGCCGGGCTCCGCGGACGCGGAAGTGGCCGTGCGCTCGGACACGGAGACAGCAGACTCGGAGACAGATTTGGCCACGACCAATCGCAACACCCGGGCGAACCCGCCCGATACCCTCCGCCCCGGTGATCTCACTCACGAACAGGGCGGATAGAAAACCACAGCACTTTTTCGCGGTTGCCGGAAAAACAGTACGGGCACCCGCTCCGCCGAGTGGCGGGACAGGTGCCCGGAATGTGGTGGCGAGGGATGGTCCGGGCCGGGACGATCAGTCCCGGCCACCATCGGTCGCCGCTGCGCGCTGTTCACGTACCTTCAGCGCGACTTTTCGGGCGTCGGAACGCCCTTTTCCCTGGGGTTTCAGGGGTGAAACCCCTGAGAGCCCCGAGAGTTGGGTTACTCAGCGCAGGGTGCGCGCCAGGTTGGCGTCGAGCACACCGAGGAATTCCTCGGTGGTCAGGTAGCCCTGATCGCCGCCGACGAGCAGCGCCAGATCCTTGGTCATCTGGCCGTCTTCGACGGTCTTGATGACGACATCCTCGAGGGTCTGCGCGAAGCCGATGACCTCGGGGGTGTTGTCCAACTTGCCGCGATGGGCCAGGCCACGGGTCCACGCGAAGATCGAGGCGATCGGGTTCGTGGAGGTGGGCTTGCCCTGCTGGTGCTGGCGGAAGTGCCGGGTGACGGTGCCGTGCGCGGCCTCCGCCTCACAGGTGCGGCCGTCCGGAGTGAGCAGCACCGACGTCATCAGGCCCAGCGAGCCGAAGCCCTGCGCCACCGTATCGGACTGCACATCGCCGTCGTAGTTCTTGCACGCCCAGACGTAGCCGCCCTCCCACTTGAGTGCGGAGGCGACCATATCGTCGATGAGCCGGTGCTCGTAGGTCAGACCGGCGGCGTCGAATTCCTTCTTGAACTCGGCCTGGTAGACCTCTTCGAAGACGTCCTTGAACATGCCGTCATAGGCCTTCAAGATGGTGTTCTTCGTGGAGAGGTACACCGGATAGTTCTGCTGCAGACCGTAAGTCAGCGAGGCGCGCGCGAAGTCCCGGATCGAGTCCTGGAAGTTGTACATACCCATGATCACGCCGCCGTCTTCCGGCATGCGGACGACCTCGTGCTGGATCGGCTCGGAGCCGTCCTCCGGCGTGAAGGTCAGGGTGACGGTGCCGGCCTGATGCACCTTGAAATCGGTGGCGCGGTACTGATCACCGAAGGCGTGACGGCCGATGATGATCGGCTTGGTCCAACCCGGAACCAGACGCGGAACGTTCGAGATGATGATCGGCGCACGGAAAATGGTGCCGCCCAGAATATTGCGGATGGTGCCGTTCGGCGACCGCCACATCTTCTTGAGGTCGAATTCCTCGACGCGGGCTTCATCCGGGGTGATCGTCGCGCACTTCACACCGACGCCGTGCTTCTTGATGGCGTTGGCGGCGTCGACGGTGACCTGATCATCGGTCTTGTCGCGATACTCGATGCCGAGGTCGTAGTACTCGAGGTTCACATCGAGATACGGAACGATCAGCTTGTCCTTGATGAACTGCCAGATGATCCGGGTCATCTCGTCGCCATCGAGTTCGACGACAGTCCCTTCAACCTTGATCTTGGACATGGACTTCGTGTCCTCCTAGGAAGGTGGTGCTCCCAATACACGGCCGGGTGAGCGCGCTTGTGAGCGAGGGCCCCGGCTGTTCAACAAACAACGTATATGCCCGGCGTTTCCAGCGGGACCTCTGGTACCAGGTCCGCGCAGTTTGTGGCGCCAAACAAGACGAGCGTACTGCTGCTATGAACCGCACCGCACGGGCAGCCCCCGCTGTGCGGGACCCCGCCCTCAGTTACCGGTGAGTAGTGTGCACCGTCACGCCGGGGCTTTCCCGGCGCGACACGGGTTGCCCCCGACACGACGCGGGCCGCGCCCCCGAAAGGACGCGACCCGCGAAAGTGGTTGGGACTCAGACTCCGACGTGCACGTGCTCGGAGCCCTCCAGCAGATTCTCCGGCTTGTCCCGAATCATGAAGGCGATGATCGGAATGGTCAGCAGGAAGAATCCGGCGCCCGCATAGAACGCCACGTCATAACTGTGGATCGAGGCCCGGGCCACCACATTGTCGATGGTCGGGTGATTCTTGGCATAGCGATCCGCCGCCTGCACCGAGAGCGTCATCAGCAGCGCGGTACCGATGGAACCGCCGACCTGCTGTGCCGCGTTCAGCAGCGCACTGGCCACACCGGAATCCTTCTCGTCCACCTGGTGCAGCGCGGTGGTCTGCATGGCGACGAACAATCCACCCATACCGAGCGCGATGAGCAGGATGGCCGGCAGCACGCTGGTGGAGTAGCTGTCACCGAAGGACAGCTGCGCCAGGTAGAGCAGACCACCCGTGCCGAGCACCGCACCGGTGAGCATGACCGGGCGCGGCCCGATCCGCGGCAGCAGTGCGCTGGCGATACCGGCCGAGATGACGATGCCGATCGGGAACGGCAGGAACGACACACCGGCCTTGAGCGCCGAGTACCCGAGGGTGAGCTGCAGATAGAAGCTCAGGTTCAGGAACATGGCGAACATGGCGATCGGCGTGATGAGCGCGACCAGGAATGAGCCGCCTCGGTTGATCTCACCCGGAATACGCAGTGGCAGAAGCGGATTCGCCGTACGACGCTCGATGGTCACGAACGCGACGAGCAGTGCCACACCCGCGACGAGGAAGCCGAGGGTGGTGGTGGCGGTCCAGCCGTCCGACGCCGCGCGGCTGAAGCCGTAGACGACCGAGATCAAGCCGAGCGTCGCGGTGACCGCGCCGGGCAGGTCGTAGCCGCCGGTGCGCGGTGCGGGAGTGTCCTTGACAACAAAGGCGATCGCGCCGGCGAATGCCAGCAGTGCGATGGGCGTGTTCACCAGCAGGCACCAGCGCCAGCTGGCGTACTCGGTGAGCAGGCCGCCGACAATCAGGCCGATGGCCGCGCCACCCGCCGAGACGCCGGCGAACACGCCGAACGCGCGGGCCCGCTCCTTGGCCTCGGTGAAGGTGATGGACACCAGCGAGAGCGCCGCCGGGGCCAGCAGCGCGCCGAACGCGCCCTGCAGTCCGCGACCGGCGAACAGTTCCGCGGTGTTCTGCGCCAGTCCGGCCAGCGCCGATGCCCCGGCGAAGCCGATCAGGCCGATCAGGAAGATGCGGCGGCGGCCGAGGTAGTCGGCGAGCCGGCCGCCGAGCAGCAGCAGGCCACCGAAGATCAGCGTGTAAGCGGTGAGGATCCACTGCCGATTGCCGTCGCTGATGCCCAGGTCCTGCTGGGCGAAGGGCAGGGAAATAGTGACGATGGTGGCGTCGAGCACCACCATCAGCTGGGCCATGGCAATCACGCCCAGCGCCAGCCAGCGCTTGGAAGCGCTTGTCTGACTTGATTTTTCATCGGGCGCGAGAGTCGCCATCCCAGTGGTCATGCCGTCTCCTCAGGAGTGGTTCGAACAGCCTCGTCCATCGTGGCACCTCACGACAATTGGCGTCAAGAGAAAAGTGTCGCAATCAGACAGTTGGCGGTTCTCGTCACAATCTGACCGGACGGCTATACAATGGGGCTATGTCCGAGTCGTCGACGCCTGCCGATTTGTTGGAGCACTCCAGCCTGGAGCGGCACCGACCGGGCCTGCGCGAGCGCAAGAAGCAGCAGACCCGGACGCGAATCATCGATGTGGCACTGCAGCTGTGCGATGCGCAGGGTTTCGACGCCACCACCGTCGAGCAGATCGCCGATGCGGCCGATGTCTCACCGCGCACCATCAACCGGTACTTCGACAGCAAAGAGGCGATCGTCATCGCCCCGATCGAAGATATGGGCAAGGCGCTCGCCGACCAGTTGCGCGCGCAGCCCATCACCGGCAATGAGCTGCAAGCCCTGCTCAACGCGTTCATGGCCGTGGTCGAGCAGGTCATCGAGGGCGACAATCCGCTGCCGTTCCACTGGTTCCAGCAGATGCAGCGCATTACGCAGAGCAATGCGACGGTCCGCGCGGAGAGCCTGTCCGCGGCCGATACCAAGACCCTCTCCATGACGACGGTGCTCGCCGAACGCCTGCAGGCCGATCCGAATGCCATGTCGGTGCGGATGATCTCGGCCACCTGGCACGCCATCGTGCGCATCGGTATGGAGTGCGAGTTCGACGCCTCCTCCGAGTTCCCCGATTGCTCCAGCGCGAGCACGGCGCGCGAGCTCATCGACAACGTCCTCGCTGCCTACGAGGAGTACACGCGCAGTTGCGCGCTCCCCGTCGCAACGGCCGCCACCGGGGCCCGTTAGAATCTCGCCACAGGTCAAGAGCATCAGCGTCAAGCCCCGGCTCGCTGATCGGCAACCCTCCAGCAGCGGCGGGGTGCTCCGGGTGAGGACCAGGCGCTCGAAGGCCGAGCGCAAGCGCACTGTAGGAGGACCCGAGATGTGTTGTTGTCGAAGCTTATTCGCCTTCCGATAACGTCCACCTCCGCCATTCGGCGACCTTTCTCTGGAGCACGACATGAGTGACTCGACCGCGCCCGCTGCCTCTTCGGCAACCAGCGACATCGACCCGGCCAACTGGTCCTTCGAGACCAAGCAGATCCACGCCGGACAGGCCCCCGACGCCACCACCGGCGCTCGCGCGCTGCCGATCTACCAGACCACCTCGTACGCCTTCCGCGATACCGATCACGCCGCCGCGCTGTTCGGTCTCGCCGAGCCGGGCAATATCTACACCCGCATCATGAATCCCACCCAGGATGTGGTGGAGCAGCGCATTGCCGCGCTCGAGGGCGGTGTGGCCGCACTGCTGCTGGCCTCCGGACAGGCCGCGGAGACCTACGCGATCCTGAACCTCGCCTCGGCGGGCGATCACATCGTGTCCAGCCCGCACCTGTACGGCGGCACCTACAACCTCTTCCACTACTCGCTGCCCAAGCTGGGTATCGAGGTCAGCTTTGTCGAGGATCCCGACGATCTGGCGCAGTGGGAAGCGGCCGTGCGGCCGAACACCAAGGCGTTCTACGGCGAGACCATCGCCAACCCGAGCAGCTCCATTTTCGATATCCCGGGCATCTCCGGTGTCGCGCACGCCGCGGGCGTCCCGCTGATCGTGGACAACACCGTCGGCACGCCGTACCTGATCCAGCCGCTGAAGCATGGCGCGGACATCGTGGTGCACTCGGCCACCAAATACCTGGGCGGGCACGGCGCCGCGGTCGCGGGCGTGATCGTCGACGGCGGCACCTTCGACTGGACCGTGCGCACTGCCGACGGTGAGCCGCGCTTCCCGGGCTTCACCACCGCCGATCCCAGCTACCACGGCGTCGTATTCGCCGATCTCGGCGCACCGGCGTACGCGCTCAAGGCGCGGGTGCAGCTGCTGCGCGATCTGGGTGCCGCGGCATCGCCGTTCAACGCCTTCCTGATCAGCCAGGGCATCGAAACGCTGAGCCTGCGGCTGGAGCGCCACGTGTCCAATGCGCAGGCCGTAGCGGAGTTCCTGACGCAGCAGCCGGGCGTGGAGAAGGTCTACTACGCGGGACTGCCCAGTTCGCCGTGGTTCGAGCGTGGCAAACAACTGGCTCCCAAGGGTGTCGGCGCCATCGTGTCGTTCGAACTGGCCGGCGGCGTGGATGCGGGCAAGAAGTTCGTGGACACCCTGGTGTTGCACAGCCATGTCGCTAACATCGAGGATGTGCGCTCGCTCGTCATCCACCCCGCTTCCACCACCCACTCCCAGCTGACACCCGAGGAGCAGCTCGCCTCCGGCGTCACCCCTGGTCTGGTCCGTTTGGCCGTGGGCATCGAGGGCATCGACGACATCCTGGCCGACCTGCGTGCCGGACTGACGGCGGCCGCAAGTTGACCTCGAAGATCGGATCGAGCACTACCCGTTCGACGGCGGAAGTCCTGCTTCCGCCGCCGGACGGCACGCTGGGCAGCATTACGATCGGGGATGTGGCGCTGGAGAGCGGCGCCGTCCTCCCCGACGTGACGCTGGCCGTGCAACGCTGGGGCGAACTATCGGCGAATGCCGACAACCTGGTGCTGATCGAGCACGCTCTGACCGGTGATTCGCATGTGATCGGCCCGGCCGATGTGCATCACGATCAGGCCGGCTGGTGGGACGGGACCATCGGTCCCGGCAAGGCCATCGACACCCGCGAGTGGTGTGTCATCGCCACCAATGTGCTCGGCGGCTGTAAGGGCAGTACCGGTCCGGCGTCCCTGGCGCCGGACGGAAAGCCTTGGGGCGGACGCTTTCCCGAGCTCACCGTGCGCGATCAGGTGACCGCGGAGGCCCAGTTCTTCGATGTGCTGGGCGTCGAGCGCCTGGCCGCCGTCGTGGGCGGTTCCATGGGCGGCATGCGGGTGCTGGAATGGATGATCGGGTATCCCGAACGGGTCGGCGCGGCTCTGGTGCTCGCGGCCAGTGCGCGGGCCACCGCCGATCAGCTCGGCCAGCAGACCACCCAGATCGCCGTCATCAAGGCCGATCCGGACTGGCAGGGCGGTAATTACTACGGCACCGGGCGCGCCCCGATGACCGGTATGGGCCTGGCGCGGCGCATGGCGCATCTCACCTATCGCGCCGAGGCGGAGCTCGATCACCGCTTCGAGAATCACGCCCAGGGTGACGAGAACCCTTGGGAGGGTGGTCGTTACGCGGTACAGAGCTATCTGGAGTACCAGGCCGACAAGCTCATCTCGCGTTTCGATCCAGCCACCTACGTCCTGCTCACCGAGGCGCTGAACCGGTACGACGTGGGTCGTGGCCGCGGTGGCGTCGAGGCGGCGCTGTCGGGCACGCCGGTACCGGTCGTGGTCGGCGGTGTGGATTCCGATCGCCTGTACCCGCTGCGTAATCAGCAGGAGCTGGCCGATCTACTGCCGGGCTGTAAGGGGCTGGAGGTCGTGCACTCCCGCGACGGCCACGACGGCTTCCTCACCGAGACCGAGGCGGTCAGCAAGCTGATGATCGAGACGATGGAGCTGGCGCGCGCGGCGCGTGGTTGATCGGTAGCATCGCATACGACCGACCGGTATGGAATGTCTGCGGTGCAATGACCGCAGACAATCCCATGAGTCGCGCCTGTTTCGTACGAATTATCTTGACGCACTGTCGGTTTCGTTCGTGTGACACCGGGTAACCGACGACCGGAATCCGTGCCGAAACGCGGCGGTGGTCGTATGGTGGTCATCATGACAGCAGCCTTCGATGACATGGATCTTCGCGATCTCGTCGCGTTGCTCTCCGATGAGGAGCAGCACGAACTTCGCCCCGCCGTGCTGCGTGTGCTCCACCGACTCCCGGATCAGGAAATCCTGCGCCGCGAGCTGGGTCGCCGCCTCACCAACGTCTGAGCACAGGTCGAGATAAACCGGTAATAGAGAATCCCCCGGAAGCTGTTGGGCTTCCGGGGAATTCGTTGTAGATCCGTGCGGCGCGGTGCCGGGTTCGCGCGGCTGACGGCTTCGCGCGAGCTAGGTGACGCCCAGGCTGTTGATGGTCGCGGCGAGCACGATGATCACGCTGCCGAGCACGGCGGTCCACCCCACATCGAACGGCTTGCTCCGCACCGCCAGCAGGCCCACCCGCTCGGTCGGCAGCAGCAGTCGCAGCGCCGCCGCCAGCAGGGTCGCACCGCCGAAGAAGAACGTCCCGCGCCGCCAGCGATCCCAGGCCAGGAACACCACGGCCACCACCATCACCGCGGCGACCAGCAGGATGGGCAGGTTGTCGCGCACCGCGGCACCGAACCGGTTGCTGCGCTCTTCGGGGGCGGCATGGGCTGGACTCACGAAGCAGAGCTTAACCTGGAGCCCGTGTTCCATCTGGTCTTCTTCGAACCGCGCATCCCGCCCAACACCGGCAATGCCATCCGGCTTGCCGCCGGTACGGGCTGTGAGCTGCATTTGATCGAGCCGCTCGGATTCGACCTCTCGGAGCCGAAGCTGCGCCGGGCCGGGTTGGACTACCACGACCTCGCCTCCGTCACCGTGCACGAAAACCTCACCGCCGCATGGGAATCCATCAAACCCGAGCGCGTCTTCGCCTTCACGGCAGCAGCCACCACCCGCTACACCGACATCACCTACCAGGACGGCGACGTCCTGCTCTTCGGCCCCGAACCGACCGGCCTCCCCGAAGCAGTCCTCACCCACCCCCGCATCACCGACCACCTCCGCATCCCCATGCTCCCCGGCCGCCGCTCCATGAACCTCTCCAACGCCGCCGCCGTCGCCGCCTACGAAGCCTGGCGCCAACAGGGCTTCCCGGGCGCGGTGTAGTGACAGACGGCACCGGTAGCGGTCTACTTGCAACCAAGGCCCGCGACAATAAGGACGAAACCGTCCTGTCCTCGTAAACCCCGGGAGGCTGCGGATATGCCGAACTATCCTGACGACGTGGCGCTTCCGTATACACAACCTGAGCTCCCTGAGTACATGACGTGGGAGGAACTCGAGCGACTTCCCGAAGAGATCGCCGCACAGATCGAACTATGGGACGGTCGCGTGGTTTGGTTGCGACGGGGCCCCGGCGAGCATCAGGTCTTCACTGGACGTATGTGGGCCGCCCTCGAACGTTGCGCGCGTAAAGACATGTCGACTGAACCGAAGCACTGTTGGCGGGCCAATTTCGAGACCAATGTCTTTTTCGGCACGAACGGAAAATCCGACTTCATGACCCCGGATTTCCTGGTGCACCGCTGCCTTGAGTCCCCTTACCAGGACGTTCGCGCGGCCGATGCGTTCGTGGTCGGCGAAGTCCTCTCCCCCTCCAATACCCAGTCCGACATGGAGGCGAAGCGGGGCCGCTACGCGAGCGCCGGAATCCCGTGGTACTGGGAGGTTTCCCTGGCCAGCGAAACCAGCGCCATCGCTTCCGTGCGCGCCTACGGCCTGCAAGCCGAGCCCGGGCAACTCCCCGACGGTGTCCATCCGCTCCGAACAGCCAACTACCTTCTCACCGGCGAGTGGACACCCGCCGACACCGACGGCATCGAGTTCGACTTCCCGTTCCCGATCCACATCCCCTGGACCGAACTCGAATTCTGATGTCGCCGGGTTCACAGCTCGGCGTCAGCAGGGGTTTCCCGGTGCCGTGTAGAACGGGCTGATGAGCGATTCGGGTTCGTTTGGGGACAGTTCGGAAATCACGTGGGCGGTGGATTCGGTCACTGTGTACGGGACGCTGGTTCGGCCGGTCGGGGAGGGGCCGTTTCCGGCGGTGGTGCTGGTGGCGGGGAGCGGGCCGACCGATCGCGATTGGAATTCTGCGCTGCTGCCGGGGAGCAATGGGAGTGGGCGGCTCATTGCGGAGCAGTTGGCGCGGGCCGGTTTCGCTTCGGTGCGGTACGACAAGCGTGGTATCGGGCCGCACGGGAGGGAGCAGCTCCCGGAGCTGCTCGGCAAGGTCACCATGGCGGGTTTCGCCGATGAGTTGGCGGGCGCGGTACGTGCGGTCGCCGATCAGGAGTTCGTGCGCGGTGATCGGATTTTCGCGCTCGGCAATAGTGAAGGCACCCTGCACGCGCTCAACTATCAGCTGGGCAAGCCCGCGATCCCGTTGACGGGGCTGGTGCTCGTCAGCCCGCCCGGGCGAGCGGTCGGGACGGTGGCGCGCTGGCAACTGGCCGCGCAGGCCGCGACCGTGCCGGAGGGTGACGCCATGCTGGCGCTCTACGATGCGGCCGTAGCCCGATTCCAGGCGGGCGAACCGGCCGCGCCGGATCCCGCACTGCCCGAGGGTGTCCGGCAATTGGTGGGAAGTCTGGAGACACCGTTCAATCTGCCGTTCACCCGTGAGCTCTGGACTGCCGACCCGTCCGAACTCCTCGGCCGGGTGGACGCTCCGGTGTTGATCGTCATAGGCGACAAGGACGTTCAGGTCGATCGAGTGGCCGACGGCGGGCCGCTACAGCACGCCGCCGAGGGCCATCCGAATGTGAGCTTCCTGTTCCCGGAGAATATGAATCACATTCTCAAACAAGAACTTCGGCCCCGATCGGAGCTGACGCCGGGCGCCGTGACCACCAGCTACAACAGCCCGGACGCCATCCTGGATCCCGAGGCCATGGCCGATATTCTGGCGTGGCTCGACGCTCGTAGGTGACGGCGGATCAGTCGTCGATCTCGAAGCGTTTGAAGCGGGAGGTGGCGCCGGCGGTGATACGGACGGCGGATTTGGGTACGCCGTAATGGGCGGCCAGGAGTTCGCAGGCCGCCTTGTTGGCCTTGCCCTCCGTCGCGGGGGCGCGGACGTACAGCTGGAGGGCGCCGTCGTCGAGGGTTTCGACGAGTGGGCCCTTCCTGCTGTTGGGCTTGATGGTTGCCCGGACCACTGTCGGCACTGGCTGCTCCTTTCGGGGTGACAGTAGTGTCGCGTATGTCGTGACGGTACGGATCGTCCGAAAGGAAAGTCGGAGATGATCAAACGGTTGGTGTTTCTGCTGGCAGCGCTCCTGGGGGCGGCGCTGCTGGTGATGGGGACGGCTACGGCCGGGCCCGTCACCGTGAAGGACGACTCCCATGTGCTCGACGCCGCCAAGGTGACCGCCGCGGCGAACGCGCTGTCGAATCCGGTGCAGATCTTCACCACCGAGAAGTTCTCCGACGACAAGACGGCGTTCGACAAGGAGGCGCAGACGAAGGTGGTGAACCCGGCCGATGTGGTCATCGCCATCAATACCAAGTCCAAGCATCTGGCCATCCGGACCGGGACCGACTCGCATATTCGTGATACCTCCTCCGCCACTTCGGCATTCACGAATGCCTTCGGATCCGGCGACTACACGGGTGCGACCATCGCGGCACTCAATGTGCTGAAGTCGGATTCCGAGCAGGCCGGACCGGCCACGAACGCACACAATCAGGCGCCCGTGGCCACGAAAAAGAGCAGCGGCTTCGGCTGGCTCGGACTACTGTGCCCGGTGCTGATCATCGCCCTCGTGGTGGGTGTGGTCGTCATGCTGGTCCGTAAGCGCCGCGGTGGCGGTGGCGGCGGCCAATTCTCCGGTGGCGGTGGCGGTTTCCCCGGTGGCGGCGGTTACCAGGGCGGCGGCTATCAGCAGGGTGGCGGCTATCAGCAGGGTGGCGGCTATCCGGGCGGCGGCTACGGCCCGCAGCGCTCCGGTATGAGCCCTGGTATGGCAGGCGGTCTCGGTGCGGCGGCAGGCGCGGTCGGCGGCGGGCTCCTCGGGTACGAGCTCGGCAAGGAGTCGGGCGAGCGCGAGGAAGAGCAGCGCAACCAGGACACCGGCGGCTACAACCAGGGCGGCGGCTACGACAATCAGCCCCAGCAGGATTGGGGCGGCGGCGGAGGCGACTCCGACTTCGGCGGCGGCAGTGGGGATTTCGGCAGCGGCGACTCGGGCGGCGGCGACTTCGGTGGCGGCGGCGATTCCGGCGGCGGGGGCGGCGACTTCTGATACAGCCGCAGCGGCCGCCCCGAGGCTCGGCGTCCGATGCCGAGCCTCGCCGGAAGTCACTGCGGCTCAGCGGAAGTCGCGGGAGCGGCCCTCGATGCGCAGATTCATGCGTTGCAGGTGGTCGGCGACCACGGTGACCGCACCCTCGGCATTCTGCACCCGCCCGCGAATGAGCAGGGCGGGTGCGGATTGCGCGAGGCGGCGGTAGCGCGCCCACAGGCCGACCGAGCAGACCACGTTCACCATGCCGGTCTCGTCCTCGAGATTGAGGAAGGTGACACCGCCCGCGGTGGCGGGGCGCTGACGGTGCGTAACCGCCCCACCCACAAGCACTCTGGTGCCGTCGCGAATACCGAGCAGCTGGTCGGCGGGCACCACGCCCAGTGCGTCGAGACGGGGGCGCAGGAATTCGGTCGGATAGCTGCCGGGTGAGACGCCGGTGGCCCACACATCGGCGGCGGCCAATTCCAGCGCACTCATCCCGGGTAGCGCGGGCGCCTCGGTAGCCGCGCCGATGCCGGGCAGCCGGTCCGGGCGTTCGCCCGCCGCGGCCCCGGCCGCCCACAGCGCCTGCCGCCGGGTACTGCCGAGACTGCCCAGCGCACCTGCGGTAGCCAGCGATTCCGCCTGCGGCACAGTCAATTCCACCCGTCCGGTGAGATCCAGGAACGAGGTGTAGGGCGCGGAGGCGCGGGCGTCCACGATCTGTTCGGCCAGCTCCGTGCCGATACTGCGGACCGCCGCCAACCCGAGCCGGATCTGCATCCCCTTCGCCTCCAGGGTCGCCTCGGCCAGACTGTGATTGATATCCGGCCCGTGCACCGCCACCCCGTGCCGCCGCGCATCGGCGACCAGCGATTGCGGGGAGTAGAAGCCCATCGGCTGCGCCCGCAGCAGACCCGCGCAGAAAGCCGCCGGATGATGCAGTTTGAACCACGACGAATAGAAGACCAGGGAGGCGAAACTCTGCGAATGACTCTCCGGGAAACCGAAATTCGCGAAGGCGTACACCTTCTCGTAGATGCGGTCGGCGACCTCGCCGGTAATGCCGTGCAGTTCGCGCATGCCCTGATAGAAGCGTTCGCGTAGTCGCTCCATCTTCTCCGGGGAGCGTTTGGAACCCATGGCCCGACGCAGCTGATCGGCTTCGGTGGCGGTGAATCCGGCGATATCCACGGCCATCTGCATGAGCTGCTCCTGGAACAGCGGGATGCCGAGCGTGCGCTCCAGCGAATTCTCCAGCGCCGCATGGTCATAGGTGACTTTTTCGCGCCCGTTGCGGCGGCGGATATAGGGGTGCACGGACCCGCCCTGAATAGGCCCCGGCCGGATGAGCGCCACCTCCACCACCAGGTCGTAGAAATTGCGCGGCTTCAGCCGCGGCAGTGTCGCCATCTGCGCCCGCGACTCCACTTGGAAGACACCCACCGAATCTGCGCGGCACAGCATGTCGTACACAGCGGCTTCCTTCAGGTCCAGGCGGTGCAGTTCGACGGTCTCGCCCTTGTGCTCGGCGACCAGATCGATCATGTAGTGCAGCGCCGAGAGCATGCCGAGCCCGAGCAGGTCGAACTTCACCAAACCCGCTGCGGCACAGTCATCCTTGTCCCACTGCAGCACGCTGCGTCCCGCCATGCGCGCCCATTCCGTCGGGCAGACATCGGCGATGGGCCGATCACAGATCACCATGCCACCGGAGTGGATGCCCAAATGCCTTGGCAGGCCTTCCAATTCACCGGCCAGTCCGAGCACGTCCGCCGGTATGTCGGTCTGCTCCTCCTTGGCGACGCCTTTCCACCGGCTCACCTGCTTGCTCCACGCATCCTGCTGTCCGGGCGAAAACCCCAGCGCGCGTGCGGCATCTCGGACCGCCGACCGGCCGCGATAGGTGATCACATTGGCCACCTGTGCGGCGTATTCGCGCCCGTACTTGGTGTAGACGTGCTGAATCGCCTCCTCCCGCCGATCCGATTCGATATCGACGTCGATATCGGGCGGCCCGTCGCGCTCGGGCGACAGGAACCGCTCGAACAGCAGGTTGTTCGCGACCGGGTCCACATTGGTTATGCCGATGGCGTAGCAGACGGCCGAGTTGGCCGCCGAACCCCGGCCCTGGCACAGGATGTCGCTGGTGTGGCAGAAACTCACGATGTCGTGCACCACCAGGAAGTAGCCCGGGAACTTCAGCTCGGCGATCACCGCCAGTTCGTGTTCGAGCTGCCGGTACGCCTTCGGATTGCCTGCGCGCGGACCGTAGCGGCGATCCGCACCCGCCATGGTGAGTTCCCGCAGCCAGGAGTTCTCGTCGTGCCCCGACGGGACATCGAAGGGCGGCAGTTGCGGTGCGATCAATCTCAGGTCGAAGGCGCATTCCCGGGCCAGCGCAGCAGCACTCGCGACGGCGCGCGGGCAGTCCGCGAACAGCTGCGCCATCTCCGCGCCGGAGCGCAGGTGCGCGCCACCGGTCGGGGCCAGCCAGCCCGCCATCTCGTCCAGGCTCGACCGGGCCCGAATGGCGGCCAGCGCCATGGCCCGGCGCCGCTGCGGCGGGGCGGCGAAATGTGCTCCGGTGGTTGCCAATACGGGTAGCCCCAGCCGATCGGCCAGGGCGATGAGCCGCGTATTGCGCTCATCGTCCTCGGGGATGCCGTGGTGGGTGAGCTCCACACTCACGTGTTCGCGGCCGAACCGCTCCACGAGATCGCGCAGCGCGGCTTCCGCAGCGGCATCACTCTGCTGAAGCGCTTGCCGCACAGTACCTTTGCGGCATCCGGTGAGCACATGCCAGTGCCCGCCCGCCGCCTCGGTGAGCCGATCCAGGTCGTAGCGCAGCACCCCCTTCTCCCCCGCCGCCATATGCGCGGCCGCCATCTCCCGCGACAGCCGGCGATACCCCTCCTGCCCGCGCGCGAGCACCAGCAGATGCGGTCCGACCGGATCGGGCGCGCCGGTGCGCGGTGCGGAAGCGGCCCAGCCGGTCTCGCCCTGGCCGGTCCCGCTCTCACCGGATCGCCTCCGGCCGCGGCGTCCGTCGCGAGTGGCGTCGGCCCGCACCCCCTCGGCCGCGGAATCCGAGCGCCCGCCCCGCCCGCGGGTGCCGCGCGGCGCGAGATGCGCTCCGGCGCGGGCGGTGGTGCCGAGGGACAGTTCAGCTCCGAAAACGGTCGGCATCCCCCATTCGCGGGCGGCCTCGGCGAAGCGCACCACCCCGTAGAACCCGTCGTGGTCGGTGAGCGCGAGCGCTTCGAGGCCGAGCCGCACCGCCTCTTCCACCAGTTCTTCGGGCTGGCTGGCGCCGTCGAGAAAGCTGTAGGCGGAGTGCGTGTGCAGTTCCGCGTACGGCGTCCCCGATCGTTCGGCGCGATCCAGCGGTCCGGCCTCGTATTTTTCGCGCTTGCGGGACCAGGCCGGGCTGTCGCCGCCGTCGCCGTCGATCTCCCGGGCGGGACTGGGCCGGCCGGAGAGCACGCGCTCCAGCTCCGACCAGGTCGGCGGACCGTTGTGCCAGCCCACGCCCGCCTCCTCCGCCTCGATCGATCCCTTCCGGGCATCGAACATACATTCGATGATTCGAGACATTACGCGAGACCCAACCGAACGGTCTGTAAAACTCAGCCACCGGTTCAGCGACCGGCCGGACACCGTGACAACAACCTCGCGCACCCCTCCTGGCACCGGAACTTACTTTGGAGTAAGTTCAAGGCACTTCGATCTGCAAGGGAGCAGTGATGACCGATAGCTCAGCCGTCGACGGTTACCTGGCCCGTCGGCGCGCCCGTCGCGACCTGACCGGCAAGCACGTTCTCATCACCGGAGCCTCCTCCGGCATCGGGCGCTCCGCCGCGCTGGCCGTCGCCGAGAAGGGCGCGGTCGTACTGCTGATGGCACGCCGCGGCGAGGAACTCGCCGCGGTGGTCGACGAGATCAAGGCCGCCGGGGGCGAGGCGCACGGCTATCAGTGCGATGTCACCGACGCCGATTCCGTGGACGCCGCCATCACGCTCATCCTCGCCGAGCACGGGCACGTCGACATGCTGGTCAATAATGCCGGACGGTCCATTCGCCGGGCCGTGCACCGCTCCACCGATCGCATGCACGACTTCGAGCGCACCATGGCGGTCAATTACTTCGGCGCGGTCCGCATGACCCTCGCACTGCTGCCGCAGATGCGGGAGCGCAAATTCGGTCACATAGTGAACATTTCGAGCGCCGGCGTACAGGTGGCCACCCCGCGCTTCGCCGCCTACCTGGCCAGCAAGGCGGCCCTCGACATGTTCGCCGAGGTGACCGCGGCCGAAATGCTCGCCGACAACGTCACTTTCACCACTATCCACATGCCGCTGGTCCGCACTCCGATGATCACGCCCAGTGGCGATCAGGGCACCTCCACCCAGTCGCCGGAATGGGCCGCGGCAACCATCGTGCGCGCCCTCAGCGAGCGGCCGCGCCGCATCGATGTACCCCTGGGCACACTCGCCGAATACGGCAGCCTGGTCGCACCCGCCATCAAGGAGCGGGTGCTGCACCGCTACTATCGCGCCATCCCGGACTCCCCCGCCGCCAAAGGCGAAACGGTAATCGAACCGGAAACCGTAGACGTGGACGTCGTTGTCCCACAACGCCATCGGCGCGGCGTACCACCCGCGATCCGCGTCACCGGCACCGCACTGCGCCGCGCCGCGCGACTGGTACCGGGCACGCACTGGTGACTGTCTAGCCATTCATTGATCCGGATAACCGCCACGGCAACACTTTCCGCTGACAAACATCGGAGGTGTTGCCGTCGGACGGTTTCCACTCGCGGGTAGCCGAGTGCCGCTCACGCCTGGATGACCTCGAGACCCACCAGCGCGTTCAGCGAATCGCAACTGGCCCACGATTGGTTCTGCCCGTACTGCGCCGGACCGTACTTCCAGTAAGTAAACGGTACCGGCCACGCCACGCAGGTGAGCTTCACCTGATGCCAGGTCGGCAGCTCACAATTCGACATCCCGCCGGTCCCGAAGATGTTGTACAGATGACAATTCGCATCCCCCACCGGGACGTCAGCCTGAGCCACCCCACCACCCACAAGTGTGGCGGCCGCAACTGCGGTGGTAATAACTCCCCCGGCGGCAAGTCGCATCACAGATCGCATTCCGAACCTCCCGAATAGATGTTGCTACGGATATCGGGCTCGCACTGAAATCAGTTACTAACAGTTTGCCAGCCATATACACCGGAGCAAAGAAAAACTCCTCCATCCAGTGACTGTCCTGGGCAGAGGAGTTTTTCGCGTGGAGGGTGTATTACCAGCCGGGGTTGCCGCCGATGGGGACATTGATCCAGCTGGGGGCGCTGGGGTCGATGTCGATGTGCTGCGGCAGCAGTTGGCTTTCATTGAGGAGGGGGCGAAGGGGAAGGCCGCGGGGGAAGTTGAAGGCGAAGACGTCCACGCGCAGGCGGTGGCCCGGTTGGAGGACGGCGTCGGTGGCGGTCAGGCCCAGGTCGAGTTGGGTGGGCCGGCCGGGGACCAGCGGCTCGCGGGTGTCCAGGGTCAGGTACGGGTAGGGATCGGTGTAGTCGCCGTTGGCGGAGCGGGATGCCTTGGCGTCGTCGACCTTTCGCAGCGAAGCGGTCAGCTGGCCCGAGGTGAGGACCGTCGAACGGCCATCGGGGGCAACATCATTGATGGTGGCCGACCAGTAGCCGTCGGTCGCGTCCAGCACCGTATTGAGGTGCAGGTTCACCGGGCCGGAGATGGTGGTCGGCGCGGCGACGGGCGGGCTGGTGAAGGTCAGGCCGTTGAGTTCCATCGGCCGGGCGTCCTTGGCGCAGGCGTCGAGGACTGCGGTAATGCCGGCGGTGATCTGCGCGGCATCGCGTGAGCACAGGCTCATGACACCGGCGCCGACGGTAAGTCGCTGCGGCCCACCGGGTTCGGTGGTCAGACTGCCGTCGTACAGACTGCCGCCGGCGGTGCCGCTGGGCGCTCCGGACAGGTACATGCGGCGGTAATCGGCTTCGCTGCGCGGGAATTCGCCCGCGGTGGTCCAGGATCCGCCCTGCTGGAACAGCGTCACCGGGCCGTACCCGTCGATACCGTTGTCAATTCCCTTGAGCCAGTGGTCGAACCACGCGCGCTGCAGCACATCCATACGCGGCGGCGCACCCGGCACACCGAAACCGCTGCCCGGATCCGCATGGTAGGTATCGCCCATGATCAGCTGCTTCTGCCCGGGCGGCAGCGGAATCGCGTTGTAGATGCGCGGTTCGGAATAGGTGAAGATATCGTGCCAGCCGCCGTAGACCATGGTCGGCACCCGCACCTTGTCCGGGTGGCCGAGCCAGCCGGTGCGCAGCGGACTGTCGGTCTCCAGCAGGCTCTTCAGATTGTCCGGAATCTCCGGCACGCTCTGGATGGTGAGCGCCTGAATGATGTAGTCGAAGAACGTCATCGGGCTCTGCAGCCGGTCCGCCAGCCACTTCCAGTCGAAACTGCCGGAGAACAACGCGGACAGATCCGGAATGAGCTTGAGACTGTCGACACCGAGCAACCACGGTGGGATGAAACCGAATCCGAGCGCGCCACCGGTGGCGAGCACATCGCGCACCAGATCACTGCCCGGCTCCACCGGGAAGATGGCCTTCAGCGCAGGCGGCTGCTGTTCGGCGGCATGCAGCTGATTGATGGCCGAGTACGAGATACCGCTCATACCGATCTTGCCGTCCGACCAGGACTGCTTGCTCGCCCAGTCGATCACCTCGGCACTGTCGAGCTGTTCACGCTGCTGGAAGACCTGCCACACACCCTCGGAGAACCCGGTGCCGCGTACATCGGCGACGACCTGCGTGTACCCGCTCTGAATCAGCTTGCGGTCGGCGGTGAACAGCCGGGCCGCGCCGCCCGGCAGCGCCTTGGTGAGGTCGGTGAGCCCGCCCAGGCCGACGCCGGACAGGTCGAAGCCCTGCAGGAAATTGCTCAGAATATCCGGCAGCACCGGTACCGACAGCGCCGAATCGGCAATCATCGAAACGAGTTTGGTGTACGGGGTCATATTCACGATGGTCGGGAGCGGGGTGTCCACGATCTGCCCCTGGGCGTTCATCGGCCGATAGACATTGGCCTTCAACACCGTTCCGTCACTCATGGTGATGGGTACGTCCCAGTCGATGTGCACGCCCGGATACTGCGGCGGCCCGTCCTGCGCCCCGAGCCATTGCGCACCGAGCTCGCCGGCGTCCGGCGTGCTCGCCGCGACCGGAGTCGCCAGCGCGCCGACGGTCACCGCCGCCGTGATCAGAGCCAGTGCGCCCACGACGCGACTCCACGGATTCCCGAGTTTCATCCGACCCCTCGTGCACAAGAAACATGGACGTACCCAACGGATCGTGACTGTAACGGGCGACACGTCCGAGTGCAATGATGCTGCCCGCCATACTCTCGAGGCCGCCGTCACAAGGCTGTGCCCGCATGGCGGAAACAACTGGCTATCCTCGACTTATGAGTCTCGATCCCGCTGTCGGCCGCGCCCGGCTGCCCCGTGGCAGCCACGGCCTCGACCGTCTGACGGTGGAGAATTCACAGCGCTTCCGCATGATGTGGAGCGTGCTCGAATCGGTCTCCGAACGCGGCTATGCCGCCACCACCGTGGCCGATATCGTGGCCGGCGCCAATATTTCCCGGCGCACCTTCTACCAGTTCTTCACCGACCGCGAAGACTGCTTCGCGGCGGCCTACTCCGAGGCGGTCGCACAGGTGGTCGCCGCCATGGACGCGGCCATCGCCGCCGCACCGCGCACCGACTGGCGCACTCTGGTCCGCACCACGCTCGGCGAGTACCTGCGATTCCTCGCCGAGCACAGCGAATTCGCGCACGCCCTGCATACCGAAGCCTTCGCCGCCGGACCACGAGTGGCCCGCCAGCGTGTCGACCTGAAGAAGATCTTCGCCGCCCGCATGCGCGCCGCCTTCGAAATCGGCCGTGCCGCAGGCGATATCCCGGCAGACATCGAGACCGAGGTCTTCGACGTACTCATCGGCGCCATCGACGACCGCGTCCGCGACTGCCTGCTCTTCTCCCAGGCCGCAGACCTGCCGGAACTCACTCCCCTGCTGTATCGAATCACCCTGGCACTCTTCGAAGTTCCGGAGCCACGGCAGGCTGGATGAGCGACATGCCCATCGCCTTTTCTCGTCATTCCGGCGCGCTTTTGGCCGGAATCTACGCGGTTGCGGTGGATCCCGGCCAAAAGCATGCCGGGATGACGAGGGGCTTCATGCCGGGATGACAGGCGGCTTGCAAGGAGGACGGGGGGCTTGCTGGGATGACAGGAGGGCTCAGGGCAGCGGATGGATCCCGTCGACGACCACCGCGGTGGCGGGTTTGGGGGCGGCGCCGCAACTGGCTTGGCGCGGGGCGTAGGCGACGGTGCGGGTGGTGACCAGCCAGCGGCGGCCATCGCGGTGGGTTACTCGAGCCGCACCCGCGAAGGTGGCGGGGTCTTTTGTTGTGGCAGGGTCGATTTCGGCCGGTTCGACAGTGAGGTCGTCTATTCTTGCGCCCGGGTCGGCAGCACCGGTGGTGGGCTCCGCATGGCCGTCCGTGGCGCGACGGGTATAGGCCTCATCGCTGATCTCTTGGCGGACAGCCACTTCCGCGACCTGTTCGACCGCTGTGTAGCAACCCCGGCCACGGAAACCGGTCAGCGATATCTCGCCGCGGTCGGCAGCATCGACCATGGCGACAGCCGAATCCCCGTCCATGCGACCGTAAGTCAGGCCGGTGGGCAGTAGAACCACTGCCGGGGCGAACCGGTGACCACCGGTGTGCGAGCACTCCCAGACTCGGTCCGGGTACAGATCGGACAGACCGGCCGCGATCGGACGACCGAGCAGGGCGCAGCACTGATCGCGCTTACCGTGCGCGCAGACCAGCACCACCGGTTCCTCCACCAGCGCACCGATTCCCGGCGGCGGGCCATTCAGCAGGTGCAGGTCCAGATCCAGCAATTGTTTGAGGTCGGTGATCTCGAAGCGCTCACACCAGGAGCCCTCGGGCCGGGAACTGGCGATGAGAACCGTGCGCACACCATTGAATTCATAACGCCCGGGACGGCGGATCACCATGGGACGCACGTGGGCGGCCTTGGTGCGCGCCGCCAGTTCGGCGGTGATCTCGGGGCCGAGCACCTCGTCACCGATCACATCGCGGCCCCACGCTCCGGGCTGCTCTATACACAGCCAGCCGGTGATGCGGGTGGCGCTGCCGGGTAGTGGAATCTCCCGCGCGGCAGCCGAACAGGCCAGTCCCTCGAACGCCGTCACAGCGGCTGCCCGTCGGCCAGTTTGCGAATCAACTGCTCGAGGCGACGTGCGCGCGTTTCCGGCCGCACCGCACTGCCCAGGTGATAGCCGACGACGATTCGTGATTGCGCGGGCAGCGTCTCGAAGAAGGTCGCCGCTTCGGGATTGAGCGCGAGGGCGGCGAGGAAATCCTCCGGCAGATCGCGGCCGGCGGCATTATCCCAGCGGCCGTCCTCCTTGGCGCGGTCGATCTCCGCCTGCCCCGCCGGATGCATGAGGCCCTGCTCGATCAGCTCCGCGACGAGCCCCTCATTGCGCTGCGACCACGGACTACGGCGGCGGCGCGGGGTGAATCCGACCAGATAGAACTCCTCGTCCAGTGGCCGTGCCTGCCCGTCGATCCAGCCGAAACACAGGGCCTGCCGGAGTGCGCGGGCATGGTCCAGCGATACCCAGCCGGTCCCTTTTTTCGCGAATTTCATCCAAATACCGTCGACGGCAGCATGATTGGCCGCCAGCCATTCCCGAAACGACTGCTCATCGGCGAAGAACAGGGTAGGACGCTCGAGTGCGGACACCGTCTAACTGTAGATTCCGCCGCGGCCTCCGGTGTTCGGTCCCCGTAAAACGCAATTGTCCGGCGCTTCGCCGAACGCACCAGCTCAGTGCCCCAGGAAGGGCAGGACCGTGCTCGCGAATTCCTGATAACGGTCGCGGTGAATGCTGTGCCCGCAACTGAAGACCCGCACCGTGCACTCGGGAACGGCGGCGCGCAGCAATTCCAATTTCGCCGGGTCGACCATGCCGCCCGGGCCGCCGCGCAGGAAAAGCAGCGGCGCCGCGATCTCGGGCAGGCCCTCCCACCATTCCGGCAGTGGTTTGCGGAACTGCTCCAGCGCGGTGCCGGTCATGGCGCGGTCGAAAGCCAGCACGGCGCGCGGATGCCGGACCAGACTGCTGGTGGCGTGCCACAGCTCCGGCAGCGACGGCAACCGGCGGGTCAGCGTCATCTGCTCGTCCCCGGAACGCAGGGGCAGCGGTTGCTCTTCAATAACCAGCCGCCGCACCAATTCCGGGCGCTCCATGGCCGCCCACGACACCGCGTAACCACCCAGCGAATGCCCGACCAGATCGACCCGCTCCAGGCCGAGCCGATCGCACAGCCGCAGCACATCCGCGCCGAACTCCGGAAAACGATACGAAGCGGCGTGCCCGCTCCGGCCGTGCCCCCGCAGATCCGGAATGATCACCCGCCGCCCCTGCCGCACCAACTGCGCCGCGAACCGATCCCAGGTGTGCCCGTCCCCGCCCATCCCGTGCACCAGCACCACCGGCACATCGCTCGACCCATGCCCCGCCGCATCGGAATCCCGATAGGCGATCAGCACGTCTTCGAACTCGACCCGGGTGACCGTCTCCACGATCAACCAGCCTACGGACCCGCCTCCCACACCGCCGCAGGTTGTGCGCACCGCCATAACCCGATGACCAGCCCGCTGCTACCCCGCCACCCCGTCGCCCGGCCGGCTCCATCAACGGCACAGCCCGTGTCTGAGCCGCACACGCCTTGCAGAGGCTGCGCGATTCAGACACGGGCTGTTTTTGGTACGGCAGCATGGCCCGATTCACTCGTAGAGGCCCTCGACATGCCAGGTGCGGTTGTAGCCGAGCAGCAGTAGGGCGCGTATGTCCTCGTCCAGCAGGACCTGGGCGCGGGCGGCGAAACCGTACTGGAACTCGTGAGTCCACCAGTGGTCGTCCAGCGGCCACGGGCCCGCCCATCCGATCAGTCGCCAGGACCGCCGGCCCCAGTGCAGCTGCGCCGGATCGGCGGTGAACAGACCGCGGTCGGTCACCCACACCGGAGACCCGTCCGCCGCCTCCACCCGCACCTCCGGCCGGCTCACCCACACCACGGTCGGCGCGGGCTCCGGCAACCGCCCCGGCCACGGCTGCGCCGGATCCGCCGCAGGCACTGGCTCCTCCCCCAGCGTCACCATGGTGATCCGCTCCGCAGGCCCGCGCCCCCCGCTGAGCACCCCCAACCGCACCGCATCCCCACCCAGCAACCCCTGCACCCGAACCAGCGCCCGCCGAGCCCGCTCCTCATCCTCACCGACCCCACCCCACAACCCGAGCTGCAACGCCCCCGCCGAAACCACCTCCACCGGCTCCAGCCGCAGCAGGGTAATAGGAGAACCCGGCACCTCGTCCCACTCCGCCCATCCATCCGAGTCCTGCTCCACCCCAGCAGATTCCGAGCCACGCCCACTCGGTCCGGCGCCACGCTCAGCCGATCCGGCACCACGCCCACTCGAACTCGTGTCACGACCAGTCGAATCAGTATCGCGGCTGAACGCACCCTTGCTGCGGCCGGATGAGTACGCCGTCGTGCCGTTTCCGTACGAGCGCGGCTCCACGTTGCGGCCGAATGCTCCACGCCCGGTGGAGCGCGCGCGGCGGGCGCGGTCCAGGGAGCGGCGGGTGAGCCAGCCGTCGAGTTGCCAGCGGATGCGGTCGGCGGTGCTGTCGGGGGTGAGGGGTTCGGCGCAGCGCCAGGTGCGGGAAAACTGTTCGCCTGCTTCGGTTTCCGCGTGTATGACGAGGCGGGTGCAGGCCATCGAGGCGGCGGAGAGGCCCTCGTGCAGGCGGGTGGCGAGCAGGCGACCGGCGAAGGCGGCGGCGTCGACGCGATCGATCGGGGGATCGCAGCGGTACTCCACCGTCAGGTCCGGGGCGGGGGTCTGCGCGGAGGGCGGGCGCTCCGGTTCGGCACGGGCACAGCGGTGCGCGGCAATGGCATCCGTGCCGAAGCGGGACGCCACCTCGGCGGGGGTGAGCGCGGCGAAATCGCCGATCCGTCGTAATCCCAAGCGGTGCAGCAGATCCACCAGGTCGGCGCGTTCCGGTGCGGCCAGGGCAGGTTCCACCGATAATTCGGAGACCGGCAGCGGCGCAAGGAATTCCGCACCTTTACCGGTCGGCACAATGGTGGCGCGGCGAGCGGCGAGCACCGCCGTGGACAGCTCGTCGGCAATGCCGATCTGGCATTCCACCCCGACCGCCGCCACCGCGTCCACAAGCTGTTCCGCCGCAGCCTCTTCCGACCCGAAGAAGCGGGCGGCGCCGCGCGCGGACAACACCAGCAGCCCCGGCCGCAGCACCTCCACACCCGGCACGGTCGCATCCACGGCCGCCACCACCGGTTCGAACAACCGCGCATCCCGATCCGGATCATCCTGCGCCACCAGCAGATCCGGGCAACGCCCCTGCGCCTCCCGCTTCCGCAGCCCGCGCCGAATCCCCTCCGCCCGCGCCGACGCCGAACACGCGGTCACCCGATTAGCCGAAAACACCACCACCGGACGGGTGACCGGCGACCCCGCCTCGGCAGCCGCCGCCACCGCAGGCCAATCCAGGCACCACACCGCCAATACCCGCCGCGCTTTCACACCCATCTCATCACTGCCGCACTACCGAGCTGACGCTCGAGCAGTCTCACCACCCGCCGCGCACAAGTTGGTGCGCAGCGCACGAAATAACGCCAGATTCCTTGCGCAGCATGCGAAATTGCGCGCGGGAACATCTGCACGCCACGGCCGCTAACCCGCGACACAGCGCTGCCAACCGCGGTCGGCCACTCGGCAGTCAAGAGACGGCATAACGGGCGGCCACTCGGCGGTCAAGAGACCGCATGGCGGGCAAAGCTCGGCAGCCGAAAGACGGCACGGCGGACAGAGCTCGGCGGGCAAGAGACGGCACGGCGGACAAAGCTCGACAGTCAGGAGACAGCATGGCGGTCGGCGCTCAGAGGGTCGGGGGCGGTATGGGATTCGAGGACAGGGGGATTCGTGTGTACCCATTCAACCCGGCCGTTGCTGGGGCGCAGGGCCAGATGACCCTGCCGGGGCTGGGCGGAGCGGCCGTGCACGGAGACATCCAGCCGGACGGTGCGCAATCGGCCGCAACCGCGTCCCAGACCGCTGTACCCGGCCACCTGACTGTCGATGCGCAGCACGGGACCGGCCCAGGAACCACCGGTAACCACCAGCGTGGAGCCCTTGCTACGGGCGCGAGCGGTGAGTACTCGCGTGCGTGACATGGGCACCGAAGCACCGTTCAAGCCGAGAATCACCAGATCCAGGCCATCCAGCAACACCGAGGCGACTTCGAGCGGGTCCGGGCCGGGGTTGACGACAACAGCCAAACGGTCCAGTCGCGCACCCATTTCCGCTGCTGCCAGCAAGCCGAAGCGTGGCACGCCGACAACCGCGGCATGACCGCCGGAACCGGTGACCGAGGCCAGCAAACCGGAGAGCAAAGAATTGGCACCGGAGTACAAGACCACCGACCCCTTCGCCAAACCGCCTTCGGGCAAAAGGTTTTCGAGCGCGGGCGGCACCGGCAGCGACTCACGCCGCAACCCCGCGGCCGGTACCCGCGCGCCCTCGGTCATCGGCGGCGGACCCGCCTCCGGTCGCGAACCCGCCGCCACCGGCTGCACTTGCCGCGTTGCCGCGCGCGATTGCCCGCCCGGCAGGCGTACCACCGCCTCGGCGCCACGCGCCGGAATCGCCGCCATGCGCCGCCGCAATTCGGCCAGCTGCACCTGTTTCGATTCCTCCGCCGAACCCATCTATCGACCACCTCTCCCAATCGATGGGGACCCAATTCCCAAGAGCGCACGGCTCCACCACACTGCGCCGAAGCCACATCCCGAACCCCCTACAGGTCCGGGACGGATAAGCCAGCACCAACCCAGCTACTCACGATAGTCGAATATATGTTCGATTCAAGCACAGTAGAACTCGAGCCTCGACGCGCGTCAAGAGGCAGTGGCGCAAACCTCGAGTTTCGAACCAGGCCAGTCAGGATGGTTTTCCGCTACCCTGCACCCGTGACCGAACGCGCCCGTCCCATCGTCGGCCCCGATTACCTGGTGGCCGGCCGCTACCGTCTGCAATCGAAGCTCGGCGGCGGCGGCATGGGTGCGGTGTGGCTGGCCAAAGACCGCCTACTCAACCGCGATGTCGCCATCAAGCAGGTGCTCACCACCGCCGGACTCAATGAGCACGAGGCCCAGGAGGTGCGGCGACGCATCATGCACGAGGGCCGGGTGGCGGCGAAGCTGTCGCACGAGCACGCCATCGCCGTGTACGACGTCGAGCTCGAGAACGGCGAGCCCTGGCTGGTGATGGAGTACCTGCCCTCGCGCAGTGTCGCCAAGGCGATCTCGCTGACAAACGCGCTCTCCCCGATCGAGGTCGCGCAGATCGGCGCACAGGTCGCCGACGCACTGGCCACCGCACACGCCGCGGGCATCGTGCACCGTGACATCAAGCCCGGCAATATCCTGGTCGCCGATCGCGGCGACGAGGTCGGCATGGTCAAGCTCAGCGACTTCGGCATCTCCAGCGCCGCGGGCGATGCCGACGATGTGGGCGATGTCATCACCGGCACCCCCGCCTACCTGCCGCCGGAGGTCGCGCGCGGCGCCCAGCCGACCACCGCCAGCGACGTATTCTCGCTCGGCGCAACGCTGTACACCGCCATGGAGGGTCAGCCGCCGTACGGCTTCCACGACGACAGCGGGGTGATCGTGGAACGCGCCGCCATGGCGCAGGTGATTCCACCGCAGCGCAGCGGACCGCTCACCTCGGTCCTGCTGCACATGATGGAACCGGCGCCGCAGCGGCGCCCCACCATGGCCGAGGCGCGCAATGAAATCCTCACCGCGGCTTTCGGTCCCGGTACCGCGCCCTACATTCTCGGTGCGCCGGTGCGCACCGACGACGGCACCATTCCGGCCTGGGCGGCCCGCAATTCCGCTGCCGGACTGCGCAGCCCGCACTCCAGCCCGCTCCCCCGCCCGCAGCGCGCCAACTCCGCCGCCGCACCCGCTGCCCCGCAGCAGAAGTCGAAGGGCTTCGACATCTCCAAGCTCGGGCCCAATGCCGGGCCCCTGGCGGTAGCGATCGGCCTGCTCATCGGCCTGCTGATCATCATCGTGATTCTTGTTGTTTTGTAATTCGCGAAGGTGACAACTGATTTCGTGAGGCCCGGGTAACTCGTCGGGTACGTCCAAAATCGGTTCGCCCCCCGGCCGCCAGCACGCGTGCACGACCGTCAACGGCACCCAGCCGTGCGCCAAAGTTCCGGGGAGGCGGGTCAGTCGATGCGGCGGCGGTGTGCCCAGCGAGTCAGAGCATTGCGGTTGGACTGCTGGGTTTTTCGCAGCACGTTGGAGGCGTGCGTCTCGACCGTCTTCACCGAGATGAACAGGTTCTCGGCGATTTCCCGGTAGGTGTAGCCGCGCGCCAGCAGGCGCAACACCTCCAGCTCACGCGGTGTGAGCGAGTCCAGTTCCGGATCGAGCGGCGGCTCGGGCACCTGGGACCTGCCGGTGAACGAATCCAGCACGAAACCGGCCAGGCGCGGGCTGAATACGGCATCGCCGCCCGCCACCCGCCGAATGCCGTCCGCGAGTTCGGAACCCGAGATCGTCTTGGTGACATAGCCGCGCGCACCCGCGCGAATCACCGCGATCACATCCTCGGCCGCATCGGAGACGCTGAGCGCCAAGCACACCGGCCCCGCCTCGACACCCTGCAGCACCGCCACCCCGCCCCCGTCGGGCATGTGCACATCGAGTAGCACCACATCCGGTGTGGTCGCCTTGATTCCGGCAATGGCCTCGGCCACCCCGCCGGCCTCGCCGACCACCTCCATATCGGATTCACGACTCAGTTCGGCCCGCACCCCGGACCTGAACACGGCATGATCGTCGACCAGAAACACCCGGACACTCACCACAAGCTCCTCATTCGGCAGAGTCGTGCTGCACCACAATACGTTCGTCGGCACCATCCTTGCGGGGCATGGTGATTCGCACCTCGGTGCCACGCCCGGGCGTCGACGTGATCTCCACATGCCCGCCGCGCCGTTCGATACGGGCGCGAATGGATCTGGTCAGACCCTGCCGGTCGGATTCGACCGCGTTCACATCGAAACCCTTGCCCCGGTCCCGCACGAAGACGCTCACCTGATGCGGTTCGGCCTCCGCGAACAGGTCGATCGACGGCACCTCGGCATGTTTGGCGGCATTCACCAGCGCTTCGCGGCTGGCGCCCAGCAGCGCGGTGAAATGCTCCTTGGGCAGGCCGATACCGCTGTCGTCGACATCCATGGTCACATCGCCCACCGTCACCGGCGTGACCTTCACCCCGTGCTGATCCTCCACCTCACCGGCAATGGTGCGCAGCGCCGCAACCAGACTCGACTGCGCCGGCCCGGTGTCGTCGAACAGCCACTTACGTAGCTCCCGCTCCTGACTGCGCGCCAGCCGCACCACCTCGTGCTGATCCCCGGCCTGCCGCTGGATCAGGGCGAGCGTCTGCAGCACGGAATCGTGCAGATGCGAGGCGATCTCCTCGCGCTCGTCATTGCGAATACGCGCCGCGCGTTCATCATTCAGCGCCCGCACCATGCGCAGCCACAGCGGCACCGTGAGCAGCCCGGCCCCGACCAGGGTGACCGCCACCGCCAGCAGGGCCGAACCCAGCGAACTCAGATTGATGCGCGCCAGCACCACCACACCCAGCCCGACCACGATCAGCGTCGCGCCGGCGACAATGCGCGCCCAGGTGACCACCGACGGCCGCGACGGCAACCCGATGGCGGATCTCGGCCCGTCCGCATCGAATTCGCGCCACACCAGCGCCGCACCGATGGCGACCACAATGATCGGCCCCACCACCTGCGCGGCCGTCCCGTTGAACAACCACGACATGCCGACTGACAGCGCCAGCCCGAGCAGCACCAGCCCGATGGCCTGCCGCCGCTCCGACGCCGACGGCTTCACCGCGTCCCCGCCGCCCGGCGTGAAGATCCACAGCAACCCGTAGGCCACCACCCCGGCCCCGAGCAGCCCGGACAGCAGGACGAACGCTATGCGCACCTTGAAAACATCGATGCCGAGATGATCGGCCAGACCGCCGGCCACCCCACCGACCACCCGGCCGCCGGAGCGCCGCAGCAAGCGCTGCGGCTGCGCCACCACCGTGCGCGCAGGATCGAGCGCCCCACGGGCAGGGTCGAACAGGGGCGCGGACGGATACATATCTCCGATACTGGCATGCCACGGTGACAGGCAACATCGGGAAACACCCCCATTCCGGCCCTGAGACCGCCGGTTTGTCCGGTCCGGACAGAAAACCGGCCCTGAACTGCACGGAAATCGGACCGACCGCATTTCGGCGGCGCGCTCGGACGCACCGGACCGGACGACGGGCGCAGCGGCCGGACGAAACCGGGCTGACCGGACCGGAGAACCGATCGCGACCCCTCTCACCAGCAGTTACTGCTCGCTCGAACACATAAGGGACTCGGCCCGCACCGGGTGTCCTCCCTAACTTTCTCCTCGGGACCAGCGAGTTCCACACCGCGACCGCTACCGCAGCGGCGCAACAGGTTCGGGGAGGAACCAATGATCGTCAAAACCGCTTTCGCCGCCGCTGTCACCGCAGCCGGACTCACCTTCGGCGCCGGGATGGGCGTCGTACATGCCGACGCTCTGGCGCCGCACGAGAAGAGCACCACCGCACCCAATGGCATGTCGATCACCGTCGGGCATACCGACAATGCCGCCCGGGTGGTGCCGCCGTTGAACGGGATGCCGACCAGTCGGGAGGTGTACCTGGACAACACTTCCTACGGGCGGGTGCAGGGCGGCACCGGCAAGATCCGCACCGGCTACTTCGTCGCCTGCGCCGTCGATCTGGATGTGAAGTTCGATATATCGGCGAATGTGGGCATCACCGCCGACGCCTCGGTGGGGGTGAGCGCCGGGACGGATCTGGTGACACCGTCCGCGAATGTGAGCATCGCCCCCACCATCGGCGGCAGCATCGGCGTGGATCTGTCCATCACGCCCGGCAAGATCAACGACGTCAAGCTCGGTGAGAAGGAGCTGCCCGCCGGCGGCACCGGCTACATCGTCGACCACGACTACCGGCTCACCGTGAACGGCTGCGGCGGACCGCTGACGGTACAGGCGTACACGATCATCGAGGCCACCTCGCCCGAGGCGGATGCGGGCGACTGGGTCATCGGCGACCCGGTCGCGCTGTGATCCGGCGAATCCGCCGGCTCGATGCCCTGCGGCGGCGCAACACCACGTTGTGCCGCCGCATCGGCGATCCTGCCGCGCAGCAGCTAAATTGGCCTGATGCTCGTGGGGGACAGGCACATAGGGGACGCACCATGGTGACCGGGGAAACCGAGGAGCGGAACCGTTCACCACGAGCGCTTTTCACCCAGCGGTTCACCGAACTCTATGAAGCCGCGGGCAATCCGACACTCCGCCGGGTCGCCACCGCGGCGGAAACCCGTATGCGCGGCGCCCAGGGCAATCGCCCGGGCGGTGCGTCCGCCCAGCGCATCAGCGATTGGAAAGCCGGCCGAAATGTTCCGGCCCGCTTCGAATCCCTGCTCCCGGTGGTGCTCACCCTCGTCGAACTCGCCCGCAAAGGCGGGCATCCACTCCCCCGCGAACTCGCGGAAACCCGCGAATGGCAACGCCTCTGGCATGCCGCCACCACCTGGAACCCCGACGAGGACGACCACGCCGCCTGCCCCTACCCGGGCCTGACCTCCTACCGCCCGGAGAATCGCACCCTGTTCTTCGGCCGCACCCGCGCCACCACGGAACTCACCGCCCTGGTCCGCGCGGCCACCGGCCTGGTCGCCGTCATCGGCGCCTCCGGCGCGGGCAAATCCTCCCTACTCGGCGCGGGCCTGCTCCCCACCCTCACCGACTGGGAGACAACCGCTCTCACCCCGGGCGCACACCCGCTCACCGCCCTCCTCGAAGCCGTCACGGGCAACGTGCCGGCCTCACAGGCCACAGCGGACCCGCACCCGGTACCCGGCGCGGGGACCGGGACCACACTGAAATCAGCAGCCGCCTCGAACCCACAAGATGCGCCAAAATCGCCGACCAGGACCGGATCGGGGTATGGAATCGGATCGGAATCAGATTCTGCCCCAGAAGATCCCGGCACCGCGTCCACCGCAATCCAGGTCGCGACGGTCCGCGCGGCACTGACTCCGCGCAGCGACCGTCCGCGGCGACTGCTGATCATCGATCAGTTCGAGGAGCTGTTCACCGCCTGCGACAGCGAGCAGGAGCGCGAGGAGTTCCTGACGGTTCTGAACGGCTGCGCCGGACGCGCCGATGATCCGATCGCCGTGGTTGTCGCCCTGCGGGCCGACTTCTACGCGCACTGCCTGAACTACCTGGTCCTGCAGGATGCCCTCGAGCATCGCAGCTACCTGCTCGGCCCGATGCGCCCGGACGAGCTGGCCCAGGCGATTTCGGGTCCGGCGCGGGCCGTCGGCCTGGAGCTGGAACCCGGTCTCGAAGAGTTGGTGATCACCGAATTGTGCGGCGCCGGTGACCATCACGGCCGCCGCACCTACGATCCGGGCGCGCTGCCCCTGCTCTCGCATGTCATGGCCGCGACCTGGCAGCACCGGGAAGGGCGCCGCCTCACCGTCAACGGCTACCGCAATGCGGGCGGTGTGGTCGGCTCGGTAGCCGAAACCGCCGAATACGCTTGGAACGAACTCTCTTCCACCCAACGCGAAGCCGCGAAGTCGATCCTGCTCGGGCTTGTCACCGTCACCCAGGATTCCCGCGACACCCGCCGCATCGCACAGCGCTCGGAGCTGCTCCGCCGAGTCACCAACCCCGAAGATGCCACCGCCGCACTGGAATTGCTCTCCCGCACCCGCCTGATCACCCTGGATTCGGACGCGGTCACGCTGACCCACGAAATCGTCCTCACCGCCTGGCCCCGCCTCCGCGCCTGGATCGACGAGGACCGAGTCGGCTACCTCACCCGCCAGCGCCTCGAAACCGATGCCGCCGAATGGGCTGCCCAGGAACGCGATTCCTCCCTCCTCTACCGCGGCACCCGCCTCCACAACGCTCTCGACAATGTCGACCCACCCCCGGTCGGCCCACTGGCCCGCGAATTCCTCACCGCCGCAACGACCGCACAGAAGAAGACCCGCCGCCGCTCCCGGTACAGGCGGATCAACCTCGTGTTTCTCGCAGTGGTCCTGCTGATCACGGCCTCCGGGCTCTATTACCAGAACCGCCTCGCCGATCAGCGGCGCAATGACAAGGATTTCGCCGCCGTCCTCACCGCCGCCGATCAAGCGCAGCAAACGGATCCGTCACTCGCGGCACAGCTGAATCTGATCGCCTGGCGTATGCATCCCGGCGATTCGGCCGTGCGGTCCCGGCTGTGGCAGACCGAGGCCAGCCCGCTGGTCACGACCACCGCCGCCCATTCGCAGGCCGTCAAGAGGATCCTGTACCAGCCCGGTGGCAAGGTACTGGCGTCACTGTCCGAGAACGACGGCAGTCTGCGACTGTGGGACAACACCGACTCGAGGCATCCGCGGGCGCTGGGGCAGCAGATCAGCGGGATCAGTGAAATCGCCCTGAGCTCGCAGAGCCCCCTGATGGTCACCACAAATATGCGCGATGCGCCCGATCATGCTGTCACGCTGTGGGATATCTCGGCACCGGCGACACCTCGCCGTCTCACCACCATGCCCGGCCTGACCGATGCGCAGGATGCCTGGGTGGCATTCACACCCGACGGCCGCACGCTGGCCGCACTGACCCTCACGCGCCTCACGCTCTGGAACGTGAGCAATCCCGCCGCCCCGATCCTGACCTCGTCCAAGCAGGTGCGCGACGAACACGCGTCCGGAATGATCGGTCCGATCGGCTTCAGCCCGAACGGCAAATTGCTGGGCCGCATCAACAACAATGGCGACACCATGTCCAACACCGCAGAGCTGTGGGATGTCGCCGACCCGGCCGATCCCACGCTGGTGACCCCGTCCGTCAGCGGCACCAACGCAGGCCCGCTGATCGCCTTCGCCTTCAGCCCCGACGGCACCGTTCTCGCCGTCGGCGCCGACTACAACGGCAGCGCGACGGGTGGGACCAATTCCAATGTGCAGCTGTGGGATATCGCGGATCCACTACACGCGCGATTGTTGTCGACGCTGTCCACCGACCGCCTCAGCCTGTCCACGATGGAATTTTCACCGAACGGCGACCTGCTAGCGACAAGCGGCAGTCGCGGACCGACACTCTGGAACGTCACCGATCCGGCCGCCCCGATCCGCTCGATCGACAAAATGACAATGAGTCCCACCCTGTGCCACCTGGACAGCCTGACGACGCCCTGCTCCGGCGGCCCCACAACCTTCGACTTCGCCCCCGACGGGCGTGCGGTGGCGGCCGGCGGTCTCAGTGGCGACATTCAGATCTGGTCACTGCCGCCCGCCGTGCTCACCGGGCGCACCGGGTGGGCCGCGCCACCCATAATCGCCGCGAACGGCGCCCGCATGGCCACCAACTCCGGCGACGGCCGCATAGCGCTGTGGGATATCCGAAATCCTCAGATACCCAAGCGAATCGGTGAGTATCGCGCCGACACCGCCTACGAATGGGCACAACTGTCCGCAGACGGCAACACGCTCCTGGTACTGGATTACCTGCACGGCGCCGTGCAGACGCTCGACGCGTCCGACGCCGCGCATATCCGGCAACGTGGTGAATGGCGTATTCCCACCTCCATTGCACCCGCCGGCATGACCTTCAGCGCTGATCTTCGGCTCATGGCCACCACCAGCGGGAACATGGTGCAGCTGTGGGATTTCTCGAATACGGTCCAGCCGAAGGCCGTCGGCGATCGATTTCCGATGCCGGAGGGCCACAGCATGCCCCTGTTCGGTCCCGACGGCAGCACATTGATCGTCCTTTCGACCACCGAGACGGCCGCACATCGGGAGTTCTCCATGACGTTGTGGAACATCGCCGATCCGGCACAACCGCAACGGATCTCGGAGCTGGTGCGCCAACCCGCCTCGGAGATCGACACCGGCGCCCTCACGCCCGACCACAAGACCATGATCACGACCAGCAACGAGTTGATCCAGGCATGGGACATCGGCAATCCGGCGAAACCGGTCCGGCTCGGTGCGCCGTTCACCGCGAACACTCTGCCCATCCAGCCGGTCGGGTTCACCGCGGACTCCCGCACCCTGGTCACCGTCGGCGTGGACGGCACACTGCAAGAGTGGGACCTCACCGACCGGGCCCACCCCGCGAATATCGGCACCCTGGTGCAATCCGACGCGTACGCCTGGAATGCCGCACTCGCACCCGACGGGCGGCACGTGGCCTCGAGCTCCAGAGACGGCACGGTGCACCTGTGGGATCTGGACGAACAGCACGCCATCGATCGCATCTGCACCGTCACCGGCGCGATGTGGAGTCCAGAACTGTGGCAGCGCTATCTACCGCAACTGCCTTATCAGCCGCCCTGCAACTGACTGATGCGGCCACCGGGCAGTTCACCAGCGCGGCGGGCGGCGGACCCGGTCTTGCGCTGACCATCCGATCGCGGCCCGGCGGACGGCGCACCGATTTCGCATCGACCGACCCGATCGCACCGCGCCAGGCAAGTTCAGGTGGTGTTTCAGGGTGTTCCCCGATGCGCCCGGAGCGGCCCCGCAACGACTATGGACCCCATGACGAGAACGAGCGACTGGTCCAGGGGCACCGGGCGTGCCGGCTTCGCTGATCAGCTTCACGACATGTGGCAGACCCGGCCGGTGCGGCTGCCGAACAACGGTCCGATCGCGGGTGTCGCGGCCGGGTTCGGGCGGCGGTACAACGTGGATCCGGTGCTGGTGCGGGTCGCGTTCGTGACGTCGGCGCTATTCGGCGGGGCGGGCATCGTGCTCTACCTGATGGCCTGGCTGCTATTGAGCCAGTCGGGCGACCAATCCTCCGCGGCGGAATCGCTTTTCGGCCGGGGGCAGAGCTCGCAGACCTCGTCCAAGACCATTGTGCTGCTGGTGGCGCTGGGCATCGCCGTCACCACGGTGGGTCCCGTCGGCGTCGGGCTGGGCGGGTCGGGGGTGATCAGCTTCGCGCTCATGCTGGCCGGCTGGTGGCTGCTGCACCAGCGGCAACCCGCGCCGCCGCAGGATTATCTGTCGCAGACGGCCGCGGATGCCACACTCGGCGAATTCCCCGTCGCGAACTCACCGTTCTGGACCGGATACCCGGGCACCACAGCACCATTCGACACCTACGGGCCGTACACGAAGCTCCCAGACAGCTACGAACCCGATCCGAACCAGCAGCCGCCGGCTTCGGAGGCTCCGACCGAAGCCTTTGCCCGGCAGAGCTTTTCACCAGAAGCCGAGGTTCCGACTCAGGACACCGCAGTACCGAAGGCCGACCAGGATGTAGCGCAGGATGTTTCGACTCCTGCTGCGGAATCCGAGACTGTCGTGCTGCGTAAGGCCGAGTCGAATACCACGGGCACTCAGGATGTTCCGGCACCCGACGGCGACCAGGCGACGGTCGTACTCCGCAAGGATTCGGGCGCCACGGACCAGAACGACTCCCCTAACCAGAACGACGCCGGGGCGGGCGGCGGCACCACCGAACCGGAAGCGCCACAGGATCAGCTGCCGTCCGACGGCACACCGCCTGCGCTGCACCGGATTCCGTCCGCATCCGAGCGCCCCTACACCGCCTACGGCCCCGCACCCATCTCCCCCGATTTCGGCCCCACCCCACCCGGCTGGGATCCGCTCGGCGTGGCCCCGCTGGCCTGGGATCTGCCCGAACCCGGTCCCGGCCCGGTCCAGCAGACGCTGCCGGTGCAGAGCGCGCCGCGCAAACCCCGTTCGCGCCTGACCCTCATGGTGATCGGCCTGGCCATCCTGGCCGCAGCCGCTGCCGGAGCGGCGGCAGCCTCGGGTGTGGAGTGGATGACGCCCAGCCGCATCGGCGCCGCCGCACTGGCGGTGATCGCGCTCGGCCTGATCGTCGGCGCCTTCCTGCGGCGCGGCTACGGACTCATGGTTCTCCTTGCGCCCCTTGCCGGTTTCGTCATTCTGTCCTCGCTGATCGGCCCCATCGAATTCGACAAGGGCTCGATGGGCGATCACCAGTGGACCGCGGTAGCGGGGACCGAACTGCTGCCGGCGTATCACGTCTCGATGGGCTCGGCGACGCTCGATCTGAGCAAACTGCAGCTCACCGAGGATCGGGCCGTCAAGGTCTCGGTGCGCATGGGTGACGCCAGGGTGGTACTGCCCCAGAATCTGCGCGTCGATACGACGTGCAATGTGCGCCTGGGTGATTCGAACTGTGTGAGCGGAATGTCAGGGCCTGCAACGGGTCCGGTGCTGAATCTGACCGTCGATGTGCAGATGGGAAACGCGGAGGTGAATCGTGGCTGAGCAGAAGAATCGTCGTCCGTCGTTCTCGCTGCTACTGGCAGGACTGCTGGGACTCGGTGTGAGCGTGTGGGCCTTCATCGGCCCGCACTCCTGGCCGGTATCAGGTGGACTGTCACTGGGGTGGATCGTGGTGATCGCCGCAATCGTTGTCGGTATCGTATTGGTTCTGTCGCCGCGTAAGAACAGCGACTAACTCGCCGCGCTGCCCCACCCTCGCCGGGGCAGCGCGGACGCCTTCGAGGACTGCCCTCCGAGAAGGCAGAAGGCCCCTCGCCGGTAACGGCGAGGGGCCTTCTCTTCCGCCTCTCCGCGACTTAGGCGCACAGCTGAGTGCCGTTGCCGGTTGAGGACGCGTACCGGCGGTTGGGTGCCGAACCGATTTCCGGGGGTACCCGGGGAGTTACCCGGCCCTCACGAAATCAGTCGTCACCTCACTCCCATTCGATGGTGCCCGGCGGCTTGCTCGTCACGTCGAGCACGACGCGGTTGACGTCCGGCACCTCATTGGTGATGCGGGTCGAAATGCGTTCCAGCACTTCGTACGGCAGGCGGGTCCAGTCGGCCGTCATGGCGTCCTCGCTGGACACCGGGCGCAGCACGATCGGATGACCGTAGGTGCGGCCGTCGCCCTGCACGCCGACACTGCGCACATCGGCCAGCAGCACCACGGGGCACTGCCAGATCTGCTTGTCCAGACCGGCGGCCGTGAGCTCCTCGCGGGCAATGGCATCGGCCTGCCGCAGCAGGTCCAGCCGATCCTGATTCACCTCGCCGATAATGCGAATGGCCAGACCCGGCCCCGGGAACGGCTGGCGCGCAACAATTTCCTCGGGCAGCCCGAGCTCACGGCCGACCGCGCGGACCTCGTCCTTGAAGAGCAGGCGCAGCGGTTCGACCAGATCGAATTCGAGATCGTCCGGCAGACCGCCGACATTGTGGTGGCTCTTGATATTCGCGGTGCCGGTGCCGCCGCCGGACTCGACCACATCGGGGTAGAGCGTGCCCTGCACCAGGTATTCGACCTTGGTCTCGCCCTGCTCGCCGACCACCTCGGACACCGCATCCTCGAACGCCCGGATGAACTCCCGGCCGATGATCTTGCGCTTCTCCTCCGGATCGGTGACGCCCTTCAGCTCACCGAGGAACTTGTCCACCGCGTCGACGGTCACCAGCCGGGCGCCGGTGGCGGCGACAAAATCGCGCTGCACCTGCTCCCGCTCGCCGGCCCGCAGCAGTCCGTGATCGACGAACACACAGGTCAGCTTGTCGCCGATGGCACGCTGCACCAGCGCCGCCGCCACCGCGGAATCCACACCGCCGGACAGACCACAGATGGCATGCGCGTCACCGACCTGCTCGCGCACCTGCGCGATCAGCGCCTCGGCGATATTCGACGCCGTCCACGCCGCGGGAATCCCGGCGATCTCGTGCAGGAACCGGCTCAGCACCTGCTGGCCGTGCGGCGAATGCAGTACTTCGGGGTGGTACTGCACACCCGCGAGCCGCCGCTCCAAATTCTCGAACGCGGCAACCGGCGCACCGGCGGAAGTACCGGTGACCTCGAAACCGGCGGGCGCATCGGTGACCGCGTCACCGTGGCTCATCCACACCGGCTGCCGGGTCGGCAATCCGCCGTGCAGAATGCCGCCGTCCACACTCAACTCGGTACGCCCGTATTCCCGGGTTCCGGTATGCGAAACAGTGCCGCCGAGCGCCTGCGCCATGGCCTGAAAGCCGTAGCAGATACCGAACACCGGCACATCGAGGTCGAACAGCCGCGGATCCAGCTGCGGCGCCCCCTCGGCATACACACTGGACGGACCACCCGAAAGAATCACGGCGAGGGGGTTCTTCTCCGCGATCTCCTCGACGGTGGCCGTATGCGGAACCACCTCGGAGTACACGCTGGCCTCGCGCACCCGGCGCGCGATCAGCTGCGCATACTGTGCGCCGAAGTCGACAACAAGGACTGGTCGCTGGGTATCTGCCACCGAGTCAGTCTAAAGAGCGACATAGGACACAGACCCGCCACCCCGGACCTTTAGCGCCCGGCTCGGATGCCGTTAGCTGTTAGGGACGCGTAGTGCGGTTGAGAGCCGAAACCATTTTGGGGGTACCCGGGGAGTTACCCCGACCTCGCGAGATCAGTTGTCAGCTTACGCAAGAGACAGATCGCACGGCGGACCGTAGACCACCTGCCAGTATTCGGGTAGGGCCTAGCGTCGCGGGATCGGCGGGTAATCCGGCCCGGAACAGCGGGTCCAGGGGCCCCGGGCGAACCGGTGGCCGGGAAAGCGGCGCTGTTTGTCGCCCCTGCTGGCTATCCTCTACTTCGTGCCATTCGCCCGTGCGATCGATGCAGAGATCCACTACGAGGACAGCGGGGGCGAGGGTCCGGTACTGCTGCTGGGGCACGAATTCCTCATGGACAGAACAATGTTCGCCTCGCAAACGGCGGCATTGACGCCCGAGTTCCGGCTGGTGTCCTGGGATGCTCGCGGGCACGGCCGCACTCGTGACGAGGGGCTGCCGTTCACCTACTGGACCTGCGCCCGCGACGCGCTGACCGTGCTGGATCAACTCGGCACGCAGCAGGCAGTGCTGGGCGGGATTTCGCAGGGCGGGTTCATCGCGCTGCGTGCGGCCCTGCTCGCGCCCGAACGTGTTGCGGCACTCGTGCTGATGAGCACCGAAGCGCACGAACCCTCCCGCGCCGAACTCGCCAATGCCCGCAATTTCCTGGACAAATGGAACGAAGACGGCCCGCGCCCGGCCCTGGCGGATCATCTGGCGCACTGGCTCATCGGCGACGACGAGTGCTCCCGCACCGTCTGGGTCGAACGCTGGCTGGCCCGCGACCCCAATGCCATCGAGGTGGCCGCCGGCGCCCTCCTCACCCGCGACTCGATCCTCGACCGACTACACCAGATCACCTGCCCCGCACTGGTTATCCACCCCACCCACAGCGGCGTCCCGCGCGCCCACGCCCGCGAACTCGCCGACCGCCTCCCCGACGCCCGCTACCTCGAAATCGACGGCGGCCGCCAAACCGTGAGCATGACCCACCCCGCAGCCGTCAACACCGCCATCCGAGAATTCCTGCACGACCACATAACTTCCCGCTCCACCACCACGTCCCCCCGCATCCGCATCAGCGAAATTTCGGCCGGAACACCCATCCCCCGCAATCCCGAACAGTAGAAACGGGATTCAACCCACCCCGCGGGGCACCCACCGAAATGACTTCGCCCCCTGCCCATCACGCCCGAAGGCGTGTGAACAGGGGGCGAAGATTATGGGCCGCTATCCCTCACGATTTATGGACTGGGCAATGACTGCCTCGGTGCGTATCACCGTGTGCCCTGCAGCGGTCTGAAGTGTGGCTGTGTTCGTAAAGGCGACAACTGATCTCGTGAGGCCCGGGTAACTCCCGGGGCACCCCCGAAATCGTCTCGGCACCCAACCGCACCACGCGTCCCCAACAGCCAACGGCACCCAAGCCGTGCGCTAAAGGTCCGGGGAGGCGGAACAGTGGAGGCGGAACAGCACAGCTAGACCCGGATGTTCAGGCCGACCTTCTGGAACTCCTTGAGGTCCGAGTAGCCGGTCTTGGCCATCGCACGACGCAGGCCGCCAACGAGATTCAGCGAACCGAACGGGTCGTTGGACGGGCCCTCGAGCACCTGCGCGAGCGGGACGCGCTCCTCGTCGATGGCGTACGGCAGCAGCGCGCCGCGCGGGACCGACGGGTGCGCGGCGGCGGACGGCCAGTACCAGCCGGCGCCGGGGGCCTCCTGCGCCAGCGACAGCGGCACGCCCAGCATGACCGCGTCGGCGCCGCAGGCGATGGCCTTGGCGATATGACCGGAGGACAGCGTCTCGCCGTCGGCGATCACATGCACGTAGCGACCGCCGGTCTCGTCCAGGTAGTCGCGGCGGGCGGCCGCGGCATCGGCGATGGCGGTGGCCATGGGCAGGCGAATGCCGAGCACCTCATTGGTGGTCGTCGCACCCTGCATCGAGCCGTAGCCGACGATCACGCCGGCCGCACCGGTGCGCATGAGGTGCAACGCGGTGCGGTGATCGCTCACACCACCGGCCACCACGGGCACATCCAGTTCGGCGATGAAGGTCTTGAGGTTCAGCGGTTCACCGTCACCGACATGCTCGGCGGAGATGATGGTGCCGTGCACGACCAGCAGGTCGATCCCGGCCTGCACCAGACCCGGGGTGAGCGCCCGCGCATTCTGCGGGCTGACCCGCACCGCGGTGGTCACTCCGGCGGCCCGCACCTCGGCGACCGCGGCGGCAAGCAGCTCCGGCCGCATGGGCGCCGCGTGCAGCTCCTGCAGCAGCGCCACAGCGGCCTCGGTGCCCTCCTTCTCGGCAACCTCGGTCAGCTGCTGGATCTTGGCCTCGACATCCGCGTGCCGGGCCCACAGCCCCTCACCGTTGATGACGCCCAGCCCGCCGGCCTTACCGAGTTCGATGGCGAACCGCGGCGACACCAGCGCATCGGTCGGATGCGCCAGGAACGGAATCTCGAACCGGTAGGCATCGAGCTGCCAGGCCACGGACACCTGCTTGGACGAACGCGTCCGCCGGGACGGCACGATGTCGATATCGTCCAGTTCGTAGGTGCGCCGGGCGGTCCGGCCCATGCCGATCTCGACCATATCGCGCATGCGAAGTCCTCCTGTGTCTAATTTGCCTCCGCTTCGCTCCGGCGGATTCGTGGCCCTGGGAGTCTCATTCTTCCCTCCCTCCGCTCCTCCGCTTCGCTCCCCCGCTCCGCTCAGTCCAGAACGAGACGGGCCACGAATCTTGGGGGGCGAGGCGGGAAGCCGGGCGGAAGGCGGGGGTGGGGTGGGAATTGAGCGGGAAGTGAGTCAGGCTCGGGTTGTGTAGTTCGGAGCCTCGACGGTCATGGTGATGTCGTGCGGGTGCGACTCCTTCAGACCCGCCGCCGTGATCTGAACGAACTGCGCCGCCTGCAGATCCGGAATGGTCTGCGCGCCGGTGTAACCCATGGCCGCGCGGACACCACCGACCAGCTGGTGGATCACCTGGTCCAGCGGACCGCGGAACGGCACCCGGCCCTCGATGCCCTCGGGCACCAGCTTCTTCTCCGACAGCACATCGTCCTGGAAGTAGCGGTCCTTGGAGTACGACTTGGCCTCGCCGCGGCTCTGCATGGCGCCCAGCGAACCCATGCCGCGGTAGCTCTTGAACTGCTTGCCGCCCACCAGAATCAGCTCACCCGGCGATTCCGCGGTACCCGCCAGCAGCGAACCCAGCATGACGGTCGACGCGCCCGCGGCAATCGCCTTGGCGATATCACCGGAGTACTGCACGCCACCGTCGGCGATGACCGGCACACCGTGCGGCTTGCAGGCGGCGGTGGCCTCGAGAATGGCGGTGATCTGCGGCGCACCCACACCCGCGACCACGCGGGTGGTGCAGATGGAACCGGGACCGACACCGACCTTGACGGCATCCACGCCCGCCTCGACCAGCGCGAGGGCGCCGGCGCGGGTGGCGACATTGCCGCCGATGATCTGCACCCGGTCGCCGACCTCGGCCTTGACCTTGGCGACCATCTGCAGCACGCCGGCCTGATGCCCGTGCGCGGTATCCACGATCAGCACATCCACGCCGACATCGGCCAGGGTCATGGCCCGCGCCCACGCGTCCTCGCCGACACCGACCGCAGCGCCGACCAGCAGGCGGCCGTCGCGGTCCTTGGTGGCGTTCGGATACTGCTCGGTCTTGACGAAGTCCTTGACCGTAATAAGGCCGCGCAGCTTGCCGTTGCCGTCCACGATCGGCAGCTTCTCGATCTTGTGGCGGCGCAGCAGACCCAGCGCGGCGGGGGCGGTGACGCCCTCCTGCGCGGTGATCAGCGGCGCTTTGGTCATGATCTCGGCAACCGGGACGTTCTGATCGACCTCGAAGCGCATATCGCGGTTGGTGATGATGCCGACCAGCTGCCCCTGCTCATCCACCACCGGCAGCCCGGAGATGCGGTACCGGGCGCACATGGCGTCGACCTCGGCGAGGGTATCGGTCGGACGACAGGTCACCGGATCGGTCACCATGCCCGCCTCGGACCGCTTGACGGTCTCCGCCTGCGCGGCCTGTGCGGCCACCGACAGGTTGCGGTGCAGCACGCCCATACCGCCGGCCCGCGCCATCGCGATGGCCATCCGGGCCTCGGTGACGGTATCCATGGCGGAGCTCACCAGCGGCGTGCGCAGGGTGATCTCACGGGTCAGGAGACTGGAGGTATCGACGGCACTCGGGATCAGATCGGACGCGGCCGGAAGCAGCAGCACATCATCGAAGGTGAGGCCGAGCATCGCGACCTTGTTCGGATCATCGCCACCCGTACGAGGGCGGCCGGCGTTTCGTTCGCCCGTAACGGGACTGCTCATCGGATCGACCCCTCCTGGAGCTCGGCACAGTCCCCCGGTCCGGATTCCGGCGAGCGACTGGATGAATGACAAAGCCGGCGTTTGCTACCCGGCCTTTGGTCAACCATGGTATCGGTCGCTCAATTCCTGGCAGCAGCCACGCCCGGCCACAGCGATCGCCGGTCCGCGACACACGGATACCGAGGAATGCGACACACTGATGCCCGAGAATGCGAGGTGTGTGTTGTACCACCAGCGAAGTGGGGGCAAATACCTAACAGCGCTGGCGCAGACACCCTCTTTCTGCGTACCGTGGGACTGTGCGTGACCATCTACCACCTGGCTTGCCGCCGGATCCATTCGCCGGAGATCCCTCCGACCCGTCGGCCGCGCTCGATGCCATCGAGCCGGGGGAACCGTTGGATCCTCACGAGCGCCTAGCGGTCGAAGAGGATCTCGCCGACCTCGCGGTATATGAGGCATTGCTGGCCCACCGCGGTATCCGCGGTCTCGTGGTCAGCTGCGAGGACTGCCGACAGGACCACTACCACGACTGGGATATGTTGCGCGCCAACCTCCTCCAGCTATTGGTGGACGGTACGGTACGCCCCCATGAACCTGCCTACGACCCGACTCCCGAGGCGTACGTCACCTGGGACTACTGCCGTGGTTATGCCGACGCTTCCATGAACGAGGCATTGCACGGCGACGGGTTCGACGGGTTCGACGTCTAGAAACCGAAACCGGGCCCGCGTCCAACTTGGAACGCAGGCCCGGTTTTCGGTATGAAGAAGCCGACCATCTCGGTCGGCTGATTTTCTATGCCCGTGAACGAATCACCTGGGCGTTCCACCCAACGGAACCGACGGCACGGTCGGAATGATCGTGACCGGAGGTACCACCGGAGGGGCCGGTGACGGCTTTTCCACCGGCGGCTGCGTGACAGGCTGCTGACCACCCGCCGGTGCCGTACCGCCGCCCGCAGGCCCGCCCGGCTGGCTGGCCGGGGAGGTCTGCGGCGGAACGGTCACCGGAGGCTCCGTCACGTCCACCGAAGGCTGCACAGGTGGCACGGTGACCGGTGGCGTGACGCCCCCGCCGTTGTGCGGAGCCGTGGACGGCTCCGGTTCGGTGGGTGCGGCAAGACGCGGATCGACCGTCGTGCCACCACCGTGGGTATCCGGCGGCAGCGTCGGATTGACCGTGACGCTCGGATTGGCGGGATTCGGCACGACCGTGACCGGCGGCAGCGTGGTGATCGCCGGATTCGGCGTCGTGGTCGGAGCCAGCGACTGCGCAACCTCCGGAGCCACCTGCTTCAGCTGCGTCAGCAATACCTGCCAGCGGCCCTGCAGATCGTTCTTCTTGGTGTCGTCGTTGACCTGACTCGCATTCGCCGAGGCACTCTCCATCGCGGCCTTGGCCTGCTCCGGATGCCCATCACTGATGAGCTGCTGCGCCTGGACCAGAGCATCGTCGGCACGCGCCACCACCGTGGACTGCGCCTGCTCGCTGAACACAACTTCCTTGACCCGCCACAGCGGATCACCGGGATTTGCGTTGTAGGAGAAAGCAGACAGGCCGCCGATGATCAAGGCGAGGGCCGCCGCCGCGCCCAGGAGCGGGCGCACAAGCCTTAGTCGCCCGCTCGACTGGGCGCCGATCCGCGCGTCCCGGGCGCCGATCTCCTGATTGACCGCCGCGACAATGGTGTCCAGATCCGGTCCGGCCGGCATCGGCTCTGCCAGAATCTCCGCGCGCCAGTTCGCGAGTAGGGCCGCGAGCTGGTACTCCTCACCGGTTCCCGTTTGCACGGGCCCGTCGCCGGAGATGGCATCGATCAGCGCGTCGTCACGGCGCACTGCCGCAATGTCCACCGGTCCGGTGTCACCGGACGCCTCGGCGTAGGGACCGCTGTTCTGCGATCCAAGCCGCTTCCAGTCGCCCCGACCGCGCTCGCCATCCCTAGCCATACATTTCACCTGCCCTCGCCACTTGAGTCTTGAGTTTCGCGAGTGCCCGATGCTGGGCGACTCGTATAGCACCTGCCGTACTGCCCACGGCAACTGCGGTTTCTTCGGCTGACAAACCCATAACCAAGCGCAGGATCAGGATCTCGCGGTGCTTTTCCGGAAGCGTGGCCAGCAGACTGTTCATCTGCCGACTCGTTTCCGAATCGAGAGCTCGCTGTTCCGGCCCCTGGTCGGTGGATATGACATCCGGTACTTCGGCCATGGCATCCGCTTTGTTACGGGCGGCATTGCGATGAGCGTCGGCGACTTTGTGGGAGGCGATGCCGTACACGAAAGCCATGAACGGTCGGCCCTGATCCTGATAACGGGGCAGAGCTGTCATGACGGCCAGACAAACCTCCTGCGCGACATCGTCGGCGGAGAGCTGACCTCTTTCGGCCGACCCGATGCGCGCGCGGCAATACCGCACCACCAGTGGGCGGATGCTCTCCAGTACCTGGGCTAGAGCAGACCGATCGCCCTGCGCTGCGGCAGCGACGACAGCTGGGTCCAACTCCTCACCCGCGTTGTTCATCGTCAGAGCTGTTCCTGGCGTTACGAGTGGCACCACGGCTGGCGGCCGGTGCTTCCGCGGAGGGGCGGAACGGTCCCAACAATAGCGGCTGGCGCATTCAGGCCAGTCGTTACGGGGGTCAGTCTCGGGGACTACTCAGGGACATCCCGGGAACTACTCAGGGACGGCCGAGAAGGTCGGTGGCCGAACGCAATCGCCCTCCGCGAGCCTCCAGCAAACGTGCGCATTCGGCCGCCTCGGCGGCGCCGCCCGACTCCGGGTCCACCCCGGAGCGCAGCATGGCGCACGCCCAGCGCAGTGGCAGGAGTTCGAATTCCCGGCATTCCCTGACGGTTTCGGCGGCGAGGCGGCGGGACCGATCGAGGTCACCGGAGGCCGCGGCCGCGGCGGCGACCAGTAGCCGGGATTTGACCCGGTGGCGCTGCGAGGGCGAGTTCTCTGCCAGTGCGAGCGCCATTTCGGCATGCGCGAGGGCCGGGTCCGAGGTTCCGCTCGCGGCCTCCCCGGGGAGCGGATTCCGGCCATCCGGTTCCGGCGCGGCGATCAAACCGGCGCCCGGAGCCGACAGCGCCGTCTCAGCAGACACCCAGTGCAGGCGGATGCGCTGTCGCCACAGGGCAGAAGACTCGTCGCCGGCACTATCGAACTGTGCGCGGCAACGCTGTAGCAGCCGGGCAGCAAGCGCCGGGCGAGCGGTGCCGAGAGCGTCGGCGGCCAGGCCCGTCAATGCATCGCAAACCGCTTCGGCACGAGCAATATCCGACCTGAGGATGACCCCGGAGGCGGCGGAACCGCCCGCGCCGGCCCCCGGCGCGGGGGTCGCGGACAGGACGAGGGCAGCGGCGCGGCCGTCGGCCACGGCGGCGTGCGCATGCCAGCCGAGCTGGCGCAGCAGGGAGCCTCCGAGACTGTGAGTGAGCGAGCGCAGCACCGGATCGGTGGTCCCCGCGCGGGCGCGGCGGAGTTCGGTCCGGGCGGCGGCGTAGCGCCCGACACCGCCGAGTGCGACCGCGCGCAGCCAGCTCTCGGTCGAATCACCGGGTGTGGGCAATCCGGCAGCAGCGCGGCCGGGGGTGGCACCGAAAGCGGTATCGGCGAGTAGTGAGTTCACTTCGAGCACAGGCACTGTCGCACTGTAACCAGTGCCACCGGAGCCGACCGTGGCCGCCATATCACAGAAGCACAGCAACATTGCAGCATTCTCTACTGCGTTTATGTTTCCACTCCGTAAATCTGTGCTCGCTATCGCCTAGCACGCCCGTAAGGAATTCGTATGGCGTTTCGCGCTATTAACCTGTCGGCCTCGAATCGGCCATCTCTACCGTCATCGAGAGAGCCGGCGCAATGGCTGAGATCACGCTGATCGCGACTCCGACATAGCCGGGATTGCTCGCATTCGCGGACAAAAAGCGGCCCTCACCAGGTACTTCATCAACTCGCCTGACCTATCGTGCGCCGCGACGGCTCCTGGGCAACCGATCAGTATCACCACAGTCGCCCCACTTTGTAAACAGCAAAGATGTTAATTCTCTAATGCGCCGGTATTCGAATCCCAGAGGAACGAACTATTGACTCGAATTCATTGTCGGACCTAACGTACGACATCGCCGCCATCGGCGCCGTGTGAAATTGCGGCACCGATGGAGAGCGATCGCCGGGGCACCGGTGATGCCGCCTGACTGTTGCCACAAGCACCGCTCGACAATGCCGACGAGCTCGCACCAAGAGGAGTTCACCATGCCTATGCCAACCCACCTCCCTGGTCCGAATGCCGATGTCTGGGACTGGCAGATGCGCGGGTCCTGCCGGGGACAGGACTCTTCGGTGTTCTTCCATCCGGACGGCGAACGTGGCCGGGCTCGGGCCCAGCGCGAGATGCGCGCCAAGGAAGTCTGCCGGGCCTGCCCCGTCCTGCTGCAGTGCCGTTCACACGCCCTGAAGGTGAGTGAGCCGTACGGAATCTGGGGTGGAATGTCCGAGACCGAGCGTGAGATGCACGCCCGCCGTAACCGCCGCCGGGCGGTCGCATAGTCGTTTTTCTCCCGTACCCCTGTGACTGCTGCTTACCAGCGGTGCGGGCGAGGCGCACGGTGCCTTTTCCTCGGGCCACAAGGACGTTGGCGCTGACCACGGGTGGTGCGAGTTCAGGAAATTTCCCATCCGCGCGGCACGGCGCGCCGAATGCCTAGCAAACAACCGGCCACTGCTCCGGCGGGAATCGGTTCTCCACTGGCGAAGCTTCGGCGTTTCCCAAAAGCTCCGGCGTGTCACGGCGTGTCCCTCTTCAGGGCAGCTTTGGGCAAGTCGGTACAAAACGGAAAACCGCTGCGCGACAGTCGTTTTGCCGATACCCCCACCCGAAAGGAGGTTATAGCGGCAGGCTACCCTCGTGGCCGATGACACAGAACGGAGCGTTGTGACAGCGCGGCCGCCGGCCGCAGAGGGCGACTCCTCTGCGATGACGGCGCGCGCAGCCGAAAGCCTCGAGCTAGCTGCACTTCTCGGACGTTGCGGGGAGTCGGACGAGCGGGCATTCGCCGAGCTGTACGACCGCACCTGCGCGCGGGTGTTCGGGCTGGTGCTACGGGTGCTACACGATCCGGGGTACGCGGAGGAGACCACACAGGAGGTCTATCTCCAGATCTGGCGCACCGCAGCCAATTTCGATCCGGCCAAGGGCTCCGCCGTTACCTGGCTCATGACACTTGCCCATCGCCGCGCGGTCGATCGCGTGCGCGCCGAGCAAGCCCACGCACAGCGCGAAGTCGCTTACGGCACGAGCACACTCGGTAACGAATTCGATGAAGTCACCGAAGAAGTGGGACGACGGCTGGAACAGCAGGCGGTCCTGCAGGGTCTCGCGACCCTGACGGAGACGCAGCGGGAAGCCATCTCGCTCGCCTACTTCGGCGGACGGACATATGCCGAGGTCGCGGTATACCTCGGCGTAGGGTTACCTACCGTTAAGTCCCGTATTCGGGATGGACTGACACGACTCAAGAAAAGTTTGGGAGTGACGTGAGATGAACGAAAGCCAGATCGATCTCGCGCACACTGTCGCGCTGGGATCGATCGGCGACGAAGATCAGCGCGCAGTGCAGGAACTACTGGATACCGGTGACCCGGTGCTGCGCGTGGACTTCACCCAGGAAGTGCAGCACACCCGAGATGCTCTCGCCCAGTTCGCGACCGCGGCGGCCACCCCGCCGCCGCTCGCACTCCGCGACCGCATACTCGCCGCCGTAGCAGCAGACCAGGCGCCAGCAACCGCAGTACAGCACAACCGCACCGTGCTCTATCCCAGCAATGGGCACAGCCGCGCAGTCAACGACTGAGCAGGTAAACCCAGCTCCGCAATCTTGGGCACCCGCCCAGTCTGATCCATTTCGATGGGCGGGAAATCCAGTGTCACACCAGCTTTCATCGAGTACCCTTGACTCGTTCTCAGGCAGAGGCGAAAACCAAGCCGATGTCGCAGACAGCGAACACTGCTTTACAGGTCAACAGATTTCGACCGTGGATCGGTCGGCGTCCACGGCGAGTTGCGTCGGGACGGTAAAAATGCCCGATGGAAACCTTGTGAGACCCGTGCGTGAACGGGCGGAGGTATTGCCATGGGAAGACCGCATGCTTCGGCATGTCGGCCAACTCCGTTGGGGTAACTCATCGGATCAGGACACGGTTGTACACGTTTCCTGAACGGAAGGGGATTCATGGCGCTGCAGATATTGAGCGAGTTCGTCAAGGGACCTACCAGCACTGAAGAGATCGAATCCGTCACCTCCGGGCGCGGGTTGTTCCTGCCACCGGAGGCGGGCGGTGAGGTCTCGCAACTGCTGTCGGCGCTGGCACCTGCCGATCTGAATGCGGCCGTCGTGGAATTGCGCAACCTCATGCCGGGCGGGGATCTGTTCCACACGGCGGTGCTCGGCCTGCTGTGCGGCACGCTGGTCGAGAACGGCGCCGATCCTGGGGCCGCCATCGATACGACGCTGGAATTGCTGGTGCGGCAGCTGGACGCCCTCGCCGAACATCCCGACGAGGCGACCCGGGCCGCCACCCACCTGACCTTCCCCGCCGCCATGACCATGCTGTGCCGGTCCAAGGAGACCCGTAAGCGCTGGCGACTGCGCCCGGAGATGATGGCCCGCCTGGACGAGCTCGAAGAAGCGGGCCTGGTGCCGTTCTTCCTGCGCGAGGTCTTCACCCTCTACGACGATCTGGACCTGCTGATCCTCGATCAGCACAATCGCCGCGCCTACTCGTTCCGCCTGATCGGCGTCCGAAACCGCCTCTACCACTGCTACGCCCTGCTGCAGGACGCACTGCTCCGGCATTGCGGCCCCGGCTATCTGGACGCCGAACCGCTCGACCCGGCCAATGTGCGCTTTGCACGTAATGACGGGCTCACACCCGAGGAACGCAATCAGCACCTCATCGATTACCTGCGGTTCAATTTCACCTACCCGGGCTGGCTGTACATCCCCGGCACGGCCCCGATCGCCGACCTGCCAACGCTCGACGGCACCCCGTTCCTCCTGATCGAGCCGAAGCGCACCCACCTCAGCTGGAATCCGCCGAATATGTATCCCGTTGTGCACGAGGCCCTCCGAGCCTCCTGCGAACTGATCCGCGAATACGACCGGGCTGAAGCCGACGCGTTCCTGGCCCGCTGCGGCGCAGCCTGACCTGCCGCTCCGACCCCCACGCAATACCGCTTGGCCGGGCCCTGCGGCCTGTCGCGACCTGCCACAACACGGCCTCGCTGACCGCAGTGCAGCCCGACCATGCCCGTCAGTGGTTAGATACTGCCCGGTTCGCTTCGGCCTTGCCTGACATCCTTGCAGCGCAGCCTGATCCAGGTCACCGGCCTCGCGTTGGAGGATCGTGCCGCCCACCGAGGTGTCGCCGGCCTGGGACGATGCCGTTCGATCCGCCACTTCGAACGCGCGAGGCCCCGGACGGTTTCCCGTCCGGGGCCTCGTTCACCTGCTCAACAGTGTTGAGCCGTGGTCATACTCAGTGCGAGTGGCCGTGGTGGGCAGCAGCCGGCTCCTCGGCCGGCTTCTCCACAATGGCACTCTCGGTGGTGAGCACCATGCGCGCCACCGAGATCGCGTTCTCGACCGCGGAGCGGGTCACCTTCACCGGGTCGATGACACCGTCGGCAACCAGGTCGCCGTAGGTCAGGGTGGCCGCGTTGAAGCCGTCCTTGCCGTCGGTGACCTTGGAGACGACAACCGCGCCGTCGACGCCCGCATTGGCGGCGATCCAGAACAGCGGAGCCAGCAGCGCGAGCCGCACGACCTCGACGCCGGCCGCCTCATCGCCCGTGAGCGAATCGCGCAGGGCGACAAGGGTGGAAGCGGCCTGCACCAGGGCGGTGCCGCCGCCGGGGACGATGCCCTCGGCGACCGCGGCCTTGGCGGAGGAGACCGCATCCTCGACGCGGTACTTGCGCTCCTTGAGCTCGGTCTCGGTGGCCGCGCCGACCTTGATGACGGCGACGCCGCCGGCCAGCTTGGCCAGGCGCTCTTCCAGCTTCTCGCGGTCCCAGTCGGAGTCGGTGTTCTCGATCTCCTTGCGCAGCTGCGAAACCCGCGCCTGGATGGCTTCGGCGGTGCCGGCGCCTTCGACGATGGTGGTCTCGTCCTTGGTGACCACGACGCGACGGGCCTTGCCCAGCACCTCGAGGCCGGCCTCACGCAGGGTGATGCCCAGATCCGGGTTCACCACGGTGCCACCGGTGACGATGGCCAGGTCGTCCAGGAACGCCTTGCGACGGTCACCGAAGAACGGGGCCTTGACCGCAACGGCCTTGAGGGTCTTGCGAATCGCGTTGACGACCAGGGTGGACAGCGCCTCGCCCTCGACGTCCTCGGCGATGATCAGGACCGGCTTGCCCGACTCCGCGATCTTCTCCAGCAGCGGCAGCAGATCGGGCAGCGAGCTGATCTTCTCGCGGTTCAGCAGGATCCAGACGTCCTCGAGGACAGCCTGCTGCGTCTCCGGATCGGTGACGAAATACGGGGACTGGTAGCCCTTGTCGAACTGCACGCCCTCGGTGATGACCAGTTCGGTCTGGGTGCTGGAGGACTCTTCGATGGTCACCACGCCGTCCTTGCCGACGGTGGTGAGCGCCTTGCCGACCAGCGCGCCGATCTCCTCGTCGCGCGAGGAAACGGTGGCGACCTGAGCGATGGCCTTCTCGCCGTCGACCGGGGTGGCAGCGGCCTTCAGCGCAATGGTGACCTGGTCGGCGGCCTTGTTCATGCCCTTGCCGAGGGTCATCGGGTTCGCGCCGGCCGCAATGTTCTTCAGGCCGCCCTTGATGAGGGCCTGGGCGAGCACGGTGGCGGTGGTGGTGCCGTCACCCGCGACATCGTTGGTCTTGGTGGCGACGCTCTTGACGAGCTGTGCGCCGAGGTTCTCGAACGGGTCCTCGAGATCGATCTCGCGGGCGATGGTCACACCGTCGTTGGTGACGGTCGGGCCGCCGAACGACTTGGCCAGCACCACGTGCCGGCCGCGCGGGCCCAGGGTGACCTTGACGGCGTCGGCGAGCTTATCGACGCCACGCTCCAGTGCGCGACGAGCCTTCTCGTCGAACTCGATCTGCTTTGGCATGTATTACCTACTCCTGAAGTGAGTTTGGGGAGGGCGAACGCACTCCGCCCCGGGTCGAGGCTGTTAAGCGGCGACGCCGAGGCGGAGAGTCCGGGGTTTCGGGAGCGAAGCCCCTTCAAAGGCCCCGGAGAGTTGGTGCGTCCCTACTTGGTGACGACGGCCAGCAGATCGCGCGCCGACAGAATCAGGTACTCGCCACCGTTGTACTTGATCTCGGTGCCGCCGTACTTGCTGTAGATGACGACATCGCCCTCGTTGACGTCCAGCGGAATCCGCTTGGCGCCGTTCTCATCCCAGCGGCCGGGGCCGACGGCGATGACGGTGCCCTCCTGGGGCTTCTCCTTCGCCGTGTCGGGGATGACCAGGCCGGAGGCGGTCGTCGTCTCGGCCTCGTTGGCCTGGACGAGGATCTTGTCCT
>NZ_JAODNK010000115.1 GCF_025465275.1 Nocardia sp. | reverse complement strand
CTGTACCGCCGCCCGACCGGCAGGGAGCGACCTTGGGCACAGATCGCCGCGGAGGACCGATTCGAAACCTACGAGTCGCCGGTCCACGCGGACCGTGGCCGGTACCTGTGGATCGAACTGACGCTGGACGGAACCGCCCGCCTGACCCCACGGATCCGGGAGATCCGGGTCGAACGGCCTGGGCACGCGTTATTGGACACACTGCCAAAGTCGTGGTCGCGCAACGACATCGACGCCGACTTCATGCAGCGTTTCCTCGCCCCGGTAGACGGCCTGCTGTACGAGCTGGACGGCAAGGCGGCCCTGCGCGCCGTGCTTGTCGACCCGTCCGCAACCCCCCAGGAGGCGCTCGCATGGCTCGCGCGCTTTGCCGGGTTGACCCTCGATCGCCGTTGGTCCGAATCCGCCCGCCGCGCACTCGTCGCCGAGGTGTATCAGCTCTTCCGTCGCCGCGGGACCAAGGAGGCCCTGCGCCGGATGATCGCGATCTACCTCGGATTCGAGCCCCAGATCATCGAGCGATGGCAACTCCGCGGACTCGGCGGAACGGTGCTCGACACGAAGCGAGAAGGGCTTCCAACGCCGAACATCGGCGCGTCGGTCCGCGAGACGGGAACGTTGGGCCGCTTCATGATCGGTGGCACGCCCCTGCAACCGACATCGTTCGCGACGTTCGCGCACCAGTTCACGGTGCTCGTCAACGGCACGCTCACGGCCGAGCAGCGCGAGGTGGTACGTGACCTGATCCAGGCGCACGGACCAGCGCACACGCTTGGCACGATCAAAGAACTCGGCGCAGGCATGCGGATGGGCACGCTGCGGGTTGGGCTGACCTCCTACGTCGGTCCGCAACCGGAAGCGAGTCGGGCCATGCTCGGTACCCTGCGACTCGGCAGCGACGGCGTCGTGGGGACGCCGATGATCGGCAGTCGCATCGGCCAGGATGCGATCGCCGGGCAGGTGAGAGTCGGATGACCGAGCTGACGATCGATCGTTTCACGTCCACTGTGCAGGTTCCGGACGGCGACGGCGAGACGAGCACGCGGGTACGACGCCTCGCCGACCGCGTAGCCGGCACTCGTTTGGAGCGCGCCGCCGCGAGAGTGGCCTTACCCCCAGGAGATTGGTGCGTGCGGCTGGTTTCGGTGCCGCTCGTTCTGGATCTGGATCGCCCCGCGACGGCGTTGGAGGAGGAATGGGCACGAGCGGTGATCGATGCCATCGGGGCTGCGATCGATCAGCCGACGAGCGACGTCGTGCACTATCAGCGGCCGGCGGATGGCCTTCGTGACCTGATTGCATCGACGGCACGTCGCACGACCGAACATGAATGGGCCTGGCGGCAGGTCGGCCTGCTCGCGTCCGGCGAAGCGTCACCGGCAACCGACCCGCAAGCAGCGGTGCTGAGTGCCTTGCGACGGTTCCCGCAGGACGCCTTGAACACGGTGGTTGCGGCACTGCACGACGTCGGTTTTTCCGCGATGCACCGATTGTTGGGGTCCGCTGGATGGGCCGCGCTGACGATGACCGTATGCGCGGCGATCGGCTACAAAATCCCCGCCCGACCGATCAGAGTCGGTGCGAGCGGGGAGACTTTCACAACGCAGGACGGTGGGGAGCCAGTCGGTTCTCCATCGCCCAAAACCGATCCCAGAACGCTGTCGACCGATTTCGCGTCGTCCTCCGCGGCCCGAGCGATCGCGGCGCACTTGGCCGAGGTAGCGATCTCCAGGTCGGCTCTAGCCACTGCATTCATGTGCGCGCCGATCCGCCCCGATCCGGAACTGTCCTGGAATTGGGCTGTGCTGATCGCGGTCGAGTCGGATTCCTCGATCCTCGCCCGGGCCAACGCCGCCGACGTGATCGATTCGATCGCCGCGCACATCGATACCCGATTGGCAGGTGCCGCACACGGCGTCGGTCTGCACACAGCCACCTCACAACCGGCCGTGCCTGCGCGCTTACCTGCTAGCGCGGATGATCGCGAATCCGTCGAGGCGCCGGACCGGACGATCGTCGCTGACACTGCGGGGCTCTCCACCGTCTGGGCAGGATTGTTGTTCTTCCTCAACACTGCGGCTGACGCCGACATCCCGCGGGCGATCCTCGACGACGATGCGCTGGCGCGTCGACCGCTGCCACACGTCCTGTCTGCTCTTGCCATGCACATCGTTCCGGGCGCGGCCGACGATCCCGCGGTGCTCGGGTTCTCGGGACAGCTGCCCTGCCCGGGCGTGTTTCCCGCATTGACCGATGCCGAAGCCGAACGCATCGCTGCGCATGCGGAGCGATGGATCGCAGCGACCGTCACACGGATCGATGACCCCGACTCCGAGCCAGAAGCGGTGCTGCGCCGAATCGTTTCTCGACGCGCCACCATCGATGCCGAGCCGGGTTGGATCGATGTGCAGCTGGACCTGGCGGACGTCGACGTCGACCTGCGGATCGCGGGATTAGATGTCGACCCGGGGTGGGTGCCGTGGCTCGGCACAGTCGTCAGGTTCAGCTATGTCTGAGCTCCTGGTCGCACCGCGTCCCAACAGCTGCGAAACGCTCTATTCGCGAGCTGCCCAATTGGCCCGGGAAGTCGCCGCCGTCATCGAGCGGATCGGCAGCGCGGTCGCCGACGTACCGGAAACCGTTACCTTTCTTCGTGATTGGGCAGATACGGTTGACGACCGGTATGAGTTCGACCTGCAGCCGCTCGACCATCTCGCGGACCGGTTCGACCTGAGCCCAGTGGAGTGCGACCTCCTGGTGTTGGCCGGCCTGCCCGAGGTTCACGAAGGTGTGGCCGGCGCGTTTCGCGCGATGAATCCCAACGAGGAGCCTTGGCCGACAGTCGGTATCGCCGCCGTCGTTCTCGATGACCGCGCGAACAGGTCCGCAGTTCTCGACATGCTGTGCGCGGGGCCGTTGATCCGCTACGGCTTGGTCCAACTCTCAGGAAAGGGACCGATATTCGAGCAGAGCATGCAACCGGCCGAACGACTGTGGGTTGCTCTTGCGGGCCACGACGGGTGGCCGGATGTGCTCCAGCGGGTTCACATCGGTGACGTTCCTTCCGGTCTGTCCCATTGGGTCCGGACCGTACCCGCGCAACAGGCAGTCCGCGCTCTGGCATCGGACGAGCCACGCACGCTGCTCGTGCAAAGCCACGACATCGACATCGCACTCGGGCGCTGTGCCGTTCTAGCGGAGGCCGCGGCGATCGGCATGGTCGGTGCGCGGCTGGCTCCCGACGACCGGCACGCTATCGGTCTGCTCGCAGCGCACGCCGCCGCGCGAAACGCCGTGCCGCTAGTCGTCGTCGAATCATCAGACCAGGTCCATACTTCGTGGCTTTCGGCCGATGACCTCGCAGGCCCCCTGGTCGTATGCATGGCAGCCGGCAGCGCGCGGCTCAGCGCGCATCGGCCGGTGATGACGGTACCGATCGGACCGATCACGCCCGATGATCGTCGCGACGCCTGGAGCAGCGTCCTGCCGGATCTGGCGGAGGAATCCGAAAACCTCGCCGTCCAACACCCGCTCGATCCGGCATTGACGGCCCAGGTCGCGCGGGACGCCCGCGCGCTCAGCCTGCTCGGGGCCCAGACTTTCGACAAGTCGGCCATCTCGGCGCTGATTCGAGCGCGGGCCGCCGCCGTCCTGCCGGCGGGCATCGACCTGGTGAGCCCGACAGCCGACTGGAGTCGGCTGGTCGTTCCGGCGAAGGCGGAGACGCAGCTGCGGGAAGCAGTCGCGCGGCTCACGCATCAGGCGCGCGTGCTGGGCGATTGGCAGATGCTCGAACGAGCACGGGCATCGTCCGGCGCGAGGGTACTGCTGACCGGTCCACCGGGAACCGGAAAGACACTCGCCGCTGAGGCAGTGGCAACGGCGGCCGGCACCGATCTGCTCCGGGTCGACACCTCTCAGGTGGTGTCGAAGTGGATCGGCGAGACCGAGAAGAATCTCGCGGCGGCGTTCGATGTCGCCGAGCGGACCCAAGCCGTTCTGTTCATGGACGAAGCGGACGCGATATTCGGCGCCCGCACGGAGATAACCGACGCGCACGACCGCTACGCGAACCTGGAGACTGCGTATCTGCTGCAGCGGCTTGATCGATTCGACGGGTTGCTCGTGCTCGCCACCAACCTCCGCAACAACATCGACGCCGCGTTCCTACGCCGGATGGACTTCGTCGTCGACCTACCCATGCCCGACGTCGAAAGCCGCCGAAAGCTCTGGCAGCTGCACCTGCCAAGTCGGCAACTGCATGTGGACATCGACCTGCACACCTTGGTCCACATGTACCCGATTCCCGGAGCCTGGATCCGGAACGCGGCCATCGGAGCCGCCTTCCGGGCGGCCGCCAGTGATTGCGCCATCAGGCAGGACGACTTGATCATGTCCATCCGGATTGAATACGAGAAGTCCGCCCTGCCGTTTCCGGGCGCACCCCCGAGGAGACGAAATGACTTGTGAGGAAACAACAACGTGTGGCTGCGACGACCGTTCGTCCAACTCGCATCAGGAAGTGTGCCAGTGCGACGACGATCTTCCCGCCAAGCCGTACACCGCGCTGCGAGTCGCCTACGGCATGTTGCTCGGCGAGGATGACTTCCGGGTGCTGATGGCGAACCCCCGAGGCAAGCACATGTTGACCTCGGCCTGGCTACACGGCGCCGGTGTGGTGTGGGGATTCGAGGTCTGCTGGGAAGGAACCCGTCAGCTGAAGATTTCACCCGGGCTTGCCGTCGATGGCCTCGGTCGCCTATGCGCTCAGGAAGCAAGCCAGTGTTTGGACTTGAGTGCGTGGGTCGATAAAACCGCCGAATCGAGTGACAGAGACTGTGCCGTTCAAACCATCCACGCATGCCTGAGTGTCGAATTCGATTCCTGCCGAACGAGGCCGGTACCTACCCTGGCCGATCCCTGCGACGTCACCCGTAAGCATGACGATCTCTCCCGAGTGATCGAGACGAGCAAATTGGCGCTGGTGCGTGGGGAGTGCGCGTGCCCACAGGCGCCGTACCACCGCACTCGTGTGCTGCTCGGCATCGATGAACCGGGACCGCAAGATTGTCCGGGTGATGAAGCACTTGCCGCTCGTCGGTGCGTAGCCGAGATGCCGCCAGCAGACCGGCCGGCCGCGCTCCTCGCCGAATTCCGCCGCATGTCGGCCCTCGATTCCGCTTGCCTGCGACCACCGTCCCAGACCGGATGCGAATCGTTGTTTCCGGTGTTGACGGCGAGCGCGCCGGTTGTACTGGCCTGTCTCGAGATCAAAGTCAAACACCAGGACAACTGCACTGAAGTCGAGTGTGTTGGCATCAGTACCTGCTGTCGCCGGGCACTTCTGCCAACCGCCACGATCCAGGAACTACTGTGCGGACTGGCGCCGGGCCTAATCGAGCCGGACCATGCCGACGACGCAGGCGGGCCACGCATCTGCCGTGAATCGGTGAGATGGGGAAACGGCGGATCAACGGTCAGCTTCTCGGTCACGGCGCCGCTCAACAAGAGCACCGTGCGAGGCGCGGTTCGTATCACGTCGTTGCGCAACCGCGGCTGGGTCGAGGAGGACGTCATCGGTGTTCGTTGCCACGACGACGACACCAGGGTCGAAGTCGAACTGGCCGACCCACCCGCGTACGAGATCGTCCGGTTGATCGTGAAGGGCACCGGTCCGGTGCCGGCGTTTGGCGCCGATCCGCCCCTTCCACTGGCCGGATTCGAGGACGATCCGCCGTGCTCGGCCGACGACGGGCGCGATGCCGTCATGACGTTCACGAACGGACTGCCCGGAGTAGAGAAGGTTGCACAATGACCAAGCCATCGACCGCACCGACGGCCGCCCCGACTGAGCTCACCAGCGATCCAACTGCGGACTCTAAGCTCCGCAGCCTGTTTGCCGCCGACGGTCTATTTCTTCGCGCCGAGCACCTTGACCAGATCCAGAGGTACGCAGAGGAATACGCGCTCGCCGCCGGAGTCTCGGCGGCCTCAGGGGTCGACTATGGCCTCAGCGTCACGATCGACGGGACAGGCGACGGAAAAAGCCTGGTGGTTTTGCCGGGGCTGGCCGTCGACAAGTCACGGCGACCGCTACGGCTATCCGCCCCGACAAGGATCCCGCTCAGCCTCGATCACAAGGCCGCCGAACTCTGGATTGTCGAGATAGTGGCCGCCGCCGCTCCCATACCGGCGGGGCTCGAACCGGTGTACGGAACGTTGTGCGACGACCCGTGCAGCGGCGGCGCATTGGCGCCGTGGCGTGACGCCGCCGTCGTCATTAGGGTCCGGCCCGAGCACAGAATCCCCGGGCCAACGCCGGCGGGCTTGAAACGCAGCCAGCTGGCGTCCGCCTACTTCGCACTCGAACGATCTGAATCGGATCCATGGTTGCCACCCAAGGGTGCGACACCGTTACTCAAGCGTCCGTGG
>NZ_JAODNK010000105.1 GCF_025465275.1 Nocardia sp. | reverse complement strand
CCCGGCACGAGGACGAGGCGAAGGTCATCTACGTCGACCGCGTCGAGCTCAATGCCGGTCGCATCGTGAAGGTCGAGCCGGGCACGCCCGATTCCATCGCCCAGGTCTCCTGCGGCTATGTGGCGCTTTCGCAGTGGGGCGCCATCGTGGACCCGGAATCGGTCGATGCCCCCGAGGGCGCGACCGAACTGCCCGAGGGCAGGGTCGGCGAGATCTGGTTGCACGGCAACAATGTCGGCATCGGCTACTGGGGTCGTGCCGAGGAAACCCAGAAGACCTTCCGTAACCGGATCGTCAACCGGGTCGCGGACGGCAGTCACGCCGAGGGTGTTCCGGCCGACGGCAATTGGCTGCGCACCGGCGACTACGGCGTCTACGTGGACGGCGAGCTCTACATCACCGGTCGCGTCAAGGACCTGGTGATCGTGGACGGTCGCAATCACTACCCGCAGGATCTGGAGTTCTCCGCAGAGGAGGCCTCCAAGGCGCTGCGTCCCGGCTTCATCGCCGCGTTCTCGGTTCCGGCGAATCAGCTGCCCGCGGAAGTCTTTGCCTCGGACAGTCATTCGGGTCTGAAGTACGACGCGGAAGACGGCTCCGAACAGCTGGTCATCGTGGCCGAGCGTGGCCCCGGAGCCGGCAAGGCCGATCCGGGTCCGATCACGGACGCGGTGCGTGGCGCACTGTCGGCACGGCACGGTGTCACCGCACGGGACATCCTGCTCGTGACCGCGGGTTCGATTCCGCGCACCTCGAGCGGCAAGATCGCCCGTGCCGCCTGCAAGATGGCGTACCTGGACGGCACGCTGCGTGGTGGTTACACGCAGCAGGCCTTCCCCGATGCTCCTGACAAGGAGTGACGCGGAGCATCTAACGTGGAGTGGCGCGGCCCGAACAGGTCCGCGCCATTCATGCATGAAGCGCCGCTCTCACCGGAACGGCGAGAAACTCAATACTGCCGCGCACCGTACGCAGACAGGTAACTTGAGGAACTGATGGCTGAGAACGAGGGCACGTCCCCCACCCCGATGACCGATGATGCTCCGACGGTGTCCGACGGTGCCGCGAAACCGGCGCCTACCGGTGCGAACATGTCCGTGGCAGAGCTGCGGGAGTGGCTGCGCCGCTGGGTCGCCGACGCGACCGGACAGGCGATCGAGCAGATCACCACGGACCGGCCGTTGGAGGAATTCGGCTTGTCCTCGCGGGACGGGCTCGCGCTCGGCGGTGACATCGAGGATCTGACGGGGGTCGTCCTCAACCCGACCATCGTGTTCCAGCACCCGACGATTGCCTCGCTGTCGGAGCGAGTCATCAACGGGGAACCCGAACTTCCGGCCGAATCGGCCGATGATTCGTTCTATACCGCAGGATTCACGCCGGGCGAGGCGCATGACATCGCGATTGTCGGCTTGTCCACCCGCTTGCCGGGTGCGGGCGATACGCCCGAATCCACGTGGGAATTCTTGATCAATCGCGGCGACGGTATCCGCGACCTACCCGAGGGCCGCTGGTCCGAGTTCACGAGTGACCCGCGCGCGGCCGAAGCCGTCGCGAACGCCATGACCAAGGGCGGCTATCTCGATCAAGAGGTCATCAAGGGCTTCGACGCCGAGTTCTTCGCGACCTCCCCGGTCGAGGTCGAGCGCATGGATCCGCAGCAGCGGCTCACCATGGAGCTCACCTGGGAAGCGTTGGAGCACGCCAGAATTCCGGCGAACACGCTCAAAGGTGAGCAGGTCGGCGTGTACATCGGCTCTTCGGGCAATGAGTTCATGCTGATCGCGGCGCTCGGCGTCGGCAGCACTCAATCCGACGACAAGACGCCGCTGTCGGCAGAGGCCTACGGGATCATGGGCAGCGTTTCGTCCATCATCGCGAATCGCACCTCATACTTCTTCGACTTCCGCGGACCCTCGGTGGCCATCGATACCGCGTGCTCTTCTTCGCTGGTGGCGGTGCACGATGCGATCCGCGCACTACGCAGCGGTGAAGCCGATCTGGCGCTGGCAGGCGGCGTGAACGCTCTGGTCGCGCCGATGGCGACCCTCGGTTTCGACGCCAATGGCGGTGTGGCCAAGGACGGTCACATCAAGGCGTTCTCCTCGGACGCGGACGGCATGGTTCGTGGCGAGGGCGGCGCGCTGGTGGTGCTCAAGCGCCTGGCCGACGCCGAACGCGACGGTGACAAGATCTACGCCGTCATCAAGGGCTCCGCGGTCAACAATGACGGTCGCTCCAACGGTCTGCTGGCACCGAATCCGGTCGCTCAGGCAGATGTGTTGCGTCGCGCCTACCGGGATGCCGGAATCGCGCCGTCCAGCGTCGATTACATCGAGGCGCACGGCACCGGCACGCCGATCGGTGACCCGATCGAGGCAGACGCGCTGGGCCGTGTCATCGGTCGTGGCCGTGACGACGACAAGCCGGCACTGCTGGGTTCTGCCAAGTCCAACTTCGGTCACCTGGAGTCGGGCGCGGGTGCGGCCAGCCTCGCGAAGATTGTTATGGCGTTGCAGCACAACGTTATTCCGCCGAGCATCAACTACGCCGGTCCGAGCCCCTACATTCCGTGGGATACGGCGCATTTGAAGGTTGTCGAGCAGCCGACTGAATTCCCGCGCTACAGCGGCATTGCCACCATCGGTGTGTCCGGTTTCGGTTTCGGCGGCACCAATGCGCACGTTGTCATTCAGGAGTACGTCCCGACTCCGGCCACCCCCGCCGCGGTCGATGCGAGCGCCGACCTCGATGACGAGGACACCGATGTGCTGGCCGAGGCCGAGCGCATTGTCACCGAGTCTGCGCCGGAAGTTGTTGCACCGGAACCGGAGTGGGTGAATCGTGAAGAGCCGCTGCCGCTGATCCTCCCGGTCTCGGCCTACCTGCCGTCGCGCCGCAAGCGTGCTGCGAAGGATCTGGCCGATTGGCTGGAATCGGAAGCGGGACAGGCGACTCCGCTCGTCGATGTGGCGCGTTCGCTGGCCAAGCGCAATCACGGCCGCTCGCGCGGTGTGGTCATCGCCAAGACGCACGAAGAGGCCGTCGCCGGTCTGCGTGCCATTGCCGAGGGCAAGCCGGGCACCGGCGTCTTCACCGCCGATTCCCCTTCCGCGCGCGGCGCGCTGTGGGTGATGGCCGGTTTCGGTGCGCAGCACCGGAAGATGGGCAAGCAGCTCTACAACGAGAATTCGATCTTCCGCAAGACCGTCGATCAGGTCGACGAGTACGTCATGGACGAGGCCGGCTACTCGGTCCGGGAGATCATCCTGGACGACGAGCAGGACTGGGATATCGGTACCGGCCAGGTCGGTACCTTCACCATCCAGCTGGGCCTGGCCGCGATCCTGCGTGCGCACGGCGCACAGCCGGAAGGCGTGGTCGGCCACTCGCAGGGTGAGGTTGCGGGCGCGTACATTTCGGGCGGCCTGAACCTGGAGGACGCGGTTCGCGTCATCTGCGCGCGGTCGCGGCTCATGGCCGAGGGTGAAGCCATGATCACCGATGATCAGGTCCGCAATATGGCACTGGTCGAGTACTCGGCGGAGGCCATCCAGGAAGCCCTGGTGGACTACCCGGACCTCGAGGTCGCCATCTACGCCGCGCCTACCAATACCGTGATCGGCGGCCCGCCGGATCAGGTCTACGCGATCGTGGCGCGCGCCGAGGCAGAGGGCAAGTTCGCGCGCGTGCTGCAGACCCGCGGCGCCGGCCACACCTCGCAGATGGATCCGCTGCTCGGTGAATTGGCCGCCGAGCTGGCCGGTTTGGAGCCGACGGTTCTGAAGCACGATCTGTACTCGACCGTCCGCAAGGATGGTGTGTTCCGCGCGGGTCACGCGCCGGTGCACGATGTGGATTACTGGGTCACCAATATGCGTGGAGCGGTGTACTTCACCAATGCCATTGCGCAGGCAGTGAATACCGGTATCACCACCTACCTCGAGCTCGCACCGAACTCGGTGGCGCTCATGCAGGTAATGGGCACCACCTTCGCCGCCGGTGTGCATAATGCGGCTTTGATTCCGACGCTCAAGCGTAAGGAAGACGAATCCGCTGCGGTCATCTCCGCGCTGGCGCAGCTGTATGTGCAGGGCCACAAGGTGGACCTGTCCTCACTGCTGACCGACGGCGATTACGCGCAGGTGCCGCGCACCGCGTTCCTGCGCAAGCAGTACTGGCCCAAGGTTTCGCTGTCCGCCGACTCCGGCAGCAGCCGGGCGCCGGGCTCGCATGTGGCGCTGCCGGACGGCCGCCACGTGTGGGAGGTGCAGGCGAATATTGTCACCGATCTCGGTGCGCTGGTGAATGCCGCTGCCGCACAAGTGCTTTCGGATGTCACGCTGGGCGCGTCCGTCGCGCACGGTGCGGTTCCGGCCGCCGGCACCCTCACCACCACGCTGACCCCGCATCCGGGTGGTGCCTCGGTGTCCGTGCACGCCAAGGAGGGCAATGCCTTCCGCGCGCTGTTCGACGCCGTGGTCACTGCGTCTGCCCCCACCCACTCACCCCAGGTTGCACCGCTGCCGGAATCGGTTGTGGCACAGCCGGTTGCGGCCGTCGCCGCGGCTCCGGCCGCTGTCGTGGTGGCCGAGGTGACCGGTGACCGCTGGAGTCCCGAGGGCAGTCAGACCATCGAACAGCGTCTGGCGATCATCGTCGCGGAGTCCATGGGCTACGCCGTCGAGGATCTGCCGATGGAGATCCCGCTCATGGAGCTGGGTCTCGATTCGCTGATGGCCATGCGCATCAAGAACCGCGTCGAATACGAATTCGACATTCCGCAGCTGCAGATCCAGGCGGTGCGCGATGCCAGCCTGCTCGAGGTCGGCAAGGTGCTGCGCTACGCCATCGAGAACCGTGAGCAGCTGGCAGAACTGGCCGCGCGCCAGGCTGCGGGCGAAGACATCTCGGTCGACGGGGACATCGTCGCCGCGGCGCGTGCTGCCATGGCAGCGGGCGCCGATCCGCTGGCGGCACTGCCCGGGGTGACCCAGAACGCGGTTCCGACGCTGGCCGATCGCTTGGATGTCGAGAACACCGACGTCGTCGCTGACGCTACCGAGATCGTCACGGAAGCCGAAGCCGCCGAAGCGGACTCGGCGACCACCGAGGCAGATTTCGAGGACGCCCCACCGCCCGCCGAGACCGACAAGGACAACGTTCCGCCGCGTAATGCGCCGGAGCGGCTCGCATTCGCCACTTGGGCGCTGGTGACCGGTAAGTCGGCGGGGGGCATCTTCAACCCGCTGCCTACGCTGGACGACACGACCTTCGACAAGTTGGTGGCGCGCCTGTCGGAGCGAGCGAAAGCGCAGCTCGATCCTGTGGAGCTTCGTGCGTGCGAAACCATCGAGCAGATCTCCGATATCGTCGCGCAACACCAGGAGAACGGCGACGACGTCGAAGGCTTCGTGCGCACGCTGCGCGCGAGGGAAGCCGGTTCGGATGCCTTGCCCGTCTTCGTGTTCCATCCGTCGGGCGGCAACACGCTGGTCTACGAGCCGCTGCTGAAGCGTCTTCCCGCCGCTACCCCGATGTACGGCTTCGAGCGCGTCGATGGATCCATCGAAGAGCGTTCGCGCCAGTACATTCCGGAGATTCGCAAGCGGCAGCCCGAGGGACCGTATGTGTTCTACGGCTGGTCGCTGGGTGCGGTGTTCGCGCTGACGGTCGCCCAGATCATGCGTGCCGAGGGCGCGGATGTTCGACTCGTCGGCCTCATCGACCTGGCCATCCCGACCGAGGATGAGCACAACTCTCCGGAGGAACGGCTGGAGCGGATCAAGCGCTTCCAGGCGTTCGCGCAGAAGACGTACGGCTTCCAGGGCGAACTCGATGGCGAACAGTTGGAGGAGTTGGCTGCGGCGTCCGATGAGGAGCAGCTCGAGATCATCATTGAGCTGGTCAAGTTCGCTGGAGTGAAAATCCCGGGTGGGGTGCTCGAGCACCAGCGCACATCGTGGATCGAAGGCCGCGCGTTGCAGCAGGTCACTCCCTCGCGCTACGACGGTTCGGTGGTTCTCTACCTGGCAGATCGCTACCACGACGGGATCATCGAACTGGAACCGCGATTTGGCGATCGCAAGCCGAATGGTGGCTGGGACGAGCACATTCCGAATCTGGAGGTCGTCCACATCCCGGGCGATCACCTCCAGATCATCGACGAGCCGCGCATCGGAGTGATCGGCGCCGACCTCAGCAAGAAATTGTCCGAGATCGACACGCTTGCGAAATAGCCCCACTGCGAAACGGGTTCTGCGAAAGTAGGTTTCTGCCGAAGGGGAGGAGTCCAGTGAGCACTACCGCCGAGAAACTCGCAGACTTGCGACAGAAGCTGGAAGTCGCGAGAGAACCGGCGGGAGCTGCGGGGGTCGCGAAGCGAGCCAAAAAGGGTATCCCTTCGGCTCGCGACCGGATCAAGATGCTGCTGGATCCGGGCACCTTCGTGGAAGTCGGTGCGCTGGTACGCAACCCGGGCGATCAGACGGCCCTCTACGGCGATGGCGTGGTCACCGGCCACGGCCTCGTCGAGGGGCGCCCGGTCGCCGTGTTCTCCCACGACCAGACCGTCTACGGCGGTTCGGTCGGGGAGGCCTTCGGCCGCAAGGTCGCGGGCATTATGGAATTCGCCGCCAAGGTCGGCTGCCCGGTGGTCGGTATCAATGATTCCGGCGGCGCGCGGGTGCAGGAGGCGGTGACCTCACTGGCCTGGTACGCCGAACTGGGCCGCCGGCAGGAGCCGCTTTCCGGTCTGGTGCCGCAGATTTCGATGATCTTGGGCAAGTGCGCGGGCGGTGCGGTGTACGCCCCGATCAATACCGATGTCGTGGTGGCCACCGAAGAGGCCTATATGTTCGTCACCGGCCCCAAGGTGATTCGTGAGGTCACCGGTGAGGACGTCAGTCTCGAGGAGCTGGGCGGCGCCAATAGCCAAGCGCTGTACGGCAATATCCACCACGTCGCCAAGGATGAACTCGCGGCTTTCACCTGGGTCCGCGACTACCTCGGCTATCTGCCGTCCAGCTGCTCCGAGTCGCCGCCCATCGTGAATCCCGGTCTGGAGCCGGAGATCACCGACTCGGACCGCGAGTTGATCGAGCTCGTTCCGGATGCCGACAATGCCGGCTACGACATGTACGAGGTCCTGATCCGCATCTTCGATGACGGCGACTTCCACGAGTTCGGCCAATCCGCGGGCAAGAACGTCATCTGCGGTTTCGCCCGGGTGGACGGCCGCACGGTCGGCGTCGTGGCGAACCAGCCCCTGGTCTACGCCGGAGCCCTCGATGCCCGCGCCTCCGATAAGGCCGCCCACTTCGTCCGCCTCTGCGACGCCTACGAAATCCCCCTCGTCTTCGTGGTGGACACCCCCGGCTTCCTACCCGGGGTAGAGCAGGAAAAGATCGGCGTGATCAAACGCGGCGGCCGCTTCATCTTCTCTTTCGTGGAGGCCACCGTCCCGAAGGTGACGGTCGTGATCCGCAAGTCCTACGGCGGCGGCTACGCGGTCATGGGCTCCAAACAACTCGGCGCAGACGTGAACCTGGCGTGGCCCACCGCCCGCATCGCCGTCATGGGCGCCGAAAGCGCCGTAAGCCTCATCGGCGCAAAGTCTCTGGAAGCAGCCCCCGAAGCCGACCGAGCCGCCATGCGCCAGCAAATGATCGCCTTCTACAACGCCACCGTGGCCACCCCCTGGGTAGCAGCCGAACGAGGCTACATAGACGCGGTCATAGACCCCGCCACCACCCGCCTCGAAATCCGCAAGGCCCTCCACCTGCTCCGCGCCAAATCCGTCCCCCGCAACCCCCGCAAACACCACCTCCTCCCCCTCTGATCCCCGCCCCTCACACGCCGGTGGTGCTAAAGTGGTGCTATGCCGAGCGTGAATCTTCGTCTTCCCGACGATCTACATGCTGCCGCCAGCGCTGAAGCTGCCGCCGGAAATGTCTCCCTCAATAGCGCTATTTGCGATGCTCTACGTGATTGGGTCACTACTCGTGCTCAGGCGCGGCGAGAGGATGCGTTGCTGGACCGGTTCACGGCTGAACACGCCGATACGCTGGCGATGATCCGCGACTCCGAGTAGCCGATGCGACCGGAAGCGCTCATCAAATGCAATCTTCGAGTAACTGAGGGGCAGGGCCGGATTCGCGATCTCGGGCTGGTTGCTGCCGCTGCGACCCGGCCGGATGCCGTGGTCTTAGGGAAGCAGGCGTATCCGACACCAGCGCTGAAGGCCGCCGCGCTGTTCCAGTCGGTGATCCGAGATTGCCCGTTCCGAGATGGCAACAAGCAGACCGCGTGGCTGGCGGTACTTCTGTTGCTCGGCCGCTATCAGCTGACCGTTGGAATTCGCGGTCAGGCACTTGTCGATCTGATCGACACCATCGGAAGCGAATTGACCGATGTCGACTGGATTGCCGACCAATTGGCAGTGCGAACACTCGATGACACGCCATAGCTGCGGGAGGGTGCGGCGGGGGTGAAACACGGCTCGCCGATTGCTCGGAATCGATCGGTCGTCCGGCTCGAATGTGAGAGCCTTCAGCTATGAGTAGCTCACCTAAGGCATTGCTCGAAGGCGGACCTGACGGGCTGGAACAGCGGATTGTGCCTATTACGCCGCCGGGGATCGAACTGCGGGTGGCGCACGGTGGGGGGTACGAAAGGTTCAAGGTGACACCTCGGTGGGAGGACACACCGGAGGGCAGTTTGCCGGTCTACGAATGGGTTTCTCACACCGAACACTGAGACATTCGCAGTGCGGGAGGCGACTCAGCCCCACGACGGTGGGACGAGTCGATTCCGCGGCGACAACTAGGCCGGAGCGGCGCGGCGAATGGGTAGTCGCGTCGGGACCGGGTCATGGGAGAGGAAGCCGGCGATCTGCGGGTAGATCTCGTTCGGCTTCTCCATGACGAGCAGGTGTGAGGTCCCGGGGATGATGGCGAGTTCGGAATGGGGGATCGCCCGGTAGAGGGCGAGGGTGTGTTCCAGGGAAACCGAATCGTCGTCGCCGGCCATAACGAGCGTGGGCGTCGAAATCGAATGCAGGTCCTCGGGGGTGAGGTCGGGCTGCGTTTCCCACATTTCGGCCAGCTTGCGCGCGACGATCGGGAAATAGTCTTCCCCGTCGGGGGACACTTCGCCGTAATTCGCAGCCAGGTAGCGCAGCGTCTCCGGGTCTTCGAAACCGTCGAGCACGCCGGGCAGAATGCCGTCGTAGTGGAAGTTTCCACTGATCAGAACCAGTTTCCGGACCAGGTCCGGGCGGCGCAGCGCGACCAGCAGCGCCACATTCGCGCCATCGCTGTGGCCGATCAGGTGCGCGGGCTCGCAGACGACCTTCTCCAGGAAGGCGATGGTGTCCTCGGCCATCACGTCATAGGACAGCGGGCCTGCCACATCCGGTGTGTGCCCGTGCCCGCGGCGGTCCGTCTTGTACACCCGGAAGCGCCCGACCAGGGAAGGCATGGCGGGTGCGAACATTCGCGAATCGACGAAAGCGCCGTGCAGCAGCACCACCGATTCGCCGTCACCGTGGACGTCGTACCAGGTTGCTACGTCGCCGAGTTGAATGTTCACCATGGGACCAGTCTCCCGGTTGACGTGGGTCACACCCACAACGGGTGGCTGGAACCCTGCGGCCGCGCAGAAACGGAAGCGGCCGCCGGCATGATGCCGACGGCCGCCGCACGGTTCAGTCAGTGCCTAGAACACCCGGAGCTTGCCCGGTGACCAGAACCCGGAGCGGTCGGTCGTGCCGGTCTCCAGCTCGGCGGCCTTGGCCGGGTAGTACGGCTCGTACTTCTCCAGCGAACCCCAGTCCCGTCCCCAGTTGTCCTTCAGATAGGTGGGGATGGTCTTGGAGTCGGCCAGCATTTCGGTGAAGCCGAGCGGGCCGCCGTTCTCCTCGGCCTGCCAGGTGTTGGTGGAGCTGACGGCCAGCGGCCGGTCCGGCAGGATGCGGTAGTTCGGGACCTCGGCCACGCCGTAGCGGTGGTCGAAGGGCCGCTGGCACGGGAACTGCAGACCGACCGCCCAGTCCTCCAGGATCGGCTGCTCGGAACCGAGGAAGCCGTTGAGCGACTGCAACTTCGGTACCCGCGGCGGCGTGAAGGCCAGCCACTGATCGCCGATGAGAATCGGATCGATGGCGTGGATGCGGATCACATCGGCGTTGCCGGGCAGCGCGTCCACCGGTACCCGCAGGTTGCGCCAGGACGGCGCCGGGCCGATATCGAACGGCCGGTAGTTGCCGGGCAGTTCGGAAACGCTGCCGTCCGGGTTCTGATGCCCGTACTCGACCAGCAGGGTCTGGCCGTAGGTCATATTGCCGGTCTCGTCGTAGGACATGACGCGCCCCGCCGCCGAGATGACGATGAGCGGTGAATCAGCCGACCGCGCAGGCAGTTTGTACCAGCTGGAGATGAGGGTGGCGGGCTGCTGCACGCCGTCCTGCCAGCTGCCCATGACCGGTGTGGTGGCCGGGTCCAGGCCGTACGGCAGTGCCACGGTGGAGCCGTTGACGCCTTCGGAGCCCTTGCCGCCGCCGGTGCCGGCGTTCTGGCCCTTTTCGAAGGCGGGGCCGACGGTCTGGTTGGAGGTATTGCCGGTACCCGGCTTCACCTCGACGCTGTCGGCGTCCAGCTTGTCGGGAACTCCATTGGGGGAGAAGCCGACCGGATCTGCGCCGGCCAGCGGATCGCCGTTCAGCGGCGGATGTGCCGGATCGATGATCGGCTGCAGATTGCCGCCGTTCGGATTCGGTTCCACCAGTACGTCATTGGCGAGCCCGCAGCTCTTACCGGAGAGGGCGTCGAAGTTGGAGCGCGCCAGCGAGTAGGCCGGGTACTGGGTGACCGCGCCCTTGACCAGCGACAGCACCTCGAAGGCCACCATGAGCGCGGCGACGACGGTCAGCGGGATCGCGGCGAAACGGCGAACCCGCTTGCCGCGCTGAGTCTTTCCGTTCTCCATGGGCTTGGCATAGCCCTCGCGCAGCGACTGCCAGCCGACCACCGCCAGCGCCAGCCCGAACAGCAGCAGGATGAGCGTGTTGGCCTCGTGCCCATGCAGCGAGACCCGCTTGTCGTACCACGGCACGCCGTAGCTGGATACGTACCAGTAGCCGTTGATGCCGGAGAACGCGAGTGCGAGCGTGAACATCAGCCCGGCCAGGAAGACCGACCGATTCTTGCGCGACCGCAAGGCCGTGGCCGACACCGCAACCGCGGTCACCGCCGCCAGCGCACCCGCGATACCCGCATAGGAGCCGAAGTGGTGCGTCCACTTGGTCGGGTTGAACATCATGAAGAAAATGGTTCCGAACACCACGCCCAGCAGTCGCCAGGTCGGCCCGGAGGCGATGCCCGGCACCTGCCGCCGGCGCAGCAGTACCAGCAGCGTGGTGATGAGGCACAGGATCATGACGAGGAAGGCGAACCGCCGCGCCAGCGAACCGTCCACGGTTTCCACGAACAGGTAGTAGTAGCGCAGGTAGTCCTCGTACCAGGCCAGGTTGGGGCCGATGTTCTGGCGCACCCGGTTGGCCTCCATGATTCCGGCGAAGGTCTGATCGCCGAAAACGACCACCAATACCAGGAATCCGGCCGCGGCTATCGGTGCGAGCAGCGCGAGATCACCGAACTGTTTGCGTCGCCGCACCACGATTTTCACCAGTGGCCGGATACCGGCGAGCAGCGCCGCCACACACATGAGCCCGGTCGGGGCCGCCGCCAGCGTGAACGCCGCGACCAGCACCGCGACCGCCGCGGGCAGCAGTCGTGAAGTGGCAATGGCCCTTTCGATGGAGACCCAGGTCAGCAGCGCGCCGAGCGCCACGATCGGCTCCGAGCGCAGGCCGTTGTTGTAGGGCAGCCAGAAGGCCAGGAACACCAGGCCGCCGGTCCACAGCGCCACCTTGGAGGTCGCGACCCCGCGCCCGAGCCGGGGCACCACCTCGCGGCTGATGACCAGCCAGCAGAGAATGCCGCACAGCAGCGCCGGAATGCGCACCCACGGGCTCGCGGTGGAGATTTCGGCGAAGGCCTGGATCACGTAGTAGTACCAGCCGAACGGCGCCTCCGGCACGCCGAACCAGCGGAAGTAATTGGCCATATAGCCCGCGTGCGGAGCGACCCGCACCATGGTGAGGATGTAGCCGTCGTCGGAGGTGTTGGCGCCCACGAAATGCCACAGCGTCAGCGTGCCGATAATGCCGCCGTCCGCCCAGGTCGGCTGCAGCCAGTGCCGCGGGAAGATGCGCCGATGACCGCGTGCGTCACTGGTGTCGAGTGCGGCGAGCGCACCCATGGCCAGCAGCGTCAGCAGCGCGGCCGCGCCCATGGCGACCCACTTGAGCACGGTCGGGCTGGAGGAGAACCGCGAGTCCACATTCATGTGGAAGGAAAGGCCCTGCGGGACCCCGCCTTTCATATCGGTGTAGACGCCGACCACCTGCGGCCGCAGATCGCCGAGCAGCTGCCCGTCGACGGGCACGGTGACCAGCTCGCGGCCGCCGTCCGCGGTGGTCTTCTCCACGCTGTGGGTGAGCCCCTCGAACTTCGCGTAGGTGCGCTTGTCGTCGGAGGTGATGACGATCTGCGAGCAGTCGTTCATCTCGGACCGCTGCGCCGACGCCACGACGGCATTGCGATCGAGCACGTCGACGGTCTCGCCGGACACCCGGACGAACAGCCCCTCCAGGTCCGCGCCCTTGCCCTGTGGCGGCGCGGTGGCCAGCAGGATGCCGCCGCGCGGATCCAGTTGCTGCACCGCTGAACACGGAATGGTGGCGGACAGATCGAGCGGCACCTGCGACATCAGCGGTGCGTCGATATTGCCCAGCGTCCCGCCCTGCGGCCAGTTCACCGCCGCGGTGGTCTGCACAACCGGAAGGAACGGCGTCGCCACGGCGAACAGCGCTCCCAGCACACCGGCGACGATCGCGATCAACTTCGCGATGCGATAGTCACGCGGCGTCGCCGTGGTTGTTGGCGGCGTTGGCGGTTTGCTCAGGACAGCGGAGGCGTCGGGCACGATTGCAGATCGTATAGGCTCCCCCGCCTCCCCGAACCTTTAGCGCGCGGCCTGGGAGCCGTTGACTGTTGGGGACGCGTGGCGCCGGTCAGGGGCCGAGCCGATTTTGGGGGTACCCCCGGAGTTACCCCGAACTTGCGAGATCTGTTCCGCCTCTCCGAACCTTTGGCGCACAGGTGAGAGCCACAACAGTCTCATTCGCCGTGCTGGCGGTCAGGTGCAACACCAGTTTTGGGGGTACCCGGGGAGTTACCCCGAAGTTACGAGATCAGCGTCGACTTTTACCGAGCCCGGATCGGCGCATCCTTCGCCAGACCGGAACGTGTCTGCACCGTCACCGACAGCTGTGCGGGCTTCGCGTCCGGGGCATACGGACTGAACTTCTCCAGCGAACCCCAGTCCCGTCCCCAGTCGTGATTCAGGTATGACGGGATGCTCTCCGATTTCAGCAGCAGCCCGGTCCAGCCGAGCGGCCCGCCGCCGATATCGTCCTGCCACGCATTCGAGGCGTCCGCGCCGACCCGGTCGGGCAGGATGCGCCAGTCCGGGACCTCGGCGACACCGTCGTGGTGATCGAACGGCCGCTGGCACGGGAAGGCGAGCCCGACGTGCCAGTCCTCCAGTACCGGATCGGTGTGCCCGACAAGGGTATTCAGCGATTCCAGCCGGGGCAGGCGCGGCGGTGTGACGGCCAGCCACTGCTTGGGCGTGATGTCCGGGTCATTGGCGACCAGGCGAACACTGTTGGCGCCCACGGGAATCTGGTCGAGCGGGACCCGCAGATTGCGCCAGGACGGGTTCGGCCCGATATCGGTGGGCCGGATGCGTCCGACATTCGTCATGCTGCCGTCGGCGGCGCGGGTGCCGTACTCGACGAACAGGTCCTGACCGTAGGTTTCCACCCCGTCCTTGGTGAAGGATCGGATGCGCCCGGCCGCGGTCACGATGAGCACCTTGTAGGCGGGATCATTGCGGATGCTCTCGGACAGATCGACCTGGTACCAGTTGGTGGTGAGCTTGGCCGGGTTCTGTTCGTCGCTGGTGTAGCTGCCCAGGACCGGTGTACGCGCCGGGTCCAAACCGTACGGCAGTGCGACGGTGCTGCCGTTGATGCCGGCCTGCGCGTCGGTGCCGCCGCCGGTGCCCGCTCCGGTGGTGTTCGTGGTCTTGTTGCTGGAGTTCTTGCCCACCGAGTTGGCCCCGCCACTGACGGTCTCCTCCGCATCGGCGGTGAGGTCGGTGGCGACGCCGTTCGCGGTGAATCCGGTGTTCTCCGCGGACAATCCGTCGGCGGCCGCGCCGGTCCACGGTTGCAGCAGTGAGTCGGCGGTATTCGTCTCCACCAGCACGTCATTGGCGAGTGCGCACGAATCCCCGGTCATCGCATCGATATTCGATTTGGCAATGGAGTACGCCGGGTACTGGGTGACGGCCGCCTTGGCCAGCGAGGCCACCTCGAACAGCACCAGCAGCGCCGCCGCGATGGTGAGCGGCATGCTCGCGAACTTGTCGAAGGCCCGCACCGGCTTCGGGTGTGTGAACGGCTCCCGATAGTGCTGGTACGCGGCGATGAGCAGGCACAGGATGGCCAGCCCCAGGAACAGTGTGGACAAACCCTTGCCCGCGATGAGCGGCGCCTTGTCGAACCACGGCACGCCGTAGCTGGACACGTACCACCAGCCGTTGGGCCCGGTGAAGGTGATGGCCAGCAGGAAGAACACCGCCGCCGTGAACAGTGTGCGATTGCGTGGTGAGCGAATCCCGTTGACGCCCACCGCGACCGCCGCCAGCGCGGCCACCGATCCCGCGAGTCCGGCGTACACGCCGAAGTGGTGCGTCCACTTGGTGGGCGTGAACATCATCAGGAACAGCGACATGAAGACGATGCCGAGAATGCGGGCCGCCGGTCCACGCGCGGTGCCCGGAATACGCCCGTTCTTGCGCAACATCACCATGACGCAGACCAGCAGGCACAGCAGCATGGCGAGAATGCCGAACCGCCGGGCGAGCGAGCCGTCGGGGGAGAGCATGAGCAGCGAATCCCAGCGGGTGCGCTCGTCGAACCACGCCACATTCGGGCCGATGAGGGTGCGCACCCGCGTCGCCTCCATGACCGAGGCGAGCGTCTGATCACCGAAAACGACCACCAGCACCAGGGTTCCGGCCGCAATGCCCGGCGCGAACAGCGCGCCGTAGCGCAGCAGCGCCGAACCCGTGCCCTTGGCCTGCTTCAGGATCACCAGCAGCACCGGCCGTGATCCGGCGATGAGCGCGGCGAGGCAGATGAGCCCGGTCGGCCCGGCCGCCAGCGAGAACCCGGCGATGAGGACGGCCAGCGCGGCGGGCAGCAGTCGCCCGGTGGCAATGGCGCGTTCGATGGAGCACCAGGTCAGCACGGCGCCCGCGGCAATGAGGGGTTCGGGTCGCAGGCCGTTGTCGTAGGGCATCCAGGCGGCCAGGAAGACCAGTGCCGCAGTCCATACCGCCACATTGTCGCGCCGTACCCGGGAGCCCAGCCGGGGCAGTACTTCGCGGCTGATCACCAGCCAGCACACGATTCCGGCGAGCAGTGCGGGCAGTCGCACCCACGGGCTGGAGTCGCTGATGCGGGTCATCCACGACAGCACCTCGTACGGCCAGCCGAACGGTGCTTCGGCCACTCCGAACCAGCGGTAGTAATTGGCCATGTACCCCGAAACCTTCGAGGCCCGGGCCATATTCAGGATGTAGCCGTCATCGGAGGTGTTCGCGCCGATGAAGTGCCACACCACCAGCGTCCCCAGCACCACCGCATCGGCGAGCCGGAAGCGCCACCAGTGTGCGGGCAGGAAGCGCCGCGCGCACCGCCCGTCCCGATTGTCGAGCAGGTGCAGCATGTACATGGCGAGCAGGGTGAAAAGCACCGCGCCGATGGTCGCGCCGCGTTTGAGCCAGCTCGGGCTGGAGGTGAAGCGCGCGTCGATATCGGCCGTCGCCACGGCGGTTCCGATCTGCTCCCGGTTCAGATCGGTGAACATGCCGACCACCTGTGGCCGGGTATCGCCATTCACCTTGCCCGCGAACGGCGTTCCGTCCTGCCGGGTGACACCGCTGAGCTGCACCTGGGTCGCGGTCGCATCCGAGTGCAGGCTCAGCGACCCGCAGCTCTGGACGTCGGCGACCGGAACCGACAGCAAGGGAATGAGGCGCAGCAGCACCGACAGCATGCGCCCCTTCTCGGGCACATCCTCGACCTTGATGACCAGGCCCTTGCTCACCGCCTGCCCCGAAGCGACCGGGACGGTGGAGAACAACGTGCCGCTGGGCAGATCCGCCAGCACCTGGCAGGGCAGATTCACGTCCAGGGTCAGCGGCACGTACGACACGAGGGGCGCGGCGACGTTCGGCGTATCCCCCTGCGGCCAGTGCAGGGTCGGCCGGTCCTGCTTGACCGGCAGAATCGGCGTCAACACCGCCAGCAGAATTCCGAGAATTCCGGATACCACGGCAATGAGTCGGATTCGCTGAAACGCTCGGGTGTCTTCGCGCACGGTGTCCGATGCTATCCACCCTCGTCCCGGACATCCCCCGCGACTCGACTGCGCCGGTTCGCGGCTGTTCCGGTGTCCGAAAGCGGAACCCGTCATTCCGGCCTGCTTTTGGCCGGAATCCACCGGGTCGGCTGCCGATTCGAGGTGTGGATCCCGGCCAAAACGCGCCGGGATGATGGGGTGCGCGCTCGAGGGGATGACGGGGTATTGGGCGCTCGAGGGGATGGCCGGGTGCTGCGCGCTCGAATTTCGTACTTGTGCCGCGCCTGCCCGGACATGCGGTCGATAATGTTGTTGGGCGACTGTATTTCCCGGGCGCCATCGAAGTAGGTGTGGCGGTCATGACCGAACTGCGACCGGGCGAGGTAATCGCCGGATACGTCATTCAGCGGCGCATCGGTACGGGCGGTTCGGGAACCGTCTACGCGGCCCGCCATCCCCGGCTACCCCGCCTGGCCGCTCTCAAGGTATTCAGTCGCGACGGCGTGAACGCCGATGCCGAGGAGTGGCGGCGCTTCGAACGGGAAGCCGATATCACCGCCCGCTTCGATCATCCGAATATCGTTGCCGTGTACGACCGCGGGCTCGACGAGGGCAGGCTCTGGATCGCCATGCAGTTCGTGGACGGCGCCGATGCCGATGTGCTGCGCGGCACCGCCCCGGATCGCGCGCTGCGGATCGCGAGCGGAGTCTCCTCGGCCCTGGACTACTCGCACGGCAAGGGTGTCCTGCACCGCGATGTGAAGCCCTCGAACATCCTGCTCTCCCCGGCCGAGGACGGGCGGGTGGAGCGAGCCCTGCTGACGGACTTCGGCATTGCGCGCCTGCGGGACGAATCGACCAGTCTCACGCGCACCGGAAGTGTCACCGCGACCTTCGCCTTCGCCTCGCCGGAACAGGTCTCCGGCGCCCCGCTGGATCCGCGCACGGATCAATACTCGCTGGCCTGCACGCTTTTCGTGCTGCTCACCGGTCATCGGCCGTTCATGGCGAAGGACCTCGGGGGCTGGGTGATCGCACACACCCAGATACCGCCGCTGCGCGTGACACAGGTCCGTCCGGACCTGCCCCGGAGTCTGGACTCGGTCTTCGATCGGGCGCTGGCCAAGAATCCGGCGCAAAGGTTCGCCGGCTGTGCCGATTTCGTCGATGCGGCGTGGGAGGCGATGTCGGGTCCGGCGACCGTCGAGCACGTCCCGTATTTCACCGGGCCGCGGCCGATCACCACGCCGCCGGTGGACCCGGCGCGGCGGGCGGTCACCGTGCGCGCGCAGGGATCTTTCGACCCGTATCTGCCGCCGCCGGAACCGATCCCGGCGCCGGCGCCTCCGGTACGGAACGAAGGACGCGGGCGGGTGCTCGCGGCGGTACTCGCTGGTGCGGCCGCCGTGGTGCTGGCCGGCGGCGGCTTCGTGGTGGCTTACGAACTGGAGAGTCACGGCAGTTCCGGTGCGCCGGTGTCCGCTCCGGTGCAGACCATGGCCGCCGGGCCGGCCGCCGCGTCCGTGCTGACGGCGACCTCCGCCGCCGCGGCCGCGCCGATGCCCGCGGGCAGTATTCCGGCGGGTTTCCTGGGCACCTGGGTCGGGACCAGCGATCAGAACGCCGACGACTACCGGCTCACGGTCCGCCAGGGCGAGGTGAACCAGGTGGTGGAGACCTCCACGATCTACCGCGGCGGAAACCTGGTCTGCGCCTTCGACTATCGGCTGGTCGGTGTCACGGCAGCCGATATCACCGTGGGCAACGGCGTGACCACGAGCGGGGGCTCACTGTGTTCGCCGCAGGCCACCCAGGTGCTGCGACTGTCGGCCGGACAGATCGTCCGGGACCTCGATGTCAGCGGCCACGTGACCTATACCCGCGTGAACTGAACTCGGCATCCGCGTGAGCTGAACTCGGCATCCGCGTGAGCTGAATCCGGCATCCGCGTGAGCTGAATCCGGCACTGCGTGAACCGAATCAGGCTGAGAGCAGTCCGCGCACGTCCCACAGCCAGACGCCGTCCACCTGCTGCGCGGGGAAGCCGAGCAGCTGATCCACGGTGAGCCGCAGCGCATCACCATTGTCGGTCGGCGGCAGCACCACCACATCGGCCTGCCAGTACCGCAGATCCGCGAGCGCCTGGGCGCGGGCGGCATCGTCGATCACCGGCACCTTGTTGGCCTGCTGCGCCCGGATGAGCAGACTGGCCGTGGGCCGGTCGTCGGGACCGTAGCGGCCCTTCTTCTCGGTCCCGGTGGGTCCGACGAAATAGCCTCCGGCAAGCGGGAATTGGAAGTCGGCGTCGGTCTGCCAGCGCAGGGCGCGCGCGTCCGGCGGGGTGGGCGGCGGCGCGATGACCACCGAGCCGTGCGAAACATACTGGCGCACAGTGCCGTCGGCGAAGAAGGCGGGCGTCGCCGGGCGCTGCACCACCGGCAGGATGGTCGGGGTGAGTGGCAGCAGCGCCAGCGTCAGCGCGCCGAACCAGGCCAGCGGCCGCCAATCCACGGCGGAGATACGCCAGTACTCGAGTGCGCGTTGGGTTCCCATGGCCAGAATGACGGCGATGGCCGGAATGGCGGCCATGGTGAACCGCGACTCCAGCACCGAATTCAGCAGCGGCACATCTTCCAGATGCTTCCACGGCAGCGAGATTCCGGTGTTGTGCTTCCCGATCATCAGGTTCGCGCCCAGCGAGAGCACCGTGAAGGACACGATGATGAGGGCCGCGGCCCGCACCACGCGTTCGCGCCACATGAACACCGTGGTCATGGCGACGAGCAGTAGCAGCGGCCAGCCGAAGTAGGAGTTCTCCTCGGTCGGATTGATGGCCACGTTCTGCCCGTGCTGGAACATGCCGCCCAGCGATTCGGACGGGAACTGGAACAGCGCCTCGAGATCGTTGTTCATCGGCCCGTGGTCGATGGACCGGTAGGACTGCGGTCCGAAGAACTGCCACCACAGCGGAATCTCGGTGAGCGCCACCGTGATTACCCCCGCCAGCAGCAGCGTCGGGGTGAGGCCGCGCAGTGCGCGCAGCCCGGTGCGCGGGGCGTGCAGGTAGTAGACGAGCGCGAACAGGCCGAAGGACAGCGCGAAGATGAGCAGCGGCTCTTCGCCGAGCGCGATCTGCAGCGAGATCAGCAGGCCGAGAATGAAGCTGTGTTTGATTTGCCCTCCGCTTCGCTCCGGGCGGGTGCTGTGTTTATTTGCCTCCGCTTCGCTGCGGCGGGTTCGCGGCGCTGGAGTCTCGTTCTTCCCTCCCTCCGCTCCTCCGCTTCGCTCCCCCGCTCCACTCAGTCCAGAACGAGACGCGCCGCGAACCTTGTGGGTGTTCGCGCTGCGTGTGATCCGGATCAATTGCAGCGCGATGAGCGGAAGTAGTGCCAGCAGTACGAAATTCGGGTGCGCGTTGGCGTGCGAGATCATGGCGGGCGCGAAGCCGCAGAACACACCGCCTACGGCCGCAGCGAATTTGGAGGTGACCAGTTCCCGCGAGAACAGCCAGTACCAGGCGAAGGCGGTGCCGAAGAGGCCGAGCGTGAGCACCAGCACGAAGGTGACGGTCGGCCCGAAGAGCAGGGTGACGGGAGTCAGCGGCACGCCGACGCCGAACATGGCGGTATTGGCCATCATGTTCACGCCGTCGGGATAGTTCTGCAGCCCGGTGCCGAGCGGATTCTCCAGATTCGCGACCTTGTGCGCCGTGACCGCGAAGAACCACTCCCACATGGTCTGGTCCTGGCCGCTCTTGATCAGGTAGCCGCGGTTGGTATTCAGCCACTGTCCGGATAGTACGAGGACGGCGAGGGAGAGGTAGCCGGTGGCGACAAACAGGTCGGCGCGGGCGAGCCGTAGCCGGTGCGCGACACGCTGTTGCCGGCTGCGTACCGGGGCAACTGTTTTCGGTACTGTTCGGTCGAGAACCGCGACCGCCGAGCCGTCTTCGATGGTGCGGTCCGTATCCCACCCCTGTGCCACGCGATAACTCCTCTTGCCTCTCAATCAGCGGCCCACGCTACCGGGTTCGACTGAGATTGCACTGGCAAGTGGATGAGTTATCCCCAGATATGGGGCTTCATCCACAGCTTTAGGCCCATATCTGGGGATAAGTGACCCTTGTCTCGAGGTCATATCGAGATTCGCAGTGAGCTGCACCACAATTCGAGTGCAGCTCGCATAACTCTCAGTTTTGCGTCACCACGAGGGTGAAAGGTCCGATATCGGTGACTCGGAAGTGCGGATCGTCGAACAGCGACTTCGGGAATGCCACCGTGTAGCGCTTCACGTTCGGATCGTTCGGATACACGTCCTCGGCCAGCCGCAGCGTGTACTCGTCGCCGGACTTGCGGAACAGGAACGCATCCGGCGCGCGCCACGGGCAGTGCTGCAGCGCGTCGGTCAACTCCTGCGGTGACTTCAGGGTGCTCCACCGCTGGATCTCCGCCGCCCGCGCCTTGAAATCGGCTAGCGGATTCGCGTAATGCGAAGTGAGCGCCTGGAATCCGAAGTACGGGTAGATGGACAGGAAGCTGGTGTCCGCCGTCAGCACCACACTCTGATCCCGGGCCCGCCCGGTCTGCGCAAGCAGCGCCGCATCGATCTCCTTGTAGTGCGACACCGCCGACGGCGGCCGCCGGTCCGCCCGCTCACCGTTCCCATCGGTGTCCGTGTACGCCGTATTGATCTCGGTCGCCAGTACATTCGGAATCTCCTGGCTGAACGCCACCGCACCCACCAGCGCTACCGCCGCAGCTGCAACCCGGAACCGCGCGGGCTCGTTCAATGCCTGATAGATCGCCCGCGCGCCCTCCGCGAACCCGAACACGCCGGCCGCGGCCAGCAGCGCCTTCAACGGCGCGTCCAGCCGGAAGGACAGCAGCGTGGTCCCGGCGGCGGTCGCCGCCATGGACAGCAGGCACCACAGATAGATGGCGACCACTCCCGCACCGAGCGCCTGCGCCCGTCGAGAACTGGCTGCCCGCACCACAAGCCAGACGGTCCCGAGCAAACAGAACACTCCGAGCAGGTTGAACTCGGTCATGGGCAGTGGCAGTTGCGATCCGGACTCGGGGAGGTAGTGGAAGGCAGTGCCGCCGGAGGTGGTCGCCTTCCCGGTCAGGAACTTCAGCAGGAAGGGCGTCCACACGATCAGGGCAAGAAGCCCGGCAGTGACACCGATGGTGATGAGCCGGACCAAGATTGGCCACATCGCGCGCCAGTTGTGCTGTGTACGCACTGCGAGTCCGGCCGCGAGTACTCCCATGAGGCACACCGCGAACACGGCAACGCCGAAGTACAGGCTGTAGAAGGTCGCCGCCAACCCCAGGAACAGCCCGGTGCCCAGTACCGCGCCCCAGCCGCCCGCGGTCGTCCCGGCACTATCGGAGTCTTCGGCGGGTCGATACAGCGCACCCCAGGCCAGCACCAGCGCGGGTCCGAGCAGCAGCACGAGCACGGCGCTGTAAGCCTCCGGCGCACCGTATGCGAGCGTCACCGCCGTGGTCGCCGCGGCAACCGGGACGGCCCAGTCGAACCGAATCAGCTTGGACCACAATACGAGCGCAATCACGGCCGTCACGGCCAACCCGATAATGGCGAACGGCTTGAACGCCTCCCATCCCGCCATCCCGGTCAGTTTCGCGAACCGCCCGCCGATCCAGAACCATCCGGAGGGATAGAACGGCGGAATGTCGACATAGTTCATATCGTGCGGCGCCGCACTGTCGGTAAGCCGGGTCAGATACTGCGTCCGGAACTCCTGATCCACCGAGAGACCGAAGAGATACAGCTTGGTAGCGGCCAGCGGCATCCCCAGCGTCACCGTCACAAAGGTCGAAAGCCCCACCCAGGACAGCAGTTTCGCCACCCACGCCCACTTGCCCATCCGCATGAGCACAACCGCCACCACCAACAACACCAGCGCGACCGCTTGTCCAACGGTAGTCAGCGCCCGAGTCACATTGGAAGAGTTGAACGCCGGCCAGTGCACAACCGAAAACGCCGCCAGCCCGACACCCGCCACCACGACAGCGACAACCCCCGCCAGCACGCCCTCCCCAAGCGCACCCCCGACCCGCCGCACCAGCATCGCCCCCCGGCCGCCCGACTGCTCGCTCATTCCCACTCCGCCTCCGGATTCGTGTCCACGCATCGCGCGACAGCCTATCCACTGGCACGCCGCCGAACGCGTCGCCGATCCCTCGAGGCGCGAACTGGCACTCAGCTGTCGCAATCGGCAGTAGCTTCTGCACATGAGTGAAGCCCCACGCGAGGATCTCCTGCGCCGGGCTCTAGTCGAGCCGGAAGCCGATCCCGTCTGGTTGGACGCTGTTCTCCGACAGTGGATCGACATGACCGAGTCGGAGCCGGATAGCTAGCTGAACGGCCATGGGTGCGGCAGAACGGCTCTCCATTGGTGGTGCGCACGGTAACCTTGCTGGTATGACCCAGCAGTTGTCGGTGAAGATTCCGGACGAGCTAGATACCCAGCTACGGTCCGCTGCGGGCGGAAACGTTTCGCAGTGGGTTATTGAAGCCATCCAGGACCGCTTGGAGCGCGAGATGTGGGAGCAATCCAAGGTCGCCGACCAGATGCTCGGCATCACCGAGGAGTGGATGTACGAGGAGATGCGGTTGCGCGACGCCGTTCGGGCCGAAGCGCTCCGGCCCGAGACGCCCCGATCCGGAGGTGAGGTTTGAGACAGGGCGACATTCGACAGCTGCTCGCAACGCCTTCGCAGACTCCGGCATACGTGTTGGTGCTGTCCGGTGCCAGGTTTCTGGCGGCCCGCAAGGGCAGGATCGTGGCATGCAAAGTCGTTCCGCGCGTCATCCCGGACGACTTCACTTCAAGCGTCCGGGTGTCGTATCGCAACGTCGATGGCATGGACGCCATCGGCACTGCTGTACCCGACCTGATCGATTGGTATCCGGTGTCTGCGCTGGGGCAGCGGGTGGGTGCCGTCAACGACACTGCGGCTTTGATCCGGCTGGTGGAGAGGTTGTTTCGCTAGTGATCCGTATACGCAAGAGGCGGTGGCCAATTCGGCCACCGCCTCTTGCTGGTCTTGTACCGCCCTAAACGGGGAGCTTGCGGAAGATCGGGCGCGGGATGTGGCGCAGGATCATCATGATGTAGCGGAAAGTGCCCGGGGCCCAGACGATTTCCTTGCCCTTTTCGGAGGCGGCGACGGCCAGGGCTGCCACCTCTTCCTTGTCCACGGTGAGGGGTGCTTCCTTCACGTGGGCGGACATGCGGGTGCGGACCTGACCCGGGCGGATCACGGTGACGCGGGTGCCGTGCGGGCGCAGGGCCTCGCCGAGGCCGAGGTAGAAGCCGTCCAGGCCCGCCTTGGTGGAGCCGTAGACGAAGTTGGAGCGGCGCACGCGCTCACCGGCGACCGAGCTCATGGCGATAATGCGGCCGTGGCCCTGTGCCTTCATCTTCTCGCCGACCAGTACGCCGACCGAGACGGCGGCGGTGTAGTTCAGCTGACAGGCGATGACGGCCTTGTGCTGGTCCTGCCACAGTTCCTCGGCGTCGCCGAGCATGCCGAACGCCACAATGGCGATATCGACGTCACCGTGCGCCCACGCCTGGTCGATGACCTTGGGGTGGGCATCCATCTCCAGCGCGTCGAAGTCGATGATCTCGACCTCGGAGGCGCCGGCCGCCTTCATGGTGGCGACCGCGTCCTCGCGCAGCGGATCACCGGGTAGCGCCGCCAGAATGATGCGCGCCGGACCCTTCTTCAGGTACTCCGAGCAGATCGCGAGACCGATCTCGGAAGTGCCGCCGAGCAGCAGAATGGACTGCGGATTGCCTACCGCGTTGATCACTGAAGCTCCAGCCTTCGGGCCATATCGGACATGAAAACGCCTGTGGGATCGACGCTTCGGCGGATCTTGATCCACTCGTCGATCCGGGGGTACATCTTGTGGAAGGTCTCCGCGGTGGTCCGGGAATCCTTCGCGGTGTAGAGCCGGCCGCCGAATTCGGTGACGCGCCGGTCCAGATCGGTGACGAGCTCATTGAGGCCCGCCCGGATCGGGAAGTCGACGCAGATGTTCCAGCCCGGCATGGGGAAGCTCAACGGTGCGGGGTTACCCGCGCCGAACAGCTTGAAAACGTTCAGTGCCGAATAGTGCCCGGACGCCTGGATATCGATGATGATCTTCTTGAATTCATCGACGGCCTCGGTCGGCACCACGAACTGGTACTGCAGGAATCCGGCCGGACCGTACGCCCGATTCCACTCCGCGATCATGTCGAGCGGGTGATAGAACTGCGTCAGATTCTGGATCTTGCCGGTGTAGTTGCCGCCCATGGCGTAGTACGCCTCGCCGACCGAACCGAGAGTCAGCCTGTTGGCGGTGAAGCTCGGGAAGATGTTCGGCACCGTAAGCAGCTGCGGCGCATCGAACTTCAGCGGATTGCGCTGCTTCTTGGCGGGCAGCTCGTCCAGCTTGGCCAGGCGGCCGCGAGTAATGGTGGCGCGCCCCAACTTCGGCCGCGGGTTCATCACGTCGAACCACGCACTGGAGTAGGTGTAGTTGGCCTCGCTGCCATCGCTGTGCGCCGCGATGGTCTCGTCCAGCGTGCTGGTCTTCACACCGTCATTGATGAAGTACGCCGACTCCGTCGCCACCATTTCGATGGTCGCGCGCAGCACGATGCCGGTCAGCCCATTGCCGCCGACGGTGGCCCAGAACAGCTTCGCGTTCTTCTTCGGCCCGATGGTCTGCACCTTGCCGTCGGCAGTCAGCAGGTCGATGGACCGCACGTGATTGCCGAAAGAACCCTCGCTGTGATGGTTCTTACCGTGAATATCGGAGGCGATGGCGCCGCCGATGGTGACCTGCCGGGTACCGGGTAGGACCGGAACCCACAGTCCGAACGGCAGGGCCGCCTTCATCAATTGATCGAGGCTGACACCGCCGTCCACGTCGACCAGGCGGGAATCGCGGTCGATGCGGTGGATGCGGTTCAGCGCCGCCATATTGATGACGAGGCCGCCGGAGTTCTGCGCGTGGTCGCCATACGAGCGGCCGAGGCCGCGCGCGATGACGCCGCGACGCAGATGCGCGGGCTTGGAGTCGTTGTCCTCCGCGACCAGGGCAACCGCCTTGGCGATCAGCTCCGGATCATTGGTCGACAGGACTTCCGACGTGGTGGCTGCGGTACGACCCCATCCGGTCAGGCGGCGGGTCTGCGTGGGCAGTTCATAGGAACCGTTCGACGCTGCGTCCGCACCAGCGCTCGCCGATTCTGTATCGGGAGCGGCCGTGGTGGTGGTCTGAGCTTTCGTGGACATCGGGATAGAGGCTACAGGCATAACCCTCTCGAGGCTTGTGTCCTGGGTCGCGACCGATACCCTCATGCGTTGTGACCGCGGAACCCCATCTGCCCCTCCCTCCCGAGCTGCCCCTCGTCGACGAACCGGGTGGCACGGATGTCGATCTGAAGACCCAGATCATCCGGTTCGGGCTGACCGGCGGCCTCTCCGCGATCGTGGACTTCGGCCTCTACACCCTGCTGTTCAAGGTGTTCGGTCTGCCGCTGCCGGTGGCGAAGTCGATCAGTTTCATCGCCGGCACCACCACGGCGTATCTGATCAATCGCCGCTGGACCTTCAAGGCCGAGCCCAACCGCAACCGCTTCATCGCGGTCATCCTGCTGTATGCGGTGACCTTCGCCCTGCAGGTCGGCATCAATCAGCTCTGCTACTACGCATTGCCTGATCAATGGTGGCGAATCGCACTCGCCTTCTGCATCGCGCAGGGCACCGCGACCGTGATCAATTTCATCGTGCAGCGCATGGTGATCTTCAAGATCAACTGAGCGCGGCGGACCGGCCCGCCGTAGCGGGCCGGTGGCGTATCAGTAGTCGACGAGAGTCTGGATTTCCGCTTCGGCCTTGGCGCCGAAGTAGTCGCCGCCCTTGGCCCGGGTGTTGTCGGTGCCCCACTCGCGATCCTCGCGCTGCGCGGGGACCAGGTGCGGAATGTGCTTGCGGCAGTGGATATAGGCCTCCTCCACATCCACCACCACCCAGCGTTCCGGCTGGCGGCCGCGGGCATCGGGTGGGAGATCGGGGACGCAGCGGCGCATGAGGGCGTCGTCGACGATGCGGGCCGTGCCGTTGATGTGCAGGCCGATCAGGTCGTAGACGAAGTCGATGAGCAGGATCCCGATGTGCGGGTTCTCCAGCATGTTTCCGAGGCTGGCGTGCACACCGTTGCCGCGATACTCCGGATAGGTGATCGTGCGATCGTCTATGACGTGCAGGAATCCGGGTTTCCCGGCCCGGAAGCTGTTGTCGCACTCACCGTGTTTGTCGGAAGTCGCGATGAAGGCCATGTCCATCCGGGATAAGAAATCGATCATCTGGGTATTGAGTCGATTTCGCACTTGATCGGAATAGAAACGCTCTGCACGATCACGAGTGCCGTAGCGTTCCTGCAGTTCCCGTTCGCCGTCGCTGCCGTTTCTGGTACCGGGCATCGTGCGCCCCCTTTGGTAGCTGAATACCGGATGGAAGAGGCTCGGCCACGAACTTCGGCCATCCGAAATCCTATACGGTTTAACTATATTCGTGTCGCGAATGAGTGAACCGGCATATCTGCCCTGTTCGGGCGGGGTCGACTGGAGCCGGACAATCCTTCCTGGGCGAGGATCCTCCCGGATGAAAGCATCCACAAGAGTCTTACGTCGCATAGCTGCGAGGATGCTGCGCTGCGCGCCCGGGGCCGGATGGTCGAGATCCCCAGGGCGCGCAGTGATTTCGCAATACTGTTTTGTCCTTTTTGCAGAGATTTGTCCGGTTATTGCCGGGCGTCATCCCCCTTGCGTAGACCGCCCGGAATGGTTTCAGGCCGGCGTGAGCGTGACCGGGACGCCGTTGAAGACCGCATTGCCCGACGGTGCGTCTACCAGCGAATCATCGGTCAGCGCATTGGCATTCACACCGGCGTGGGCGCGCGCCACCGTCTGCGCGCTGTCGGTGTGGCCCCAGCCGTGCGGCAGACTCACCACCCCCGGCATGATGTCGTCGGTCGGCTCCAGATCCACCGTGAGCGTGCCCGCCGCCGACTTCACGACCGCATGCCCGTCCAGCCCCAGCCGCGCCATATCGTCGGGATGAATGTGCAGCGTGCACCGATTGGACCCGCCCAGCAGCGGCCCGACATTGTGCAGCCAGCTGTTGTTGGAGCGCAGCTGCCGCCGGCCGACCAGCACCATGTCCGGCGACTCCGCCCGCAGCCGGTCCCGCAGTCGCGCAACATCATCGAGCAGCGGCTGCGGCGCGAGTTCCACCGTCTTGGACGCCGTCCGCAGAATCCCCGGCAGCCCCGGCCGCAACGCTCCCAGATCGATCCCATGCGGATTATCCAGCAGCACTTGCAAATTCAGCCCGCGTGCCAGTCGGTCCGCGTCGCCGTCGGTCACGTCCCCCTCGTCATCGCGTGGCGAGGTCCCCTCGTCATCCCGGCGTGCTTTCGGCCGGGATCCACCACTGGATTCCGCCCGCCCGTCCGTCGGGTTGATGCGGTCCGGATTCCACTCCCCATACGCGCCGAGCCGCAGCATCAGGTCGATGCGCTGTTCCGTGGTGTTCGTGCCGATCAGTTCCGCACGCCGCTCGGACAGCCCTGCCTTGTGCAGCATTCCGGCAATGATGAATTCATCCACAGCCGCAAGGGGATCGATGCCGGGCTGCGGTTCCTGACCGCTGACGGCCAGTGCCAGGCGCGCCAGGATCTCGGACTCGGCGAGCGTATCGCCGAGCGGGACCAGCGGCCGGGAGTAGCGCGCGTAGTTGTGCACCGCGAACTGCAGCAACGCGAAGTCGTAGTGCGGGGACTGCAGAATGCGCGGCGGCGGCAGGATGACATCGGCGTGCCGGGTGGTCTCGTTGAGATACCGGTCGACGCTCACCATGAAGTCGAGGCCGGCGAAGGCCGCGTCCAGTCGGGTACTGCTGGGCGCCGAGAGCACCGGGTTGCCCGCGACGGTCACCATGGCGCGGATCCGGCCCTCGCCCTCGGTGAGGATCTCGTCGGCCAGCGTGGCCACCGGCAATTCGCCCATGGCCTCGGGCAGTTCGCGCACCCGACTGATCCAGCGGGCGAGGCGGAACGGGCGGGTGCGCACGATGCCGAGCGTCGCGCCGGTGGCGAACATCGCGCCGCCGGGGGAGTCGAGATTGCCGGTCAGCACATTGAGGACATCCACCAGCCACTGTGTGAGCGTGCCGAACTCCGCTGTACAGGTGCCGATTCGGGCGTAGACCGCCGCGGTGGGCGCGGCGGCCAGTTCGCGCGCCAGCCGCAGGACGGTATCGGCGGGCACCCCGGTGCGCTCCGCGACCACGGCGGGTGTGAAAGGCGCTGCGGCGGCGCGTACTTCCTCGAGCCCCTGCACCTCGATGCGTACCGAGGTGAGATTCTCCGCGAACAGCGTGTGCACGATTCCGAACAGCAGGTAGGCATCACTGCCGGGCCGGATGAACAGGTGCTCGTCGGCGAGTTTGGCGGTGCGGGTGCGGCGCGGATCCACCACCACGAACCGTCCGCCCCGTTTCTTCAGCGCCTTCAATCGGCCCGGGAAATCGGGTGCGGTGCACAGTGATCCATTGGATTCGAGCGGGTTCGCGCCAAGTATGAGCAGATAGTCGGTGCGATCCAGATCGGGCACGGCCACCGTGAGCGGATCGCCGAACAGCAGCCCGGAGGACACCTGCTTGGGCATCTGGTCGGCGGTGCTGGCGGAGAACAGGCTCCGGGTGGCCAGCGCGCGAATGAGAATCGGTACGTACAGCGCCCCGGCGACGGTATGTGCATTGGGATTTCCCAGATACAACCCGACCGACTGGTTTCCGTGCTCGCCGGTGATCTGTGGCAGCCGCTCCCGAATGACACCGAAGGCCTCGTCCCAACTCGCCTGCCGCCAGCTGTCGGTGGCCCGGTCGCGAATCATGGGCGCGGTCAATCGGTCCGGATCCTCGTCGAGATGTCCGAGCGTCGCACCCTTGGGGCACAGGAAGCCGCGGCTGAACGGGTCCGCCTGATCGCCGCGTACCGCCGTGACGTGATCGGCGGCATCCAGGGTGAGCTCGAGCCCGCACACCGCCTCACAGAGCGGGCAGGTGCGCGGGAGCGTCCGCGTGGTGCGTGCGGCGGCGGTTTCCGTGACGTGGGTCATACCTCATCATCGCCCGAATCCGGAAGTTCCGTACCGCTGTGTTCGGAAATCGGCCGCTACCTCGACCCATGTCGAACATCGATCAAAACGCAACGTTTGCCCCCGGGTACGCGAAAACCGCGGATGCCGGGGAGCATCCGCGGTTTCGAGGGTTCTGGGCTATCCGCTAGCGGGAAGAGCGCCTATTCGCTTCAGGAGGCGATGCGGGCCACCTGCGGCCGGACGCCCTTGGCGGCGGCGCGAACGGCGGCGGAGATCGCCACCACGGGCGGGATCCAGCGCGCCTCGTGCGGAGCAACGCTCCAGCAGGCCGAGCCGTCGAACAGCTGGGTCGGCGGCAGCGGGATGCCCGCACCGTCGGTGTGCACGACCGCACCGGCCGCGCGCAGTGCCTCGAGGGCCAGAGCGGCCTTGCGAAGCCCGGTGACCAGATGGATCTCGCGGCGCTCGGCGCCCGGGATCTCGATGATCGGTCCGGTCAGGTCATTGGCCCGAAGGAAGCGCCGTACGAAGGCGGCGGTGTCGCCGGTGACTTCGATACCCGACAAGTTCTCGTCGGTGATCAGGCTGATTCCATTGGCCGTTTCGGCGACCGTCCATCCACGCTCGGTGTATTCCTGCGTGGAGGCGGCCAGTGCTGCCGCCATGGCGGAAGACGAAAACGTCGTACGCACTGGTTTCTCCATTCCCCGGTAGATCTACGTCCTGCTCTGTGCCAGGTATCGGAACCGGATGCTCGTTGCGTTACAGGCGCATTTTCTGGAGTCACTGTTTGAGCCTCCAAAAGAGAGGCCTCGCGGTTGGAGTTGTCACACGTGTGCCTCTGGCACATATGGGACAAATCCGGACCCGAGGGCCGCTGCCTGCGAAGACGGCGTCAAGGGAGGTATCGGCTCCCGCTGCCTGGTTCGTACGGAAAAAGCCGGGAAGTGTTCTAGAACACACTGTTTCGAGCTGTCCCGGTGCGGAGATAACGATGAGACTTCGCTTGGTCGAAAAGATCTGCGGGAGAGGAGATCGTCGGCATGACCGATCAATCGGGCGGGAACGCAGCGGAACTCGAGGCGCTCGAGGCCGCGGAGTTCGAGGTCGGGCGATGGGCGGCCTTCAAGGATTCCGCGACCCGGCGCATGAATCGGCGGCTCGAAGTGGAGGCCGCGATCGAAGAGCAGCCGGTCGAACCCTTCACCAGCCCAAGTGCTTTCGGCTCCTGGAGTGTGGAGGCGGCCAAGTCGCTGCTGGACCTGCAGTTCAAGCGCTCCGCCACCCGCACCCTGCTGCCCCTGGCGTATCTATTGGGCCTGGCAGGCGCTTTCGCCGTGCCGATCGTCGGAACCGTGGGGCTGTGGCGTGCTTCGGCATGGCTGGGTGTGGTTTTCGCGGTCGTTTTCGCGATCCCGCTCGGCCTGACGATCGCCGCGGTGGTGCGACTGCTGCTGGAGTTCGTGCTCAATGCTTCGCGACTGGCCACCCGGGTGGAACACATCTCCGAGTTGGCGGACGACCTGTTCCAGGCCCTTTCGGATGTGGCGGAACCGGTCAATCAATTGTCGGAAGACGTTCGGGCCGTGCAGTTCTGGCGCTATCGCGGGCGGTCGTCGCGCAAATAATTGTGCGACAATGCGATCGCATGACTCGTAAGGGGGAGGGATGGCACTACCACAGGGGATCACCGGATCCACCATGCCGCGGCGGCAATTGGGCCGGCACCTGCGTGACCTGCGTAATCGCGCGCGGATGACGACCCGGGTGGCAGCGCAGCGGCTGGAATGGTCCGAGGCCAAGATCTGGCGCATCGAAACCGGGCAGACCTCGCTGCGCAGCCTGGATGTCGAGGCCATGTGCCGCATCTACGGCGCTCCCGAGGACGCTATCGAGCCGCTCACCGCCCTGGCCCGGGAGACCAAGGCCCGCGGCTGGTGGACCGAATTCGGCGATGTGATCGACGAGGGGTACGAGGTCTACATCGGCCTGGAGGAGGCGGCCGCCCGGCTCACCACCTACGAAAATGAGCTGGTGCCAGGGCTTTTGCAAACCGAGGCGTATATGCGCGCGGTGCTGGCGGGTGCCTATCCGGGCATCTCCGCCGAGCAGATGGACCGCCGCGTGCGGGTCCGCACCGCCCGGCAATCGCTGCTCACCCGCGCCGAATCACCGCTGCAGGTGGATGTGGTGATCTCCGAGGCGGTGCTCTGGCATCGCATCGGCGGCGACGAGGTGACCGTCGGCCAGTTGGAACGGCTGCGCAAACTCGGCGAACTGTCGAATGTGCGGTTGCGCCTGCTGCCCGCGGACTGCGGTTATCACCACGGCATGGATGCCGGGCGCTTCGTGCTGCTCGAATTCCCCGCTGCCACAGGCGAAAACGCCGAACCGCCGGTGGTGTACGTCGAATCCCTCACCGGATCCTCGTACCTGGACAAGGAACACGATGTGGAGCGCTATCGCGAGGCGTTCGCGGCCGCGGCTTCCGTTGCGGTGGACGCACTTCCGATGATCGATACGATCCGCGCCACCGTCTGAGCGTCACGTGCGCGAGCACCGCCCCGTCATGCCCGCATGACGGGGCGGACTGCTTCAGTGCAGCGACTGCTGCAGCACCTCGCGGTGCGTCGGTGCGGCCGCGGAATGTAGTTCACGCCCCTTGTCGGTGAGGCAGACGAAGATGGCCCGCCGGTCATCGGTACAGAGGGTGCGGTTGACGAGTCCGTCGCGTTCCAGCCTGGCCACGGCGCGGCTGAGTGCGCTCTGGCTGAGGTGGATGTCATTGGCGAGATCGCTCATCTTGTAGGTCTCGCCACCGGCGTCCATAAGCCGGTCCAGGGTTTCGAATTCGCTGAGCCCGAGGTGGTGGCGGCCTTGCAATTCCTTTTCGAGGGCGCAGGAGGTCGTCGCGTGCCGGCTCAGCAGATCGCGCCATTGTGCTACCAGGGCGTCAGGAACGACCTGCTCGACAGGCGTTGTCGACTTCGGCATGTCGGCGATTCTAGCCCGCAGACGCAACCCATGCAACTGCATTAAATGTGTAGACAATAAATGCGTGTGCATGTACCGTCCTCTCTCGTGACTTCCACAGACACTCGCCCCGCAGTGAGCGCCGCGGCCGACACCTCCACGCAGTGGACACCTCGGCTCTGGGGCATGCTCATCACCCTGTGCATCGTGCTGTTCCTCGACGGCCTCGATGTGTCGATGATCGGCGTCGCACTGCCGTCCATCGGCACCGAACTCCACCTCGAAACCTCCACCCTGCAGTGGCTGGTGTCCGGCTACGTCCTGGGCTACGGCGGCCTGCTGCTGCTCGGCGGTCGCACCGCCGACCTGCTCGGCCGCCGCAAGGTCTTCCTGATCGCACTGGCCGTCTTCGCCATCGCCTCCCTGGGTGGCGCCCTGGTCAGCTCCGCCGCGCTGCTGATCCTCACCCGTTTCGTGAAGGGCCTGGCCGCCGCGTTCACCGCGCCGACCGGACTCTCCATCATCACAACGAATTTCGCCGAAGGACCCGCCCGCAACAAGGCGCTGTCCATCTACACCGTGTTCGGCGCCGGTGGCTATTCCATGGGCCTGCTGTTCGGTGGTCTGATGACCGGCTTCGGCTGGCGCTGGACCTTCCTGCTGCCCTTCCCGATCGCGATCGCCGCACTGATCGCCGCCTTCTACCTGGTGCCCAAGGACAAGCCCGCCGAAGAGGGCGGTCACGATCTGCTCGGCGCGCTGCTGTCCACCGCGGGCATGCTGCTGCTGGTCTACACCGTGGTCTCGGCGCCCCAGGCCGGCTGGGCTTCGGCCCGCACCATCCTCTCGTTCGTGGTCACCGCCGCACTTTTCGCCGGCTTCGTCGCGGTCGAGAAGCGGGTGCGCTACCCGCTGGTCCGGCTCGGCATCCTGAAGAAGCCGACCCTGTGGCGAGCCAGCGTGGCCATCATCGCGGTCGCCGGATCGTTCTTCAGCTGGCAGTTCATCACCACGCTGTACCTGCAGGACACGCTCGGCTGGACGCCGCTGCACCTGTCGCTCGCCCTGCTGCCGGTCGGTGTGCTGGTCGTCGCCTCGGCCTTCATCTCCGACAAGCTGGTCGATCGTTTCGGCACCGGCCCGATCATCGCGGTCACCATGGTGATCATGGCCATCGGCTACCTGATGTACCTGCGCCTGGACACATCGCCGGCCTACCTGACCGTGCTCCTGCCCGCCGTGCTGCTGGTCGGCATCGGCTGGGTCGGCTTCCCCGCCATCAATATTCAGGCCACCAGCGGTATCGATGACGACGAACAGGGCCTGGCAGCCGGCGTGCTGCAAACCTCCATGCAGGTCGGTGCCGCCATTGTGCTCGCGGTGACCACCGCGATCATCTCCTCCGGCTCGCACACCGGTACCACCCCGGCCGAAGCCCTCGACAACTTCCGCCCCGGCCTCCAATTCGCCGCCGGCGTAGCCATTGTCGGCGCCCTGGTCGCCCTCACGTCCTTCCTGCCCAAGTGGCGTGGCCGCAAGGAAGCGGCGAAGGAAGCCGAGGTCGCACTGGTCGGCTGAGGCACCCGCCGGGCCGTGCCCGCCGCTCACACGGGCGACGATCCGGCCGACCGAAGAAAAGCACTGGGGCGCACCGCGATTACGCGGTGCGCCCTTCGTCATCCCAGCGCGCTTTCGGCCGGGATCCACACGGACATAGTGGGTCACCGTGGATCCCGGCCAAAAGCCTGCCGGGATGACGGGGTTGTGTGACGGGGTGCTGTGACGGGGTCAGCGGAGAAGTCTGAGGTCTGCGAGGCGCGGGGCCGCGGCGTCCTTGGAGGAGCGGGTGAACGTCATCGGATCGCCGTTGCGATCCACCGCGGGCCATTCGATACCCAGGTCCGGGTCGAAAGCGTCCAGATCCCGGTCGAATTCGGGTGCGTACTCCAGCGAGCACAGGTAGATGACGGTGGAATCGTCTGCCAGGGACAGCAGCGCATGGCCGAGGCCTTCGGCGAGGAATACCGATTTGCGCTCCACATCGTCGATGACAACGCTGTCCCACTGCCGGAACGTCGGCGAATCGGGCCGCAGATCCACGACCACATCCAGGAAGGCCCCGCGTACGCAGGTCACGTATTTGGCCTGGCCGGGCGGGGTTTCGGTGTAGTGGATGCCGCGCAGCACGCCGGCGGCCGAGGTGGAGGTATTGACCTGGAGCAGGTCGAACGGCCGCCCCACCACCTTTTCGAACTCCGAGGACTTGAAGGTCTCGGCGAAGACCCCGCGCTCGTCGCCGTGCAGGCTGGGGGTGAATTCCCAGGCGCCCGGAATCGACAGTTCCCGAATCCGCATGCTCATTCGTCTCGTCCCTGTTCCAGCAGGCCCAGCAGGTAGGCGCCGTATCCGGAGCGCACCAGTGGTTCGGCCGCCGCCCGCAACTGTTCGTCGTCGATGAATCGCATACGCCAGGCCACTTCCTCGGGCACGCCGATCTTCAGGCCCTGCCGCTCTTCGATGGTGCGCACGTAATTGGCGGCGGCCAGCAGCGAATCGAAGGTGCCGGTGTCGAGCCAGGCGGTGCCGCGGTGCAGCACCTCGACGTTCAGGCGGCCCTGTTCGAGGTACGCGCGGTTGATATCGGTGATCTCGTATTCGCCGCGGTCGGACGGCTTCAGATCGCGCGCGATCTCGAGGACGTCGTTGTCGTAGAAGTACAGCCCGGGAATCGCGTAGCTGGAGCGCGGCGCCTTCGGCTTCTCCTCGATGGAAATGGCCTTGCCGTCGGCGAATTCGACCACGCCGTACGCGGTCGGGTCCGATACCCGGTAGGCGAAGACCGCACCGCCGTCGACGTCGGCGTAGCGGCGCAGATTGGTGCCCAGACCGGGACCGTGGAAGATGTTGTCGCCCAGCACCAGTGCCGCGGGCTCGTTCCCGATGTGGTCCGCGCCGAGTACGAAGGCCCGCGCCAGCCCGTCCGGTTCCGGCTGTACGACATAGCTGAGGTTCAGCCCGAACTGGCCGCCGTCGCCCAGCAATCGGTGGAAGGCCGCCGAATCCTCGGGGGTGGTGATGACCAGGATGTCCCGGATGCCCGCCAGCATGAGGGTGGACAGCGGGTAGTACACCATCGGTTTGTCGTAGACGGGGACAAGTTGTTTGCTCACCCCGCGCGTAATCGGGTGCAAACGCGACCCGGTGCCGCCCGCCAGGATGATTCCACGCATGTCACAAGAGTCTGCCAGTTCGATCGCGAGCGAGAGCGGGGAGGTTCCGAGTCGACGGCGAAACGATCACAACCGTTTACCGCCATACCGATCCGGCGATATCTGTTGCGTAGGTCACGTTCCCATGGTGTTCTGAAACAACGCTATGTGAGATGTCAGCGCCGACTCTCCCGCGCCGGGTGCCGAGCCCTCCTTCGGTCACCGGACGAACGGCTCGGCGCGCCAACAACGAAGTAGGTGCGCAATGGCGACGACCCGTAACGTCCACTCCGCCGATCCGGTGATCAACCCCGGCAATGTCAGTGTCTACGCACGCACCCTCGAGGCCGCCTGCCGAGCCACCATCCGCCCCGCCGGCGAACTCATGCCGCTCTCCGCGGGCGCCATGCCGATCGTCAGCGGCGTGATCAACACTCTGGCCAGAATGCGCCCCGCCCCGCGCGGCGTGGAACGGGAGCAGGTGCGGCTCAACGGCTTCCGCATGGAGATCGTGCGGCCCGCCGGGGCCCGCAGCGCGATGAGCGACGGCGTCGTCATGTACATGCACGGCGGCGGCTTCTTCCTCTGCGGTCTGGACACGCATCGGCCCGTGGTGGCCGCCATCGCCCGCCGCACCGGCATGCCGGTGGTGAGCGTCGAGTACCGGCAGCTGCCCGACACCGATATCTCGGGTTCGGTCACCGACTGCCTGACCGCCTACAAATGGCTGCTCGGACATGGTGTGCCCGCCTCGCGCATCGTCTTCGCGGGCGACTCCGCCGGTGGCTATATGACTTTCGCGACCGCACTGCGCGCGCGCGACGCCGGACTGCCGGTGCCCGCCGGTCTGGTCGGTCTCTGTCCGGCACTGAACCTGGACTGCACCGAGAAGCGCGCGCATCCCAACTACCACCGCGATCCGCTGATTCCGTTGTCCGCCTTGGAATCGGTGGTCAAACTCGGGGCAGAGGTGGACGGGCGGCTGGATCCGCAGCTCTCGCCCGTCAACAATGTGCTCGCCGGTCTGCCGCCCGCCCTGCTGATCGTTGCCGAGGACGAGGTGCTGCGGCACGACAGCGAGCTCATGGCGCAGCGGCTGGCCGCCTCGGGAGTGCCTGCGACGCTGGAGATCTGGCGCGGCCAGGTGCACGCGTTCATGGCCATCTTCCCGAGCATGCCGGAGAGCCGTGCGGCGCTGGCGCACGTGGCCCAATTCGTGCGTGCCCGAATCGAATCCGCGCAGGTCGCCCAGACTGCCTGAAACGACAAATCCCCCGCCCGAGTGATCCGGGCGGGGGATTTGCTGTGTACTGCAGTCGAATTACTTGGCCGGGGCCGGGTTGATCGACGGCTCGTTGATGGTGGAGAAGTACTGCACGGCGGCCAGGATGGCGACCGGGGCGGTCACGAACAGCTGTCCGGCGAGGGTGCCGAGGAAGCCGATGACGCTCATACCGAGGATGCAACCGACCGCGGCGCCGCCGAGGGCGCCGAACATCATGGTCAGGACGCCCGCAGCGGCGGCCAGCACGGTGCCGCCGATGA
>NZ_JAODNK010000066.1 GCF_025465275.1 Nocardia sp. | reverse complement strand
CTGAGCAGTGAGCTTGTGATCAGCGACCCACGGACTCTGCGGGTCCTTCGCATTGCACATACCCGGGCGGGCCAGCTTCGCGAACATCGGTTCCAGGACCGAGCGCAGCTTCCGGTTGATCTCCCCGACGAACGGGGACATGCCATCCGCACGTTCGCTACCCAGGGTGAGCCCGCGCATCCGCTCACGATCAGCATCGGTGCTCAACGTGCCGTCCGGGTCCAAGCCCGCCAACAACACTTCCCCCATGACCGGTAATCCTTCGGGGTACCCGGTGGGGGCGAACTCGGTCAGTTGCAGTTCGTTGGCTTCGCGTACGTCGGCGTCGAGACAACCGGGCAACCGGTTCATGACCGTCATGATGCGCCGCACGTGATCGACCCCGATCACCCCTTCGCGGTGGGCTCGGGCGACGTGGGCGAGGGTGGGTTCGAGTTCGACGCCGGAGACGATGCGGGGCCCGGTTTCGACGGCGATGTTGACCCGGGACGCCGCGTCAGCGCGGGAGATCCCGAGGGTTTGGCGCAGAAACACTTTCGGGGACGCCACCCCGCCGCGCTGGGCCAGGCCACGGGTGGTGGTCTCGATGACGTACCGGGTCTCGACCGCTTGGAGCTTGCGCTTACAGGTTTCCACTTCCCGCATCAACGCGATGAATTCATCATCGTGCAGCGGAACGAGCGAGGCGTTCAGGAGGTCATCGACTGCTGCTGTCAGTGCGTGTGCACTGACAGCGGTTGCGGTTTCTCCCCCCGAATTCATACCTCTATTCTACCGCCGGTAATCAGCCCCGGAAAGGTGAATTGTGTTGTGATATAAGGATATTCAGACTGGCAAACCGACCAGCCTCTTTCCCCTTCTTGCTCTTTTCTTGTCTTGCACTTTGGTCGTTTTCTCTTCTTCTCGTCCAGGCGTCTTTGTCTCTTGTTCTGCTATCTCTTCGCCCTACCGAACAAGCAGCGCCACCGGCAGCCGAGCAAACAGCTTCTCCAACCGCGACCGCCCCGAGAACGTATGGCCCGTAAGTCGATCAGTCCAATGCCCCTGGGGCAGATCGAGAACGGTGTCTCCCCACCCGCCAGCCTCATCCAGCCGAATGCTGTGCCGCGTAACAGCGACAATCACCTCGGGAGTCTCACCGTGCCGCCCCCGCGCATACGACACCAAATGCTTGGCATGATCCCCACTGGCGAACAATGGAGCGTATGTCCCCCCGACAAAGCACTCCGGCCGCTCCCGCCGCAACCACAGCGCATAAGCCACAATCCACATCTTCACAGCCCCGGTAGCATCGAGATCCGGTGTCCCGGTCAACGATTGCAACAGCAGCGACCGATGCGTGAAGTCCACAGGCCGCCGATTATCGGGATCGACCAGTGAGTCTTCCCACAATTCACAGCCCTGATAGATATCCGGAATCCCCGGCCCGCACAGCTGCAGCAGTTTCTGAGCCAGCGCATCAGTCCAAGCATGCGCGGCGAGATCGTTGACGAACTCGCCCAATTCGACGCCGATCGGCCCGTCGATCACGGTGTCGATCCACCGATGCACGGCCTTCTCGAACTCGGTATCCGGTTCCTCCCAGGAGGATTGGGTACCGGCCTCGCGAACGGCCTTCTCCGCGAACTGATGCACCCGTTCCCGGAATTTGGGGACGACGGAAGCCGGCCGACCATCAGCGGGCCAGATCCCGTAGATGTTCTGCAGCAGAAAGAGAGTCGTCGCGCCGTCGGGTCCGGGCGCGATCTCGTTCCACGCGCCCACCGACCGCGCCCAGATATCAGGCACCTGCGACAGCATGCTGATCCGGGCCCGAGTGTCCTCACCGCGTTTGGTGTCGTGAGTGGAGAGCGTGGTCATGGTCGCAGGCCAGCGCGCGGCACGTTCGGCATTCGCCAGATGGAATTCGATGACCGAACTACCGAACCGAGTCGGATCGGCCCCCATCTCCTGCAGCGACACCAGTCGCGCGGCGCGGTAGAACATGGTGTCCTCCACCGCCTTCGCGGTGATCGCCCCGCCGACCTGATGGAAGCGCGTGGCAGCCTCGCCGCCGATGGCCAGTGCGGTCGCCAGCACCTGCAGCGGCGCGGTGAGTTCGCTATTGCGCCTTGTCACTTCGGCCACCACGGGCCCGATCGTCCCGGCCAGTGGTGCGTAGTCCGTGCGGGCCACCGGCATGTACGACAGCACTTCGATGGTGGCATTGGTCAGCGCCATGGTGTCGAAGGCGTCGGCGCGCGCATCGCGTTTGATGGCGGCGACCAGGCGGCGGACCTCCGGAACCAGCATGGTCTCGGCGACAGCACGCTTGATCCGGTGCTCGTTCTCGCTGAACCAGGCGCGGTCGCTGCCGTGGCCGGTGAACTGACGTGACAGGTCGGTGAGGATCTTCTCGCCGTCGGGGTCGATGAGCACGCTGCCGATATCGGCCAGTGCGTCGTAACCGGTGGTGCCGTCGACGGGCAGTCCGGCGTCGAGGGGTTCGCCGCGTGCGAGCACCTTCTCCACCAGGAGCAGCCGCTGTGGTCCGATGATCTTGCGCAGCCGGGTCAGGTATTCGGTCGGATCGGACAGCCCGTCCGGATGATCCACGCGCACACCGTCGATGAGGTCGTGCTCGCACCACGCGGTCAGTTCGCGGTGCGTGACCTCGAAGACCGCGGGGTCCTCCTGCCGCAGCGCGGCCAGCCCGCCGACGGTGAAGTAGCGGCGGTAGCCGCACAGTCCGGATTTCCAGTTGACCAGGCGATAGTGCTGCTTGTCATGAATCCGCAGCGCATTCTCTCCGTCGGTGCCGGGCGTAATGGGGAAGCGCATATCGTGCAGCGCCAGCATGGGCTCGAGGCCGCTGCGGTCCACCGACAGCGCCGCCGGATCGTTCTCATTGGCGAGCACCGGCAGTGCGAGCCGCCCGCCCGCGCCATTGGCGGGACTCCAGTCGATATCGAAGTAGTGCGCGTACTTCGACTCCTTGCCGTTCTGCAGGACGTCCCACCACCACGGGTTCTGCCGCGGATCGGCCACGCCGACGTGGTTGGGCACCAGATCGACGATCAGTCCCATGCCGCGGTTGCGCACCTCGTCGGAGAGCGCCTTGAATCCGCCGGGGCCGCCGAGGGCCGCTGACACGGTGGTCGGGTCGGTGATGTCGTAGCCGTGCATGGAACCGCGCGTCGCGGTGAAGACCGGCGACAGGTACAGATGCGAAATACCGAGCTGCTGCAGGTATTCCGCAATGGTGCGGGCGTCGGCGAAGGTGAGCGCGTCGGGGCGCAGCTGCAGCCGATAGGTGCTGCGGACGGGTGTCTGCCGGGCGATGGGGCCGGTGTGATGTTCGGGCGTGCTGGTCATGGCTTGATCGATCATGCCGTACGGCGGAGTACGAGTAGGCAGCGTGCGGGGACTGGCAGGGTCGAGGAGGCGGAATGGGCGGTGTCGGTGGCCGGTCTTCCGGTCGGTGTCGAGCAGTCCAACTCCATCGACCAGGCGGTTCCGTGTTCGGCGGGCGGCAAGGTGAAGTCGATGGCCGCGTCGTGAGCGTTGAAACACAGTAGGAACGAATCGTCGCTGATGCGCTCGCCGTACGGGCCGGGCTCGCGAATACCGTCGCCATTGAGGAACACCGTGAGTGAGCGGCCGAAGCCGGTCTCCCAGTCCGCGTCGATCATCTCCGCGCCGGCGGGGGTGAACCAGGCAATGTCATCGGGATGGTCATGGGTGGTCGCGGGTCTTCCGTCGAAGAAGCGTCTGCGCCGGAACACCGGATGCGCGGTGCGCACGGCGACCGCGCGCCGGGTGAATTCGAGGAGATCGTTATTGGTGTGCATGAGTGACCAGTCCATCCACGACAGCGGTGAATCCTGACAATAGGCATTGTTGTTGCCGCGCTGGGTGCGGCCGAGCTCGTCACCGTGCAGCAGCATCGGGGTGCCCTGGGACAGCAGCAGGGTGGCGAGCAGATTGCGTTGCTGGCGGGCGCGCACCGCGCGGATCTCGGGATCGTCGGCAGGGCCTTCGATACCGTAGTTGCAGGAGCGATTGTAGGTTTCGCCGTCGCGATTGCCCTCACCATTGGCGTCATTGTGTTTCTCGTTGTAGGACACCAGATCTGCGAGGGTGAAGCCGTCGTGCGCGGTGACAAAATTGATGCTCGCGCTCGGTCTGCGGCCGGTGGCCTCGTACAGATCCGACGAGCCGGTGAGCCGGGAAGCGAACTCGCCCAGCGTGGCCGGTTGCCCGCGCCAGTAATCCCGCACGGTGTCACGGTATTTGCCGTTCCACTCGGTCCAGGCGACCGGGAAATTGCCGACCTGATAGCCGCCCTCGCCGACATCCCACGGTTCGGCGATCAGCTTCACCTGACTCACCACCGGATCCTGGTGCACCAGATCGAAGAACGTGGAAAGCCGGTCCACATCATGCAATTCGCGCGCCAGCGCCGCGGCCAGATCGAAGCGGAAGCCGTCCACGTGCATCTCGGTCACCCAGTACCGGAGCGAGTCCATGATCATCTGGAGCACGTGGGGGTGCCGCATCAGCAGGCTGTTGCCGGTGCCGGTCGTGTCCATGTAGAACTGCGGGTCGTCGCCCATCAGGCGGTAGTAAGACGCGTTGTCGATGCCCCGGAAGGACAGCGTCGGCCCCAGGTGGTTGCCCTCGGCCGTGTGGTTGTAGACCACGTCGAGGATGACCTCGATGCCGGCCTGGTGCAGCGCCCGGACCATGGACTTGAACTCCTGCACCTGCTCGCCGCGGGTGCCGCTGGCCGCGTAGGCGTTGTGCGGGGCGAAGAAGCCGATCGTGTTGTAGCCCCAGTAGTTGGCCAGCCCGCGCTCGGCCAGGATCGCGTCGCTGACGAACTGGTGCACCGGCATCAGCTCGACCGCGGTCACGCCCAGCCGCT
>NZ_JAODNK010000064.1 GCF_025465275.1 Nocardia sp. | reverse complement strand
GCGAGGATGCGGATCTTTTTGATGGACTCGGCTTTTGAGACCTTGGTGTTGGAATCGGCTACTGCGGCTTCGACTTCCGCTACCAGCGCGGGGTTGGTGGTGAGGGCTTCGATGGTTACGTCGGCGGGGATGTTGTTGCGGTCGCGCCAGCCGGGGAGGGCGTCGCGGTCGAGGGTGATGAGGACGCCGATGAAAGGCTGTTTGTCGCCGACGATCATGCACTGGCCGATGAGGGGGTGGGCGCGGAGGGTGTCTTCCATCGGGGCGGGGGAGACGTTTTTGCCTGCCGCGGTGACGATGATTTCCTTTTTGCGGCCGGTGATGGAGAGGAAGCCGTCGGCGTCGAGGGCGCCGAGATCGCCGGTGTGGAACCAGCCGTCGGTAATGGCTTCGGCGCTGGCGGCGTCATTGTGCCAGTAGCCGTCGAAGACCACGGAACCCCTGAGCAGGACTTCGCCGTCGTCGGCAATGCTGACCGCATTGCCTTCGATCGGGCGGCCGACGGTGCCGACTCGCATGTGCGACACCGTGTTCACGGTAATGGCCGCGCTGGTCTCGGTGAGGCCGTAGCCCTCGTACACGGGGACGCCGATGCCACGAAAGAAGTGGCCGAGGCGCGCGCCGAGCGGACCGCCGCCGGAGACCGCACCGGTGCAGCGACCACCAAGGGCGGCACGAAGTTTCGAATAGACAAGCTTGTCGAACAGCGCGTGCTTCAGGCGCAGCGCCAGGCTCGCGCCGCCGGACTCCTGCGCCTCGCTCCAGGCGATCGCGGTGTCCGCGGCCAGGTCGAAGATGCGCCCCTTACCGCTGTCGTGCGCCTGCTGCTTCGCTCCGTTGTAAACCTTCTCGAAAACACGAGGCACGGCCAGGATGAAATCCGGCTTGTACGAAGCGAATTGGGTGGTGAGGGTGGACCAGTCGGAAGTGTGCGCAACGGTGACCTTGGCCGCGAGCGAGCCCACCGCAATGGCACGCGCGAAGACATGCGCGAGCGGCAGGAACATGAGGGTCGTCTTGCCCTCGGCGAGCAGATGCTGCAGCGCGATCTTGCCGGAGAGGGACTCGGCCAGCAGGTTCGCGTGCGTGAGCACCACACCCTTGGGACGACCGGTGGTGCCCGAGGTATAGATGAGCGTCGCCGGGGAGGCGGAACCGACCTGGGCCCGGCGCTCGGCGAGCACGCTGTCATCAACAGCGGCACCACGATTGACGAGCTCATCCACCGCGCCCGCATCGATGCGCAGCGTCTCGAGCAGATCGGGCGTCGCGATATCGGCAACGGTGACGGCATGCCGCTCGTTCTCCACGATCAGCAGCTTCGTGCCCGAATCCTCGACAATCCAGCGCGCCTGGTCGGTCGACGAGGAGTCGTAGATGGCGACCGTGCACGCCCCGGCGGTCCAGATGGCGTAGTCGATGAGCGTCCACTCGTACCTGGTCGAGGCCATGATGGCGACCCGATCCCCGGCCTGCACACCGGAGGCGATGAGCCCCTTGGCCACCGCGCGCACCTCGACCGAGAACTGCGCGGCCGTCACATCGCTCCACCCGTCTGCGGTGGGCCGCTGGAAGGCGACGAACTGCGGCGAGTGCGCGGCGAGGCCGTCGACGACATCGGTCAGCGCCGCACCCTCGGCGATGGCGTACGACGCCGGCGCCTCGAATTCACGCTGTGCAACCGAGGTTGATCCCATCTGTCCCACGACCTCTCTCCTCCGACCTGCCCGGACCGCATCGTCCGGCACGCGGGCACACTCTCGCACGGCCCCCGAACCAGGACCAATTCACAATGCTGGTGCGGTGCGCCGTGGATCACAATGTGCACGCGAACACCACGGACCTCACCAGAGTGTGCCCCAGACCAAAGGCGCGGCCGGGCAGGCTCAGCGGGCGCGGGCCGCGGTGACCATGGCGTCGAGCCGGACTCCCAGGGCGTTGACCTGGTCCCGGAGCGCTTCGATATCTTCGAGCGGGATGCCGACCGAGTCCAGCACGGCATGGATCATGCTCTGGGCCGGCCGCTGCAATTGCTGACTGGCGGGGGTGGCGTGCAGCACCACCGCCCGCCCGTCCGCGACACTGCGCACACTCTCGACCAGACCACCGGCCTGCAACCGCTGTACCAGCGGTGAAAGGGTGCCGTAGTCGAGGTGGATGTGCTCGCCCAGCTCCTTCATGGTGATGCCCGGACGCTCCCACAGCGTCAGCAGCACCAGGTACTGCGGATAGGTGAGTTTCATATCGTCCAGGAAGGGACGGTAGGCAGCGGTCATGGACCGCGACGTGGAGTACAGCGCAAAGCACAGCTGTGCACTCAGCGACAACAGCGCGTAGTCGATCTCCTCGTCCGCTCCGACCCGATGCCCAGCGGGTTCAGAAGACGGATTCTCTGACATTACTGCACTGTACTGCGCACGGTATGGAGTACCGCGTCGGTGGCCACCCGGTCGCCCACGGTAATGCGCAAACCGGTCGGATAGTGCTTGACGTGGATGTTTGCCCCCGCCAAGGCGGTTCCGACCCGATCGATATCCGGGCCGGGCAGTGTCAGATACGAGAAGTTGGCATAGCTGTCGGGTACGCAGAAACCGAGTTTGCGCAGACCGACGGTGAGCCGGTGCCGGTGCTCGCCGATGACCGTCACCCGTTCCGCGATCTCCGGTTCCGCCGCATAGCAGGCCCGCACCGCGACCTCGGCGAGTGCGTTCATGCCGAAGGGCAACTGCCGGCGGGCGACCCGTTCGATCAGCGCCGGAGCGCCGATGGCGTAGCCGACCCGCAGCGCAGCCAGCCCGTACGCCTTCGAAAAGGTGCGCAGGACCAGCAGATTCGGATTCTCGTCGAGCAGTGTGAGCACGTCGATGCGCTCACCCTGGGCGACAAAATCCACATACGCCTCGTCCAGGACGACGGTGACCGTGGCCGGTATCCGAAGCAGGAACTTCTCGAATTCCGCTGGGGTGATGAGTGTTCCGGTCGGATTGTGCGGACTGCACAGCACCACCAGCCGGGTCTGCTCGTCCACCGCCTCGGCGATGGCGTCCAGATCCTGCCGCCCGTCCAGCGTGAGCGGCACCGTCACCGGGAGGCCGCCGGCCATGGCCGTCAGGATCGGATACCCGTCGAAGGTCGGCACCGCCATGACCACACTCGAACCGCCGGAACCGAATTCCTGCACGATATGCATGATCACGCCGGTCGCCCCGGCCCCCACCACTATGCGGTCTGGTGCGACGCCGAGCCGTTCGGCAATGAGCCGGGGCAGGCGCTGCGGCAGGAATTCCGGGTAGCGGTTCGCGGAGGACAGTGCGGCCGATAATGCCTCGCGCACGGAAGGCGGTGGGCCGTAGGGATTTTCATTGAGCTGTAGCTGATGCCCGATCCAGGCGAGGGGAGCCATCGTCGAACCTCAGCGTCCGCCCCAGCGCACCGCGGCAGCCGCCGCGAAATCGCCCGCATGCGCGAATCCGGCCAACATCACCAGCGATCCGGCGGAGACGCGACCTTCATCGATCGCGCGGTCGAATGTGACGGGAATGCCTGCGCCGAAAAGGTTTCCGCATTCGTCGAAGGTATCGGGATGCCGTTCGGGCGGCAGTTGCAGCGCATCGCGCCAATTGCGCAGGAAGGCGCGGTTGGGCTGATTGGTCACCAGCAGATCCAGCTCACTGGAGGCGACACCGAGACGCTTGCACACGGCGTGCGCCACCTCGGGCACGATCTTGTTACCGCGACCGAGCACCTTGGCGATCTTGGATTCGGTGAACCCCACATGCATCTGCCCCGGCCCGGCCTCCCAGTACTTGCGGGGCGGATCGGCGAGCACGGTCATCTGCCCGGCGAACTGCGGCAGATGCCGGGTCTCGATATCGAGAATCGGCGAATCCCCGTTCTTCACAAGCAGTCCCGCGCCCGCGCCGTCACCGGGAATGGCGGCCTGCGGCTTACCGCGCACCTGCTCCTGGGTGAAGATCTGACCGGCCGCGTTCTGGATATTGACAATGAGCGCCGCCTTGGCGTCGGTGCTCACCATGATCTGCCGGGCCAGCTTCATGGCGTGCACGAAGGCAGCGCAGCCGCCATTGTGCAGATCGATCAGCCATTCGGGATTGATGCCCAGGCGCGCGGCCACTTCACCGCCGTTGCCGACAATGGCGGTCTCCGGCAGCTGAGTGTGCACGATGAGAACATCGATGTCGCGCAGGATATCTCGCCCCTGCCGTGCCAGCAGCGGAGCCACCGCCCGCTCAGCCATATCGGCGGGCGACTCGCCCGGCGCCACATGGTGACGGAACTTAGGCGACTTGAACATAATGTTCGCGGTGACATCCTCCGCATCCGCGTACTGCGCGAAATAGTCTGCGGGAACGATGGTTTCGGGTAGGTATCCGGCTACATCGATGAGGCTGACGGTATCGGTGCTCATGCTCAGTCCATCCATTCGGGCTTGATCGGCTGGCCGCCTGCGTGGCGGTGCTCGCAAATCGCCTTGAGGTTGCGCAGTTCCAGCAGATGACCGGCGGCGAAGAGGTGCCAGAAGTCGCCGACCCACACGGGGCGGTCCGCCGGCGCGGCGGCCGGGTAGGCGTTCTCGTCGTAGAAGGGGTGGTGACAGTTTGTCCACAGCACTACCGAACCCGGCTTGTTGAACACCTTCTGCGCGTCCACCACCCGCATCAGGTAGATCATCCACAGGTGTTCGCCCTGGTCCCAGGCGCAGTGGTAGTCGACGGTGCGCGTCTCACGGCTGGATTCGGTGCGGGTGTAGATACGGGTGTTCGAGCCGATGCGGTCATCGGAAACCCACAGATCCGGCTCGTCGGTGCGCTCGAAACCCCGCATGCTGTAGGTCCATTCGCACAGACTGCGGGTATCGGAGAGGTATTCGAAGACCTCGTCCGGCGGAGCGTCGATGTACTCGTTGACCGTGCAGTAATCGCCGAAGACCTCATCGTGCGGATAGACGGCGCGGGTCATGTCCAGCACCATCGGCATGCCCTCTTTGACGGTCATGGTTTCGATGCGATAGACGCCCGGAATCTCCAGGTGCGGCACTTCGACGGGTTCGGCCTTGACGGTGTCGGTCATGCGAGGGGCTCCTTCAGGAAGGGGGCAAACGGCGGTAGTTCGTCTGGATCGCAGAGGATTTCGATGAAGACGGGTCCCACTTCGTCGTGGGCCTTGTCGAGAGCGGTCTCGAATTCGGCGAGCGTCGTGGTGGTCCAGGCGGGCAGCTGCGGGTACATGGCGGCCACACCCGCGCCGATATCCGCGGGCCGGAACCGGTTGAAGCTGTAATCGCCCGAGTAGTAGAGCTGTTCGCGCGTGACGCACATGGCGTGCGCATTGTTGTTGAAGATGACGAAGGTGACCGGAGCCTGATATTCGACGGCGGTGTGCACCTCGTTGCCGTGCATGAAATACGCACCGTCACCGGCGATTACGAAGGTGCGACGGCCGCGGCCGAGGGCGCTGCCGATGCCCGCGCCGAAGGCGTAACCCATACCGCCCATGCCGAGTGCGATGAGGAACCGGCCATCATCGGGCACGGGCAGATGATGTACCACCGCCGCACCGGTATTGCCCGCGTCGGCAACCACATCGGTGCCGGAATCCAGGCGCGCGGCCAGCGCGGTCACCGCCTCGCGGTAACGCACTCCCGGACCACTCGCCGGCGGCGGCTTCAGTTCCGGAAGCGCTCCGGTATTCGCCTGCGCAGCAACGAATCCCGGGCGCGAGGTATGCACCGCGAATTCCAGCAGACGATGCCGGAGCGATCCGCGCACGCGGACGTGAGCGGGCACGAAGGGTTCGTCCGCACCGAGATGTAGCACCCGCGGGCAGGTGGCCAGCGCCGCATCCAATCCGGCGCGCGCGGTGATCGGCAGCGCGGCGCCGGCCAGCACGCACAGTCCGGCACCGGCAACCAGGGCGGGCGCGTGCGGATGTCCCATGACGCCGGTGACACCGGCGAAGCGCGGATGCCCGTTCGGGAAGGCATCCTTGGCATCGGGGGTGACCAGCACCCAGGCATCCAGGGCGACCGCCAGCGCGGCGAGCTCGGCCCGGGCATTCGCGCGGGCGATCTCCGGCCCGGCAATGATCACCGCCGGACCATGCCCGGCTGCCAGCATTGCGACCGCGTCGGCGCTCAGCGGCGCGTCGACCTGCGCAGGCTCGGATACCCCCGCACGGTGCACACGACCCGGTGCCGGTGCGGCCTGAATATCTTTGGGCAGCAGCAGAACCGCTGGTCCACCGGCGAACGCCGCCTCGATGGCCCGATCCAACTCGGCGTGAATGTCCTGCGGCCGAGTCACTTTCACGCACCTGCGGCTGACCGCGCCGAAGATCTGCTCGGCATCGAGCCGCCCCGCGCCGCCGCTGGTGTCCTGGAACGCGCCCTTGCCTTCCAGCCCGGTCGGCGCCTGGCCGACCAGGGCCAGCACCGGCACCCGCGAGTCGTATGACTCCGCCAGTGCCGCAAGCAAATTCATGGCGCCACCGCCCGAAGTGGCGGCCACGACGCCGAGCCGGTTGGTGGCGCGGGCATAGCCGTCGGCCATGGTGGCGGCCCCGAACTCATGTTTGGCGACAATGCCCGTCATGAGCTCCGGGCGGCGCTGCACCGCATCGTAGATGTCCTCGATATTGGCTCCGCCGACTCCGAAGAGGTGCTCGGTGTATTCGCCCAGCCTCGCGACGATGACATCGGCAACGGTGTCGGCGACTGTTCCGCGTTCGGACAAGATTCCCCGTTTCGAATTACATTGCCCCCGATACATCGTCCACAATGTATCCACGATCAAGCGTTCGAAGCAATGTGTTGCAGGTCACATATTTCCTGAAAAGTGCTGGTACACAGTCACTTCAGGCGTGCGAAAGCCCCGTTGAGCGAAGCCCGGTGGGGCGCTGATCCGGAGGTGCTGCCATCCGGACCGGCCTCGCTGCCGCAACAGGTTCGCGATCACTCATGAGGTTCAACGATGTGGACGGCAGCCGAGTTCAATCCGCACATCGATTTACCCGGCGGAACGAGCCTAAAACGTGCGGCACGGGTCATCTGTGTGCAGAAATCCAGCAGACACCCGCGGCCACTGGGCACTTGCACATCGGCGACGGCCGCGGGCGACCCACAGAAATTCGTTCGCGTGTGCCCCTATGTTGCCCGGCTCGCAACCGGGGACGGCCAGACTGCGAAGGGCACCTGTCCGACGGCGCGGCCGGCCGGGCTCAGCAGTCTGCCCATACGTTTGAGGGCGCGCAGCGTTATCTGCCGCTCGGTAATGTGCAGATTCGGAAAGCTTTGCGCCAGACGGTTTTCCAGGAGGATGCATTCGTGCTGCGTGCGCAGCCAGGCAATGATGTGCACATTACTGGCATCGGTGGTGGCCGCACACAGCCGAATCTCAGGCCATTGTGCGAGCTCAGCGCCGAGCCCGTGCAGTTCGCCGGCAGGCAACTGGGCCCAGAAGTTGGTATTCACCGACCACCCGGCGAACTGCTGGGCGAAGTCGCAGCGGATCAGCAGACGGCCCGACCGGGTCATCTCCACCAGGCGGCGGCGCACCGTCGTCTCACTCAGACCGGTGTCCTGGGCGAGGTCGGCGGCGGTACGGCGACCGTCGGCGGACAGTGCCAGCACCAGGTCCCGGTCCCCCGCGCGACTACGCGTGACCGGGAACGGCGAGCCGCGACGCTGCTGATGTCCGTCGGTGAGCAGCGTGCGCTGCACGGGATCGAGCGCCTGCGGCCGCCACTGCCCGCCCTCGACATAGATGTACAGACCCACCGAAGTGCGCACCTCGGCCACGCCGCGCAGCTCGCCCAGCCAGCTGACCGCGAAATCGTCCAGGGCGGCAAGATCTTCGGCGGCCACCGAGAGTTGCAGCTGATAGCTGCCGCTGGTGCGTTCCGCCGAGAAGATATGCGGACAGGCGCACACCTGGTCGGAGATCGTGGCCAGGGCCTCGGGCAGGCAGCGCAATCGGACATATCCGACGATGGCGAATTCCATCCCGTACGCCGTCAGCCAGGCCAGACCGGCCTCGGTGAGCCGCTGCCAGCGGCGGGCGACGGTGGTGGCGTCCAGTTCGAGAGAGGCGCCGATCCGGGTCCAGGACGCGCGCGGATTGATCTGCAGCGCGTTCACCAGATCCAGATCGGTCTCGCCGAAGGTCACCTCGGCGCCGGAATCCGGCGTGAGCGCATCCCGTATGGCGATATCCAGCGTTTCAGCCATATCCTCGGCCATGGAGGTCATTGTGGCACTCGCGCGAAGAGACACCGCATGAAGGGGCACGGATGCCACGTACCACCCGGGTGACCGTCATGCTGCTGTTCGCGGCATGGGTTGTCGACTACATCGACCGGACCGTGATCAATTTCGCGCTGCCGTGGATCGGCCGCGATCTCGATCTCGATCACACTCAGCTGGGTCTGCTGGTTTCGGTGTTCTTCGTCGCGTACGCGGCCGTGCAGGTGCCGGGCGGGCTGCTCGCGGACCGCTACGGTGCGCTGAAGGTCGGCACGGTCGGACTTGTCGCGTGGTCTATCTTCACCGGGTTGACCGCTATCGCATGGTCTTTCGCGGCGCTGCTGTGCATGCGATTCCTGTTCGGACTGGTGCAGGGTGTGTTCCCGGCCGCCGCACTCAAGGCACTGGCGGAGCGCACCACCCCGGAGCAGCGCACCACCGCTACCGGGTGGACCAATGCCTCCAATGCGGTCGGCATCCTGCTGGCGTCGGTGCTCGCGGGCATCATGCTGCCCACCGTCGGCTGGCGGGTGATGTTCGGGCTGATCTCGGTGCTCGGTGTCGCGGTCATCCTGGCCTGGCGGCGGTGGATGCCGGAACCATTGCCGCAGGACGATATTCCCGCAGACAAGGCGACAGCTGCCGCAGGCAGGCGGGCGGTGCTGTTCTCGCCGTCGCTGCTGGGCTTCGCGGCCATCTTCTTCGGCTACGACGTGCTGGTCTGGGGTGTCAGCGCATGGACACCGACCTTCCTGCAGGAGGAGCGCGGGCTGTCGATCACCATGGTCGCGGTGGCGGCGGTGCCGTCGACACTGGCCGCGGCGGCGGGGGTGGTGCTCGGCGCCCAGCTATCGGATCGGATGGGCGGAAGGCCGCGGCAGATTGTCATCCCCGCGATGGCCGCTACCGCGATCATGCTGTTCGTGCTGCCCCGGCTGGAGCCGTTCCCGCTGTTCGTGATTGCGGCGACGGTCATGAGCCTGGTGGCCGGGCTGGCCTACATGCCCGCCTTCTCGGTGCCGCTGCGGGCGCTGCCCAGCGCCTATATGGGCGTGGCCTCCGGGGTGATCATTTTCGGCGGCCAGGTCGCGGGCATCATCAGCCCCTCGCTGTTCGGCTTCATGACCGACCGCTACTCGTACACAACAGCTTTCGAAACCATGGCCATCGGGCCGCTGCTGGCCATCATTGCCGCGGCCGTGGTCCCGCAAACCGCCGACGAATTCTGGGCCAAAGTAGCGGCCCGCACGTCGGTGACCGTCCCCCCGAAGGAGATTCACTCGTGACTGCCACTCCTGAACTGCACGAATCTGCGACCGGTGCGCACTGGTTGCAGGTGTACCGCCAGTTGCACGCGCACCCGGAGCTGTCCGGCGAAGAGCACGGCACCGCCCGGCTGGTGGCCGAGGAATTGCGTGCGCTGCCCGGCTGGGAGGTGACCGAGGGTGTCGGCGGCACCGGTGTGGTCGGCGTGCTGCAGGGCGGTCCCGGGCCGGTGATCTGGTTGCGCGCCGATATGGACGCACTGCCGGTGCAGGAGGACACCGGGCTGGCGTACGCGTCGACCGTGCCCGGCGTCATGCATGCCTGCGGACACGATGTGCACGTTGCCGCGCTGCTCGGAGCGTGTGCGGAGTTGGCGACCGGACCGCAGCCGACCGGTACGGTGGTCGCGATCTTCCAGCCCGCCGAGGAGACCGGCGCCGGTGCGGACCGCATGGTCGATGACGGTGTGGTGCAGCGCTTCCCGAAGCCGGCCATCGTGCTGGGCCAGCATGTCGCCCCGCTGCCCGCGGGACTGGTCATCAGCCGCAGCGGACCGTTGATGGCGGCCTCCGACTCGATTCGGGTGACCTTCACCGGTCGTGGCGGCCACGGCTCGCAGCCGCATCTGGCGGTGGACCCGCTGCTCATGGCCGCCTCACTGGTGGTGCGCATGCAGACTTTGACCGCCCGGCAGTCCGCCGTGCCCGGCTCCGCGGTGCTCACCGCGGGCGCACTGCACGCGGGCACCCGGCCGAACATCATCCCGGAAACCGCCGAATTGCTTTTGACCCTGCGCACTTTCAGCGACACCGCGCGCCAGCGCATGCTCGACGATCTACAGCGCCTCGCCGAATCCGAGGCGACCGCCGCGGGCGCACCGAAGCCACCGGACTTCGTGCCTTACGACCACTTCCCGGTTACCGTCAACACCCCCGGCGACACTGAACGGGTCATGGCCACCCTCGCCGCCGCCGGCATCCCCTACATGCCGCTCGACAATCCCCTCACCGGCAGTGAGGATTTCGGCGTCTTCGGCACCGCAGCCGGAGTCCCCTCGGTGTTCTGGCACATCGGCGGCATCGACTGGGTCCGCTTCACCGAAGAAGACCAGCACATCATGCTCACCGAGCACACCATCCCACCCCGCTTCCCCTCCAACCACTCCCCCCGCTTCGCCCCGGACCCGGCACAGGCACTCCCGGCGGCAATCACCGCAATGGTGACCGCCGCCCGCGCAGAACTCGCCCGCTCCGAGTAGGGCAGCGCACACCCTCGTCCTCCCCGCGCGTTTTTGGCCGGGATCCACAGCCGTTGGTACTCAACCAATCTCGGTGGATCCCGGCCAAAAGCATGCCGGGATGACGGGGTCGGGCCACCCGGCGCTCCTCACGGGGCCCGGCGCACGAGAGCCGCGCGTGGATTGACATGCCGCGCACGAAATCGCTGCGGACTCTGTGCGCGTTGGGCGAAATCGTGCGCGGGGAGGTGGGGTTAGGCGGCTTGGGCTGTGCGGGTGCGGCGGTCGGTGGCGGCGGCGGAGCGGGTGATGGTGGGGAGGAGGACTGAGAGTAAGGACATGTCGAGCGGGAGGAGGGAGAGGTCTAGGCGGTTGTGGGTGAAGCCGACGGAGAGGCCGGAGGTGGGGTCTACCCAGCCGCCGGAGCCGCCCAGGCCCAGGTGGCCGAAGCCTCGGGGGGCGCCGAGGGTGGGGAGGGGGTGGTAGCCGAGGTGCCAGAAGGTTCGGCGGGGGTCGGGGCTGGTGCGGGTGGAGCGGTCCAGGGCTCGGGCGGTTTCGGGGGTGAGGAGGCGGGTGCCGTCGAAGGTGCCGTTGCCTGCGATGACCGCGTAGACGCGGGCTATCGCGTCGGCGGTGAAGACGCCTGTGGCTGCGCCGTTTTCGGTGCTCAGCAGGGGTGGGATCGGGCCTCGGAGGGCTTCTTCACCGCCGGGGACGTGCATGGAGCTGATCGCTTTTCCGAGGACGGGGATGCGGGTGGCGGCTGCGGTGAGGGGTTTGCCCAGGCGGGAGCCGGTGGCCGAGAGGCTCGGGCCGACGAGCTCGGCGACTGTGGTGCCATCGGCCGGGTGGCCGAGGTGCAGGCCGGTCAGGCCCAGTGGGTCGGCGAGTTCGGTGCGGAACAACTCGGCCATGCCCTGGCCGGTGACGGCGCGGCAGAGGCCGGCGAGCAGCCAGCCGAAAGTCACTGCGTGATAGACGGGTAGGCCGCGCGTCCAGTCCGGAGTCGCGGCGGCGAGGCGGTGCTCCATGAGCACGTGGTCCAGGACGTCGGCGGGGTTGTCGAGGACTCGGCGCAGGTCCGAGAGCCCGGCGCGGTGGGCGAGGACATCGCGCACGGTGATGGAATTCTTTCCACCGTCGGCGAATTCGGGCCAGTACTCGGCGACGGGGGTGTCGTAGTCGAGCAGCCCACGGTCGGCCAGCCGGTGCACCACCAGGGAGGTGATGCCCTTGGTGGTGGAGAAGCTCAGGGCGGCGGTGTCTGCGTCCCAGGGGATTTCGCCCGCCGCGTCGGCGGTCCCGGTCCAGATATTGACCACGGGTTCACCGTGGAGGTAGACCGCGAGTGCCCCACCGGTGCGCAGATAGCGGGCGAACAGGCGGGAGAACGTGCGCACGGGGGCGGCGAAGCGGGAGTCGGCGGAGCCGCGGATCCCTTCGGGCAGAGTAAGCATGCGGGCAACCTCATTGTCGAGCCGGAGCGGTGGTCACTGATCGAAGGTGATGTGCAGATCGTCGGATTCGGGGAGGGTCTGACAGGCCAGCGTCAGGCCCATGGCGAGCTCCTCGTCGATGAGGGCCTCGTTCATCAGCATGCGGGTGCGGCCCCTTTCCACGCGGCATACGCAGGTGCCGCAGGCGGATTCGCGGCAGACGTACGGCGCGTCGATGCCGTGGTCGAGCAGCACATCGAGCAGCTTCTTACCGCGCGGCCACGGCAGGGTATGCGTTGCGCCATCGATGTCGACCTGAACAGTCGGGGTATCGCCCGGGGAACGGGCGGCCACCGGGATGGCCGTGAGCGCAGATGCGACCACGGGTATCGGCTGCTCGAACGGGTTCTCCGTCAGCGAGCGGTACTCCTCCTGGCGGATCGCGCGCTCGGGAATCCTCAATTGTGCCAGGCCCTGCTTGGTCACCAGGGCGAATCCGGCTGGGCCGCACAGGTACACCTCGTAATTGCGGTACGGCCGGGCCCAGGTGGCGAGTGCGCGGGCATCGGGCAGCCCGCGCTCCGATTCCAGCCAGTGCTGCACGGTGAGCCGCCGCGGATACCGCTGCGCCAGCTGCTGGAGCTGCCTGGCGAAAATGATCGACTGCCGATCGCGATTCGCGTACAGCACCACCACTTTCGACCGTCCGACGGTGAGCGCCGATTTGAGAATCGACATGATCGGGGTGATCCCGCTGCCCGCCGCACACAGCAGCAGATCCCGATTCCAGCTGCGCGGCACGAAGTTCCCCGCCGGCTCCAGCACGGTGAGTAGGGATCCGGCGGCAATGTTGTCGCACAGCCAGTTCGAGGCGTACCCGTCGGCCGTGCGTTTTACGGTCACGGCCGGATGGTCGTCACAGTGCGGACTGCTGGAGAGCGAATAACAGCGCGCCACCGAACCGGTGCGCTCGCTCGGCACCTGCAGCGTCAGGAATTGCCCTGGCGAGTAGGCGAATCGACGTCCCAGATCCTCGGGAATATCGAAGACCAGCGAGACCGCGTCGGCGGTCTCGCTGATGACTTCGCGCACCTTGATCTGGTGTGCGCGTGCGTTCATACCCGGGCGCCCTTGCTGCTGGCGGCGGCGACCTCCTGGGGAGCGTCGATTCCGAACTGATTCAGCAGCCAGGCGCCCGCCGATTCGATGCGCTCCATCGAAATCGGCTGGGTGATACGGCGATTGATACCGGGTGCGATGCGCAGCATGAAGTATCCGAGCCACGCCTCGGCCCGTACCGGCACCACCGCCAGGTCGTAGTTCACCGCGCGCACCACGGCCCGCGCCACCAGATCCGGGCTCAGTGGCGAGAACGGCAGCCGGGCAGCGATGTCCTGCACCTGCCGGGCAATCTCCTTACCGCGCTCCACCAGCGCCGGATCGACGCCGACGGCAGTGGCGTGGTCTCCGATATTGGTATTGATCACGCCGGGGCAAATCGCGCTCACCCCAACGCCTTTCGGTGCGAGTTCGAGCCGCAGGCATTCGGTGAGCATCTTCACCCCGGCCTTCGACACCGAGTAGGCCGACATCACCGGTGTCGGTGTGAAGGCGGCTGCCGACGCGATATTGACAATGTGCCCGCGCTTGCCCTCATCGATCATCAGCCGCCCGAAGGCCCGGCAGCCGTAGACGACACCCAGCAGATTGACGCCGAGCTGCTTCTCCCAATCCTCCGGCTCCAGATCCAAAAAGGCTCCGCTGACCAGGATTCCGGCATTATTGACCAGCACATCCGGCACACCGTGGTCGGCGTGCACGTCCCGGGCGAAGGCGCCCCACGCCGACGGATCGGTGACATCCAACTGCATGGCCACGGCCCGCTGCCCCTGCGCCTGAATGAGTGCGACCGTGGCCAGCGCCGCATCCTTGTCGATATCGGAGACGACGACCTGCGCTCCCCCACGCGCGAACCGCAGGGCGACCGCGCGGCCGATCCCGCTGCCCGCACCGGTGACCACCACCAGCCGGGGATCGATACTGTTGATTTTCACGACGCCTCCTCGGACAGCACGACACTCGCCGAACGGACGGGTGCGCCCACGGTGTAGCGGTACACATCGAGATCGAAATGCCGGTTCTGCCAGTACATCTCGCCATGTGTGGACGGGCGGAACGGGGAATCGCCGTGATCATCGATGTAGTAGGTATTGGAACCCGCACAGGTCGGGGTGAACAGGAAGTTCTTCTCCTGCCTGCGCAGGCATTTCGCGAAGTACTCGTCGTGCACCTCCTGCCGGATCTCGATCTCGGTGGCGCCGCGCCGTTTCGACTCGGCAATGGCCCGGCTCAGATGTGCGGCGGTGGCCTCGATCATCCAGATGTACGAGCCGAGCACGAACCCGTACGGACCGGTAATGGTGAAGGCATTCGGGAATCCCGGAACCGAAACACCCTGATAGGACTGGTAGCGGTGCTCATCCCAGAAACTCTCCAGGTCGATGCCGCGACGCCCGCGCATGGGGAACGGCGGCACCGCGCCCTTCTCCCAGAGTTTGAATCCGGTGGCGCAGATGAGCACATCGATCTCGTGCTCGGTCCCGTCCGCGGTGATCACACCGTGTTCGGTTATGCGCTCGATGGAATCGGTGACCAGGCTGACGTCCTCGCGATTGAACGTCTTCAGATAATCGTTGGACATGGAGGGCCGCTTGCAGCCGAGTCCGTACTTCGGCATGAGCTTCTCCCGGAGCACCGGGTCGGTGACCTGCCGCCGCATCCATTGGCGGATAGGCACTTCCGCCAACCGCCGACTGCTATCAGTGAGCCAGGTCGGCCCGGCCACCATGCCGCTCATGGCCACTTCGGTGCCGATATTGCCGACAGCCCGCAGTGCCGAGCGAATTCGCCTGCGCCCCAGTACCTGCCGGCCGAGCCAGCCGACCTCGGAATCGCTCTTCGGGAACACCCAGATCGGCGTCCGCTGGAAGACGGTCAGATGTTCGGTCTGGTCCACGATCGCCGGGATCAACTGCAGTGCCGTTGCGCCGGTGCCGATCACGGCGACCCGCTTACCGCGCAGCTCCACATCGTGGTCCCACATGGCGGTGTGCACCAGCGTGCCGCCGAAATCGTTCACCCCCTCGATATCCGGCAGCTTCGGCCGTTCGAGCCCGCCGATGGCCAGCACCACATGCCGCGCGGTGAGCTGCTGCCCGCCGTCGGTGGTCAATCGCCACAGGCTGCTGTCATCGTCGAAATCGGCCGCCACGATGGTGGTGCTCAATCGCAGTTTTCCGCGCAGTCCGTACTTGTCGACCATGCCCTCGGCATAGTCGCGAAGTTCGGTGCCGGGCGCGAAGATCCGCGACCAGTCGCCACGCTGTTCATAGGAGAAGCTGTAAATGAACGAGGGAATGTCCACCGCCACACCGGGATAGGTATTGGCATGCCAGGTGCCGCCCACCCGATCCCACTTGTCCACGATGATGAAGTCGTGAATGCCCTTGCGCTGCAGGGCGATACCGGTGCCGATACCGCCGAACCCCGCCCCGACCACGATGACCTCGTGGTCGGGGCGGGCAGCGTCCGGCGCACTCTCACCGAAGTCGATGCCGCTCATACTTTTTCCTCGCGTCCGTCTGCCCGGCTCAGCCGATGCGATCGACAAGTTCGCCCTGGGCACCGAACAGTTCGGTTCGCCAGCGCTCGAGCAGTTCCGTGGTATCGATATCGTCGGGGTGGAAGCCCGGCCGCATGTACGGCCGCATTTCCTTCAAGAGCCCCTTGACGATCGGTCCCCGAGCCAGCCGAACCGTTTGCCGCGCCACCTTGATCGGCCGCCAGCTGCGCGGATCACTGAGAATCGAGACGGCCACCCCGAGCCCGACCACCGGAATGGTGAGCGCGTAGCTGCCTGCCATGAGTCCGATGCGCATCGCCTCCGAGCCGCCGGTTGCGCGATAGACATCGAAGGCGACCGACTTGTGCTCGAGTTCCTCGAAGGCATGCCAGTTCAACAGATTCCAGACTTCGGGATCACCGGGAATGGTCTGGATCGCCTCTTCCCCCAGCACCCGGGCCGCCAGTGTCGCGGTGTAATGCTCGGCCAGCGCGGTGAAGGCCAGATGGGCGTGCCGTGGCACCAGATTCTCGATCCTGACCAACGCCCGTTCCCGCAGCGCGCCCGGCTCGAAGGTGAAGACCCGCACGATGGGGAAACCCATCTCGATCAACTGATCGTTCAGCACGCGATGCTGCTGGCCGTGCACCGCCTCCTGGCCGATGAAGCCGGCCACGCGCTTCTTGAGCACCGGATCGGTGATCTCACCGGAGAATTTGCGCACCGAGCGAATAAAGGATTCCTCGCCCGGCGGGAACGCGCCCGACAGCACGGCAATGAGGTGGGTCAGCGGAATGTCGTCCTGGACGAACTGGTGCGCCATCGGTTCGGGCTGGCCGAACCGGAATCGCATGCGCCGGACCTTGGGATAGGGGGTGAGGGACTTGGTGTCCTGACCGATCGTCATTGGTCGGTCCTTTCTCGATGGAGTTGTGGGTTACTTCAGGTGATCGACGAGTACGCCGTCTTCGCCGAAAAGCCTTTGCTGCCAAGCCTCGAGCAGCACCGTGGTGTCGATATCGTCGGGATGGAAACCGGGACGCAGATACTGGGCCAGCTCCGCCATCAGCCCGCGGAAGATGGGCCCGCGGAACAGGCTGTACGCCTCCTGCGCGATGCGCACGGGCTGCCGCCGCGCCACCGGGTCCCGAGCCAGCGAAATCGCCAGGGTCCCGAAGGTGAAGGGCAGCGTGAAGGCGAACAGGCCGGCCATCACGCCGATGCGGGTGCGCTCGGAGCCGCCGACCGCCCGGAAGACGTCGAAGGCCACCGATTTGTGCTCGAGTTCTTCCAGCGCATGCCAATTCAGCAGATGCCAGAACTCGGGCGAGGCCGGAATGTTCTGGATCTCATCACTGGAGAGCACCCGCTGCGCCAGGACCGCGGTGTAGTGTTCGGCGGCCGCCGTCGAGGCCAGGTGGACCAGCGGAGCCAGCCGCTCCTCGATCCGGAGCATGCGCTCCTTGGCCTCGTCGGTGTCGATCCACTCGATGGGATAACCCATTTCGACGAGTTTGCCGTTGAGCTGGCGGTGCTCCTGGCCGTGCATGGCCTCCTGGCCGATGAAGCCGGCGACACGCTTCTTCAGCACCGGATCGGTGACGAACTCGGCCACGCGGCGGACCGAGCGGATGAAGGATTCCTCGCCCGGCGGGAAACCGCCGGAGAGTCCGGCGACGAAGTGGCTGAAGACCATATCGCCGTCGACGAAGTACCTGTCGTTCGAATTGTGTTGGTCGAAGCGGAAACTGATCCGCCGAGCCTTGGGGTAGGTGGTTGCGGGAGGCGCACTTGTCATCTTTGACCGTCCTTGGTGCAACACTGAGTACCTAGTACTACGTGTTCGATATGAAGCCAGTGTAGGATTGTCCCAGACAGCAATGCAAGGGGTGCGCCGTAACGGATCGAATTACAATCTGCGACATGGCCTCCCACCCGCCCGCCGATCTGAAGGGTGATGCCAGGCACGACCGCTGGCACTCGCATCGCGCCCTGGTGCGCGCCGAACTCATCGAGGCCACCATTCGCGCCATCGATGCGCACGGACCCGATCTGTCCATCGACGATGTCGTGAAAACCGCTGGTATACCGCGCCCCAAGCTGTATCGCTTCTTCGGCGACAAGGTCGAACTACTGGCCGCGGTCAGCGGCCGCGTGCAGCAGCTCATCGTCGAACGCGTGACACCGCTTTTCGATCCGGCCGCCTCGGCGCGCGAGGCCATCGGCACCGCGCTGGCGGCCTATATCGACCTGGTTTCCGAGCGCCCCAACCTCTTTCGCTTCATTGTGAGCTCACATGTGGTCGCCGCCTACGGCGCGGCACAGCTGCTCGAGGACGGCCGTCCGCTGTCGGATGCGGTCGCCGACTTCTTCTCCGGCATTCTGCGGCTGCGCGGCGCGGACGGCGAGCACACCCAGTTCGTGGTGGACGCGCTACTGGGCGCGATCGGGCTCGGCGTGCTGCGCTGGCTCAACGAACCGGTGATCACCAGTAGGGAACTCGCCGAACAATTGACCTCGTTCGCCTGGGGGGCGCTCTCCTCCACCGCCCAATCACGCGGGCTGGTCCTCGATCCCGACGAACCGCTGATCTAGCTCACGAACCGCTCCACCATGCGCCGCTCGCTCGCGGCATCGGGCAGCGGCCAGCACAGCAGTGACAGCACCGCACAATCCATTGCGCCGCTTCATCATCGGGCGTTATACCGGTCAGCATGGTCGCGATACGGCCCAATTCCGTTGAGGAGGCGAAGACTTCGTTGCTGCCGCCGGTCCGGTCGGCGAACCAGCGCGCCAGGGCGGGGTCCGACCGTACGGCGGTGATCGAGGCGAGCGTGGCCTCGACAATCCGCCGCGACCCGTCGTAGCGGGACACGGCCGCCGCGACCCGGTCCGCGACCGCAATCGCGGAGCGCGCCAGGACGGCATCGATGAGCGCGGCCTTGCCACGGAAGTGACGGTAGAGCGTGGCCCGCGAACAGCCGACCGCCGTGGCCACATCGTCCATGCCGACCCGATCGAACCCGCGGGCCAGGAACAACTCGGCCGCGGTACCCACGCTGCGCTCGCTCGCGATCGACCGGCGCACACCGCCCGCCAGCCAATCCACCTGCTGGTCGGCTAGATCAACTCCTCGGACTCGGAGATACTCCGGTCTCATCCTGAGACGCCGGGCCCGAATCGTCCAGGGTCAGTTCAGCGAGCCGTCTCCCGAGCCGACCATCTCCCGGCGCACGGTGGTGGTGATCTCGGAGGCCGTCAGGATCATGGCGACGAGGAAGTCGATGAGCACACCACGGTCGATATCGAGGTCACCGCGCAGCCATTCGGTGAGCAGTTCCACGCCGCCGTGCGAGACGGTGCGGGCGGCGAGTTCGGCGTGAATGCCTTCGGCGGCTGATTCGCCGAGCAGTTCGCGGGCCTGATCGAGCATGATGGCTGCGATCAAGGTGACGAATTCGCTTCGGCGGCGGCGCAATTCATCGATCGACTGGAGCTCGATGAACAGGCGGCGACGTGCCGGATGGTCGGCGACCGCGGCGACCGCGGCCTCTACCACCGCGCGCAGCCGCACTCGGGTATCGGACGGCGTGGTGGCGAGCAGCGCGCCCAGCTCGGCCATGACCTGGGCGAGTTGTCCGTCGAGTATCTCGAACAGCAGTTGATCGGTGTCGGCGTAGCTCTCGTAGAAGTAGCGGTCGTTCAGGCCCGCGCGGGCGCAGAGCGCACGCACCTTGAGCCCGGCCAGACCCTGCTCGCCGATGGCCTCCTCGGCGGCGTCGATCAGCTTGCGCCGGCGCTGTTGCTGCCGTTCGTCGGCGCTGAGTCCGGCATATCGCCCTCGGCCTGTTTCCACGTCGCTACCTCGCCCATTGCCAGCGCCCCCATTTTGGTGAAGACTATCACCAGACTACTTCTGGTGATGACCTTCACCAGAAGTGTGAAAGCGAATCAGGAGGGCACGCAATGGCGCGTACCGATCAGCTAGCCGACCCGGTCTTCTTCTCGGAGTTCCCGTTCAATATCGGGGTCAAGTTCCTCGCCCCGGGCGATATCCGGCCCACGCCGCAGCAGCGCGAGGACTACCGCAGGTTCACCCAGCTGGGTGATCCGCTGGCCGATGCCGTGGTCGAGATGTTCCGCCACCTCCCGACCGGGCAGGGTCGCCGCATGTTCGAGATTGCCCTCGAGCGCGGCATCGATGCGGTCCCCGACGCACCCGCCGAGCTGAAAGCCTTCTTCGCCCATATCGATTCCCGGCCCTACTGGCTCGATCAGGAGAAGCTCGATCGCGCCGCACGGGTCAGCGGTCGCGTCGGGCCGTGGGCGACGAACCTCGCGTTGTCCATGTTCGCGCTCAATGGCGGCTATCTGGCCTCTCGTGCGGGCAAGGTGCTGGTCGGCACCGGCGCACTGGCCGCCGAGGCGATGGCGCCGCGACGGGTGGCCGAGACCGCGAGCTGGTGGGTCGATGTGACCGCGCTCGGCGGCATGGGCCGCTTCGAGGCCGGCTTCAAGAACACCGTGCGGGTGCGGCTCATGCACGCACTGGTCCGGGCGGGCATGACCCGGCGGGACGACTGGGACTACGAGAACTGGGATCACCCGATCAACCAGTCCCTCACCGCGGGCACGCTGATGTTGTTCTCGCTGGCCACCATTGTGGGTTGCAATACCGTCGGCCTGCGGTTCTCCAAGCAGGAGAAGGCCGCCGTCTATCACCTGTGGCGCTACGTCGGCTATGTGATCGGGCTCGACGCGGATATCGTGCCCGCCGACGAGACCGACACCTGGCGACTGCTGTGGCTGCAGGCAGATTACGAATTCCTGCCCGACGAGGATTCGCGCACGCTGTCCAAGGCGCTGGTCTCGGCGCTCGGCCCGCTCTACGGATTCGACGGCAATGATCTGCGCTCGCGGGCGCTGCGCCGGGCCTTCACCCTGTACTCGCTGTCGTACAGCCGAATACTGCTGGGCAAGAGCAATTCCGACTTCCTGGAAATGGAGAACAGCCGGGTCTTCACCGGTGCGGTGCTGGCCACGGCGGCGGTCAACAGTGTGCTCGAGGTGCCGCGCCGGTTCATTCCGGGCGCGACCCGGCTCAGTGAAAAATGGGGTCGCCGCACGACCGAGCGGATGCTGGCGCGGATCACCCGGGTGAACCATCCGGACCGTAGTTACGGACGCCACGACCGGCTCGCCGATACCCGCGCGGCCTAAGCTTCGCTACGTTAACGACTCACCGAAGGAACCGCGCCCATGAGCCTGCCGCCCATCCTGTCCGAACGACTACGCCTGCCCGCGGTCGCCTCACCGATGTTTCTCGTCTCCGGCCCGGAGTTGGTCATCGCGCAGTCGCGGGCCGGAGTTGTCGGTTCGTTCCCATCGCTGAACGCGCGGCCGCAGTCGCAGTTCCGCGAATGGCTGGTGCGCATCAACGAGGAACTCGCCAAGCACGATGCCGAGAATCCCGATCAGCCCTCGGCGCCGTATGCGGTGAACCTGATCGTGCACAAGAGCAATGACCGGCTCGAGGAGGATCTGGCCACGGTCGTCGAATTCCAGGTGCCGATCGTCATCACCTCGCTCGGTGCGCGCGCCGATGTCAATGAGGCAGTGCACTCCTACGGTGGCATCGTGCTGCACGATGTCATCAATAATGTGTTCGCGCACAAGGCAGTCGAGCGCGGCGCGGACGGGCTCATCGCGGTTGCCGCCGGTGCGGGCGGGCACGCGGGAGCCCAATCCCCCTTCGCACTGATTCAGGAAATCCGCGCGTGGTTCGACGGCCCGCTGCTGCTCTCGGGCGCCATCGGCCACGGCCGCTCGGTGCTCGCCGCCCAGGCCGCGGGTGCGGACCTGGCCTACATCGGCTCGGCCTTCATCGCCACCGAAGAAGCCAATGCCACAACGGATTACAAGCAGATGATCGTCGACTCCACCGCCGCGGACATCATCTACTCCAGCCGCTTCACCGGCGTGCACGGAAACTACCTGCGCCCCAGCATCAAAGCCGTCGGCCTCGACCCCGATGACCTCGGCGACCGCGACCCGTCGGCCATGGACTTCGGTACCGACGAGTCGCAGACCGCCGAAGCCAAGCCGTGGCGCGACATTTGGGGATCCGGCCAGGGCATCGCCACCGTCACCGCCGTGACCACCACCGCCGAGGTAGTAGACCGCCTGGCCACCGAATACACCGCCGCCAAGGTACGGCTTCAGCAGCTCTGAAAACTGGATCGACTGCCCACCAACATGTTTCAGAGGTATCGACGCCCGGGTCGAAGCCGGGCGCCGATACCTGTCGGCTCAGATCGCCGGCTCGGCGATCCGGCGGAGATGGGTGTCGAAGAACCGGGTGTGATTGTCGGCCATGAATCCGGCCATCCGCTGATGCCTGCCCGGATAGATGTGCAATGCCTTGTCCGCGGAGGCGCAGGCGTCGAACAATTCCAGACCGGGCTGACGGCCGATTTCCTCGTCGTCCCAGGCGATCGTGAAATCGACGGGGATCGTGAGCTGCCGCGCAGCTTCGAGCAGGGCCTCGAACGAGAAGACCGGGCCGAAGGCCGCGGCGGTGATCCGAGGTTCGGCGATGGTCAGCATCAGCCCGATCACGACGCCCAAGGTGGTGCCGCCGTAGCCGATCGGTGCTTCGGCGCCGATCTCGGGCAGCGCCTGCAAGGCATCGATGGTCGCCTGCCATTCCGGCACGGCCCGCTCGGCCAGTGAGGTGTTGTAGTCGATGATGACCTGGTCCATCGGCTCACCGGCCGCCCGCGCCGCGTGGAGCGCGTCGACCCACTGCTGGTCCCGTGCGTTTCGGGGACGGTCACCGTGGCCGGGCGCATCGATCGCGGCGATGGTGTAGCCCCTGCTCGTCACCTTGTGCTGGGCACTGGCCACGAGTCCCGGCGCCCGCTTGTGCATCCCGCCACTGTGACCGCTCAGCAGCAGGGGCATACCCTCGACGGAGCCGGATTCGGGCGAGAAGAGCACACCGGTGATGTCACCGAGTGTGAAGGAACGCTCCAGAACGCCATTGGACGACGTCTGGGCGGTGAAGTGAATGGTGTTGTGGTTCATGGTATTGCCTTTCGAGAGTGCCTATCGGCGCTCCCGGCGACACCAATGTCAACCGACCGTCCGTGAACGGAAAGGGGAGCACCCAACTGTTACTGCGTTCATGGGTCTCACCTCCTTGCGTGTGTCACGGACGTCAAGAGAGTAGCAGTAGGGGTAGCTCCTCCGTCAACAGTTATTCTGAGATTCGACAACAGTCAGCGAAAGACGCAGGGCCGCAGGGGCGCCGGCGGGAACCACCGGGTTTCGGGGCGGGATCGGGGCGAGGCGTTGATACGCGGCTCCCGGAGCAGGCCGCTGATCGACATCACTCTTGTTGGGCCAGAGTGAGAGTGCCCGTTCGGCCTGGGCGGCGATGGTGAGCGATGGATTCACGCCCAGGTTCGCGGAGATGGTGGAGCCGTCGATGACGTGCAGGCCCGGGTACCCGTAGAGCCGGTGGTAGGCGTCGACGACACCGGTCTGCGGGGAATCGCCTATGGCACAGCCGCCCAGGAAGTGACCGGTCATTGGGATGTTGAAAATGCTGCTGCTGGCGGACCCGGTGGGGACACCGTTGATCTTGGCGGCGACGCGGCGACCCACCTCGTGGCCGGAGGGGATCCAGGTCGGATTCGGTTCTCCCTCACCTTGTTTGGTGGTCATGCGGCGACCGAACAGGCCCTTCTTGGTGACGGTCGTAATGGAGTTGTCGACCGATTGCATGACCAAGAGGCCGATCATCTCTTCCGACCAGCGCCGCGGATTGTGCATCTTCAGCAGATCGCGGCGATTGCGCACCAGCTCACGCAACCAGGCTCGGCCGCGCGGCGGTTCACCGCTGACCATGGCGGTCGTCATGAGCGCGAGGACATTGCTGCCTTTGCCGTAGCGGACCGGCTCGATATGGGTGTCCGGATCCGGGTGGATCGAGGACGTGATCGCGACGCCCTTGGTGAAGTCGGTGTTCTTGTCGCGACTGCGAATCGATAGCAGCTCTTCGGAATTGGTGCGGGAGAGGTAGCCGAGACGCTCGGAGATATTCGGCAGCGAGCCGCCGTCGCGGAGACGGTGCAGCAGCCGCTGAGTGCCCAGTGAGGCCGCCGCGAAAATCACCTACTCGGCGGTAAATTCGCGGCGCTGCTTGCGAATCCAGCGACCGGTGCGGACCGTCTCGATGGCGTAGCCACCGCCGGACAGCGGGCGCACATCGGTGACAGTGGTCAGCGGATGCACTGCGGCACCGGCCTTTTCGGCAAGATACAGGTAGTTCTTGACCAAGGTGTTCTTGGCATTGTGGCGGCAGCCGGTCATACATTCGCCGCAGTGGGTGCAGGTGCGGCGGGCGGGCCCGGCACCACCGAAGAAGGGATCGGGGACGTCCTCCCCCGGCCGGCGGCCGGGGCCGCCGAAGAAGACGCCGACGGGCGTGCGCTGATAGGTGTCGGCAATGCCCATCTCGTCGGCAACCTCGAGCAGCACGCGGTCGCTGGGCGTGGTGGCGGGGTTCACCGTCACACCCAGCATGCGTTTGGCCTGGTTGTAGTGCGGGGCGAGTTCGGTCCTCCAGTCGGTGATGTGACCCCACTGGCGGTCGCCGTAGAACTTCTCCGGCGGCTCGTACAGGGTGTTGGCGTACACCAGCGAGCCGCCGCCGACCCCGGCGCCGCTCATGACGAAGGTGTCCTTCAATAGCGTCAGGCGCTGAATTCCGAAGCAGCCCAGGGCCGGAGCCCACAGGAACTGCCGGGCGCGCCAGGACGTCTTGGCGAATTCGTCGTCGGCGAAACGGCGACCTGCCTCCAGAACACCTACCCGGTAACCTTTTTCGATCAATCGCAGGGCACTCACGCTCCCGCCGAAGCCCGAGCCGATAACAATGACGTCGTAGTCGAAACGCATTCGATCTCCTCAGTGCTGCTGCGGCTCAGGACACCCGGACGAGCCGGAAGTCGGCCGGGTCCAGGCGAGCGGTCTGCCGGCGATAACCGGTGACGGTGCCGGGCCAGTTATTGGTGATGCGACCGGCGGCATTGCGATACCAACTGGTACAGAAATTCCAGGTGGACCGGTCCAGCCGATCCTGCACGCCGGCGTCGAACCGCTCCGCCACCGCGGTGCGCACCTGCAGCACGTGACCGGTTGCGGTGGTGAGCTTTTCGACGGCCTGGCGAATGTAGCGGGCCTGCGCCTCGATCATGCTCACGATGGATCCCGCGCCCAGATTGGTATTGGGTCCGTACACCAGGAACATATTCGGGAAGCCGGGCACCGCAATGCCTTTGAAGGCGTGTGCGCCCGCGGCCCACTCGTCGTGCAGCTTGCGCCCGCGGCTCCCGCTGACGCTCATGGGCCAGAGGAATTCGGTGCCCTTGAAGCCTGTGCCGTAGATGATCACATCCACCTGGTGCACCACTCCGTCCTCGGTGCGTATCGCATTCGGCAGGATCTCGGCGATACCGGCGGTCTCCACGTGCACATTGGGCTGAGTGAGCGCCGGAAAGTAGTTGTTGGAGAACAGTGCTCGCTTGCAGCCCGGCGGGGCGTCCGGAGTCAGCTTGGCGCGCAGGACCGGATCGGCGACCTGCTTCTCCAGGTGCCGAGCGCTCACCTTGGTAATGAGCGGGCGAATGGCCGGAATATCCACCAGGCTCAGTGCAATCGTCTCGCACAGCGCCCACCAGGCGAGCCGCTCCCCCTGCAAGGTCGGCGGCAGATATTTGAACAGCGCCTGCCGCACCGGCCCATAGTACGTATCCGGCTTGGGCAGAATGAAGGTGGACGAGCGCTGGAACAGCGTCAGATAGGCGGCCTGCGGTTGCACCACAGGAACGAATTGGACTGCGCTGGCACCGGTTCCGATGACGGCAATGCGCTTCCCGGTGAGATCGGCACTGTGATCCCATCCGGCGGAGTGGAAGGCCACGCCCTCGAACGATTCGATGCCCGGGATATCCGGCATGGCGGGGCGCGAGAGCTGCCCGACCGCCGAGACGAGCACATCCGCGGTGAGCGTCGACCCGTCGGCAATGCGCACCGTCCACTGCCCGGTGTCGTCGTCGTACTCGGTGGCGGTCACCTCGCACCCGAAGCGAGTCTTCTCGATCAGCCCGTACTTCTCGGCCAGCCCGCGCAGATACCGCTGGATCTCCACCTGTGGCGCACACCGCTTGCTCCACCGCGGATTGGGTTCATAGGAGAACGAGTACAGCGGCGAGGGCACATCGCACTCCGCGCCCGGATAGGTGTTGTCCCGCCACACCCCGCCCACGTCGGACCCGCGCTCGAGGAGGACAAAATCGTCGATCCCCGCCCGCGTCAATTCCATGGCCATGCCGATACCGCCGAAGCCGGTGCCGATGATCACGATCGACGGGCTGGTCCGCTTGCTCATGCGACAACGCTACGACCTGCGGTAATGCCTTCCACAAAGCGCGGCGGCCAATAAATCAATAGTTTCGGCCATAATCGGGGGATGAGTACCGTCGAGGAGCCGGAGGTCCGGACCTGGAACTTCCCGCGCGGCACCGCCAGCGTCGCGGTCATGGTCGGGTTCGCCGCCGAGCACGGTGTGCCGGCCGATCGCCTACTCGCGGGCACCGGGCTGCACGAGCGTGTGCTCACCGATGCGGATGCGCAGATCTCCGCCGAGACCGAGCTGGCGGTGGTGCGCAATCTGGTCCGGGAACTGGCGGATGTGCCCGCACTCGGCGTCGAGGTGGGCCGCCGCTATCGCATCAGCACCTTCGGCATCTTCGGATACGCCTGTGTCACCAGTCCGACCCTGCGTGAGGCCATCTCCCTCGCGCTGCGCTACTACCGTCTCGGCTTCGCCTTCTGCACACCGATCGTGGAATCCCGGCCGCGCGAGTTGATCACCTGGATCCATCACGACACCATCCCCGCCGATGTGCAGCAGTTCCTGGTCGAGCGGGACATTGTCGCCATGCATCGGGTGATGAGCGATCTGCTCGGCGCCCGGGTCGATTTCAGCAGCGCCCAATTCTCCTATCCGGCAACGGATCAGACGGAGATCCTGGAGCGGCTGTTCGGGGTGCGCCCGCAGTTCGACCGCGCGCACACCACCTTCGGCATCGATCCGGATCTGCTCACCCAGGCGCTCCCCCAGGCCAATCAACCCACCTGGGCCGTCTGCGTGGCGCAGTGCCGCGATCTGCTGCACCGCCGCAGCGCCCGCACCGGTATTGCGGCCGAGGTCCGTGATCGCCTGCTACCCGGCACCGGCGCAACAGGATTCAGTACGCCGCCCACCCTCGAAGCGGTCTGTCGCGACCTCAATCTCAGCCCCCGCACGCTGCGCCGCCACCTGGTCGCCGCAGGTACCAGCTACCGCGCACTCCTCGATGAAGTGCGCCAGGCCCTGGCCGAGGAAATGCTCACCGCCACCCCACTCTCGGTGGACGACATAGCCATTCGGCTCGGCTACGCCGAAGCCACTCCGTTCATCCACGCCTTCAAACGCTGGACCGCCACCACGCCGGCCGCCTACCGCCGCGCCCACCGCCGGGATTGACGCCCGAATACCTGGTCACCAGCGAAATCCTCGCATCCGGAATCACAGCGATTTCAAACCTGGCTCACGGCATTGGCCGCCCTCATAGTGCAGGTCTGCGGCACTGATGAGGCGGTACCGCAGTGTTTTTCCTGTTTGGAGGCAGTGGTGACAAGTTGCGAACCCGCGCCGGAATCTTCCGGCGCCAGACCATCATGGCTCGATCCCCTCGGCCGGCTGGGAGCCGACTGGTGGTCCGTAATCGTGGCGGGTACGGCGACAGTGCTCGCCGTATTCGACGCCCTGCCCAAGATTCCGTGGTGACACCGTGAGTGATACCGCGATCGACCTGAACAAGGCCGACGACGAGTTCGACGAGACTCCGAGCGGGCCGCTCACCGCCAAGGGCCTGCTCGCCTACCTGCCCGGCATCGCACTGCTGGTGGCGGTGGGCGTGCTCGGCAAGTACACCGAGATCTGGTGGCTGAAGATAGCCAAGCACGAGCACTGGACCGTGCCCGATATCGAGTACGTGCTGTGGGCCATTCTGATCGGCCTGCTCATTACCAATACCGTTGGCCTGCACCGCATCTTCCGCCCCGGCGTGGGGACCTACGAGTTCTGGCTGAAGGTCGGCATCATCGCGCTCGGCTCTCGCTTCTTGCTCGGCGACGTGGCAAAACTGGGCGGTACCAGCATCATTCAGATCCTGGTGGATATGACGGCGTCCGGGGTCATCATCCTGACCGTGGCCCGCCTGCTCGGGCTGTCGGGCAAGCTCGGATCGCTGCTGGCGATCGGCACCGCGATCTGTGGCGTGTCGGCGATCATCGCCGCCAAAGGCGCTATCCGGGCACGCAATTCGGATGTCGGCTATGCCATTGCCGCGATTCTGGCGCTCGGCGCGGTCGCGCTGTTCGCACTGCCGCCGCTCGGGCACGCCATCGGCCTGACCGATCACGAGTTCGGGCTGTGGGCCGGTCTGGCGGTCGACAACACCGCGGAGACCACCGCCACCGGCTACCTGTTCTCCGATACGGCGGGCAAGACCGCGGTGCTGGTCAAGTCGACCCGCAATGCGCTCATCGGATTCGTGGTGCTGGGCTTCGCGGCCTACTGGGCCGCTCGTGGCGAAGCCGATGCCATCGCACCGGGTCTGCGTGCCAAGGCCGCCTTCGTCTGGGCCAAGTTCCCGAAGTTCGTGCTCGGCTTCCTGGCGGTCTCGGCCCTCGCGACCGCGCACTGGCTCAACAAGGCACAGGTCACCAATCTGGGCAATCTGTCGCGCTGGGCGTTCCTGCTCACCTTCGCGGGCGTGGGTCTGAACACCAATATCCGCGAGCTGGCCCGCACCGGCTGGCGGCCGCTGGTGGTGGCGGTGATCGGCCTGGTGACGGTCGCCGTGGTCTCACTGGGCCTGGTGCTGTTCACTTCTCGCGTCCTGCACTGGAATGTCGGAGTCTGATTACCGCAAGATCTGACTACCGCAGATGAATAGGGCCGGGATCCAATGGATCCCGGCCCTATTCGGTGGTGTCCGAAGCTCAGGCTCCGCGCTGCATCTGCATCGACTGCACGTCCTCGAAACGCTCGGCCAGGAAACGCATGGCAGGTCCGGCAAAAGACAGTGCGCCGGTGATGTGTTCGCGACGCGGCATGGACAGCATGGTGACGTCCACGCCGAGGGCCTTCCAGTCCTCCGCGAGCCGCACGGCCTGCGGATACGGGATGATCTGTTCGGCGGTACCGCCCGCGACCAGCACCGGCGCGGCGGGCGCGAGCGAGCCGAGCTTGTTCTCGCGGAGCCGCACTTTGACTTCCGGCACCTCGAACGGCATGCGGTGGCAGTACGTAGAGACGCGCTTGGGCACGAAGGCGCCCAGGCCGATGCCGACCAGCGCGGCGGGAATCGCGTGCGTCCGGCGGAACACCGCCGCGAGCGCCCGGCCCTGCGGCTTGAGGTACTGCAGCACATCGAGTTCCGGGTATGCGGCGTCCAGGCCGAGCACGCCGTAGAAGAGCAGGAAGGCGTAGGGGGTGCCGTCCAGGAAGGCGATCATGTCTTCCAGATCGGCGGGGGCCGAACCGACCACACCGCCGGCCAGCGGCAGATCGGGCGCATAGCCGGGCTGCAATTGCAGCGCCCAGCCGGCGGCGCAACCGCCTTCGGAGTAGCCGTAGATGCCGAGCGGACCGTTCGGGTCCAAGCCCGCGGCGGTCAGGCGACGGGCGGCGCGCATGCTGTCGAGCACCGACGGTCCCAGTGCGCGGCCCATGACATACGGGTGCGTGCCCGGATTACCCAATCCCGGGTAGTCGGTAATGGCGAGGGCCCAGCCGCGGCGCAGCGCGGCGGTAATGAAGATCGATTCGTACTCCAGGCCGACGCGCAGCTGCCAGGAGGCGGCGGCAATCTTATCGGCCAGCCCCTGGGTGCCCACGGCATAGCCGATCAGCGGTCGCGACCCCTCGCCGCGCCACGGCTCGCGCGGCACCAGCACGGTGCCGGTGACCTGGATGGGGTCGCCGGAAGCATTGGTGGAGGTGTAATCGATGCGCCACGCGCGGGCGGGAAGTCGCAGGCCGGGCAGCAGATACGCCGTCATGGGCTCCGCCGACAGCAGTCGACCCGGGACAGGTCCGGCGGATGTCGCCGTAGACCTTCCGGCACCGACCGCCGCCTCGTCGAAGCGGTTGGTGAATGCAGTCATCTTTGCCTGCCCTTCTCGCGCCAAACACTCTCTATGCAGTTGTCGCGCAATCGAATCCACTTGTTAACAACTGTCCCGGACAGCGCGCCATTCCCGCCACGATACCGAAAATGAGAGAAAGTGACAGGTTGTGATGCAACCGCTCCCACTCGGTGGGACAGCTCACTGCGGCCGATACCGAACGGTGAGCTGAATAACGGTGTGCGAAATACCGAGCCGCCCGCGCCTGTTGCCCGCTGCGTGACCACTCCGCTGCGCATTCTGCTGATCTCGGGCAGCACCCGGGACAGTTCCACCAATACCGCCGCCCTCCGCACCGTGGTAGCCCTCGCCCCCGCGGGCATCGAGGCGACACTGTACGACGGGCTGGTCGGCCTGCCCGCCTTCATCCCGGGCGACGAGGCCGCACCCGCCACCGTCGAATTGCTGCGCAAGCGGATCGGCGCGGCCGACGCCGTGCTCATCAGCGCCCCCGAGTACGCCGGCATGATCCCGGGCAGCCTCAAGAACCTCCTGGAATGGACCGTCGGCACCGGCGATCTGGTGGACAAACCGGTGGCATGGATCAATGTCGCCTTCCCCGGCCGCGGTGACGCGGCCGTCGAGACGCTGCGCACGGTGCTGGGATACGTGAGCGCCGACATCGTCGAATCCGCCTGCGGCCGAATCACCGTCCTGCGCGAACAACTCGGGGCAGACGGTCTCGTCGAGGATGCGGAGGTACGCGAGCACCTGAGCCGAGTACTCCCCGCGCTCGCCGCGCATGTGCGCGAGAAGAATTCGACCCACACGTAAGCCACTAGCCCAGTCGTCCACGACAACAACAGATCCGGCATCGCCGAGTGGCACATGGTGGAGGGCCCCACTCGGCATTCGCCGCCACCATGTGCCACTCGGCTGACGGAGTCCTATTTTCCTGACCAGCGGGGGGTGCGGCGTTCGAGGAATGCGGAGATGCCTTCGGCTGTGTCCGCGGAGGAGAGAGTGGCCGCCATTGCGGCTTCGGTGACCTGCCAGGCTTCCGCATCGTCGGCGGAGTTCATTGTTTCCAGGGCTACGAGGCTTTCGCGTACCGAGACTGGGGCGTTGAGGGCTATGCGGGTGGCCAGTTCGAGGGCGGCGGGGATGGTTTCGCCTTCGTCGGTGAGGCGATTGACGAAGCCGAGTTGCCAGGCTCGTTCGGCGGGGAGCGGTTCGCCGGTGAGGAGGAGTTCTTTGGCGATGTTCAGGGGGAGAGCACGTTGTGTGCGGAAGAGGCCGCCGCAGGTGGCTATGACGCCGCGGCGGGGCTCGGGGAGGCCGAAGGCAGCGGTGCGCGCGGCTACCACCAGGTCGCAAGCCAGGACCAGTTCCATACCGCCGCCGAGGGCCCGGCCCTCCACCGCAGCGATGAGGGGTTTGCGGCGGGTGCGGCGGATGACGCCGTATTCGCCGCCGCGCCCGGTGCGGCCGCCGGAGCCGGCGGCCAGGTCGGTGCCTGCCGAGAAGATGTCTCCGGTGCCGGTCAGCACTGCCACCCACAGGTCCGGATCGTCTTCGAAGGTATTGAGCGCGCTGTCCAGGCCGGCGGTCATTTCCGCGTCGATGGCATTGCGCTTGTGCGGGCGATTCATCCTGATGATCAGGGTTCGGTCCGCGCGTTCCAGATCCACACTCATGGTCCGATCATGGCGGACGCCGGAGGATCTGTGCCGGATTCAGTCCTTGCGGGCGAGACCGCCGTACGCGCCGGAGCTTTCCGGGTGCTCGCCGACATCGGCGGGATCCTCCGGGCGCCACAGCGGCAGGTGCACCAGACCCGGCTCGAGCAGCGTCCAGTCGTAGAAATAGGTCGCGATGTCGTCCTTGCCGCGCAGCACGATCTCGGTGGAGGTACGACCCGAAAGCTTCTGCGCCTCCAGCACTTCGGCCGGCTGACCGTCGGAGGTGGCGTGCGTGATGGCGACATAACTGCCGGGCGCACAGACCTCGAGCAAACGTGCGACGGCGGCGGCCGGCTCACTCTCGTCGGGCACGAAATGCAGTACACCGAGCAGCAATACGGCGATCGGTCGATCGAAGTCCAGCAGTTTGGCCACTTCCGGCGCGGCAAGGATCGAATCCGGTTGTGCCACATCGCCGTGAATGACCGCTGCGAGCGGATTGCCCTCCAGGATCGCCTGGCTGTGCGCGACCGCGACCGGGTCGATATCGACGTAAACGACTCGCGCCTCGGGGTTTCGAGCCTGTGCGACCTCGTGCACATTGCCGACGGTCGGGATGCCCGAGCCCAGATCGAGGAACTGATCGATGCCCGCATCGGCCAGGAAGCGCACTGCGCGCCGCAGCAGATCCCGGTTCGCGCGCATGGTCTCCGCGACATTGGGGGTGAACTTCTCGATCATCTGCGCGAGTTCACGATCGATCTCGAAGTTGTGCATGCCGCCGACAAAATAGTCGTATACGCGGGAGGCGCTGGGGCGATCCAGATCGATACCCTCGGGAGCCCAACTCGGTCTGGTCATCGATCCCACTACCCCTCTCGAACCCACACTGCCAATCGTTAAGCGCCGCAATGGTATCCCACTATGGGCTGCTGGGGCGGGGTTCGCGGGCACCGACCGGTCGGGCTACCATCGACCCTCATGGCGTCGGATTCCGGGGGTGGGCCGGAGCAGGATGGCCCGCACGCCGACTTGGTCGAACAGTGGGTAGCCGCGCTCGACAGCGGAGCCCGCGATCATGTCGTGCCCATGAGCCGGGACGAAGCCGCCGCCCTGATCGCCCTGCTGGCGGAGCAGCTGGACGCCGCCGCCCGCACCGGAGAATCCGCCGATCAGGTTGCCGAACTCGGCGCGAAACTGGCACGGGCGCACTTCGTCGGCGACGAAGTGCTGGGCCGCAGCGTCTCCGTCCTCAACGCGTATTTCACCCGGGAGAAGGGAATTCCCAGCGCGCGTGCCGCAGAGTTGCTGGGGGCCTTCACAACCGGCTATGTGCGCGCTTTCCGAAGCTGGCTGCTCACCGAGCAGGAAAGTGTGCGCGTCGCCGAGATCACCGCGCGTATCCAGGTGCAGGAGCAGTTGCGGGCCAGCGAGGCGCGCTTCCGGGCGGTGTTCGCGCAGGCCGGGATCGGCACCGGGCTATCGGATATGACCGGGCGCATCATCGAGGTCAACAATGCCTTCGCGAACATGCTCGGTTATTCACCGGAGGAGATGAGCGCTCTCGAGGTCACCGAACTCGGCCATCCCGACGATGATCCGGGCATGTGGCCGCTGTACGCCTCGGTGCTGCGCGGCGATGTCGACAATGCGCAGATGGAGAAGGCCTATCCGCATCGGGACGGGCGCACGGTGTGGACGAATATCAATGTCTCGCTCATTCGGGACGAGCGCGGCGTGCCCCGGTACACGCTTGTGCTGGTGGAGGACATCTCCGAGCGGCGGGCACTGCGTGAGCGCCTGCACTACCGGGCCCATCACGATCAGCTGACCGGGCTGGCCAATCGCTCCCGCTTCTTCGACGCGCTCACCGCCGCGTTCACCGACCCCGACAGCCGAGTGGGGCTCTGCTACGTCGATCTCGATCATTTCAAGGCGGTGAACGACACCTTCGGGCATGCGGTCGGCGATGAACTGCTGGTACAGGCGGCCGCGCGGCTGGACGACTGCGCCTCCGGCTTCGGGCAGCTGGTGGCCCGCATGGGCGGCGACGAATTCGTCATTCTGGTGCCGAATTCCACCGCCGAGGTGGACGAGGTGGCGCGCGGTGTGCGGCACGCCTTCGCGCTCCCGTTCGAGGTGCAGGGCCATCGGCTGACCGTCACCGCCAGCGTCGGCATTGCCGAGGAGTACGCCGCGCACACCACCGCCGACGATCTGCTGCAGGCAGCGGACTATTCCATGTACTGGGCCAAGGCCTCGGGGCAGCGGCGCCGGACCGATACGGCCGCCGGCTAGCTCCCGTCATCCGGTGCGTAGCTCAGTTCAGAGGGCGTGTACGTCGGCGAGCACCTCGAAGGCTACATCGGCGGCATCCGAGAGGGCCTTGACCTCGACGGCCGTCGCATCGTGCAGGGCCGGATCTTCCAGTGCCAGGCCATTTCCGTAGATCACCACATTCGCCCCGACGTCGGCGGCCACCAGCAGCGGCTTCGTCGCGACGCCCTTGCCGACGAGCAGGTCCAGGCCTTCGCCGAAGAAGTAGAACCGCCACAGTGGGCCGAGATCGGCGTTGTAGACCTGCTTGGTCCGGTCGATGATGACATCGCCCGCACCCGCGATGGACGCCACGATCTTGAAGTAGTCGGGAGCGTTCTCCGGCTTCGAGCCGACCGCGGCGATCGAATAGGCGAGGTCGACCACGAGGTGTGCGTCGTAGCCCGTCATCGCCACCCGCGCGCCCGACAGCTCGCACTGCGCCGCCTGGGTGAAGTACCGCGCCCAGTGCGGTTCGACTGCGCCACCGGTGAATTCGGCATGCAGATTGTTGAGGTAGCGGCTCAGTAGCTCGAGGCTGATGGCAGGTGCGTATTCGGTGTTCTGGAAGGCCGCCGGATTGTGCTGCAGCGGCATGACCGCTTCCTCTTCGACTCCGTCGAGGCCAATGCCGAACAGCGCCCGGCGATCCCGGTGCGCCACCAGGATTTCGGTGATCTCGTGATTGCGCGCGACCGCGGTGTCCAACCGCTGCAAGGCATCACCGGTCAGGTCGGAGGTATCGGAGAGCTGGGCGATGGTCGCCAGCTCATCGGCGGACAGGTCCGTTCCACAGAAGGCCGACGGGACCTCCGTCGCCCCGGATACCGGGGTTCCGGAAAGCGTCAGTACGGCAGTGGTTGTCACGAGAAATAGCCCGAATCGGGCAGAAGTCCACACGGCGAGAAAGTGTACGGACCGGTCTGACTCTCTACCGGTTACGCGCCGCATGTCAGGGCCCCTTAGCACACCGCAGGCCCTGGGCATGAAAACGGCCCGCGTGCGTGCACGCGGGCCGTAGATCGACAGTACTTACTCCCCTACATCCGGAAATGCCTGCTGCCGGTAACCACCGCGCAGCGTGCCCTCCACATATGCCGCCTTACAGGCGCGGCGGGCGATCTTCCCGCTGGAGGTGCGCGGAATGGAACCTGCGGGAACCAGCAGCAGATCGCGCACCGTCACGCCGTGCCGCTTGGCAATGGCGACGCGCACCGACTCGGCAATAGGCACCGGGTCGAGTTTCGCTGCGCCCGTGCCACGTTCGGCCACTATCACCAATTGCTCGGCGGTATTGCCGGGATCGGGGGCGACAGTCGCACCGTTCTGATTGATTACATCGACGGGCAGCTGATTCGCCGAAACCGAGAAGGCCGCAACAAAACCCGGGCGCAGCGCGGTACTGGACTCCTGTGCGGAGAACTCCAGATCCTGCGGATAGTGATTGCGCCCGTCCACGATCACCAAATCCTTGACGCGGCCGGTGATGTAGAGCTCGCCGTCCAGGTACGCGCCGAAATCGCCGGTGCGCATCCAGTCCGCGTCGTCGTCCGCGCCCTGGGCATGGCTGACCGGCGACTGCCGGGTGACAAGCCGGTTGCGGAAGGTCGCCTCGGATTCTTCGGGGCGGCCCCAGTAACCGATGCCCATATTCTTGCCGTGCAGCCAGATCTCACCGACCTGCCCTTCGGGCTTCTCGGCATGGGTATCCGAATCGGCGATCACCGCCCACTGCGAGAGCGCCACATAACCGCAGGACACCTGGGACACAGCATTATCCGCGTCCGGGTTCACCTCGGTCATGCGCCCGGCATTGAGTTCGTTGCGGTCGACATAGACGACGCGGGCCTCGTCCTCGCGCCGGGTAGCCGAGACGAACAACGTCGCCTCCGCCATGCCGTAGCAGGGCTTGATCGCGGTCTTCGGCAGACCGTACGGCTCGAAGGCGTCGTTGAACTTCTTCATCGACGTCACCGATACCGGCTCGCTGCCGTTGATCAGGCCGATCACATTGGACAGGTCGAGCTCCTCCCCCGGCTTGGGGAGGCCGCGGGCCGCCGCATGCTCGAAGGCGAAATTCGGTGCGGCCGCGAAGATCTCGGCACCGTCCGCCTGTGCGGCCAGCTCCTTGATCCAGCGGTAGGGACGGCGCACGAAGGCGCTGGGCGACATGATGGTGATGAACTTGCCGCCGATGGTCGGCAGGATGACCGTCAGCAGGCCCATATCGTGGAACAGCGGTAGCCAGGTGACGCCACGTGCTTTTTCAGTAATACCGATCGTATTGATCACCTGCAGCAGGTTGGTGCCGACGGCCCGGTGGGTGATCTCCACGCCCGCGGGCGTACGCGTCGAACCCGACGTGTACTGCAGGTAGGCCACGCTGTCGATATTGATGTCCGGGCGCACCCAGGTCTCGCCCACGGAGTCCGGAATCGCTTCCACCGCAATGATTCGCGGCCGTTTCGGCGCGGGCAGGCCCCGGAAGATCTCCCGCACTCCGGGCGCGGACGCACCGACCGTGAGGATGGCCGCGGGCTTACAGTCGTCGAGCACCGCGTGCAATCGGTCGGAGTGACCCTGCTCGTCCGGATCGAAGAGCGGTACGGCGATGGCGCCTGCGTAGACCGCCGCATACATGGCGACGATGTAGTCGAGTCCTTGCGGCGCAAGGATTGCCACCCGATCGCCAGGCTGCGTGACCTGCTGCAGCCTGGCGGCCACCGCACGCAGCCGGACGCCGAACTCGTTCCAGGTCAGCTCGAAGTACTCACCATCGCGTTCCCGCGAATAGTCGACATAACGGTAGGCGAGCTCATCCCCTTGCGCCGCAGAGTGCTTGTCGACCAGGTCGATCATGGTCTGGTTGCTGGGGATCTTGATATTGCCGCGCTCGTCCAGATAGTCATCAAAGGTCTCGCCGATCATTCCCTATCCTTTTTCAACTCACAGCTATGACTGTGCAGTGACACCGAACAAGAATCGACTCCGAAGCCCGAGAAGTAGCTGGGGCTGGGGAAGACTAGCAGGTGACATGATCCTCGTCACTCAGTACCGGCCAAAGGCCAAGGCAACGTTGTGCCCACCGAACCCGAACGAGTTGTTCAGGGCGTACTCGTAGCTACCGCTACGCGCTTGCCCGCACACCACATCGAGGTCGATCTCCGGGTCCAGATTGTCCAAATTCAGAGTGGGCGGGATGATTCCGTCACGCACGCTCAACACGGTGAGGACCGATTCGAGCGCGCCGACCGCACCGATGGAATGCCCCAGTGCGGACTTGGGAGCGTAGACCGCGGCATGGTTTCCGACGGCCTGATAGATCGCGTTCGCCTCCGCCGAATCGCCGATCGGCGTGGCGGTGGCATGTGCATTGATATGGGAGACATCGGATTTCGAGATTCCGGCATGTTCCATCGCGCGCATCATCGCGCGGGCGGCGCCGGTGCCCGCCGGGTCGGGGGCGACCAGGTGGAAACCGTCGGATGTGATGCCCGCGCCCATGATTCGGGCGTGGATGGTGGCGCCGCGCGCCAAGGCGTGCTCCTCGGTCTCGATGACCATGAGCGCGCCCGCCTCACCGAAAACGAAACCGTCCCGGTCCTTGTCGAACGGACGGGAGGCCGCCTTGGGATCGTGATTGCGCGTGCTCATGGCGCGCATCATGGAGAATCCGGCAATGGGCAGGGCCTGGATGGAACCCTCCACGCCGCCGGTGATCATGATGTCGGCATCGCCCATGATGATCCGCTGCCACGCGTTGGCGATCGCCTCGGAACCGGACGAACAGGCCGAAACAGGCGTTGTCACACCGGCCCTCGCGCCCATCTCCACTCCGACGACCGCCGCCGGGCCGTTCGGCATGATGGTCTGCACGGTCAGCGGCGAGACCTTGCGGTAGCCGCCGCTGGAGAGCTTGTCGCGAGCGATGATCAGCATTTCCGCGCCGCCCAGACCGGTGCCGATGGAGACGCCGAGGCGATCGCCGTCCACCTCCGGGCTGCCGGCATTGCGCCACACCTCACGCCCGAGCACCAGTGCCATCTGCTCGACGTAGGATGTCCGCCGAACCTCTTCACGCTCGAGAACGGAAGTCGGGCAGACCTTCAGATGCCCGCCGATACGCACCGGCAGACCGAAGTCGTCGAGAAAACTATCCTCTAGGACGTCGATCCCGCTCTCGCCGTTGAGTAGTCCCTTCCAGGTCGAATCGACATCACCGGCGATCGAGGTGGTCGCCGCCAGTGCGGTGACAACGACGTTCGGGAACTTCCGGCGCTGGGCCGGGGAGGCGTGGCTCGTCTGCATGATCGTTCACTCTCCGTAGCAATGCTCCGGCGAACCAGATTCGATCCGCATGGGCTGTCAAGGACTGGTATGCAACTAGAGAACGCACCCCGCTGGTGAACACTTCGGCGGGGATGAAGCCAATTTCCGGCGAACTGGGCTAGATTAGCCGAGGCGAAGCCGACCAGTCTCCTTGCGCGACACGCGGGCACCCCCGGATCTCTTCCCGGCGGCCCCTTCGCCGCGGCGGTTATCGCCGAATCTCAAGCGCTTTCCACTGCCATCATTCCGCAGCGCCGAGCCATTTTGAGGGAGGCACACGATCGTGGCCAGGAATCTGACGCAGCTCGAGTTGCTGATCGAGCTGGAGCCGATTGCCGAAGCGAATGTTAATAGGCATCTATCGATGGCCAAAGCCTGGCATCCCCACGACTACGTACCGTGGGATGCAGGTCGCAACTTCACAGCAATGGGCGGTGCCGACTGGGATCCCGCTCAGTCCCAGCTCAGCGAGGTTGCCAAGGCTGCAATGATCACCAATTTGCTGACCGAGGACAACCTCCCCAGCTACCATCGCGAGATCTCCGACAACTTCTCCCAGGACGGTCCGTGGGGCACCTGGGTGGGTCGCTGGACGGCCGAGGAGAACCGGCACGGCATCGTGCTCCGGGACTACCTCGTGGTGACCCGAGGGGTCGATCCGGAGGCCCTGGAACAGGCCCGGATGATCCATATGACCAATGGCTACAACGCGACTCAGCTAGCACAGAAACGCATCGGCACCAAGGCAATCCCCTCGGATTGTGGATTTATGGTGTCTGTCGCATACGTCACATTTCAAGAATTAGCGACGCGCGTTTCGCATCGCAATACCGGCAAAGTGTGCAATGACCCCATAGCGGACAGGATGCTGCAGCGCATCGCCGCAGACGAGAACCTGCACATGATCTTCTACCGCAATATCTGCGCGGCAGCCCTGGACGTGTCCCCCGACCAGGCCATGGAAGCCATCACCCACATCATCCGGGAATTCCAGATGCCGGGCGCCGGCATGCCCAACTTCCGGCGCAATGGCGTGATCATCGCCAAGCACGGCATCTACGATCTTCGCCAACATCTGGAAGAAGTACTGCTGCCCGTGCTGAAGAAGTGGAATATCTTCGAGCGCACCGACTTCGGACCGCGTGGGGATCAATTGCGAAATGAGCTCGGGGAGTTTCTCGACAAATTGCGCGGGGATGTGGTCAAGTTCGAAGACCAGCGCGATCGATCACTTGCCCGGGATGCATTGCGGGCCGAGCGCGAAGGTGCATTGATCAGCTGAGAGTTGCTGCGGGACAGCGTCACATCGGGATACCTCCGGTGTGACGCTTTTCGTTCGAGGACAAAGAACCAAATTCGGCACGTCCCCGTAGAGTCGATCGTGAAGGTCTGTGCCACAACACGATCCAGGGGGATCCATGACCACTACATCCGCCCCTCCCACCGTTCCCAGCTACGTGAACTGGGTGGTGAAGCGCATATTGCGGTCACCCCTACACCGAATCATGAGTCGTAACACCATGCTCCTGACCTTCACCGGCCGTAAGACCGGCAAACAGTACACAGCGGTGGTCAGATACGTGCGGGACGGAGATCTCGTTACCTGCTATACCGACAGCAAGTGGTGGATCAATCTCCGCGGAGGCGCTCCGGTCGACCTGCTGATCGGAGGACAGACGGTCTCCGGAACCGCCACTGTCGTCAAGGATCGCGCTGTCGTGACGGAGAGCCTGACCTCGTTCCTCCAGGCCACTCCCTCGGACTCCAAGTACTACGGGGTCGGCCGTGACGCTGCGGGACAGCCGAAGCCCGAGGACATTCGGGCCGCTGCCGAAATCACCACGGTGGTCCGGATCGCGCTCTAGGCCGGCTGTCAGAACAGCGTCATCGGGTCGGTGGGGATGGGGTCCGGGAGGGGCTCCAGTTCGGGGAGGTGGGTACGGACTTCGGTGTGGAAGCGGCGGGCCAGGGTGCGGGCTCCGGCATTGTCGGGGGTGTGGATGAAGACGGTGGGAGAGCGGCCTTCTCGGAGCCATTCGAGGGTCTGCTCGACCCATGGCTCCCAGCCTGCGACGGTGCGGTCGGTGTCGTCGGTGCCGTGGTAGCGGACTATCGGGTACTCGGTGAGGGCTCGGGTGCGGCGCGGCAGGCGGGGCTTCTTGGATTGGGCTTCGAGTTCGGCCGCGCTGGCGGCGGGGACGGAGAAGAGGGTGGTGGTGTCGAAGGGGATCCATTCGGCGCCCGCATTCTCCAGTACCGCCTCCAATTGAGCTATGGCTCGGGGGTTTTCGAAGAATGCCGGGTGCCGGACCTCCACTGCCGCCCGGTAGTGCGGCGGGAGGGCCTCCAGGAGGTTGGCCAGTGCGGCCAGATCGGTGAAGGAACCGGGGAGTTGGATCCACAGGGCGTGCAGGCGGCGGCCGAGCGGTTCGACGGCATCGAGGAAGGCGTTCATGTCATTGTCGATGCCTGCGAGGCGGCGCTCGTGAGTGACGGTGCGGGGCAACTTCATTACGAAGCGGAAGTCCGGATCGGTTTGGCGGGCCCAGGATTCCACAGTGCGGCGTTGTGGTGTGGCGTAGAAGGTCGTATTGCCTTCCACCGCATTGCACCAGGAGGAGTAGGTGCGCAGGCGTTTTGCCGGGGGCAATGGGCGCTCCTGCCACTCCGGGTGAGTCCACATTGCGCATCCCACGTACAACCGCATATCTGACACGTTAGGTCAAGGGCTTCTTTGGGCGCAGCCAACCGTAGGTAAGCTCCACCGCGCGCTTCCAGTTGTCGTACTCCTCTTCCCGCAGGGTGGGATCCATCCGCGGTACCCATTGGGCCGCTACCCGCCAGTTGTGGCGCAGGCCTTCGAGATCCGGCCAATAACCGACCGCCAGGCCTGCCGCGTAGGCCGCTCCTAGGGATACGGTTTCGGCGACTATGGGCCGCATGACCGGAATGTCGAGAACGTCCGCGACGATCTGCATGAGCAGGTTGTCGGAGGTCATCCCACCTGCTACGCGGAGGGCATCCGCGCGCAGTCCGGCGTCGGCGTTCATGGCCTCGACCACATCGCGGGTCTGCCAGGCGGTGGCCTCCAGTACGGCTCGGGCTATGTGGCCCTTGGTGATATACGACGTGAGGCCGATGAGGAGGCCGCGGGCATCACTGCGCCAGTGCGGGGCGTACAGACCGGAGAAGGCGGGAACCAGGTAGCAGCCGCCATTGTCTTCGACTGTGCCCGCGAGGGTTTCGATCTCGGGGGCGCTGGCGATCAGGCCGATATTGTCGCGCAACCACTGCACCAGTGAACCGGTGACGGCGATCGGGCCTTCGAGGGCGTACACCGGGTCGGGGCCGACCTGGTAGCCGATGGTGGTGAGCAGGCCGTGCTGGGAGCGGACCAGTTCCCGGCCGGTGTTCATGAGCAGGAAACCGCCTGTGCCATAGGTGCATTCGGTCTCGCCGGGCGCGAAGCAGGTCTGGCCGAACAGTGCGGCGTGCTGATCACCGAGGGCGGCGGCGATGCGTACGCCGGGGACCACCCGGCGTGCGACTCCGAATTCACCGGTCGACGGTTCGATGCGTGGGAGCATGGCCTTCGGAATACCGAAGAAACGCAGCAGTTCGTCGTCCCAGGCCAGGGTGGCGAGGTTCATCAGCAGCGTGCGACCGGCATTCGTCACATCGGTGACGTGCTCGCCGTGGTCCGCGCCGCCGGTGAGATTCCAGATGAGCCAGGTTTCCATGGTGCCGAACAGGACTTCGCCGCGTTCGGCGCGCTCGCGCAGGCCGGGGACGGAGTCGAGCAGCCAGCGCAGCCGGGGCGCAGCGAAGTAGGTGGCCAGCGGGAGGCCGCAGAGTTCTCGAATGCGTTCCGCGCCTGGGGATTCCCGGAGCCGCTCGACCAGTTCCTCGGTGCGCACGTCCTGCCAGACGATGGCGCGCCCGATGGGAGTGCCGGTGCGGCGATCCCACACCACGGTGGTCTCGCGCTGGTTGGCAATGCCGACCGCCGCCACCTGATCGACGGTGATGGCCGAATCACGCAGTGCCGCAGGGACAATCTTCTCGACGGTGCGCCAGATCTCCAGGGCGTCCTGCTCCACCCAGCCGGGATGCGGATAGTGCTGGCGGTGTTCGCGCTGCGCGACTCCGACCAGGCGAGCGCGTTGATCGAACAGGATGCAGCGGGTGGAGGTGGTGCCCTGATCGATCGCCAGCACATACCGTTGTGTCATGCGCGCCCGCTCCCGTCCTGAGTCATTGCGCAACACCGAGATCCCGTGACACTGCCCCTGCAGCATCGCGCACCTGGCCGACAAGCGCCGGGCGGAGCCGGAGTTGGCCGTCACACAGATGCTCGATGAGACCGGTGATGCCGAGGGCGCCCACCACCAGGCCGCCGCGAGCCCGGATCGGCGCGGCGATACCGGCCTCGCCCGAGCGGTACTCCCCTACCTCGCCGGCCCAGCCGGTGCGTCGGACCTCGGTCAGCGCTCGGCCGAGCGCTGGTCTATCGACAATGGTTCGGTGCGTAAGGGCGGGGAGGTCGCCGTCCTTGACGGTCGCCGCGAGTTCGGCGTCGTAGGCGAGCAGCACCTTGCCGAGCGCGGTCGCGTACGGCGGCAATACTTCTCCCACATCCAGCGCCTGTGCGGTGTTGTCCGGCCGGAAGACGTGATGGATCACCGTCACCGCACCGTGCACCGGTGCGGCGATGCGCACGGATTCCCCGCTGCGCGCCGCGAGAGCGTCGGCCCGGTTGATGGCCCGGGACCGCAGCTCATTGGTGTCGATGTAGCCCGCGCCCAGTGCCCCCAGCGCCGAGCCCAAGTGGTACTTGCCGCTGATCGGGTCCTGGTCGACGAAACCCACGCCCTGCAGCGTCTTGAGGATGCCGTGCGCGGTCGGTTTGGCCAGGCCCAGCGCCGCCGCGATCTCCCCCACGCCCATCCGCCCGGAGCCGCGCGCGAGCAAGCGCAGCATGGCCGCCGCACGCTCGATCGACTGAATCGGACCCGGCATGTCCGTAACCTATCAGCAAACCGTTCGGCATTGTCGAACGGCTGACCTGTCAAGGAACGCCCGCAGTTCGTAGCGTTGACGTCGGGCCCGGCGGCGACCGTGCTTACCAGCGCAAACGGACTCAATGACGAGTTTCCGGAAAGGACCGCGATGACGCAGTACGTCGGAGCCATCGACCAAGGCACGACTTCCACGCGATTCATGGTGTTCGATCACGGCGGCAATGTGGTTGCCCGCCATCAGCTCGAACATGAGCAGATCATGCCGCAGGCCGGCTGGGTGGAACACAATCCGGACGAGATCTGGGAACGCACCCGGACAGTGATCAAGAGCGCTCTCGCGGGCGCGAATCTCACGGCGAGCGATCTCACCGCCGTCGGCGTCACCAATCAGCGCGAGACCACCATTGTGTGGAACCGCCGCACCGGACGCCCCTATTACAACGCCATCGTCTGGCAGGACACCCGCACCGATCGCATTATCTCGGACCTGAACAAGGCCGGGCACGGCGATCTGATTCGGCGCAAGGCCGGACTGCCCCCCGCGCCGTACTTCTCCGGCGGCAAGCTGCAGTGGATTCTCGAAAACGTCCCCGGCGTAAGGGAAGACGCCGAGCGCGGCGATGCGCTGTTCGGCACCCCCGACTCCTGGTTGATCTGGAATCTCACCGGCGGCGTGCGCGACGGCGTGCACATCACCGATCCGACCAATGCCTCGCGGACCATGCTCATGGACCTCGAAACCCTGGACTGGGACGAGGAATTGCTGGCGGTCTTCGGAATTCCGCGGGCCATGCTGCCGGCCATTGCGCCCTCGTCCAATCCGGCCGGGTTCGGCACCACCAATCCGGACGGCCCGTTCAAGGGCTCCGTGCGCATTGCCGGTGTGCTCGGCGACCAGCAGGCCGCCACCGTCGGGCAGGTGTGCTTCCGGCCCGGTGAGGCCAAAAACACTTACGGCACAGGGAATTTCCTGATGCTGAATACCGGTACAGAGATTGTGCACTCCAAGCACGGCCTGTTGACCACCGTCGCCTACCAGTTCGGCGACGAGAAGCCGGTGTACGCGCTCGAGGGTTCGATCGCCGTCACCGGATCGGCCGTGCAGTGGCTGCGCGATCAGCTCGGAATCATTTCCGGCGCTTCGCAAATCGAGCGACTGGCGAGCCAGGTCAGCGATACCGGCGGCGTGTACTTCGTGCCCGCCTTCTCGGGACTCTTCGCGCCGTACTGGCGGCCCGATGCGCGCGGCGCCGTGCTCGGCTTGTCCCGCTACAGCAATAATGCCCACTTGGCCAGGGCCACACTGGAATCCATCTGCTACCAGACGCGGGACGTGGTCGAGGCCATGCAGCGCGACTCCGGTGTGAAGCTGGAGGTCCTGCGGGTGGACGGCGGCGTCACCGCCAATGAACTTGCCATGCAGATCCAGGCCGATTTCCTCGGCGTTCCGGTGTCACGGCCGATGGTCCCGGAGACCACTGCGCTCGGCGCCGCCTATGCCGCGGGCCTGGCCACCGGATTCTGGAACAACACAGACGAACTCGTCGCCAACTGGCACGAGGACAAGCGCTGGCAGCCCACGTGGTCGGAGGAGAAGCGCGAGCGCGGGTACACCCGCTGGCTCAAGGCCGTCTCGCGAACTCTCGACTGGGTCGATATCGACGACGACGAGGACTGACCCCGATGACTGAACTGGGCCTTTTGAAGTGAGTACCGATAACAAGGAGCATTTCGTGTCCGCACAATTGGATCCTGCCTACCGCACCCGGGCGATCGATTCGCTCGGCGACACCGAGATCGATGTCCTGGTCATCGGTGGCGGCGTGACCGGCGCCGGCGCCGCGCTCGATGCCGCCGCGCGCGGCCTGTCCGTCACCCTGGTCGAGGCCCGCGACTTCGCGGCCGGTACCTCCAGCCGTTCCTCCAAACTCATCCACGGTGGCCTGCGCTACCTGGAGCAGCTCGACTTCGCTTTGGTCCGTGAGGCTTTGAAGGAGCGCGGGCTGCTGCTGAACAAGATCGCCCCGCACCTGGTGCATCCGGTGTCCTTCCTGTTCCCGCTGCAGCATCGGGTGTGGGAGCGCGCGTACATCGGTGCGGGCGTGGCGTTGTACGACACCCTCGGCGGGGCGCGCGCGGTGCCCATGCACCGGCACCTGACCCGCACCAGCGCACTGGAATTGGCTCCGGCGCTGAAGGAAGACGCCATGACCGGCGCCATCCGCTACTACGACGCACAGGTCGACGATGCCCGGCACACCATGATGCTGGCCCGCACCGCCGTCCAGCACGGCGCGACCGTGCTCACCCGCACCAAGGTGACCGGGCTGCTGCGCGACGGCGAGCAGGTGGTCGGCGCGCAGGTACTGGACCTGGAAACCGGTCTGGAGCACACCATTCGGGCCCGCACCGTCATCAGCGCCACCGGCGTGTGGACCGATGACATGATCAAGATGACCGGCGTTGAATTCCCGTTCCACGTGCGTATGTCGAAGGGCGTGCACATCATGGTGCCGCGTGAGCGGCTGAATATGAACACCGGCCTGATCATGCGCACCGAGAAGTCCGTGCTGTTCGTGATTCCGTGGGCCGAGCACTGGATCATCGGCACCACCGATACCGAATGGTCGCTGGACAAGAACCACCCGACCGCCAGCGCCGCGGATGTGCAGTACATTCTCGACCACCTCAATTCGCTGCTGCGCGAACCGATTACGCGCGCCGATATCGTCGGCACCTATGCGGGGCTGCGGCCGCTCATGACCGGCGCCTCGAAGGAGACCTCGAAGCTCTCGCGTGAGCACGCGGTCGCCGAGCCGGCGCCCGGCCTGTTCGTCATCGCGGGCGGCAAGTACACCACCTACCGGGTGATGGCCGCCGATGTGGTCGATGCCGCCGCCGCGCGACTCGGCAGTGACGCGCCGTCGTCGGTGACCGAGAGCCTGCCGCTGCTGGGTGCGGTCGGCTACCAGGACATGCTGGACGATGTGCGCGGCGTCGCACTACGCGCCGAGCTGCCGATCGAGACCGTCGAGCACCTGCTCGGCCGGTACGGTTCGCTCACCGAGAGCCTGTTCGATCTGATCGCGGCGGTTCCCGCACTGCACCAGCCGATTCCGGGCGCCGAGGACTACATTGCCGCCGAGGCCGTGTACGCCGCCACCCACGAGGGTGCGCTGCACCTGGACGATGTCCTCACCCGCCGCACCCGCATCTCCATCGAGGTGCCGGACCGCGGCCTGAAGGCGGCTCCCGAGATCGCGCGGCTCATCGCCCCGCATCTGGGCTGGGATGCCGAGCGCACCAATGCCGAGATCAATCAGTACTTCGACCGCGTGCATGCCGAACTCGCGGCCAATGCGGCCGATGACGACGAGGCGGCCAATGCGGCCCGCCTGCTCGCGGTCAGCTGAGCCTTTTTCGGCGGAATTCCAGTACTGAATAGCGCCGCGCCGGAAGCAATTCCGGCGTGGCGCATCCGCACGCCCGCCTCCGGATTCGGCCGGAAATTCGCGGCTTGTGCGGGGCATCCCGGTCGTCGTAGCGTGTGTCTAAAGATTTGCTGAACAAAAGACCGTAAGGTCCGATTCGGCTTCTACCCACCTTCGTCCGCACTGTCGCGACGCCGATCGGGAGGCGCATCAATGGGCTTCAGCACGATTTTCATCAGCGAGGCACTGGGCACGGGTGTGCTCATCCTGCTCGGCGCAGGTGTCGTTGCCAACGTATTGCTAGCAAAGTCGAAGGGCTTCGACGGAGGCTGGTTGCTGATCAGCTTCGGCTGGGGTCTCGGCGTCTTCGCGGGCGTCTATGTCGCCTACAAGACCGGCGGGCACCTCAATCCTGCTGTCACCATCGGCAATCTGTTCTCCGGCGCCGACGAGTACGCGCCCGGGGTGCCGGTGAACTTCACCAATACCGTCGCCTATCTCACCGGACAGCTGCTCGGCGCCTTCCTGGGTGCGTACGCCGCCTTCGCGGCCTACAAGCGGCACTTCGACGAGGAAACCGACGAGGCCAAGAAGCTGGCGGTCTTCGCCACCGGGCCCGCGATCCGCTCCTACAAGTGGAACTTCCTCACCGAAGTCATCGCCACGTTCGCGCTGGTATTCGTGATCCTGGCCTTCGGGCACACCCCGAGTGGATTGGGACCGCTGGCCGCGGCGCTGCTGGTCGTCGGCATCGGCGCCTCACTGGGCGGCCCCACCGGATACGCCATCAACCCGGCCCGCGACCTCGGACCCCGCATCGCCTACGCCCTGCTGCCGACCGGCCGCGCCGCGAATGTGCTGCCGGAGCGGGTCCCGGCCGATCTCGGCGGCGGATCCGCGCAGCGCATCCCCGAGGAGCTGCCCGCGCACAAGGGATCGCAGCACAAGAACGCCGACTGGGCCTACGCCTGGGTCCCGGTGCTCGGACCGCTGGTCGGCGGCGCGCTCGCCGGACTGGTGGCGCACCTCTACCTCTGAATGTCGGTGCGCCTTGCTAGCTTTCGCAGCGTAAAACGTTGATCGAAGCTTGGAGCGGGGCGCATGACCATCGGGGAAACCACCTATCTCGAACTGTCGGAAGACAGCGGTTCGGCACACAAGTTCTATGAGGTCGTCGTTGCCGAAACGCAGGTGACCATTCGCTACGGGCGCATCGGCGAGTCCGGGGCAACCCAGGTGAGTTCCTTTGCCACGGTGGACAAAGCGCGGGCCGCGGCCGCGAAGAAGGTCGGCGCGAAGGTGCGCAAGGGCTATGCGCCCGCCGTCAAGGGCGTACGGGGTAAGCGGCCGGTGACCCGACGGGCCATCGTCTCACAGCGCTCGACCGCGAAATCGGCTCCGGTGCTGTGGACTTTCGACTCCGGCGCGGCGGCGTTCGGGATCTTCGTCGAAGAGAACCGCTGCTGGGTGGGCAATGAGAACGGCGATGTGTTCACGCTGACGCCCGAGGGCGCGGTGAACGGCCGATTCCGGCTGCCGGATGCGGTTAAATGCATTGTGGCCGATGACTTCTGGATCTATGCCGGATGCGATGACGGGCGGGTGTACGACCTGTCCGGCAAGGTGCCGCGGGCGGCCTACGATATTGCCGCCAATGTCGATATCTACTGGCTCGATATCCACGACGGCATTCTCGGCGTCTCCGACCGGCAGGGCGGGCTGACCGTCATCGACCACGAGGAGGAGTCGCTGTGGTCGCGGCGCAGCAGCGGGGATTCCGGGTGGATGGTGCGCATCGACAATGACGGCGTGTACCACGGACATTCGGAAGGTGTCACCAAGTACGACCTGGTCAGCGGCGATAAGCAGTGGCTCACGCCGACCGGCGGTCAGGTGCTGTTCGGCTGGCAGGAGGCCGGCGCCGTGTACGCGGGGACCAGCCGCAATCAGGTGCGGATGGTGGCGAAGAGCGGTGCGGCCGAGCGTACGTATCAGTGTGATGCGGCCGTATTCTCCTGTGCCACTTCACCTGACGGGCGCTATGTGTTCGCGGGCGACAACTACTCTTCGGTCTACTGCTTCGATTCCGCGGGGCAGCGCCTGTGGAAGCTGGCCACCGGCTGCGGGTCGGCGTACTCCATGCAGTACCACGATCAGAAGCTCTACCTGGTCACCACCAGTGGCGCGCTGGCCTGCCTGGATGTGAGCGAGGCCGCCATCCACAATGCCGAGCAGGGCGTGCTGCCGCAGACCTTCTCGGTGAAGGCGCCGGAGATGTCTGCCGTAATACCCAGTACCACAGTGGAATCGGTGGCCGATGCGGGTGACGGCATTGTCGTGGAGTGCGTGAACGCCGCCGGCGGTCTGCGCGTGCACGTGGTCTCCCCCGGCTATCAACACGGCTGGAATGTGCAGTTTCCCCGTGATATTCGCGAAGTGGGCGCACGCTACGTCGTCGACGCGGTCGCCGAATCGGCACGAGGCGGCTTCTACCGCGTGCGCGGCGACATCCGCCGGCTGCGGTAGCGGCCTGCGCGCCCGGAGGCCGGTATCAGTTCACTCCGGCCACGGCTGCGAACGGCGCGTAGTCGCGGACGTGTCCCTCGGTCCAATCCCAGAGGGACATGGGGTCGACCGCCACGCCGCGCTGAAGCAGCAGCCGCCAGCCGTCGTCCTGCTTCTCCCAGATATCGCCATCGCGATCGATATACAGTCCAGCGTTCTCGGGCTCGATTCCGGTGTTGCCGAACCCATTCGGGACATCGCATCGGTGCAGCATGTAAACCACCCTTCCTCAGGCTTGTTTCCACCCGAAAGCATCCGCCATGGCTCTTCCAATTCACTTCCGACCGGGTCAGGTCACACCGGGATATTGTTAGCAATTAGAACAATTGGCCTTAGCACGCGAACAGGCCGACTTCCCGGACCATCCGTAACCATTCGACAACTATCGTGCAAACTTTTGGCATCTTCGACTTTTTGAGGGATAGTGCTCTTCTTATGGCAAACGTCCAGTTTGCTTTTGCTACGAGGAGGGGTCGGGATGGCAGGGCCGGAGATCAGAGTGCTCGGGCCCCTGTACATGTCCATCGACGGCCAGGAGGCTCCCCTCGGAACCCCTATGCAGCGCGCTGTCCTCGGCCGCCTGATCGTGGCGCACGGCCAGGCTGTGAGCACTGAACGCCTGATCGAAGACCTGTGGGCCGGGCATCCTCCGTCCAAGGCCTCCTCGGTACTGCAGGTACATATCCACAATCTGCGGCGGTTGTTCGAACCGGATCGGCCGCGGCGCGCGCCCTCCCGGCACATTGTGTCCGAATCGTCCGGTTATGCACTGCGAATCGCCGAGAATGCCGTAGATGCGTGGCACTTCGAAGAACAACTGCGCGCCTATCAGGAACTGATCAGCAATCCCGAAACCCGGCCGACTCCGCTCGAGCGCAACACCATGCTGGAGGCGATGCTCACACAATGGCGCGGTCCGGCGCTGGAGGCGTTCGCCGACATCGAATGGGCCGCACCGGAAGCCCATCGGCTCGACGATCTGCATCTGACCGCCATCGAACTCGATGCCCAGGCCAAACTCGAACTCGGCCGCTGGGGCGAGGTCGTCATCGGGCTGCGGGGGCTGTTCGGCGCACACCCCGGGCGTGAGGAACTCGTCCGGCTGCTCGCGATCGCGCAATATCAGCTCGGCCAGCAATTGGAGGCGCTCAACACCATTCGGCGCTCACGCGAATTCCTGGGCGATGAATTCGGCGTCGATCCGGGGCCTGCCCTGCGCCACCTCGAGACCGCGATCCTCACCCACTCCGCGGATCTGACACCGCTGGTCCCGGCGGCCGAGGCCGATGATCGGCCGGTGCTGCTGCACAGCGGCGGCAGCACCACCCCCGCCGAAACCCCTTCCGCCACCGGCTATGCCGCCGAACTCTCGGAACTGCTCACCCTGGCCGCGGCGACGCGCAGCGGCGGCCTCCGGCTCGTCTGGATGTCCGGTGAGGCCGGCATCGGCAAAACGACGCTGGCCGAAACCGCCCTGGCCGCGCTGACTACCACCGGCTGGACGGTGGCGACCGGCGACTGCCCGGAGATCGACGGCGCGCCCCCGGCCTGGGCCTGGTCGGAGATTCACAGCGGCCTCGAAGCCGCCACCGCGGCGCCGATTTCGACGGTGCCGGGGCCCGACACCGACGCCGACGACGCCTTCACGCTCTCCCGCAAACTCGCCCAATCGTGTAGGAACGCGGCCGCTTCCGGACCGGTGGCGCTGCTGCTGGAGGATGTGCACCGCGCCGATACCGCCACGCTGCAGGTGCTGCGCCAGGTGGTGAACTGGCTTCGTGAGGAACCCGTACTGGTGCTGGTCACCATGCGGCGGTCGGAAGCCGGTCCGGTGGTGCACAATACGGCGGCCGCACTCGCCCAGTACACCGCCGCGGCATTGGAATTGAACGGCCTGGATCTGGCCGGGACGCGGCAGACGGCCCAGGCGGCCGGACTGCCGACGTTGAGTGACGACGTACTGGCCCAGCTGCACGCACGCACCGGCGGCAATCCGCTCTTCGTCCGGGAGCTGGCCAAACTACTCGCCGCGCACGGCAGCCTGGAGCAGGTGCCGGAGTCCATCCGGGACCTGATCGACAATCGCGTCGCACAGCTGCCCGCCGGTGTCACCGCGGTGCTGCAGCATATTTCGATCTGGGGTGCGGGCAGCGAGCTCGGCATTCTCAGCCTGGCGGCGGGGCTGCCCAAGGACACGCTGATCGATCTGATCGCCGCCGCCGAGGCGGCCGGGCTGGTCGGCAGCGGGCGCACCGGCACCATCGCCTTCGAACACGCGCTCATCCGCGATGCGGTGTACCTCGGCATTCCGGCGCTGCGGCGCGGCCGAATGCACTGGGCCGCACTGGAACTGCTCGAAGAGCACGCCGAGGCCTACCCGGCCCTGGCCCGCGATCCGGAGGTACTGGCCCGGCACGCCATCCTGGGTGCGAGCGCCGAAACCGCGAGGACCGCCATCGAATTGGTGCGCGCCGCCGCCCGCCGCCGGATGGACCGCCGTATGCGCAGTGAGACCGTCCGGCTGCTGCGCGCGGCCGTCGAACTACACGAACTCGCGGGCGATGCCGCTGACCACGCCGACCGTGCGGACCGCACCGCGCTGCTCGATACCCGCTGCACGCTGGTCACCGCGCTCGCCTACGACAATCAGCATCGTGCGGCCCGCGCCGAGCGCGCCCGCGCCCTCACGCTCGCCGAGGATCTGGGCGGCGAGAACCTTCGCATCCGTGCGCTCACCTGCTGGCGCGCCCCCGCGATCTGGGCCGCCCGCGAGTGGGGCACCCCGGATCACCGCATCCGCCAGGCGCTGGCCCGCGCGCTGGCCCCGTATCGGCTGCCCACTGCGGCCGATCAGGTCCCGGGCGCTGCGCTCGATGTCGGCCGGGAGGCGAGCCCCGGTGGGCTGCGCACAACCATCGCAGTAGCGGAAACCGCGGTTGGACAACCCCTTTCGAAGAGCGAGCTGGTGTGGCTGCCCGGTGACGCCTACGGGGTGAGCGAGGACCGGTCACCGGAGTCGTTGATTCTGCTGCTGATCGCGGCGACCTTCGAGGCCGGACTGGACGAGTACGCGGGCGGGCAGCGGCTGGCGCTGCAGGCGGTGCGGCTGGCACGGAGTCTCGGTGATCCCGAATTGCGCTGTGCGGCAATCAATGCGGCGACCTACCTGGAGTTCGACTACGGGCCCGAGTTCGCCGCGCTGGCGGCCGAGTTGGAGCAGGTGGCCACAGGTGCGGGGCTGGCGGAGTATCAGGCGCTGGCACAGCATCTGGGGTATCGGGCGGCGGTGGCCCATGCCGATCTGCGGGAAGCGGCGCGGCGAGCCGTCGATGCGGTGGAATACGCGGACGAGGGGCAGCTGCAGCCACTGCTGGATATGGTGAGCTGCCTCGCCGCCACCATGGAGTTACTGCGCGGGGATATCGATCTGTCGGAGCAGCTCTACGAGCGATTCGGGCGGCGCATAGCGCGGTCCGGGGCAACGAACGTCGCCGAGGTGGAACTGTTCTGCGCCACCGCGATCGGATGGGCGCGCGGTGATCTGTCGGGGCTCGTCGAACGCCTCGCAGAGATGTACACGGAGCTGCCGAGCATTTTCGGGCAGGCGTACTCGCTCGCACTGGTGCACGCGGGGAAGCCGGCCATCGCTCGTCCCGTCTACGCGGCGACGGACCGGGTGCGCGAGGAGATGTATCCGGTACTCATGTCGGCGATGCGGGCGCGTACCGCGATCGCACTCGGCGAGACCGCGGATATTCGCGCACTCTTCGAATACTTGGCCCCGCACTCCGGCACGGTCATCGGCATCGAAAGCGGTACGACCGCTTTCGGCCCGATGGATGCGGTGCTGGCCGAGCTGGCGGAGGCTCTCGGCGACCGTGCTGCCGCGGCGGAACATCGCGAACGCGCGCGGCTACTACTGGAACGAATCCGCACCGAACTGCCGGTAACTGGAGATTCGCTACTGCGTGTGGCATAACAACGGGCAAATGGTAAGGAGCCAGTGACCATGGCCACCGGCTCCTACCGAATTTCCCCGCGGGCAGATTTTTTGCCCGTTATTACTTCGCCCGCTGGTACGCCTCGACGATCTCGGCCGGGATACGGCCGCGCGAGGAGACCTGGTGCCCTTGAGCCCGTGCCCATTCCCGGATCGCGGTGCTCTCTTCCCGATCCACAGCGGGGCGGGTGCGGCCGGTGACAGCCCCCACCTTGCGCTGCTTGGAACGACCCACCTTGCGGGCCTTCTCGGCCCACGGCTCGAGAGACTCCCGCAGCTTGCCGGCGTTCTTGATCGACAGATCGATCTCGTAATCCGAACCGTCGATCGAGAAAAAGACTGTCTCGTCGGCCTTCGATTCGCCGTCGTAGTCGTCAACCAGAGTTACGGTGACTTTCTTCGCCATGGACTGCCCTTCCACGTAGAGGTGCCGCTATTCGCCGAAATGCTAATGCCGCGGGAGGGAGGTTTCAAACCAGGCGCGAATCGAATTGCGTGAGATCAGACTATTCTGCTATTACCGCAGAGACCGGAAGGTCTTCAGAACACCCGGAATGCGGTCAAGCGCCACCCGGAACGACCGCGGACAATGCGGGCGGCGAGCGCGAAATGCCGCGTTCCCCGGTCGTATCCCGCACACACTTCCGCCGCCCGCGACCCGGCCATGATCACATCCACCCTGGTGAGGGTCGCGCCCCCGAGACCACGCCCCGGGACCTGACCGCGGTCGGCCACCGTGCGCAATGCGGCGATAACTCCGGTGTCGGCGAGCGGGCGCAGTTGTAGCGGAGATCTACGGCCGTCGAGCACCTCCAGCGCAACCCGCAGGGCCGCGGCGGCGAATTGCCGGGCTACCACGTCGGATTCGTCACAAGCGCCGGATTTCGCAGCGTGCGAAGCCCGTAATACCCGTTGTAGGGCAACGGTTCCGGAGCGCCGCTCCGTCGCATTCCGGAAGGCTCGATTGCGACATGGGGGCTGGCGCGGTTGCGCCGCTGACGGCTCCAACTGCGGTGCGGGCCGCACGAATCCACCCTCGAATACCATCTGCGCTCCCCTCGCCGCGGCAATCTGCCGACTGGGCAGTGCCGCCAGCCTGGCAGGCGTGTGAGCTGCGGTAAAGCCGAAATCGAAGCTCGCGCACCCGGTCCCGGAGTGTCGGGTACTCGCGCCTATTTCAGCAGCGCCAGCCGGCCCGCGTAATCGGTGGGCAGGTACAGGATCGGACTGGTGGTCCAGAGCTGACCGGATTGCGGGTCGTACTGGTTCGGCATCACCACACCGGTCGGCGCGAAAGCGTCGAAACCCCGCTTGGCCGTGGTGCGGGTGGCCCGCCACAGGTGATCCTGGAAGGCCACCACGGCCGCTGTATCGGTCGCCACGGCTCCACCGCGCAGTTCCGCGACCTTGGCGGCCACACCGTCGGTGGAGAGGTAGACGAGCGTCCCGTCGGCGGCCCGGTCCGGATCGATGGCGACCACATCGGTCATGCCGTAGCGGGACTTCAGGACTTCGGCGATCTCGGTCTGCGCGTAGACCGGAATGCCACGATCGCCGCGCGCGGCCACCACCGCGGCGGCCAGCGCCTCGTTGACCGGTCCCGGGTCACCGATGGTGCGTGTCGAATCCGCGCCCGCCGGAAGGCGATTGCCGAAGCTGTAGGCGACGATCAGCGTCGCGGTCTCGGCGGGCGCGGTCGGGACCGTCCAGAGATCGACCACGGCGGGCGGCGCCGCGGACGCTGTCACCGGGACCAGCCACGCCACCGATCCGAGTACCGCCACCGCTGCTGCTGCCGCCACCGTACGCTTGGAGCTCATGGCTCCGATGCTATCCACCCCGCGCACCGACGCCCGGACCTCGCCCCACCCTCGTGTCCGGCCACGGGATTTACCGCCGCCGATCTCGCTTCACACTCGCGCAGGAGTCTTTTCCACAGTCACGGGGCGCAGGGTCTTGCGCAGATCGGTGCGCATGGTGGTGGCCGAGTCCAGCAGGTAGTTCTGCCGCACCTGCCACGGATGCCGGTCGCCCTGGCGGGGGAATTCGGCAATCGAGCGCTGGACATATCCGGAGGCCAGATCCAGCAGCGGGCGCTCCCCGAGCACACGCTCCGGCTTCGGCACAACCGCCGAATAGCCCTCGCGATCCATGTATGCCAGAACTTTGCAGACCAGCCGCGAGGTGAGGTCGGCGCGCAGCGTCCAGGAGGCATTGGTGTAGCCGATGCACACCGCGAAGTTGGGCACGCCGGTCATCATGGTGCCCTGCCAGACGAACTGCTCGGACAGATCGACGGGCGCGCCGTCCACGGTGAGGCCGATGCCGCCGAAGGCCAGCAGCTGCAGTCCGGTGGCGGTGATGACGATATCGGCCTCCAGCACCCGGCCCGACTTCAGCCGAATGCCCTCCGGCACAAAGGTATCGATGTGATCGGTGACCACCTCGGCCTTGCCCTTGCGCATGGCCTTGAAGAAGTCGGCGTCCGGCACCGCGCACAGCCGCTGATCCCACGGGTTGTAGGTCGGCGTGAAGTGCTCGGCAACCAGGCTCTCGTCCTTCAGGATTCGCGTGGTGAGCCCGGTCAGCATCTTGCGCGCGGATTCGGGGCGACGCCGGCAGTACTGGTAGAAGCCGAGATTGAAGAGAATGTTCTTGGTGCGGATGACGCGGTGCGCAAGCTCCGGCGGCAGCAGTTCGCGCAGCCGGTCGGCGATCTTGTCGCGGCCCGGGACGGCGGAGATCCAGGTGGGGCTGCGCTGCAGCATGGTCACCTGTGCGGCCTGCTCGGCCATGGCGGGCACCAGCGTGACGGCGGTCGCGCCGCTGCCGATGACCACGACCTTCTTCCCGGTGTAATCCAGGTTCTCCGGCCAGAATTGGGGATGCACGACCTGCCCCGCGAAGTCCTCGAGGCCCGGGAAGGCGGGTTCGTGGCCGTGCTCGTAGTTGTAGTAACCGGCACACGAGTACAGGAATCCACAGGTGAGCGTGCGTTCTTCGAGCCCGTCGGCGGTGCGGACCGCCAGCGTCAGGGTCCAGTGCGAGGCGGCGCTGTCCCATTGTGCCGCAGTGACTTTGGTGTCGAAGCGAATGTGGCGGTCGATGCCGTTCTCGGCCGCCGTGTCCTCGATATAGCGCAGGATGGACGGCCCGTCGGCAATGGACTTGGCGTCCCGCCACGGTTTGAACGGGTAGCCGAGGGTGAACATGTCCGAGTCCGAGCGCACGCCCGGGTAGCGGAACAGGTCCCAGGTACCGCCGAGTGCCGCGCGCGATTCGAGAATGGCGTAGCTGCGGCCGGGATGCTCGGCCTGCAATCGGTAGGCCGCGCCGATGCCGGAGAGTCCGGCCCCGACGATGACGACATCGAGGTGCTCGGCTGTGACGGAAGTCGCGTCGCTCATGATCTCCAGTCTGTGTGCGCCGGGCAGTCCTTTCTTGACTTTGCGCGACAAGTATTTGATTCTGGACGACATGTCGGTCATCAGATCCGCGGGACTGCGCGGATTCCGCCTGACGGTGGGCGAACTCGGCGGCAATGCCGAGGAGTTCGCCACCGCCTGCGGCCTGCCCATCGAGGCCCTGGACACCGACGATCTGCTCATTCCGGACCATGCGGTGGCCGCGGCCATGGAGCTGGCGGCGCAGCAGCTGAATTGCCCCGATCTCGGACTGCGCATGTCGCGGCGGCAGGACCTGGACATGCTCGGGCCGCTCACCCTCGCCATCCGGAACTCACCCACCCTCGCCGATGTGCTGGAGTGCACCTCCCGGTACCTCTTCGTGCACGCGCGATCGCTCAGCCTGACCATGGAGCCGGATCCCTACGGCGATCGCAACGTCATCGCGCTCCGGTACGGCGTGACCATGGCCGGACTGCCGACGCCGGTGCAGGGCACCGACGTGGGATTGGCGTTCGTACACCGCACTATTGCGCGACTGGCCGAGGATCGGTACGGATTGCGGTCGGTGGAGCTGCCTTATCGGCCGGCGGCGCCCATCCACGTGTACGAGGAATTCTTCGGCGCCCCAGTGCGAATCGAGCGACCGGCGGCGCTGCTGCGGGTGCCGAGCAGTCTGGCGGGCCGCCCGCTCTCCGGGGGCGACGAGAACCTGCATCGGCTCGCCATGGCCTTCCTCGCACAGCAGTCGGGGGACGCATCCATGGCCGTCACGCCACAGGTGCGCACCACGCTGCAGAAGCTGCTCGGCACCGCGGCACCCGAAATCGGCGCTGTCGCACGGCTGCTCACCATTCATCCGCGCACCCTGCAGCGGCGGCTGACGGCCGAGGGGACCACCTTCGCGACGCTGCTGGACGACGTGCGGCGTGGTGAGGCCCGGCGCTATCTCACCACCACGGACATGCCGATGAGCCAGGTGGCCTCGCTGGTCGGGCTGTCCGAGCAGTCCACTTTCACGCGCTGCTGCCAGCGCTGGTGGGGCACAACGCCGACCGCTGTCCGGCGCGCACGGTCCACTCCGAACTGATCCGAGTTCGCCTGTATCCATTGGTGAATCACGCAGAGTGAATCAGGCAATTGTCGCAATAAGTTTGCGGGCTTGTGCGTGTCGGTCCGGGTATGCCGGAGCACATCCGCGCAGGATGGGGTGGTGATAGCCGAATGCCCTTCCTGCGCTTGGCCCTCCCCCACCCCCGTGTCCTCCCACCGGTCGGTGCAGTACCTACGTTGCGTGTGCGGGCAGTGGATGATCGCCGTGCACGGCAAGGTCGTCGGCGCGGCCGGTGGCAGTAATTTCAGCCCCAACAGCCCGGTCGCCGAGATCGCCGGACTACTGGACTAGCCCGGCGGCGATCGGATTCAGCACTGCCGCTTACCGATTCAGCGGGTCGGCACGCAGACCCGCACGGCTTCGATGCGCGCGCCCCGATCGGTGAAATCGAGTTCCGCTACGCCGCGGCCGTCGCGGGTCTCCACCGAAGCGGTCACCGTCCGGCCCGCCGCGATGGGCTTGCTCCAGCGCAGCCCCTTCGCGCGAACAGTGAAGTCCGCCAGTGACATTCGATCATCGCCCGCCCAGGCCAGGCGCGGCACCGGAGCCAGCACGCCCTGCGCGCCGGCGGTCTCACCACGACCCACCGCATCCAGCAGCCGGCCCGCCGCCTGCTTGCCCGGCGCGCCGACACTGCGCATGCCCTTCATGAAACCGAGCGCACCGCCGATGCCCTGATTGGCGAGGAGCTGCGGGCCCAGCTTCGCGCCGGCCACCAGCCCCTGCACGCCCGAGCCCAGCAGCTGCGCGATCATGCCGGGCAGTTCCCAATGCGCCCGCAGCGCACGGATTTTCAGCACACCGTCGACCTCCGCCAGGTCGTAGCGCAGATGCATGGGCACGTGCAGGGTGACGCCGGTCGACATGGTGGTGGCAATGGTCAGATCCCGGAAGACCGTCATGCCGCACACCACATCATTGGCGATATCGAAGGCAATGCCATTGGGCCCGATGAAGGTGTCGTAGAACCGTTCGATCGCGGCCCGGCCGATGTGCGGCCGCGATCCGACCGGATCCTCGATACTGCCGTTGTCGGCGAACAAGCCGACCCAGGCTGCGCGATCGTGCGCCCCTACCGCCTGCGGAGAGGCTTCGACGGTCGCCAGTAGTTCAGCGGCAGTGGGATTTGCGGGCACGTGTCCTCCAAATGATGAGCAGCGCGCGCGATGATACCGGCCGCCCCGTTCGCCGTCTCGGGAACGGACCCGACTACAGGTCCGCCACCCGCGAAACCAGCTGTTCGGCGACCTTTTCGGTGTAGGCGACCGGATCGCCGTTGGGCATGAGGTTGATCAGAGTGATGCCCAGCGCCGAATACTGCTCGAGATCGCTGATGAACTGATCCGGCGCCTCCAGCACGGGGGCCACGTAGCAGGCCGTCTTCCTGATGGCGTCGTAATCACGACCCTCCGCCTCGCAGTGCGCGCGCAGGATATCGAGCTTGCGGGCCACATCCTCGACGCTCACGGCGAACAGATTGCAGGCATCGGCATAGCGGGCCACCAGCAGCAGCGTCTTGCGTTCGCCGCCGCCACCGATGAGGATCGGCGGCCGCGGGCGGCTCAACGGTGCGGGCACACACAGCGTTTCGGCCAGCTGGTAATGCTCACCCTTGTACGGGCCGCTGTCGGGGCCCCACATCTGCAGACAGATCTGCAGGGTCTCCTCGAGCCGTTCGAAGCGCTCGGCCACCGGCACCACCGGGACACCCAGGCCCCGCTGCTCACGCTCGTACCAGGACGCGCCGATGCCCAGCTGGGCGCGGCCACCGGAGAGCACATCCAGGGTGGTGACGATCTTGGCCAGCAGCCCCGGATGCCGGTACATGACACCGGTGACCAAGAGCCCCAGGCGCATTCGCTCGGTCACCGCCGCCAGATAGCCCAGCGTCGTATAACCCTCGAGCATGGGCTCGTCCGCGCCGGCGCGGCCCTCCATCTGGAAGTAGTGATCCATCACCGTGAACTCCGCGAAGCCCGCCTGCTCGGCGAGCTGCGCGGTCCGCGTGAGCGTCGGCGCGATCAGCTCCGGCGCGGCGGGCGTGGTGAAGTTCCAGTAGTGCAGGCCGAGTTCCATGGCTATATTCTGCCGGATCGGACCCGGAGAAGGGGCCAACCGAACTACTTGGCGCCCACCGGTTTTCCGAAGAACGATGCGAAGGTCTCACCGAAGGTGGAGGCCAGCACGGCCTGACCGTTCGGGTCCAGCGCCAGCCAACCGGCATCGGAGATGGAGCAACCCGTCGGCGCCGCGATACCGGCCAGCCGGTCTTTCAGCCACAGCATGGCCAGACCGCCGCCGGAGATCTCGGTCGCGACATGCTCACCGAAATGCTCGCGGGTGTACTTCACCGAGGCCGACGGATCCTGGCAGTAGGTGTCCACCAGCGTATTGACCTGGCCGACCGGAATGATCTCGTCTGGGTTGGCCTGCCAGATGTACATGGGCATGGCTGGCACCGACTTGCCCATGCGGGTCTTGTCCAGCACATCGGCCACAGCCGGCTCCTGCATGGGGTCACCGGCGGTGTGCAGCATGCCCTTCAGATTCAGGAACGGCAGCAGCGACGAGGTGTACTGCACGCAGAGGTTGTTCTTCACCGCGGCCAGGGTCTGGCCGAGCGGATCGAGGTGACTGTTCACGAAGTTGGCGAAATCGGGGTACTCGCGGGTCAGCCCGAGGACAGCGGCGAAGATCAGGCCCGAAGTGGCCTGGCCGTTGGCCACATTGAGCGTCATACCCAGATCTGCGGGCACTCCGCCCTCCGCCGCGCCGACGATATTCAGCTCGGGGGCATAGCTCTGCTTCAGTTCGGCAGCATGGCCGGTCGCGATCGCGCCGCCCGAGTAGCCGTACATCCCGACGCGGACATCCGGGGCCAGCTGCATGGGCTCGAAATTGCGCGCCGCGCGAATGCCGTCCAGGGTGATGCGGCCGGCCAGCGGTCCGGCCGCATAGGCCTCGTTGGGGCCCTGATGATCCGGGATCACCACACCCCAGCCCTGCTGCAGCGCGCCCTGCGAGATCACGAACTCGGCGGGCACCACGATCTGACCGCCGACCGCGCCGAGCGACCACTGCTGCAGCGAGTAGGACGGTGCGCAGTATCCGGCGAGCGAATCCTCCGCGATCTGCATCGACACCAGTTTGTCCGGGGCCGAGCCGCGCGGCTTCAGCACGGTCGCGACCGCCGCGATGGGCTGGTCCCGGCTGTCGTTCGAGCGGTACGAGAGCTGCCAGGCATCCACATTGAGCGGAATCACCCCGAAGTTCGAGGCATTGATCTGCCGGGCCGCGATGATCTCGCCCGGGGCCTTGCCCGCCACCAGGTCCGGAGCCGGATGGTAGAAGCCCGGATCCAGCTCGGGCGGAAGCGGAATCGGTGCGGCGGGCGCTGCCGCCACCGGATCCGCACCGGCCGAGCCCGTCGCCACCACCACTGCCGAGGTGAGAATTCCCGCCAGTGCCACGGCAATGCGCCGCGCCGTCTTCCCCTTGATCACACGACTGCCCTCCGGTCAATGTGAGACCGCTTCGTCTCACAAGATTCGTGAACTATCCCACGAAAGTGACCTGGATCGCAATCCTGGTGCCACTATGCCGCACACCACCATTCCGACCTGGACATTCGACCTCGAAATGCACTCTGGCGCAACGCGTATCGTCGAATGCGTGCCCAGCTACCGCCGACTCGCCGCCGCCGTGGCCACGGCGCTGGCACTGCTGGTCGGCATCGGGTTCGCCGGAGTGCCGATTTACATACACCCGCAGGTGGATCCGCTGCGCCCGGCGGACGCGATCGTGGTGCTCGGCGGAACGGCCTACGCCCGCTTCGATATGGGCGTGGCATTGGCGCGGCAGGGACTGGCGCCGCAATTGCTGATATCGCGGTCAACCGGGGTGAACGACCGGCAGATGGATCGCTACTGCAATGGCCATTACGCCTTCACGGTGTCGTGTTTCGTACCCGATCCGTGGACCACGCAGGGTGAGGCCAGGGAGATCCGGCGGCGCGCACAGGCGCAGGGCTGGAAGCACATCATTGTGGTGACCTATACGCCGCATGTATCGCGGGCAAGGTACATCGTGGAGCGCTGCTTTCCCGGGGAAATAACTATGGTCGCGAGCCCCAGTGATTCGGGCGTGACCTTCTGGGCGTGGATGTATGTCCGTCAGTCCGCAGGATATGTGCGGGCGTTTCTACAGCGCGGTTGCTGAGTGAAAGTTGCTCCACGTACCGGCAATTGAACGGTTACGATGAGCGCGGCCATGGGAAACGCGTCTGTCGCCGGGGGTAGATGCGGGTGCGGGAGGTTTTCCGGTGCGTATCGACGATCTACGGGCTGTGCGGGACACCGATCTCGCGGCGGATATCGCCGTCATCGGATCGGGGCCGGCGGGGGCGACCATAGCCGCCGAACTGGCGGGGTCCGCGCTGCGCGTAGTGCTGCTGGAGAGCGGCGGACCGGAACTCACGCCGGAAACCGATGAACTCAATGATCTGGAGAATGTCGGTGCGGCGCGAGCCGAGCCATATCGCAACGCGCGCAATCGAATTCTCGGTGGCAGTTCACATACCTGGAGCGGGCGGTGCGCGCCTTTGGACACGCTGGATTTCTCGGCGCGGTCCTGGGTGCCGCACTCCGGCTGGCCGTTCGAATTCAGCGAGCTGGCACCGTATCTCGACCGCGCGGCCACACATCTCGGGCTCGGATACGGGACGGGTTTCACCGGCGATCGGTTCTGGGAACTCGCCGATCGCATGCCACCGCAACGGGATCTGGACCACCGGCGGTTACGGCCCTACTTCTGGCAGATCAGCCGGGATCCGGGAGATCCCTTCGACAGCATGCGATTCGGCGCGCATCTGCCGAATATCGCGGCCGAGAATGTGCGCATCGTGATGAACGCGACCGTCACCCATATCGATACCGATCCCGGCGGCACCCGGGTGCGGGCTTTACAGCTCGCCGACGCCGACGGGAAATCACGCACGCTGCGCGCCACACGAATTGTGCTGGCCACCGGCGGAATCGAGAATGCGCGACTACTGCTCGCCTCCGATCGAATAGTGCCGGGCGGCCTCGGCAATCGGCACGATGTGGTCGGCCGGTATCTGCTCGATCATCGCTGCGGCGTGGTCGGCACGCTCGATCCGCACACCTCGGCGGCGGCGCGCGATCGCTTCGGCAAATACATCGTCCGCACCCGGACCGGGAAACACACCTTCCTGCACGGCATGGCGCTGTCCCCCGAAATCCAGTCCGAGGAGGGACTTCTCAACTGTGCCCTGTGGATTCAGGAGGTGCCCGCCGAGGACGACCCGTGGGAATCGGTGAAGAAATTGCTGCGCGGACAGGTGAATCTGCACGATGCCCGCACGGTCGCGAGCAATCCCGGGCTCATACTCTCCGGCGCGAAACGCCGCCTCATCGACCATACGGGGTTGCCGCACAAGCTCGAACACGTGGAGCTGCGCTGCATGGTGGAGCAGACGCCGAGTCCGGACAGTCGAATCACGCTCGGCGACACGGTGGATCGGCTCGGAATGCCGCTGCCGCGGATCGATTGGAAGGTGCACGATCAGGAGGACGCCACCGTCCGCCGGGCGGCGGCACTGGTCGCCGCGGAGTTCGCCCGGCTCGGTTTCACAGCGCCGGTGCTCGACGAATGGGCGCGGGAGAACAGCTGTCTCCCCGCACAACTCACCGATTGGGCGCATCCGACCGGGGCCACCCGCATGTCGGCCGATCCCCGGACCGGCGTGGTGGATGCCGACTGCCGGGTGCACGGGATCGGCAATCTCTATATCGCGGGCAGCTCGGTCTTTCCGACCAACGGGCACGCCAACCCGACATTGACGATCGTGGCGCTGGCAGTGCGCCTCGCGGACCTGCTCCGCCGCTGAGCGACCATGCGGGCGGATACCCCGTCATTCCGGCGCGTTTTGGCCGGAATCCACTGCGCTGTGGGAGATCCCGGCCAAAAGCGTGCCGGGATGACGAGGGGGCTCGTGCCTGGATGACGAGCGGTACTTCAGTCGTGCGGTGAGTTCTACTGCTTGGGGAGGGCCAGAGCGGTGCCGCCGACGTCGGAGACCTTCCAGCCGTTGTTCGGATCGACCGTCACGTTGTAGGTGACAGTGGTCTGCGCGCCGTCGGGGTTCTGGGCGTTGGTCGAGGTGACGTTCAGGAAAACGTCGACCTGGTAGAGGCCGTTGTCGTGGCCGACAACCTTCGCGGCGACCGGTGTCGCGCTCGAGGTCCACTTCAGCGGGACCAGGATCTCCTGCAGCTTCGGCGCGGTGGCATCGAACTTATTGCCCAGTGCCGGAGTGGTATTGGCCTTGAGGCGGCCGGTCCAGGAGTTCAAGTCGCTGAAGTTGATATTGGACGCGCCGACGGAGTAGTCGGTGGCGACCTGCTCGGCGTGCTGTTCGGCGGCGGCCTTGGCATCGCGGTCGCTCAGATCGCTGCGGGCCGAGAGCCACAGGGTGCTCACCGTGACGAGCGCGCCGATCAATACGACGGCGGCTGCGGCCAAGCCCAAGGTGGAGAGCTTGAGCGAAAGGGTCTTCGCCGGCGCGGCGGGGGCGGGCGCGACGGCCTTGGGAGTCTCGGCCGCGGGAGCCGCAACCGCAGGAACCGTTGCCTCAGCGACCGTGGTCCCGGAGGCCGCCGTCCCAATAGCCGTGGCCTCGGTTGCCGTGGCCTCGGGGGCCGCAGTGGTCTCCGGGGCGGAGACAGCGGAGTCCTCCGCGTCGACCGCCCGCTTCGGCTGGGTGTCCTCGGACATCCGCTTCTCCTTCTTCGTATTACTTGACGTTGACCTGCACGCGCACGGCACCGTCGCCGGTACTGGCGAGCGCCTGCGAGATCAGGCTGCTGATATCTATTTGTGGCCCGGTGGTGCGTGCGGCATCCGCGAGCGGCTGCAGCTGGGGCGCGAGGGTTTTCAATTCGGGTCCGGCCTGCTGTAACCAGTCGGTCAGCTTCGCCAGGAAGGGTGCCAGCCCATTGCCGTCGACATATGCCTGCGGTCCGGGGGCCCTGTCGACGAGTCTACCGACTGCCGCGACCAGGTCGTTCAGCGACTGCGCGAACTGCACGAATGCCGGGGCCGCAGCGGCCGTGGCCTCGCCGATACCGTTCATATTCGAGGCCGCAGCCTGGAAGCTGTTCAGTAGCTGAGCAATTTTGGGTTCACGGCTCGAGATGGCCGCTGCCAGCAGGTCACCCGCACGGGTCAGGGACGGCATGGCGGAGTCGGTGTCGTGGAAGGCCGTGCCCAGCGTGCTCGCCAGCGAGGCCGCGACATTCGGGTCGAGCTGGTTCATGACCTGATTGACCAGGCGCGACACCGCCGGAATGGAGAGCGGCGACTTCACGGTGGACGTGCCGAGGCGCTGCCCCTCCGTCAGGTAGGGAGCGCCGCCGGTCTTGGGCCGGATCTCCACATACGGTTCGCCCAGCGCCGAGAGCTGCTCGATGCTGATCACGCTGTCGGTGGAGACCTTGCGGTCGGCATCGATGCGGAAGCCCACCTCGACACCGGCGGCATTGCTGTCCACCGAGGTGATCTTGCCGATCTTCATGCCGGTCAACAGGATCGGCGAACCGACGCTCAACCCACCGGAATTGGCCAGCACCATGGACGCGTGCGTGTACTCGGCGAACGGATCCGCCCGCACCACACCGAAGGTCAGATAGCTCGCACTCACCAGGGTGACGGCGGCGATGCCGCCCAGCGATACCAGCGATCCGGTCTTCATCGCACCGCTCCGATCATGCGCAGGGTCGACAGAATGCCGCTCACCTGATCGTCACGCGAGACCGAATCCGTCTTGACGCCGGTGATATTCACCTTCGGGCCGTGCTCCACGAACGGAATCAGCTTGTCCCGCAGCAGATCGACCAGCATCGACAGGTTCGAGGGCACCGAAAGATCCAGTGGCCTACTCGAGAGCGCCAGCGGCACAAAGGCCTTCGCCGCCGCATCGGCCGAGGTGACCACCGGTGCCAGCCAGGTGAGCGAGGGGCCCAGCTGGCCCAGCGCCGCGAAGATCTGGGTCACGCCGCGAATGGAGTTGGTAATGCCGTTCATGGCATCCACCGACTCCTGGCTGAGCTGGTGATCCAAGAAATCCGCGCGATCGTGCAGCACCTGCGCATTGGTGCCCAGACCGTTGAGCAGCGAATCCACCTGATCCAGATTGGCGGCCAGATCGACGGCATTGCCCGCGGCATTCTGCGCGATCCGCTTGGTCTCGTTCGGATCGGCGGGCAGCACCGCATTGAAACGATTGATGATGTCCTGCAACTGATTCACCGCCCCGCCCTGTGTGAAGGCGGCCAGCGCGGCCATCGTGTCCTCCAGCTGCACCGGCGGATGCGTGCGCTCCTGCGGAATGGTGCCGCCGTCGCGCAGCAGCGTCCCGAAGCCGTCCGTCGGAGTGGTCAGCGCCAGGTGGATATCGCCGAGCACGGTGTTCTGGCGCAGTTCGGCAATGGTGGTGGCGGGCAGCTGCACCTTGGTCGAGATATCGGCGTCGACCACCACGTAGCCGCCGTGACCGGCGGGGGCATGCAGCGAATCCACCACGCGCACACCGGCGACCGAGCCCACCTGCGCGCCATTGGCAATGACCTTGGCGCGGGCGGGCAGGTTCAGCACATTGCCGAATTCGATGTGAATTCGGTACGTCGCGCCCGACACCGTGGTCCCGGGAATCGGGACCGAGGACGGATCGAACGCGCAGCCGCCGACGCCGGCTACCAAGCCCGCGGCGAGCAGCGCGGCACCGAGCGCCCGCCGAAAGACCCGACCCGTCATTCCGGCGCGCTCTTGGCCGGAATCAACCCGGCTGGTGGAGATCCCGGCCAAAAACATGCCGGGATGACGAAGGGTATTCGCGGCAGGACGAGGAGCGCCTGTGGCGGAACGACAGAGGGAATTGATGTCCGAATGGCGGGTGGTCGAAGCGGTGGTGCGGCTCCGGCTGCCTGCCCGCGAACCGGAGCCTGCACGCCCGGGGGTGGCTGCCCGGCGTGCGGAACCTGCCCTCATCGCAGGCTCCGCAGGCCCGGCAGCGTCTGCGACCGGCGCAGCCCCTGCTTGCGGGAGGTGTGTCGCTACCTGGCGGCAAACCGTTACCGTGCGCGGCGTGGCGGCGCGACCGGCCGGGTCGAGCGTGATCTGCCAACGTCCGATTCTCATCGCGCACCTGCCATTCCGAGCACCAGGGGGACGAGCGGGACATTGATCATGCCGTCCGCGGAGGTGGTGCATTTGCCCGGTGCGGCGGCGTTCAGCGCGGCGCACACCTGATCCGCCTGGGGCATGGGAACAGCGGCGCGGGGGGAGCCGTAGGTAATGCCGGAGCCCAGGACGGACTGGGCGATATTCGTCAGGACCGGGAGCTTGAGCATGATCTCCGAGAGCGAACCGACATTGGCGCGCAGCAGGCGCACCAGCGGCAGGGTGTCGTCCAGGGCCTTCATGATCGGATCGCCGGCAATGGTGACCAGATCATTGAGCATGGGCAGCGCCTGGCCCAGGCGGTCGATCAATTCCGCACCGGGGCCGAGCAATTCATTACTGCCGTTCTCCAGTGCAGGACCGAGGCGCAGCAGCATGGAGCGCAGATCGCCCCAATGCTGTTCCACCTTCTCGCCCACCGAGGCGAAGGCGTCGAAAATGCCTGCGAGATGGCCGATATCGGCATCGGGCGCGGACAGCGCCGAGCCGAGCTTCTTGACGATCTCATTGATCTGCGGGCCCGCACCGGTGGTCGCGGAATCCAGCGCGGACAGACCGTGCGCCAGCGCATCCGGCGCCTGCGCCTGCTGCAGCTGCGAGGACAGATCCGCGAGCGCGGTCAGGGTCTCGGTAATGCTCTTGGGGGTCAGGGTTTTGGTGATGCACTGCGATGAATCCCAGTGCGCCGGATGCTTACCGTCGGACAGCACCGCCAGATTCCGGTCCGCCACAATGGAATCAGCGACCGTCGTGGCGGCAGCATCGGCGTACACCGGGTACTTCGCATCGACGGAGAAGCCGACCTTCACCTTGGCGCCGTCGGAGTCGACAGAGGTCACCGTGCCCACCGGGATACCCCGCATGGTCACCTTGTTGCCGACGTACAGGCCGACCGAGTCCGGCATGACCGCGCAATAGGATTCGGTCTTCTTCATCGGATCGAAGTAGATGAAGTAGCCGACGACGGCCAGCGCCACGACCACCACCGCACCGGCGACCGACATGAATGCCTGTGAGCCGAGCATGCGCCTGAACATCAGCAGTCCTTTCCGGGCAGCGGCACGCACACCGGCACCGTCTGCTGGGACTGGTCGATCGTCACGCCGCTGTCCGGGATCGCCAGCGACGACAGCTTCTGCTGCAGACCGTGCGCGGCGTCGAGGGTCGGCGTGAATTTTGTTCCGAGCTGCTCCAATTGGGTGATGGCATCGAGCAGCTTGGGCTTGAGCGAGGCATCCCACTGCGGCTGCGCACCGGCCAGCCGGCCGACCACATCGCTGAGCAACCGGATGGCCTGCGCCATTTCGGTGTGCTTGTCCTCGAGCACCGTCACCAGCAGGTTGGCATTGTCCATCAGCCGGCCCAGATCGGTCTTCGCGCCGTCATACATGGTCACGTACTCGTCCGCCACCGCAACGGCATTGGAGACCTGGGTGCGCTGCCGATCCAGGGCGTCCACATAGGTGTTCACGGTCTGCAGGGTGGTGCGCAGGCTGTCCGGTGCGCCATCGATGGAATTGCCCAGCGCGGCCAGATTGCGGTTCAGCGTGCTGCCGTCGATCTTCGACAGCGGCGCGGCCGCATCCTGGAACGTCTCGACCAGACTGTAGGGCAGGCGCACTCGATCCGGCGGAATCGCCTTGTCGCCCAGCGCTTTATCGCCCGCCGGGAACACCGCGACATAGTGGCCGCCGACAATGGTCAGCATGCGAATGTCGAGGGAGGTCTGATCACCCAGGAACACATCGGAATTCACCGTGAAGCGCATGACCACGCGATCCGGCTTCAATTCCAGGGATTTCACCTCGCCCACCGAGATGCCCGCAATGCGCACGTCGTCACCAGTTTTCACCGACTGCGCCTCGGACAGTTCCGCGGTGTAGGTGTGCTTGCCGAACGGCACCACGAACAGCACGCCAGCCGCCAGCAGCCCCAGGGCGACCAGGAGTGCACCGATGAGCCCGAGGCGCAGTTCGCGCTTCTTACGCGTGCCGTCATCCACGACCCGATCGTCCCGAGTCAAGAAGCGGGGCAGTTTTATCCCTTGCATATCGACACCCGCTGTCCCGAGATCAGCATCTGGACCACCGGCGGCACATCCGCATTGCCCTTGCTACACACCGGCTTCCAGCCGCTGCCATCGGCAGGCAGCGACGCATCGGCAGCCGCCAGTACCGCGGGCAGGCGGCCGAAGACCTCCACCGCCTCCTTGGCATCCGGGAAGATCTTGCGGATCAGCGCATCCACATCGCTGCCGCTATCGATGCCCAGCGTGCGCATCAGGCTGTCGATGGGTCCGAGCACCGACGGCGCGGTCATGGCGAATTGCGCCAGGCCACCGATATTCGACTGCAGCGCTTCGAAAATATCGCTGAGCCGGGCCAGCAGCGGCACCAGATAGTGCACCCGGCCGCTCAGCCGATCATCCAGATCCGACATATTGCGGATGAGGGTGCCGATCACCTGCTGCCGATTGTCCACATAGGACGCGAGCTTCCCGATGGCGTCCATCGCCGGGCCGACACCGCTGCCGTCACCCTCGATCAAAGCGACCATACTGGCGCTGAATTGATTGATGGCCTCCGGAGAAACGGTGGCCAGCACCGGCTTCAGACCGTTGAACAGGCTGGTCACATCGAACGACGGCACCGTGTGGTCGGTGCCGATGCGCGCGCCCGAGGCGATCCGCTGTCCGGGCTGCGGCTGCTGCTGCAGATCGATATACCGCTGCCCCGTGAGGTTCTGGTAGCGGATGGCCAGCTTGCTGTTGTCGTAGATCGGCGCATCGGTCTTGACCGACAACTGCACTCGCGCCTGCGTGCCGTCCAGCGAAATCTTCTTGATCTTGCCGACCTGCACGCCGTACATGCGCAGATCGTCCCCAACCTTGAGGCCATTGGCATCGGTGAACATGGCGTCATGGGTTTCGGTGCTGCCGGAGACCGGCCGCTCGATCGCGGAGATCACCAGCACCAGCACCACCGCGATCACCGAGGTGAACAGTGCCAGCCGCCAGGCTGCGCCCTTGACGGTCATCGCGCACCTCCCAGCAGCGGCACCGCGATGGCGGGCACCCCGCGCAGATCGATCTCGGCATTGAGGACCGGGCCCTGCCCGTTATCCGGCATGGCGCTGCGCAAACGCTCGATGAGCGTGCGCAATTCGGCCGAGGACTGCTGCGGCTGCGGCACCATCTGCGCCAGCATGTTCAGCAGCGGAGCCAGCATGTCGGTGAGCCCGGAGAGCTGAGTTCCGGCCGCGCCCAGCGTATTCGCCAGTTGCGGAAGCAGTTTCCCGGTGACCAGCGCCAGGTTCGAGTCGTAGTCGGCCCGATTGCCTTGCAGCCGTTGAATACTGCGGATCATGTCGACGACCTGCACCGTCGCGCCGGCGAACTTGCCGCCGCCGTCGAAGGCCGGGCCGAGCTGACCCATCAGCTCCGACAGCGGCATCTTCTGGTTGTCGGCAACCGTGCGGGTGGCGGTTATGAGCGCCTGCGCCAACGGCGTGAACGCCTCGGTATCGGCGGCGGCCTGCGCGATGACCGAGGCCATCTGCGGGGTCAGCACCGAACCGCCGACCTGCGAGGCACTGCGCAGGATCGAACCCATGGTGGCGTCGTAGACGGCGGTGGCCTTGGAGCCGGTCAGATCGATGACCGCGCCCGCGCGCAGCGGCGTACCGCCCGGCCCGCGCCGCAGGTCGATCTCGCTGATACCGAACAGGTTCGCGGGCGCGTAGTCCACCAGCACGCTGTCGTCGATCCCGAACAACCGGGAATCGTCCAGTCGCAGGCCGATGCGCTGCGTACCGTGCTGATCGGGCGTGATGTCAGTGACCTTGCCGACCACTACACCGTTCACCCGCACATCCGTGCCGACCAGCACGCCGTCACCGATCTGCTCGGTGCGCAGCGAAATCGGCAGTCCGTCTTCGGTTTTGGCGGACGAGTACATCGTCCAGCCGACCGTCAGCGCAATGATCAGCGCGATCGTGATCGCGCCCACCGCCATGGACCGCTTCCGGTCCACGGCCACACCCGGCATTCCGTAGTTCGGCATCCCCTACCCCGTGAACGTAATCGCCGAGTTGAAGCCCCACAGCCCGAGCGACAGCACCATGTCCAAGGCGATGATCGCCACCGAACTGGCCCGCACGGCCTTGCCCGAGGCAATACCCACACCCTCGGGACCGCCGGTCGCGAAAAAGCCGTAGTAGCAGTGGATCAGGATGACGACCACCGCGAAGATGGCCACCTTGATCACCGCGGCGATCACATCGAAGCCGGAGACGAATTGGAAGAAGTAATGGTCGTACACACCGGCTGACGAACCGTGCACCAGCGTGATCAGGCCACGGCAGGACAGGTACGACATGATCAGCGCGATCAGGAAGGTCGGCACGATGGCGACCACACCGGCCAGCACCCGGGTGGTCACCACGAAGGGAACCGAACGCAGGCCGAGGGATTCGATGGCGTCGATCTCCTCGGAGATGCGCATGGAACCGATTTCGGCGGTCATGCGGCAGCCCGCCTGCGCGGCGAAACCGATGGCCGCGGCGATCGGCGCGAGTTCACGGGTGGTGGCGTACGCCGACACCAGACCGGTGACCGGGCCCATGCCCAGCATGTCGAGGGTCTCGAAGGACTCCACGGCCACCGACGCACCCATGACCAGACCGAGCACGATCATCATCGGCACGGTCCCGCCGCCCACGATGATGGAGCCGCGGCCCCAGGTCATATCGGTGATGGCGCGCATGGTCTCGTCGCGATAGCGCTTGAGCGTCAAGGGAATCGACGACAGCACCTGCCAGACGAAGGCGAGCACGAACCCCAGGCCCTCGACGCGGCGCAGCAGCAGGCCGCGGCGATGGTAGAAGCGCGCGGCCCAGCCCAGCCCCTTCGGGACGTAAGTAGCGGACATCAGGCGAGCCTCGTCGGCAGGAACATGGCGGTGATCTGGGTGGCGATCAGGTTCACGATCACGATGGAGACCACCGACAGCACCACCGCGGCATTCACGGCATCGGCCACACCGCGCGGGCCGCCCTTGGCCTCCAGTCCGCGCTGGCAGGCGATGACCACCACGATGAAACCGAAGATCACGGCCTTGAGCAGCGAGACCCACACATCGGCGGTGGTGGTGAAGGAACCGAAGGTGGCCCAGTAGCTGCCCGGCGTGACGCCCTGGCCGCCGATGGCGACCATATAACCGGCGAGCACGCCCACGAAGATGATGAGCACGTTCAGCAGCGGGGCCACGATCAGCATGGCGACCATGCGCGGGATCACCAGGCGATGAATCGGGCTGATCCCCATGGTGTTCAGCGCGTCGATCTCCTCGCGAATGGTGCGCGCACCGAGATCGGCGGCCAGGGCCGCCGCGCCCGCGCCGCCCAGCAGGAAGCCGGTGGCCAGGGGCGCGCCCTGCTTGATGACACCGAGGCCGCCGGTGGCGCCCAGCAGCGAATCCGCGCCGAGCGTGTGAATGAGATTGCCGACCTGCACCGAGACGATGACACCGAACGGAATGGCCATCAGGATCGCGGGAATCGCGGTGACCGTGACCAGTCGCCACGCCTGCAGAATGGCTTCCTTCCACTGGAATGTCCCGCGGGCGATTCCGGTGAAGATGCCGGCCACCGATTCCTGGGCGATGCCGGCCGCGCGGCCGAAGGTGCGCAGCGAGGCCACCGCGGTGCCGGAGAAATTGTCGCGAACAATGCGGACATTGGTGCGGACAGCAGAGGTACGCGGGAGGGTCCGGGTCATTGCGGGACTACTTCTTCGAGACGTCGGAGCCGACGCCGGGTGACGAGGTTCAAATCTTCTTCTCCGTGATCGGCAACACTGCCTGCCCTCAAAGCTAATGGTTACCCCTGGTTACACCAAATCGATTCTCGGTGTGATCCAGGACGCTAAGTTACCCGCTGGTACATACCGCTCACGTCCTGCTCAGCGGGACCATTTGGCATGCGACCTGCGGTTCTAGAACGTGTTATTAGAGCGAATCGGCTATCAATATGATGTGTGACACGCCTCTGGCGAACCTCCGGCGCATCGCCTATATGGGGTGCAGCCATACCAAAACTCGAATCGAGTGAACTAGCAGCTACATGAAATGTCCGGTTTTCGAAGGTCCGGGATGCGCGGTTTTACGCCGTACTGATGTGTTGTGGTCGGCCGGAGTGTTCACTGGCCCCGTGGACAACACAGTGTCGGCAGTCCTGCATGCCGTCGAGTCCGACGACTGGACTGCGTTTGCCAAACTCGTACACCCATACGTGCACTGGACCGAGGACGGCGTCACCACGCGCGGACGCACCCGAGTCATGGCCCTGCTCTCCGGACACGACGGCGTCAAACCCGCGGACAGCTACGAATTGCGCGACGGACAGGTCTACCGCTGGACCGCGTGAACGGCTAGGGACTGACCGCCAGAAAAACGAAGGCCGAGAACAACACCAGGTGCACACAGCCCTGGAGCAGCGTCGCGCGGCCGGGCACCACGGTGAGCGCACCGACCACCACCGTCAGCGCCAGTAGCACCATCTGCGTCGCTCCGAGCCCGAGCATGAGCGGGCCCTCGATCCAGATCGACGCCAGCGCGATCGCCGGAATCGTCAGGCCGATGCTCGCCATGGCCGAACCCAGCGCCAGATTCAGGCTGATCTGCACGCGCTCGCGCCGCGCCGCCCGCACGGCCGCAATGGTTTCCGGCAGCAGCACCAGCAGGGCGATCACCACACCCACCGCGGAGGCGGGCAATCCGGCTGCGGCGATACCGGATTCGATGGACGGCGAGACCAGCTTGGCCAGGCCGACCACGCCGATCAGGGCCACCAGCAGCAGACCGAGGCTGATCTGGGCCTGACGTTTGGTGGGCAGCTCGTCGTGCTCGTCGGCGCCGGCTGATTCGCCGCCTTCGACGGGGAGGAAATCGCCCGGATGCCGGACCGTCTGCACCATCACGAAAACGCCGTAGAGCACCAGCGAGGCAACCGCGGCGAAGATCAACTGCGCGCCCGAGAACACCGGGCCCGGTTCACTGGTGGTGAAGGTCGGCAGCACCAGACTCAGCGTGGCCAGGGTCGCGACCGTGGCCAGCGCACCGCCCGTGCCCTCCGCATTGAAGACCGCGAGCCGCCGTCGCGCCGCGGCTACCAGCAGCGACAGCCCAAGGATGCCATTGCAGGTGATCATGACCGCCGCGAAGACGGTGTCGCGCGCCAGCGAGGCCGCCTTGTCACCGCTCGAGATCATGAGCGTGACGATCAGGCCGACCTCGATAATGGTCACCGCGACCGCGAGGATGAGCGATCCGAACGGCTCACCGACCCGATGCGCCACCACCTCCGCATGCTGCACCGCCGACAGCACCGCTCCGACCAGCGCGACCGATACCAGCGTCACCACTATCGGCCCCAGATCGCGACCCCAGGAAACAGCCAGCACCAGGGCAGCGACGAGCGGTATGACGACAGACCAGTGGCGAACGACTAGACGGACCATGGCCTTCATCGTTCCAGCAAATTGTTCGCGTACACCGCAAAACGAGAGCCGTGCCGCCCCGGGCGAGGCGGTTCCGCGCAGCGCTCACCGCTCTACCTGCGCGACTGCCTGCTGAAATGCCGGCATCGCCCGCGTGAGGTAGTCGACAAACTTCGCGTGCCGCTCATAAGAGCAATCGTCCAGCCCGCCGGCCCGGCGCACATCACGCACCGTGGTCGGCCCGGCGGTCGCCGGTGCGCGGTGCCGTAGCGAATCGACTCCGGAGTGGACGCGCCTCGCGCCCGCGCCTCGGCCATCCGCGACATCAGGAAGATCTCGTAGTCGGTGGAGAGGCCGAAGATGATTGCGGCCACGGCAGCCCCGAACCCGCTCCACCCGAGCACCACGCATATCGCCCCCACCCGATCTTGCCGTTCGTCACGACCGCACACCCGCTTGCGCCGCAGTCCCCATCCCGTGCGTATCGCGACCACACCCTGCACCCGGCCCGGCCGCGCGATGGCCGGCTGCCACAAAGCGTCCACCAGCTGACATAGGCTGCGTCCGTGGACGATACGAGCGGCGCTGTCGGCGGCAACGGGTCATCGCATCCGCACGAACCGCATGCCGAGGGGCTCGCGTCCCGGCTGAACTGGTTGCGGGCGGGGGTGCTGGGCGCCAATGACGGGATCGTGTCCACCGCCGGGCTGGTGGTCGGTGTCGCGGCGGCCACCACCGAATCCTCCGCGATTCTCACGGCCGGTATCGCCGGGCTGACGGCGGGTGCGATCTCCATGGCTGTCGGCGAATACGTCTCGGTGAGCACACAGCGTGATTCCGAGGAAGCGCTGCTGGCCAAGGAGAAGCGCGAGCTGGCCGAGGAGCCGGAGTACGAGCTCGCCGAACTCACCCAGATCTACGAGGGCAAGGGGCTGTCCCCCGAAACCGCGCGCACGGTGGCCGAGGAGCTCACCGCGCACGATGCCTTCCAGGCGCATGCCGAGGTCGAATTGGGATTGGACCCCGGCGAACTCACCAATCCGTGGCATGCGGCGCTGTCCTCCGCCGTCTCCTTCACGGTCGGTGCGCTGCTGCCGCTGCTCGCGATACTGCTGCCGCCGGTCTCCTGGCGAATTCCGGTGACCTTCGCCGCCGTGCTGGTGGCGCTGGCCCTGACGGGCTCGGTGAGCGCGCGACTCGGCGGGGGCAATGCGCGGCGGGCGGTGGTGCGAGTGGTGATCGGTGGCGCGCTGGCCATGGCGGTCACCTATGGAATCGGCCAGCTCGCAGGGGTTTCCGGGCTGTAGCCCGCGAGATCAGGGCGCGTCCGGCGGCGGAGGCGGCATAACCGGCGGCGCGGGCGGCAGCAGTACCGGCGCGGGCGCAGGCGGTACCGCTCCGGGCGCGGGCGATACCGGTCCTGATGCAGGCGGCACCGGTCCTGGTGCGGGCGCGGCCGGTACCGGTCCAGAAGCGGGCGCGGGCGGCGGCGGCACGCGAGTCATGTACGGCGAGAACATCTCCGGAGCCACGAGCGCAGGAGCCTGCACCGGATGCGGTGCGCCCGGTGGCGGCGCGGCGTCCGCCGGAGCGGCGGGCGGCACCACTGCGGCGGGCGGCACCACTGCGGCGGGCGGCGCCACACCGGCCGGCGCGGCGGGCGGATGAAGTTTCGGGGGATGGTGCCGCACCGGCGTGCTGTGCACGGGCTGCACCTCCGCCGTCGCACTACCGCCGGAGCCGGTGAGCAGCATTCCGGCCCCGATGGCCAGCGCCATGAGCCCCGAGACGACTACGACCGCCGTGAGCGCGCGCGGGTTGATATCGCCTTCGTGCGCGTCCGGTGGTTCCTGCGCGCTACCGAGCATGGCTGTCCTCCTTCGGATTCCGGCCGTGGCCCCGCTATGGGGCCGGCGGTGGGGGTGGGGGTGGGGGCAGCAGGAACGGCAGGATCGGCGCGAGGATGTCCGGAATGAGCGGCGGGGGCGGAGGCGGAGGCGGCGCGGCGGGCGCGGGCGGCTCGGGCTCGGGAACTGTCTCGACCGGCGCGACGGGAGCCGGCGGCGCCTGCTGCTGCGGGGCGGGCGCAGGCGCAGGCGCGGGCGCGGGCGGCTCCGGAGCGGGTGGCG
>NZ_JAODNK010000047.1 GCF_025465275.1 Nocardia sp. | reverse complement strand
CGATCAACACCTGATAGCGGCGCATATCGATAATGTGATCGACATGCTCGATATCGACCGGGCACTGCTCCACACACGCACCACAACTCGTGCACGACCACAACACCTCAGGATCGATGATCCCGTTGACCTCCGCACCACCGACCAGCGGACGCTCCGCCTCAGCGCGGGCCTCGGCCGAAATCTTGCTCAGCGCAGCCTCGTTCGGCTTGCCCTCGGCATCGACGAGACCGATCTCGTCGCCGCTCATATCCTTGCGGCCACCGGCCAGCAGGTACGGGGCCTTGGCGTAGCCGTGGTCGCGCAGCGACATGATCAGCAGCTTGGGCGACAGCGGCTTACCGGTATTCCAAGCGGGGCACTGGGATTGGCAGCGACCGCACTCGGTGCAGGTGGTGACGTCGAGGATGTCCTTCCAGGAGAAGTCCTCGAATTTACCGACACCGAAGGTGTCGTTGTCCGGGTCGGCGGTCTCCATATCGATCGGCTTGCCCTGCGACATCATGGGCTTCAGTGCGCCGAGGGCGACGGTGCCGTCGGCCTCACGCTTGAAGTAGATATTGAAGAACGCCGAGAAACGGTGCCACGCAACGCCCCAGGTCACATTGCGGCCGACGAGCAGCAGGAACATGGCGCCGGACATGAGCTTGACGAACGCGAAGATCGACACCATGGTGACGTTCGCGGGCAGCAGCTTGGCGACCTCCTGGGTGAAGAAGTCACTCCAGGTGTGGGATTCGCCGTAGGTGGCGATCTTGCCGGCCTTCACGAAGATCATGCCCAGGCCCTCGATGAGGACGATGGCCTCGATGACGTAGGCGGGCGCGAACTTGGAACCGCTGAAGCGTGAGAGCCGCTCCGGCCGGCGCGGGTGGTTCAGCTGCCGGATGGTGATCAGCGTGACGATGCCGACGACCGTTCCGATGCCGAGGATCTCGTCCACCAGGTGGTAGATGCCCCAGGCGCCGACGATGGGCCAGTGGAATTCGGGGTCGAAGACCTGACCGTAGGCCTCGAACCAGAGGATGAAGCCGGCGAGGAAGCCGATCATCACCAGCCAGTGCGCCCAGCCGACGGTGCGGAACTTGTTCATGCGCGTATGCGCGAGGAACTCGATCAGCATTGTTTTGAGGCGCGGAATGAACGGCCGCCACCGATCCGGTGCGGACTGGCCGACCATGATGGTGCGCACGATGCTTCGCGCGCCACCGATGAGCGATGCCCAACAGAAGATGGTGAGCACCGCTCCAATCGTGCCCAGTGTCACTGTCAGGGCATTCATGTCGCGACCTTTCTGACCGGTTCAACAAGCTCTGCGAGGACGGCCTGGTCCGCCTCGGCTGGCTCGTATCCTAACGAACAGTAAGTTACCCGTCGGTAACTTAACTGTCCAGCGTGTTCCCACACCGTAAATCCCGGCAAATCACACGCTGAACAAAGGGCAGGCTTACTTCGAACGTCACAGTAAAGACACAGTTCTTGGGGGCAGCAGCAATCTCGCTTACAGACAAACCTTCGATTAAGATCACTCCGTCCGACGTCTGTGCGCATCTTCACATGCTCGGGGAGTGTTTGCCGTTAGCGCGTGGCAGGGCCCGAGGGAAGCCAGGGCCTCGCGTGGCGAAGGTGCGGACGATGGATCGAACCTGATGAAGGATTGGAAAAACCGAATGAAGTTTCGCAGCACCACTGCGGCGGCTGCCTTGGTCATCGGCGCAATGACCACGGGGATGACCGTTGCCCATGCCGACGACGCTCCTGCTCCTGCTCCCGCACAGTCCGCGGGGATCTCGTACTCCACCAAGCTGGTCGACAGCCGGATCGTCGACGGCAAGCCGGTGGAGGGTAAGACCGTCGTGTCCACGTTGAAGAACGGGACCTTCGAGCTCACCCAGCAGGACGGCGCGACGCCGGAAGACCCGAAGCAGACGGTCGTGAACGTCAAGGACGTTCAGGGGGCGACTGTGATCTCCTTCCCGCTGCAGTTCGACGTCGCCGGGACCAAGGTTCCGGCCACCGCCGATGTCAAGGAAGACGGCAAGGTCCTCGAGGTCGTGCCGACCAAGCCGGCCGATATGCAGGTCAGCGGCCAGTCGGTCGCGGTCGCGCCGGTCGCGGCGGCACAGCCTGTCGCGGCGGCCCAGCCCATCGCCTCGCCGCTGGAAAACCAGCGCGCGATGAATGACTTCTCCAGCAAGTTCGGTATCGCCACCGCTATCGGCGGCTTCGTCGGCACTGCCGTCGGCGCGATCATCGGCTGCGTTGTCACCATCGTCGCCGGTTGCGTCCCGGGTCTGCTCGCGGGCGCCGGTATCGGCGGCATCCTCGGCACCATCGCCGTGGGTGGCCCGGCATTGCTCGCCACCGGTATCGACCTCATCAATACGATGCAGGCGCCCGATGGCACCACCCAGTGGGCCGCAGGCAAGTAAGCAATAACGCTCACGCTCGGTTCGGCCCGCCCGCTTCGTTGGGGCGGGCCGGTCGTGTTTCTCCGGCCTTTTTCGTTCCCGGGTGTGTCTTCTCAGTCCGGCAGTTCGAGGCGGCCGTGGAAGGACACCGTGCCCTTGCGGCGGCCGAAGCGAGCGAAGGTGCGCTCGGTCATTTCGAAGTGCCCGTCTTCGCGGACCAACAGCACGGTGCTGCACCGGGTTCCGTGCAGCGGATGGTTGACGAAACGCGACGAGGCCACGCGCTCACCGAGTTTGCCGATGCCGGTGTCCGGTAGTTCCGCGTCCGCGGCCCGTGTGCGGTCCGCCAGCACCGCCAGGTAACCCGACACCTCACCGGGATCGTTTTCGACGACTCTGCGCAAGCCCAGCACCCCTTCCCGGACCTTCGGCCACGCCGGGGCGCCCGTGCCGGTGCGGATTTCACCGCCGGTCTCCAGGGATGCGGCGAGCGCGCCATTGGACAGGCCGTGGAATCCGGGGGTCAGTTCGCGCGGACCCTGCCCGCTGCGATTGCCGTGCCACCACAGTGTTTCCAGATCGGACACCACGAGATTGAAGCCGTTGTAGTCGTCCGCTGCGGCCGCGACACCGCGCACGAACTTCTCCGAATCCGCCTCACCCCGCAGGAAGTCCAGCAGCAGCGCCCCGCGTGAGCGTGCGTCGGTGCGTTTCTCGTTCACCCCGCGCACATTGGTCACCGTCGCGAATCGATGCGATTCCCGGGCCAGACCCAGCCACGTTCCCGGCACCGCGCCACCGGCGCCCAGGTCCCGTCCCGCCAGCAATCCCGGCACCTCGTCCCACCAGCGCAGCGATTCCGTTGGACGCGTGAAGAACTCGTCCCGATTGGCAGCGACGATCAACCGATACTCCGGATGCGCCCGCCACCCGAGCAACACCAAACACATACACCCAGCATGACGCATGGCGAAGTACCTGCACACGACCTTGCGATGCCCACGCAATGACCCAGGCCCGCCAAAACACCGCCAAGAACCACTAAAAGGGCATGCCCCAAAGTTCGTGGCCCGTCTCGGTCTGGACTGCGGCTCCATAGACCTGCGCCTTGGAGCGGGGGAGCGAAGCGGAGGAGCGGAGGAGGGAAGACCGAGACTCCCAGGGCCGCGAACCCGCCGGAGCGAAGCGGAGGCAGCAGATACAGAAAGGGCCGGTAGCGCAATGGCTACCGGCCCTCTC
>NZ_JAODNK010000039.1 GCF_025465275.1 Nocardia sp. | reverse complement strand
GGCCACCGCCGAATGGGTCGATTGGTTCAATCACCGTCGCCTCTACCGCAATTGCGGTGACATGCCGCCCGCCGAACTGGAGGCCGCCTACTACGCTCAACAACCAGCCCAACAAACCGCTGAGCTGTCACACCAATAAGTCTCCGGACTCACCGGGGCGACTCTGGTCCCGGGTCCGGATGTCTATCAACCAGAACGGCTGCACAGACTGTCGGATGACACCTGGGAAGTAGAGCCAGAGCACTGGGTACCAGGCCCTAGCATCCGCAGCCAAGCCACCGCGATCGAATATCGGGACCTGACGCCCCGTACATTCTGATATTTGGTGGAACGCTTGCTGGCCTGGAACTGCCTGCGCCGCAGATGTATCCGCAACCACGAACACCGGGCCCGAACACTACGAAGCCTGGTCGATGGTCATGCTCATGTCCCGCCACCTCGCCGCACCCCGCGCGCGGGAAACATAAGCGGCGCAGCAGATCGCAACCCGCGGCTCGCTATCCAGCAGTCGACCGACCGTCGCCGCCGGTATCGAGGATGGGTGGATGCTTGTCTGCCTCGGGACTCCACGACGCGATCGGTCAGATGTGGCAATGCGCGGTGGTGCAGACCTGCATCGTGCACTGGGTTCTGAGATCGACGACCTGTTGTCGGAGACATACCTGATCGGCGTCAATGACGTAGTGCGGCACGCTTTCGCCAGAGCGATGCGTAGTGGTCGGCAGACCGCTAGCTCCGGGGCTGGTGAGTCTCTCCGAACTCGCTGTCAAGTTGTTGATGTCCCGAGAGGATGGGAAGGCTTGGTACGGCCACCTTTTCGAGGGCACGGTGTGGAAGTCGGCGTTCAGCCGGGCTGGGCTGGTGAAGCGTCGGCAAGTTGACGGTCCCCATGCGCTCAGGCACTTCTATGCGTCTTCGTCTCTGGCAGAAGGCGTTTCCATCCTCGAGCTCGCCGAATATTTGGGTCATCACGACCCTGCTGTCACTCTCCGCTACTACTCGCATCTGATGCCATCGAGCCACCCTTGTGCTCGAAACGCCGTTAATGCATCGCTGTCCCGTGTTCGGGACGCCGGGGTCGACCATCACTGATTCCTGACGGCCTGCTGACGGCCTGGCATCCGACGGCGACCCGATGTAACCCGGTTTCGGATGTTGGGGTCCTGCCCGTCTGGTCATGTAAAACCCTGTTGAACTGGCTTTCCCGGATGCGGTCGACCAGGGATTTGGATCCGGGGAATTCAACCACCGGAAATCCTTCCAAATGGACCGCATGGCCTGATCGTACTTCGAACCGGGGCTTCCAATCGGTAACACGCCACCGACCTGGCGATTCAGGTATTACTGGGCCTCTCCATCAGGTCGCGTCCAGCACGCTTGCCGGGACGCCGTAGGGCAGAAAGCGCACGCGGCGGCGATCGTCGGTGTTGTCGCGATGTGCGCGCAAAGCCTCGAGTTCGCTCGGGAAGACCTGGTCGACCCGGGCCTCGCCGTCGTCGCCGATGGTGAAGATCGCCCACACCCCGCTGCCGGTCTCGCCGGTGGTCTCGGCCTCCGGTTTCGGCGGTCGCGTGCGTTCCGGCTGAACGAACTGACCGAGCAGCGACGCCAGTGGATTGGAGCCCGCGCGATCGATGTACTCCCCGGCTTTCCCGATCAGATCCCGGAAATCGATCCCCGCCTCCCGCAGTGCGCGTTCGAATTCCTCCGGATCGATCCCGAAAGGCCCGTTGTTTGCCATCGCATCTGCTCCTGAAGAAGATTTGAGCGCTACGCCCTCAGTCTCCTCGCACAATCCCGACTCCGCCACGTTGATCTCGACAGCGGCGGCTCCATATCCCTATTTGGATCGAAACCGCTTGGCACCCAAACAATCTTGTCGACAAGGCACGGGTGCGGTCCGCGGATCGTCAAGGTTGCCGTGGTAGGTGGTCGGCTGTCGCGGATGACTGCCGAGCGAACCGCGTCCGGTGCGGTCGTAGGGTTGGGCGGTATGACGCTCGAAGAGGTTGTGGACGAGCTCTATGGGGTACCGCCCGCGGAGTTCGTGGCGGTGCGCACCGAGCGGGCGCGGCAGGCGCGCGACGCCGGGGACAGGGGGCTGGCGACGGCTATCGGGAAGTTGCGGCGGCCGACTGTGGCGGCCTGGGCGGTGAATCTGCTGGCCCGCGCTGCGCCCGAGGATATTCGTGCGTTGCTGGATCTCGGTGCGGCGTTGCGCGAGGCCCAGCGTCGGCTGTCGGGTGAGCAGCTGCGTGTGCTCACCACTCAGCGGCAGCAGTTGCTCAACGTTCTCACTCGGAAGGCTGCCGACCTGGCTGCCGTCCACGGCCCGCGTCCTGCCGAACCGGTTCTCCGTGAAGTCGGCAGCACCCTGCAGGCCGCCCTCGCCGATCCGGAGGTCGCAGAGTTGGTTCGTGCGGGGACCCTCAGCGCCGCCGCCAGCTACGACGGCTTCGGCCCCGCTGCTCTCGTCGCAGTCCCCGCGACCCAACCGAGCACATCCGAGGAGACCGAGTCAGGAAAGTCCGAAGACCGCACTCGCCGCGACCGACAAGCCGCCACGGATTCTCGCCGAACCGGCGATTCCCCGCGTGCAACGAAGCCCACCCCTGACCCGCAGGCTGAGGCGCGCCGCGAGCTCGAACAGACCCTCGCCGATATCGAATCCGCCCGCACCACACTGATTTCCGCCCAGTCCGATCATGACACTGCCGCCGCCGACCTGACTGAGCGCGAATCCCGTATCGCCACCCTGCGCGCAGAGCTGGCCCACGCCGAGGATCACCGCCGTTTCACGGCTGCTACCGAACGTGCCACCCGGGAAGCCCTACGCCGGGCCCGCCAACACCTGGAAGGTCTCGAGCGCCGCATGGAGCAGGCCCGAAACCGGTTGCCCTCTAACTGATTCCGCCAATTGTCGCATCGTCGAGCGGACCCGACGCGACGCGGGAACTACGGCGGATCGGCTGATTCCTCGTGAATCGAGCCGCCGAACGCCCGATGCCCGAACGGGCACAAGGCCTTCGGTGCGGGCGCGGTTCAGGGCAGCGGAATCCACTCGCCGAAGAACCAGAAGCCGTGCTGCTGCGGCTGTTGCGGACCGCCGTGCTGCGGATCCTGCTGCTGGGGACCGCTGGGCTGCGGATCCTGCTGTTGCGGATCGTTGTGCTGGGGACCCTGCTGCTGTGGCTGTTGCTGCTGGGAATCCTGCTGCTGCTGCTGCTGTTGGTCGGGTCCCGGCTGAGCGTTCGCAATGCCGGCACCGGCGCCCAGTACGCCGAGCGCGACGGTGCCTGCGATTGCGGTCTTGGCTAGTTTCGACTTGATCCTCATACACATTCCTTCTGTCGGATCTCGATTCGAGATCGTGGCCGATATGGCAATCGTTGTTGCCGAAGATTTGTCCGCGGTGGGTCGCAGTTAAGTGCGGGCTGTGTAGTGATCAGTTGCCGGTTCGGTCCATTGGGTCATTGCCCATGCCTCCCGGGTCGCCACCGGTGCCGCCCGGGCGGGCGCTCTTGCCTCCCGGACCCCCGCCCCCGCCGTCGAGCCCGGTCCCGATCCCCTCGGAAATCGCGGTGATGGTGGCGGTGCCGTCGGTTTTGGTGGCGTGAATGCTCACCGTGTCACCGGCGTGCAGTGCGGACGCGCCTTTGATGGTGGCGGCGATGGTGTAGGTCTGGGCGTATTTGTCGCTGCTCTCGGCCGTGATGGAGATTGCGGACAGCGCGGTCACGGTGCCGGTTTGCGTCAGCTCGGTGGTGTAGCCGCCGTTGCCGTCGGAGACGACGAACTCTCCATGCAGTGGCGGACCGGTCACCGTGCCGCCACCGGGGCCGGCTGTCATCTCGGTCCCGCCTGGCCCGCCGGGTTCGTGGGCACTGTTCGTGTTCGCGGAGGAACTCGCGTAGACGATGCCGCCACCGGCTGCGGCGAGCACCGCGGCGATTCCTACGGCGGTGACCGTCTTCTTGGCAGTCCAGGCGGAAGTCGGTGCGGATTGGGGTGTGCCCCAGGAGGTTTCGGGGCCGGCAGGGGGTGGCGTGGGGTTGGTCATGCTTTGACCCTGGCCGCCGGAGGTGGGTGTGCGCTGTGCGCGAGGTCTGCATCGCTTAAGTCCGCGTGTTCACAGCTGGTACATAGACACGGCACAGCAACCGCTAATCGTCCGCGTTCATGGTGGGACAATGTCCGCGATGACCACTGGAAACAGCCCGGCCGAACGAGTTGTCATGCACCGAGCCGACGGCAGCGCTATCACCGTGCTCGTGGTGGATGACGAGCCGGTGCTCGCCGAGATGGTGTCGATGGCCCTGCGGTACGAGGGCTGGGACGTCGCGACCGCTGGTGATGGGCGCACGGCCGTCGCCAAGGCGCGCGAGACCCGCCCGGATGTGGTGGTGCTCGATGTGATGTTGCCGGATATGACCGGACTCGAGGTGCTCGGCAAATTGCGCGCGCAGTTCCCGCAGCTGCCGGTGTTGCTGCTGACCGCGAAGGACTCGGTCGAGGACCGCATCGCCGGGCTCACCGCGGGTGGCGATGACTATGTCACCAAACCCTTCAGCATCGAAGAGGTGGTGTTGCGGCTGCGCGCGCTGCTGCGCCG
>NZ_JAODNK010000016.1 GCF_025465275.1 Nocardia sp. | reverse complement strand
TCCGAAATGAACGGCCCCGGAGAAGCCCGTGACCAGCAGGCTTGGGAGAAAGCCTTGGCCGCGCTAGATTCATAACCCGTTGCCCCGGACTCCGGTCCGCACGCAACAACCGGATCCCGGCCTCCCGCCGGCATCTCGGGCGTATAGCTCAGCGGTAGAGCACTGGTTTTACACACCAGCGGTCGGGGGTTCGATCCCCTCTGCGCCCACCCAGAGAGAAATTGCAGTTCAGAGGGATTCGCCCTCCTTCTGCTCTGTTGCATGAATTATGATTCGGCCCCCAAGCTGCGGTAATTGCGCTGCTGGCGGTTCGAACCCCGCAGGGTCCTTGCGGTTGAAGTCAACTGATGTGATCAGTGCGACCAGAGTGATCGGTCCGGGGTTGTTGCTCCTGCCGGTGCTCTGGCTGCTCGGGTTGGCAAGCCACGCCGGTTGGGCCGTCGTTGACGGCGCGGGTGTCGTCGGTCTTCTCCTTGGCAATGTTGATGATTGCCCGACTGAGCTTCCGCAAGTCGGGAGGGTCCCTGAGTTCGCTCGTGACGACGATGTGGTGTTCGCGTCTGGGCATGTCCACCTCTAAATGGCGCTGGTCCGAGGTAGTTTCTTGCGGCAGTACCCTCCTGTTGAATTCTTGTCAAACAAGCATAAAGGGTAGGCTCTTGTAAGCTTGTTTGACATTGTTCTACTAGAAAGATAAGGAGGTGGCCGTAGTGGAGCGCGATGTGCTTGCGCGGCTACTGCCATTGCTGCGGCGAGCGGGAGTGACGGTCGTGGCGGGAACGCGGAAGGACCTGGTGCTGAGAGTACCGGGGGACGCGCCTGCCACCCGCGTAGATATGAAGGTGGTGCGGCAGCGGCTCTCGCCGAGTATGACAAACCGCAGGACTGACGACACCCGGATGCTGTATGTAGCGCCGTCGGCTGCGCCTGACGTTATTGCTGCTGCCGTCGCCGGAGGTTTTGATCTGGTCACGGACAATCCCGAACTGGTGATCGTCGGCGGGGAGGTCCTGCTGCAGTCGGAAGAACCGAGACGTCGTCCCGGCAGCGGCAGGCCGGCCTGGAGTCGAAATGCGGTCGTGCGTGTGCTGGCCTTGGCTTCCCGACCACTGCAACAATCCGAACTCGCGACGACAATCGGTGTCAGCCAACAAGCCGTTTCTCTTGCCCTGAGCAGGCTTTCATCCACCGTGACTCGTGACGAGCACGGCTGGGTCGCTCTCGATGGTGCACTCGAGTCTTGGGTTCGTGACTATTCGGGCCCAGGTGGGACTATCAGTTCCTGGTATGGGCTGGACGATCCCGCAGCGCAAGCAAGTACCGCTTTGCAGTTACTGGACGAGTTGGGGTTGAACGCTGTTGTGTCCGGTGATCTAGCCGCAGACACCTACGCGCCCTGGCAGTTGCCCGCCACCGTACACATGTACCTGCCCGAGATCATTGATTTCACCGTCGTCGGGTTCTCGCCGGCCGAGCCGAGAGACGCGACGATGACCATTGTCGTTCCCGAAGATCCCACGGTCGCTCACGTTGCTGCCGAGTTCGGCGCCCACTATAGCGGGCGGCACTTTCTCGCGGATGCCGCAATCACTTTGTGGGACTTGCTCAATACCAGCACCGCACCCACTGCGGGGGAAGCGGCTGAACGGTTGCGGGAGGGGATCCGCAATGGAGGGCTCGGTGCCTGACCATCGTCGTGCACAGCTGCATATCGTCTCTACATCAAACGCGGCCGATCGAGGTTTCCTGGCCCTAGCTGACCTCGCGGCCGCTGCCGAGGATCTTCCCGGGGCCAGTTATCGAGTCATCGGTGGACACATGGTGCAGATCCTCCAGCACATCTACCCGTTGGAGGGGTGGAGGTTGCGTGGTACAGCCGATGCCGACGCCGGTATGGACAAAGAGGCTCTCGTTGCCGCGGAACGACAGTTACACCAACAGATGCTCATCCTCGGCTATGAACTCGAATCGGGCAACCGCTACACCCGGGTCAGTGACAACGGCCGGCTCGATGTGGATATCCTTGTCGCGACTTACGGCAACGCAGGCCAGAGCGAGGTTGCCGGCCGTGCATTCGACTCAGCGCCCGGCCTGCATCTGGCTGTGGCCGGTGACGCGGTCATAGCAAACGCCCGCGTGAATCTGTTCGCAGGCGGAACCGTCGAATTCACTGTTCCTGTACCGGATGTCGAAGCGGCTGTGGTCCTCAAAGCTCTCGCATGGCGAAAACGGCTCGCCGACAAGGACGTTATCGATCTGGCCACGTTGTTCGAAATCGTACATCAGCATCGCACCGAGATCCGGACCTGGCGGCTGGCCGACACCACGCTCATCGGTGCGCGCAGAGACGCAGTCGCCGCGCTCGCCATGCTGGTCTCGAATATCGATCAAGGCAAATGGCGGAGCGCGTTCACCGGCTCCGCGAACTCCGCCAGATTCACCGCCATCATTCGTCGTAACGTCGGAATCTGAGCTCACATTGGTGACGAGGACGCTGAACGCCTCGCGCTGGTCGCGATCGACCATGTGAACGTCGCCGCAGCGTTCCGGGATGTATGTCAGTTCAACTTTCGAGTTTGCGTGGGTCCGGGAACCCGAGTTCGGTGTATCCGGGTGCGCGTTTGCGTAGTGAGGAGGCGATCACGGGGGTGAGGACGTCGTGGTAGTCGTGAACGGTCGCGGTGCTCTTGCCCGGGTGGGCGCGGGTTATGCGTCCGGCGTACTGCACGAGGCGGCCTTTGAATGAGACGGGCGCGGCGAGGAACAGGGTGTCGAGGGCAGGGCAGTCGAAGCCTTCACCGATGTAGGAGCCGGTGCCAACGAGCAGCAGAGGAGAACCGCTGGCGGCACGTACTGCGATCGATTCGATGACCGTGTGGCGTTCACGGGCTTTCATGCCGCCGCGGAGGACCATGATGTCGTCGCAGCCCGCAGCAGTGAGATGTCTGGTGAGGGCGTCGACGTGGTCGACCCACGTGGTGAGGACCAGAATGTTGGCGCCCGCTCGATGGGCGTCGAGGACATCGTTGACTATCTGTTTCAGACGGTCTTCGTCGGCGACGAGTGCGCGATAGATCTCGGCGATTCCACCGGGCTGGCTGGGATCGGCCTCGCCGTCGTAGGCGAATCGGGTGGGGTGTACGTGGAGCGCGCGGTGTGGTGCGGGTGTGTCGCCGCCGGGTGGCAGGTGGCCCGCTGCGGGTGCGTCGATGGTGTGGGTGCGTGAGCCGAGTTGGTGGTAGATGAGGTCGTCGAGTTGGTCTCGCCGATATGGGGCGGTGAGACCAAGCCAGTATCGGGCGGGGATCTGGTTGAGGACGTCAGTGAAGGCGGAGGCGGCGATGTGGTGGCATTCGTCGACCACGACGAAGCCGTAGTTGCCGGTGAGTTCGTCGACGTTGGCGCGGCGGGCGAGGGTGGGCAGCAGCGCGACATCGACTACCCCTGTGGTTTTGGATCGGCCGCCGCCGATCTGGCCGCACTTGATGCCGAGGTTCTCGAGGATCCGGGCCCGCCATTGGTCGGCGAGGGCTTTGCGGTCGACGAGGATCAATGCCGACCTGGCTCGGGAAGCGATTGCGGCGCAGGCGATCACAGTTTTTCCGGTGCCGGGAGGTGCGATCAGTACGCAAGTGTCCTCGGCTTCGATGGTGCGCAAAGCGGTTTGCTGTTCGGCCCGCAGTTCGCTCGAGCAGGTGAATGTCTGCTCGCTGCCGCCTACTCGGTTGTCATCGATACTCAGTGTGCTGTCGGCGGATTCGACAAGGGTGGTGAGCAGGGGCTGTAGTCCTCGGGGCAGGATCAGATCGCCTTCAAGGGTCTCGTCGTAGCTGTGCAGGAATCGCGGTGTGTCCCAGGTGCTTCGGCGTGCCCGCTGACGAGCGTAGAACTCCGGGTTCGGGATGGAGGCGGCGTGCTTGACCGCCGAGATCATGGCCGGGCCGAGATCGGTAGTGCTCAGCTGGAGTCGGGCCGTGAGTGTCGCCCGGATGATCGGTGCGGGGCGCGGCACGATTTTCGACGAGGTTGGCAGCTGAAGTCGGCGGACTTCGTGGCCGACCTTCGGCTCGCCGAGCGTAGTGGCCAGTGCGTCGGTCTGCTTCGATGACAGCCGGGGGATGCTCGACAGATATGCCCACTGGTCGTCGAATGGTTCGAGGGTGGCCGGATCGAGGAACATGGTGGTTCCGTGTCGGCGCCGCGTACCGTTCAGGGGTGCGGCGATGAGGTTTCCCATGCCGCGGCCGGTGTGGGTGTCCTGCGACGGGAACAGTCGATCGTAGCTGGACAGATTCATGCTGCCGCGCAGTCGGATTGCTTCGGCGAGCAGGCCGGTGGCGATCCGTCGTGCCGTGGCGGCTGGTGTGGCGTGGGCGAAGAAGATCCACACATGCGCACCACGCCCGGACTGGGACACCTCGAGCGCTGCTGGAATGTCTTTGGCGCGAGCGGCTTTCAAATATGCCAACGCATCGAGCATGGCAGCGCCTTTGTCGAAGTCCGCTGCCACCCACCAGCAGGTGTCGTTGTCGGTCAGTGGATACAGGCCGATGTGGTGCCCGCCGCGCAGGTGGCCGGCGATGACATCGTCGGTGAGCGGCAGATGGGGTGCCTCGGACCGGGACATGCCTTTGCTCCATCGGCCTCGGATAGCGGGCATCCAGCCGGAGCGGCCGTCACGGCGGTTTTCCCAACGGACCGCGTAGACGTCGTCGCGGCAGCGGAAGAGGTCGAGATAGAACCGGACTTTGGCGTCCGGTGCGGACCGCATGTCGACCGGTGTCTCCACCGCCGTTTGATCCGGATCGGCGGCACGAGCCTGTTGTTCGGTCAGATCGAGCAATCGCCGCAGACGAGCGGTCTCCGCGCGCAGGGTTTCGAGCTCGCCGGGATAGCGTTCCACGAGCAACCAGTGTGCCGTGTCCTTGCGCCGCTCGTCGATGGTGCAAGCGGAACGTGGTGCACGCGTGCTCATGGGACGTCGAAACCCGCATGTGGCAACGCCGCAGTGATGTCTCATCCGATCCCAGGGTCGGAACCGCGTTGTTTCCCCACGCGTGTTCCACAGGAGACACCGCTGGTCTGTCGAGGGTGCTTGTCAGCGGAATCGTGTGCTGGCGTGGGGTTTTCGGCCTGTTGATCGCCGGTCGTCGGTAGGGTGTGGAGGCGTCAATGCCGTAACTCGAGGGTCGGGGGGAGCACTCTGGTGGTGATCGAGAATTCCGGGTCGGCTGCGGCCGGAGCGCTCGAGGGTCTGATTGCTCGTGCTGGTGAACTCAAGGCGGAACTGGTGGCGTTCGTGCAGAGTTCGCGTTTTGACAGGCAGTTGACCGCCAGGCTGGCGGACGCCGCCGACGACCACGGCTATCTGGACGAGGGTCTGGCAATTCTGACCATTGATCATTTCGCGTTGCAGCATCGGTTGCCTGACGGTCGCACCGTTGTCGAACGGTTTGTCACGCAACATCGGCCGTCGCTGACCGACGGTGAGCGGGAGATGGTGTTGGGGTGGCGCGGCGTTGTCGAAGGGTGTTTCGAGGTGCGGAGCATCGACGGTGGTGCGGTCGTGCTGCTCAATCTCATCGATGATCTGGTCTATCGGGTCTATTCGAATATGGGGGTCGCGCCGTTTGCGCGACTGCGGAACGGCATGTTCGTTATCGGCAGGATTGTGCCGCTGCTCGCTGACGAGTGGCTGGTCACCGGAAACTTCGCGCTCCTCCCCAAATCCGCGGCGAGTCAGGTCGCGCAGAGTGCTCTGACCACGCTGACCGCGCATCCAGAGTTGTTGCGCCGCAACCCTGACCTGTTTCGCCGCGCTTGGGAGATGCAGGCCGAGGATCGCGCCGACTTCATCGACCTGTTCGGTGCCGACCTGGTGGTATTACCCGTGGTCGAGGTCCGCGACAAGCTCGGTGAGCATTACCGGCGTCGCCAGCGCAAGGCGCTCGACAGTCTCGACGACAAGGCGGCCACGCGCGCCGCCGCGGCCGGACCGACTCCCGACGTGCTTGCCGATATGCCCGAGAGTCTGCGGGAGGCCGAGACTGTCGGCGTGATCTACGACGAAGTCGAAGGGCTCAACTTCTACAGTGACTTCGGTCGGTTGGAGGCCCTGTTCGCAGACCCGGTGTTAGTCGGCGATCGAACGTACCTCTCGGTGTTGCGCGGTTATCTGCGAGACGATTCTGTTTCCGCGCTTCCGATCCGTCGTTTGGCCGAGCGTCATCACAATGGGGTCGATCCGGTGTTCCGCAAGTTGCTGGGCAAGCCCGGGTTCTGTTGGGAGCGAGACGGAGAGGATCTGCTGCGTTGTCGCAAGAAGGAGTTCATCGATCGCGCACCGAGCCCCAGTATCTCCGTGCTCGGTGCGCGTCTGGCCGAACTTCTGCGCGGCGGCCGATAGGACCATGCGATGGGCAGGCTCACAAAAGCGAAGTTGGCGGCCATGATCGAAGAAGCCACTGTGGACGCCTATGGCGACGAAGAACAGCTGGTCGGCCTCCACACCATGATCGCCGACAACCTGGAAACCCCTTTCGAGACAGAGGTCTTCGGGCTGAGGGTCACCGTCCGCTCGATCGACTTGCGACCCGGCAGCGGGATTGTCGCCATATGCACCCATGGCCGGTTCCGTCAGGCGATAGGCATTCTCGATCTTCCCTTGCCCTCACCCGCTCCGACGGGTGCCGAATGGATTGAGGCGTACCGGCACTGGGCGCCCTGAACTGCGTGGGTTCGAAGCGCAGTGAACCATCGAGTTGCGGAACAGTTGGCTGCGCTACAGGCAGGACGATGTGCGCCCGCGTGGGTCTGCACGCGACCGGGAAGGGTTCAGACGTCGGAGCGTGGGCGGCCGGCTGGCCGCATGAGGGTTCCTCGCTTATTGAGGGCGCGGTTGATGCTGCTGGCGGGGGAATCCGGTCAGTTTGGCGCAGACGGTGAGGGAGTGCCCGGCCAGGTAGAGGTGTTCGGCATGGTCGATGTCTGTGTCGGTCATCGACTGGTAGCGCCGCGGGATCCGGTGTTTGGTGAGCAGTTCAAGGATCGCGCTCTTGGAGGCGCGGTAGTGGCGGGCGAGTTCGGCGGTGGAGGCGCCCTCGCGGTATGCCTGGATCAGCTCGTTCTTCTCGGTGCGTGAGAGGCGGCGATCGAGCCGTTGAGGCCTACGGGTCGTGGTCGGCGTACGTTTGGAAGGAGGGCGTCGGCGATGGACCGCTGGGATGTCCTGCACCTGAGATTTCGCTAGGGCTGCTTCGAATTTCTGCAGGTCAGAGCGGTCCGAATAACGTTCTGCTAGGTCCACTGCACCAAAGCTGCAGGTCAGGGCCCTGTGGATTTGATAGGTCGAGTTGCTTATTGGAACCATGCGTTGTGGGAGGTTCAAATCCCGGGGTGGCACCTACAGCATCCACAACGCACAAGTCGTGAGCTGCAGATTTCCGCAGATATCGGGGTAGTTCGGCGCTACAGGCGTCCAGAGCACAGTGGGCTGTGAGAGCTGAAGCTCAGTACCGTGTCCATGCTCGCACCGAGCTGGAAAGATCCGCGCCGGAGCAGAAGCTGCGTCCGGCGCCCGCGACGATCACCGCCGATAGGTCACGGTCGGTCGTAAGTTGGGTAGAGGTTCGTCGAGACGGTTGCCCGGGACTTCGGCGCAGGTGGGTTCCCGAACTACCGTCCTGCTCACCCTCTTCGTCGTAGCAGCCAGCGATCAAGGCTATGGCCCGGCAGTGTTCGAGCGGTTTGGTTTGGCTATTTTCAGCCAGGCTCCCATTTCGCGCTGCTCGATTTCGGATATGGCTGATGTCAGGAGTTGGGCGCGGGTGGTGGGGGTGTCGTAGGGCGGGGCCGCGGTGTGGAAGCGGCGGCGTTCGGCTTCTACGGCTTCTCGGGCCTGGCTGAATCTCAGGTAGTCCTCGTGCCAGTGGAATGCTGCGCGCAGGCCAGTTGTGACTACTACAAATGCGCCCAATACTGCTGGTGTCGTGGTGTTTTCATGGGCGATCGCCGCTGAGACCGGGATGGCGGCACCGGCGGTCAGCTGGATCATCTCCGTGATTCGATGGTATCGCCTGGCTTTGATCGCTGCGCGCCGGTACCAACTGTAAGAACTGTCGGCAACTTCCTTGGCGTACAACTGATCCGGTGCGTCATCGCTCCTGCTCATTTGTGGTCACCCAACTCGGTTCAAACGCCGTGATGCAGGTGTGCTGCCCAGCGGCTGGGTGAGGACGGGTGTCGATCGCGTTCCAGGCGAACTGCTCTGTTGAGGGCCAATGCGGAGAGCTCCGTTCTGGACGGACTGCGGCCATTGTCGGTGAGCTGGCGATAGAAGTCGACGGCAATGTTCTCCGCGGCGCGATCATTGATGGGCCATAGTGTTCCGATGACGTGTCGATACCCGGCGAGGTGAATGGTCGCGGTGAGGTGGATCGCCTCGTCCGCGAGTAGCGGAGTCGTGCGGGTGGTGCTGCAGGCCGAAAGATAGGCCAGCTCTGCGTTTTTCAGGTGCAGTCGGATGAGAGTGCCGACGGTGAAGGGCTGGGTTTCGTGGTCGTGTAGTAGTAGTCGGCTGTGGCTCGGTTCGGCTGGGTCGTCCACCGCATGGCAAGCGAAATGAGCGATCGAGTGCTCGGGGAGGGCTGCGCTGACCGATGATTTGGTCGCTGCGCTGCCCTGCAGTATTTGCGGGTCTGTCAGCAAGGCGGCGATTTCCGCCACTTCATCGCTCACCCGGTGCAATTCTTTTGCGCCCGTTGTATGCGGCATCGAGATGAGCACCGCGGAGTTCTGGGGTGCGATCGTGCGGTCCCGGTTGTGGCCGAGGGTGCGGAGGGTTGTGGTGAATGAGGACACTGTCCGATCCAGCACTGTGCGCGCGCCCGGTACGCGGTGATACCCAGCGGCCTGAATCGGCAGGAACGCCAGATCCCCTACCGGGCACCACCAGACGCGGGGGAGTTCATCGGTCGGCTCGGTGATGCTCAGCGCCTTCAGGACCGGTCCCGCGATAGCGTCCCACAACCATTCGAGCAGTTCGTGTAGTTGTTTCTCGGCGAGGGTCCGTGTGGCGAGGCTGCGGTGCTCACCATTCACGATGTCGTCCAAGCGTTTCAACTGTTCGATGCGGGCGGGCGCGGTGAGTTGCGGCAGTGGCACAGCGCGGATCGGCTCGTTCGGATCGGCGGGCACGATCAATGCGTGTCCACCGGCCGGCGGAAGGTAAGCGAAGAGCATGACGATGGGACCATCAAGCGCGTGGTGACGGAGTGCGTCGATATCGGGCGGAAGTAGAAATCGGTCGAAACCGGGCAGTGTGCGAACCTGTTCGAGTAAGGACACCCACCGCTCGGTGAGTGCGCGGCGGCGATCGCCTCGCTGGTTGGCTGCTGCCAGATCGGCCTGATCTGGTGCGGATAAGCCGTGCGGTGTGGCGTCCTCGAGCAGGATGAGCTGATTTCGCAGGTCGGCGAGTTCTGCGGCCAATGCCGGTGCGGTCGCTGACAATTCGGTCAGTTCGTGACGGTCGTCCATCGCCTCGCCGAGCAGGATTCCGCGACATTGTTCCAGCAGTTCGACCGCCCGCTGCGGCAAGTTCATCGTGACCGCCGCCGCTGCCGCTGCCGCCGCGTGTCCGGACTGCTGCCCGAGTAGGTATTCGCGATCTGATCGCACGAGTGCCCTTGTCGCCACGCGCGGCAGCAGCTCGACAACCAGTTCCATTGCCGCCAAGGCTTTCGCGCGGTTCCCGGCGGAAGCTTCGGCGAATTCGAGCAGACGCGCTGCGGCAATCCGCTGGGAGATCGGGGCGACGGCCGACGCCGACGCCAGGCGCAGAGCACTGAGTGCCTCTGGGAGCAGCCTGCGATCCTGGGTGAGCATCAGCCGCTGCGCCAGCTCTGTACCCAGCAACCCTTGGTAGCGAACCCAGTTCGCGTGATCTCGCGGAGTCAGAGAGATAGCTTGGCGGCGCAGCTGCAGGCATTCGTGGCCGATCGAAGTGTCGAATGTCGCGTAGAACTGGTGGCGTAGGTGGTTGGCGAGTATCGAGAGCACATAGGCCTGCCTCAACGGGGCGGCATCGACGTTCGAGGCCGCAACTTCGCGGCAGAGTCGGATCGCCTCTTCGAGTGCGGCGCTGTCGTTGTCGAGTTGGAATGATCGCGAGAGGCTGTTGGAGAGGTTGATCTGCAGTTTGAGCAGGTCGGGGTGCTCCGAGGGGCACGCCGCAACGGCGGCACGGTGAACCGCGATGGACTCGGTCAGATGCGCTCGATCATTGGAGCGGTCGTAGAGCAGAAGCAGGTTGTTTCCGAGACTGTTCAATAGTCCGTAGTAGCCGTGGACGTCGGCTGGTGCTGCTGCTGCGGCATCGCGGGCAACCTGCACCGCTTCTTCGGCCAGGGAGCGATCTCCGTTGGCACGGTGCGAGTCGCCGAGGATCTGGTCGAAGGGGGCGAGTACACCGGCATGCATGAGGCCGTCCCGGTCCGATGTTCGTGTGGCTGTTCGCCCCAGGTGCATGGCATCTTGCCGCGCTACTTGGTCACCCGTGCGTTCGGCAAGCTTCGAAAGCGCGGTGGCGACGATCGAGAGATAGGTTGCGCGGTCCGGGGTTTCCTCAGGCAACGTGGCCAGCTCGTGTCGGCCGATACGAACTGCCTCCCGCAAGTCATCGAGGTCGTCCGTTGTGTCATACAAGGTCACCAGGGCGAAAACATGATTGAGCAGTGCTACCGGTCGGTCCGGATCCTCGCTCGGGAAAACCGTGACGGCTTCGCGGGTGACCCGGACGGCGTCTTCGAGCATCCGCCGGTCCCCGATGTGGTGTCCTGTGACCATCAGCAGCATGCCGAGCCCGGTTGTCACCGTGGCTCTGTCCGAAGGGCTCAACGAGTCCGTGGCGAGAATCTGCCGAGCCCATCGCGCTTTATCTTGCACCGCAACAAGATCCGGCTCCGAATCTATGGCGTAGGACATGGCTGTCGTCACGAGAGTAGCAATCGGGTTCACCACGTCGCGGTCGAGCTCATCGAGCGTTCGCCGGAGTTCGCGGTACACATTGATATCGGCAGTCTCGGCGAGCAGTCGCTTCAGCAAGTTGACGTAGGTCACGCGATAGTCCTGCAATTCCGCCGACTCTGCTGTGTGCGAGATGATTTCGCGCCAGACCCGCACCGCCTCCTGCAGTACGGCCAGCTCTGTGGTCGCTTCAGAGTGCTGTTGCAGCGCCAGTCCGAGGTTCAGCAGCAGATCCGATGAAGCCCCTGGGTCGCCCGCAGTGCAAGCCTCGCGGCCAAGTCGCACGGGGTCCTCGACAACTAACGGTTCGCGGCTCTGTTCGAACAGGAATTGGAGCAGAGCGCTCAGGATCCGGAGTTGTTCGGCTCGGCGGGGGTCGTCAACGCTGAGGCTTTCCAGTAGCAGGCGGCCCGCATGCACCGCCCTGCGCAGCGCCGTCTCGTCCGCGGCGTTGTCTACCAGGGTCCGCAGACCGTGACTCATCGCGAGCAGGTCCGCGACCGTGGGCACGCTGGATGGGAACGCCGTGACGGTCGCTCGGGCGGCCCTGTCCAGCTGGGCCTTCGACACATGGCCGTGTCTCGAATCGAGTAGTGCCATCGACCCGAACAGCCTGTCGAGCATCAGCGCTCGGCAGAACTCTTCCGCTGTCTCTGCTGCGCCCAGTCCAGCCCGGCTGACCTGCACTATTTCGATATACAGGGCTAGGTCCCCGGTGCGTTCGGCCAGGACACGCAAGACCTGACACAGCCGGTGCGACACTTCGGCGTGCTCCGAGTGAGTCGGTGGGGTGACTGCCATGATTGCTCGTGCGTCCGAGACGATTTCACCGAGCAGCTCGATGTCCTCGACGATCCGGAAGATCTCTGCGGTCTCGGAATTGCGCGGGTCTGCCATAGTGATCCCGTTCCAGAGCGCAGTCAGCAACTGCGCACGAAAAGGGTTGTCGACAGAGAGTTCTCGCAGGCTGTGGCGAGCGATTCGGACACTCTCCCCGAGCAATGCGGTGTTCTGCGATCGCTCGAACACGCCCAGTAGTGCCCCTGCGAGATCGGCGAGCGCACCCGGCCGGTTTTCGTCATCGGCCGGTATCGCCGCTACGGCCGCGCGCGCGGCATCGGCGATCTCGTTCAGCAGACCAGGTTCCGGTACTCGTTCGCCCAGGGCCGCGAGATCGGTCCACAGCAGGTACAGCATTGCCACGCGGTCTGGATGCTCGGCCGGTGCTGCCGCGATGAGTGCTCGATCGGCCTCCACCAGCTTTCTCAGGTCGGCAACCTCGTCGGTTACTGCGAACCAGGAGGCCAGCACATTTCGACGATTCACCCGTGAGTCCACCTGCACCGGATGGGTTTCCGGCACCGCCGCGGCGGCGACTACCGCGTCCTGGCCGGTCGACAAAGCTTCGCGTAACCAGTCGATCGCGCCGGTGCGCTGGGCCAGGGTGTGCAGCATGAGACTCAGATCATGCAGATAGAGGGCCCGATCCGGGTGACCTGCGGGTGCGGCCGCTAGCGCGCCGCGCAGTTCGGCTACTGCGGCGAGCAGCTCCGGGATCTCGTCGGGATCATCACAGGGAGCCAATTTGTCGGCCACGGTTGTTGCCCCTCCGTGCCGGTGACTTCGCACCGGCCACTCCCAAACCAGCATAGTGAGACGGCTGGATTGGGTTGGCGCGTAGTGATGTTCAGCAAATTCCAGCCATTTCCAGCCCGTTGTATCGGCCCCGCCCCGCGCTGGTGTGCTGGAGGAACGCAAGCCGCCCTATCTGTTCCGACGGCTGGTGCACACCTCGGGTACAGCCGGCGGCGGCTGCGGCGGTGTGGCCGGAGGGGCGCTACGCCTCCGCGAGCCGCCGCTGATGGTCTACCGCATCGAAATTTCGTCTAGCCGGGCCGCGATAGTCTCCGTCCGGAGCGTGTCGTGCAACTCCTCGAAGTCGGAGAGTGCCTGCTGCCAATGGTGCTGGGCCAGCGGCCAATCCTGTTGGGTGGCAGCGATTGTGCCCATCCCGTCGTGTCCGCGCGCGCGTTCGAGCACGCTCTGCGCGTCGTTTGCGAGATCGGCGGCGTGCTCGAACGCTTCGTACGCCAGGGCTAGTGCGCCGAGCCGCTGATATGCCGTGCCGAGCACGTTGTGCGCCATCGCTTCATCGACATGCAGACCGAATGCTTTGAACATTTCGAGTGCTTCCAGCAGTTTCGGTACCGCATCGAGGTATTCGCCCAGTGCGATCTCGATGAGTGCGGTGTCACGCAACAGGATCGCGGTATTGCGTGGGGTGCCGAACTTGGTCAAGTAGGTCAGTGCCTCGATGCTGTTGCGCAGTGCCTGGTCGTACTCGCCTCGGTGGAAATGGATCCACGCCTGGTGCGCGATGGTGGTGTGCTCGCCGTGCGGGTCGCCGATTCGGGTGAACAGCGCCCGTGCCTTCTCATACATTTGTGCCGCCGCGATGTCGTCGCCCCGGGTGAGGAGTGCCAGCCCCAGATTGTTCCGCGTGACGGCCTCTGCGTACAGGTTGCCTGCCCGCTGGGTGGCTGTCAGTGCGAGTTCGTGTGTGCCGATCCAGAGGTCGACGTCGTTGGCGATGAAGACGAAACCTCGTAGTGCGAAGGCGATTTGCCAGCACTGCTCGTCGAGCCCATGGTCGAACGCCGATCTGGCCGCGCCCGCTATATTGTCGCGATCGGTAGTCAATCCGCGCAGTGCGTCCTGGTAGTCGGCATACCGATAGAGATACCGGCAAGGTGCCGGAGTCATGCCCTCCCGATGCCGGTGGGGGGTCAGTAGCCGGTCTGCCGCATCGACTCGAGTGAGGTAGTGGTCGACGAGCCGGCTGCCGGCCTGGGTGGCCGCCAGTGGCGCGAGACCCGTCTCCGCTCGCTGGTATGCGAAGGCCCGCACGAGATCGTGGAAGGCGTACCTGCCGGGGTTCGGGGCCTCGAGCAGGTTGGCTTCGATCAGCTGGCGCAGCTGGCACCGGACCACATTGTGGTCGATATCGGCCAGCGCGGCAGCGGCCTCCACGTCGAATGCCGGTCCGCAGTGCAGGCCCAGCAGGGCGAAGGTCTGGGTCAACTCCGTGGGCAGTCGCGCGGCGGAATACTCGAAGAGGGACTCGATGCCGCGCTCGCCGTCATGGAATACCCCGAGTTCGACGGGTGCGTCGCCGTCGATGACGGGCAGCGGCCACGACTCACTGCGGAGCACCGCGGCCGCGATCCGGACGGCCACAGGGAGGCCGTGGCATTGTGCTGCAATCGATTCACGTACCGAGTCGGCGGGCGATCGGCCGGGTGGCAGGTCTGCGATGAGTTCGGCGAGCAGCAGCGAGGTTGCCCGCACCGTCAGCGGCGCGATGCGGATTCGCCCGACGTCGTCGAGTGCGTTGAGGTTGCTTCGGCTGGTGATCAGGACCGCGTAGTGACCGTCGGACGGCAGCAGTGGTGCGACCTGAGCGGTATCGAGGGCATTGTCCAAGACCAGTAGCAAGTGCTTGTCGCGTAGCTGTGCGCGCAGTAGTGCGATGCGCTGATCCGCGTGTGCTGGAATGGATTCGATGGGAACGGCGAGCTGCCGCAGCAACTTGTCCGCGGCCTCCGCCGCGGACATGACCGGTTCGGCGGCGTAACCCTGAAGATTGACGAACAAGCAGCCGTCGGCAAACGCGGTCCCCAGGCTGCGCGCCGTGCGTACCGCCAGCGCGGTCTTGCCCACCCCGCCGAGTCCGGAGACGACACAGACGGCAATGCCCTCGCGCTCGCGGGTCAGTAGTGTTCGGATCTGATCCAGCTCGGCCTGTCGTCCATGTAGTACCTCGACATCTCGTGGTAGCTCGGCGGTGGGGACGGGCGTTCGGCGATCTCTGCTCTGCACCGATTCGCTCCGATTCGCGATCTCCACCGAGTCGCGGAGGGCGACAAGGTGTTTCGCATCCATCGGGGCGACCTTCAATTCGATCAGCATCCGGTCGAACACTTCGGCGCTGGGCAGTGTGGTGCCCTTCAGGTAGGCGTAGACGCTGGCGGTGGAGATGCTGAGGCTCTTGGCAAGCCGGGAACGAGCGACCCCTCCGTAGGCTCGCTCGGCGCGGAGAATGGCGGCCTTCAATTCGACGATGAGTTGCTGCTTCAGCGCTTTCGCATCGGGCGCGCCCACGGCCTACCTCCGGTTTGCCGGTCCTGCCGGCACGTTGAGGACTTTTCAGCGTCTTCCAGCCGTGCGGCAATCTCGTTACCGATTGTGGTGCAGTTGGACATTCCGGTCCACTGAGGAAGTGATCATGCACGAGTCGAGTAACAGCCCCCTGCCGCGCCGGCTTGCGACCGACCCGGAGGGCCGAATCCTATTGGAGGAGTGTCCTAGTGAGGCGAGCCACGGCTGTAGTCCGATCATGATCGTCGACGAGGTGCTCGATGCCGTCGAACGCGAGCTCGCCGCGCACTCCAGTGAGCAGGTGGGCAGCCTGCGCGGTCCGCTCGGCTCACCGATGATCACGGCATTCGTACCGCACCCACGGCCCGAGGAGCTCGGCCACGGCCGTCATCAGGTGCCCGTCGCGGAGAACGCGTACGCCGGCCTCGAAATCAAGGGTCTGCTGCATGTGCACCCTGCCGGTGGGCTACCCGACGACGCCACCGTTGACGGCCTGCAACCGGTGACGTGGCGCGGTGGTGTGAGTGCTGTTGTGCTGCGGCAGTATCGGCGACCAGAGCGGCACGAGGTACTGCTGCCGTCGGGGATCATGTCCGTGTATGTATCCGCGGCAAGTGTGGGCGGTCGAGCGAAGATGCACCCAATCCGTGTTCAGGTACTGCCGATCGGCCGCGACATCGGCCGTCTCGCACGATGCTTCGGTGCCAAGGCTGCCCCGCTGTGCACGGTGGATGTCGACGGCACGGTCTTCGTGGCGGCAGACCTCGGACTCGAATCAGGGGATCTGCGGCTGTTGTTCGCGCCGATGTACCCGTTCCAATCGCCGACCGTGCTGGCGAGGACCGGTAGCGGAGTTACCTCGGTGCCGATCACCTGGGATCTCAATGTGCCGGAGCGGCTGCGGCTGGAGCTGGCTCTGTCGGTGCTGATCGGTGACCGGGCAGTCCCTTGGGCCCGCATCGACCGTTCGGTTCACGAGTGAGTGCGGCGGGGCGGCCGCCGGTAGGGCGGCTGCCCAGTGATCACTCGGAGCAGATCGTCCGCGCCCGCGGGCGTGTAGTCGGTGACGAGGTAGTGGTCGGCTACGTTGGGCTGCAGGAAGAGTGGGATCTCGGTGACGGCGCGGCCGGGTAGCACTACGGGAAGTAGTTTGCGCAGCCACACTTCGCGATCATCGTGCAGCAGCTCCCGCAGTAGCGACATCTCGGACTGCATACCGCGATTGTCGAGATTGCCCACGTGCCCACCGGCCACCAGCTTGCACTGCGGCGAGGCGATGACGATGACGAAGTCGGCGGCCTCGATCTGGCGGCTCGCCCACAGGGACCAGTCCCGCCTTTCGTCGAGATCCCATCGATCCATATGGACGTCGAATCCGCAGTCGGTGGCCAGGAAGGCGCTCAATCGAAGGACCGCTTCGCAGTGTTCGCGATCATCGTGGGTGTAGGAGATGAAAACCCTTGGCTCCCGCGGAGTCTGCGGGAGCGGGTCCGGCCCGGCCGCTGGAGTGAGCAGTCCGGCGTAAGCGGTTGACGATTCGAGTCGTAGCGAGACTGTCGCGGACTCGGGTGCGGGCGCGTATTCCCGCGCGAGCTCGGAGTCGGCAGCGAAGTCGAACCGTGCGGTCACCTCGGCTGCGACCTGTGCGCAGCCCGCGGGCACTGTGAGCGTCGTCCAGGATGTGTAGGAGCCGGGCTGTATTCCATCGCCGTTCACGGCGGTGTGCCGCCAGCGGACGCCGGGTCCGCCGAGGCCGAAGAGATGGACGATCGGCTGGCTCGCAGGCAGGTGCACACCGTCGCCGGGCACGAATGCGAGGTAGCGGTCCAGGCCATAGGATCTCGGCTCCTGCGCCGTGGGAACGTGCCGTGGCAGCGCATCGATCACTGTGATCGCGTTCTCGGTCTCGGGAACCGACAGCGTGAAACCGACCTCGAACCATGCCGGGCCTGGTGTTCCGGGTTCGAGGAAGAAGTCGTAATTGATCTTCATCAAATGGGTGTCCAAGCCCGTGAAGTCGGCCGGTCTCGGTGTCACAGGAAAGACCTGCCAGCTCCGCATTTGCAAGGCCCCGAATGCGATTCCGCCTGGCGAGCTTTCGATATGCCTGTTGCTGCCATCGTCGAGAAGTAGCTTCACCTCGACCGATGTTGCCGCATCCGGTGATTGCTCGATCGATGCCATGCTCAGCCTTTCCTCGGGCCTCCGCCTCGGACCACCAGAATAGGGCGGCAGGTTGCTGCCGGGGTGTGCGTTGACCTCCAGCGGATTTCAGCGTTTTCCAGTCCAGGGCCTCGACCGAATCCGTCAGTGTTTTGCTGGGTGAAGCGGGAAGTCGCGCACGGTATTTCGAACGGTAGCCGCCGAGCCAGGCGGGAACAACGTCAGGAATTCCGGACCGGAAATCTCGCGAAGGTCCTGACCAGCTGATTCGGGCCGATTCCGCGCTGATCCATTGGTCTGTGATCGGTGGCTGGATCTAATTGGACCCCAGCGGGATTGGAGCGTCCGGGCGTTGCGAATCGGAGCGACGGCCGGCCTGGCAGAGGAGTGCAAATGTCATTGATCAACTTCAACACTTACGACGGCAGCCCGGCACCACCGTCCAGGCGCCGGCGACCGCGCTGGCCTTTCATGGTCGCCGGACTCGTGGCGGTACTCGTTGTCGCACTGGTGGTTACGCTCCGGGCCGGGGGCGACAAACCACAGCAAACGGCCGCAGCACCGGCGACCGACCCCTCTGCCGATCTCGTGTTCGCGCAGACACGCCAGCAGGGCGCCTGCCTCGACGGCCTGTTCCCGACTCCGGATGGCTGGGCGCAGCACCTCGCCGATGGCATCCGGGATGCGGTCGCGCACTTGGAAGATGGTCAGCCCGACCCGAAAAACATTCCCAATGACGGCAGTGGCAAGCCGAACGAAGGTTTGAAATTGTGGGTGAAGGCCGTGTACACCAATTCACTCTCTACCGACAATCCGCAATATACCGCCCCCGCCGCGGTGACCTCTGTACCGGCGGTCAAGTTGCCTCGACCCAAGACCTCCGGCCCGACGGACCCCGCATATCAGCTCTGGTCCGCGGCGACGGACAAGGTAAGGACAGCCCTGCTCGCTGCCAAAACCGATGCATCGCGTTCCGATACAACGCTGGGCGCCCTGCAGTTCCCCCCACACGATTCAACCTACTCCGGTGTCAGCGGATGCATGACCGGGCTCCTGCGTGACGTGCCGACGGTCGTGGATCCGCACACGAACAAGCCCGCTCTCCGTTCGTTTCTGGTCGCCACGGACTGTAACGAGCCGGTGACCCCGCAACTGGACGGCGACTTCCGCGGCGACACCCTGTACATCATTCAGAGCTGCGTGAGCGGCGACCTCGCGGAGTGCGGACACTACCTTCAGCAGTTCAGCGACCGCATGAGGCAACTGCACGTCGGAACGATCGTCGTGGTTCCCAAGGACCACCAGGACGAGGCGATCTCCGCGTGGGTGAAAACAGGGGGGTGGCAGCCGTGACATGGCTTGTCCTAGCAGTTATTTCGGCGCTCGCTTTCGTGATCGCGGGCGGACTCATAACCGCCCTCCGGGCCTACCTCGAGCGCCGCGCGAGTGAACGAGCGATTGCTGCGGAAGATGCCCGTCTACGAGCCGAGGCGGAGCGCGAACGAGAGCGACTCAGGCGGGATGCCGCCGAGGAGACCTTCCGTGCCGATCCCGTCCCGGCTCTGACGGCCACGCTGGCGCAATATGTTCAGCAAGTACGGATTCCCCGCAATGCGGCAGCCAACGCAGCCGACGCGATTCGAGTGGATCGGTCGCAGCAGTATGTCGACCAGTTGGCGCAACTACCGGAGTCATTGCGTGACTCGGGTACTACTCGCTACGCCGTCCTCGCCGCAGTGCCCCTGTTCGGAGTGGGTTCGCTGGTGGCGGGTGTACTGGATTACATGACATTTCGCGGCGTCAACAATACTGTCTTGCTTCCAGTTCTGCTGTCCGTGCTGACGGTGCTGATCATGACCGTGTCGTCGGTCCTGATCGGACTCGGTATGGGGTGGCACAAGGGGCTGGCGGGTGCGGACTGGACTCGATTCCGCCGCGGTGTGGTCGCCCGAGCCGGCGTCGTTTTCGCAGTCGCGGGACTTATTGCCATGGTGTGGATCGCACCCAAACGCACTGCCACACACGACTCCGAGGAAATCACGGGGTTCGAGAACGAGCGCTCCTACTACGAAACCCTGACACCGCCGACAAACGAAACGACGACAAGGGCGAAGGACGCAGCCGATGCCCTCGCCAGGGCGAAATTGAACATGCGGACCGACGCCGCAGTCGACAGGGTCAGCGTCGGTGGGATCACCTTCCTGGAGATCCCGCTCACCGAAGGCATGCTCTTCGGATCCCAGGTCCTGCTGTGCTTTCGGGCGCGACAGCGCCGCGACGAGGCCATGCGAGAGCATCAACAGACACTCGACGCCATAGAACAGGCCGATGCGAGGATGCGTGCGGACATGCTCGAATTGCTCGCCGCGCACGGTCACGGGATGGAACCGCTCCGACTGGCGTGGATACGGCTCCAAGAAATGAACGTGGTCTGGGACGCAGTCGCACGGCCGCGCGAACTGGATGCGGCGGGCGCGGGCGAACCCGGCTCCGATGGGAAAGGCGCTGGTCCCGTGGCGGAAAACTCCGCTTCGGCACCGACCCCCGATGGGCGTTCACCGGCGCAGATGCTGCTCGACGCAGAGGACGAAATGAGCACCCAACCGCGTGGCTCGGAGGGAAATCCGTGAGCACAAGCACAACAAGCACCGTCCGACTCAATGCGACACGATCAGCGCAGGTCGCCAAGCAATTGCGCATCGCCCTCGAAGACAGCACCCTTGTGCGTGCCGCCCGTGCCGAACTGCGGGTCACCCCCGAGGATCTCGCCGCCCTGGAGAGCGTGATGTCGGGCTGGAGCCCCGCGTTGACCAGCACCTTGGCAACCCTGTCCCCAGACGAAATCGCCCGAGCCCGGTCCGCAGTCACGCGGGCGGTCACCATCGGCAAACGTCAGAGCCACTCGTCTCGAGCCGAGATCGTCAATCAAGTGGCGGAAGCGAAAGAACAACTTGCCCAGGCCTTGAGCCAGGCGCACCGCCGAATCGACACGGCCAGCGCGGAGTCGACAGCCCAGGCCGTCGTGGCCAGCGGACAGCAACTGGGCTATCGCGTGACGCGGCGGCGCGAGGGCTGCACGACCGCGATCGATATGCGCCGCGACCACGAGATCGTGCTGGCGGTGGTTCGTGGCGGCACGATCGCCTTGGATCATGCCGGCCTCGCTGACGCGACCTGCCTGCGCCGCCACAGCGAGCTGTTCGATGAGATTGGTTCCCGCGGAGTCGAACTAGTGGAAGTTGGCCGCGATGATCATCGTGACGACTCGGGTGGACAGTTGATTCGCGCTGCGGTCGGGGATCATCCCGAGCTGCTCGGCGATCCGGGAGCGTTCGCGTTGTCGGCGGCCCGGCAGATCGAGCACACGTCGCCGCAACCCGAGGCCTGGAACTATACGACCGAAGCTGAACTCGAAGGACCGAGGATTCAAGCGTGACAGCATCATTCGCACTGCGCCGCACCCTTCGCTTCGAGGGCGACCTCGACGATGCACGGGCCGCGCAGACCCAGGTTCTCGTCACCGGCGCGGGAGTCAACGACATCCTGATCGACCGTGATGGGCGTGCGCTGCGCCTGCAGGGTGCCTTTCACAGCTACTGCGTACACCGGGAACTCGGCCTCGTGGTTTACCGGCTCGGCGCCGGAGCCACCACGCTGCCCACACTGCCCGACGGCAGCGCCGTCACGCTGCGGTTGCCGGGCATTGGAGACGGACCGGCGCACTCGATTGCGCAGATTCTGGCCGAACTGCGCACGTGCCCGACTCCGGCGGTGTTCGTGCTCGACTTCGCAGACTCCATTGTTCCTGCAGCCCAGGCACTTTCGCTCGAAGTATCGCTGCTGATCGAGCACCTGCGGGCCGTCACGCAGGAGGTCAGCAGCTGGCAGCGACGGGGCATGCAACTGGTGATCGTCGATCGCGGCGGCGGGATCAGCCCGAGATTGGCCTCGCAACCCGGCATCCGGACGGTACATCTCGGAGCCCCCGATCAGGACGAAAGTACGCTGTTCATCAATAAGTCCGCCAACGCGCAGAATCGAGAGCGGCTGTACCTGCATCCCGATCTCAGCGTCGCAGAGGCCGGCCGACTGACCCGTGGCCTCCTCAATCTCACCGTTCACGAACGCCGCCTGATCAGCTCACCCGAAGCGCCGCTGACCGCCGCGCAAATCACGGAGGTGAAGTCGGCGGCGATCCGCCAACTCAGTCAGGGCACATTGGAATTGATGCCCGATCGGCTGGCGTTCGGTGCGGATGTCGCCGGTCTGCCGAGCGTTCGCCTGCATCTGCACGAAATGCAGCTGATCGGGCAGAAGACCGTCAGGGTACTGCTCAGCGGCCCACCCGGAACCGGAAAGACATTGTGCGCCACCGCAATCGGTGCGCTCCTGCAGGTCCCGGTGGTGCGCTTCGCTTCGGTGCTCAACCAATTCCTCGGGGTTTCGGAGAGCAATATGGACCGTGCCCTGCATGTGCTGCGCGAACTCGCGCCGCTGGTGCTGTTCATCGACGAAGCCGATCAGCGTGGGCTCGGCAACCGCGGGCACTCGACCGAGACGCATGAGACCTATCAGAATCTGCGGGCCATGTTGTTCGAATTCCTCGGCGATACCGGGGCGGACAACGGCATCTCGGTGGTCGCCACGACCAATGTTCCCGCTCGGCTCGACGAAGCCGTGCGCTCCCGGTTCACGGTACTGCCTGTGCTGTTCCCCTCCGGGCCGGAACTAGCGCAGATCATGGCAATTCATGCCCGCCGCAATGGAATTCCCTTGCAGGCAGATCTGAAGGATCAGATGACCGGGTACGTAGCGGACGGCCATGCGCTGTCAGGTCGCTCGGCGCCGAAGGTTTTGACCAAAGCCTGGATTCGAGCGCACTGGGCGCATCGGGACGAGGTGAGCGCAGCCGATGTGGAGGAGGCCCTCGCTGACTACGTCGGGGACGACTGGACGCCGGCTGCCGAATACAGCACGCTCACATCGATATTGGCGGTCGATAACGCGGACGCATGGCCGTGGGTCGCGGCGCAGCGGCTGAATGAGGAGTACGACACTCCGGGCGCGCTGACCACATATCTGCGACCCGACGGGAAGGTCGACACGCTAATGATCAGCGATCGGATCACCGAGCTGGAGAAGACCAGTGTTTACCGCTGACAAGGACGACGACTACACCGCTGCAGCACACCCCGACGAGCGGCTGATCGCGCGCGTGCGTGCCGCCCTCGATCGCTGGAGCACAGACCCGTCCGCGCGAACCCCGACGAGTTCTATCCTGGGCACCGGTGCGATAGCGGCGGTCGAGACCGTTATGTCGGCGCACCACAACGATATTCCAGCGATTTTGCTGCCGTCTGCCAGCTATGCACTTACTGTGGCGATGTCGGCGATCGGTGTCGGCCCCGGGGACGATGTGCTGCTGCCCGTGCTGGATTGGCCGGCCAGCTACGCGGCAGTTCTGCATGCAGGAGCCCGTCCTGTCCCGGTGGCCGTCGACGCCGCCACGCTCACGATCGATCCGGTCGCAGCTATCGAAGCCGTCACACCGCACACGATTGCGATTGTCGCCAGTCATCTGCACGGAGTCTGCGCCGACATCCCTGCCTTGCGTGCGGCTCTACCGGAACTGCAAGTGATCGAAGACTGCGCATCAGCGCTGGGCAGCAGTCTCGACGGTCATCGCGCCGGCACGATGGGTGACGTCGCGGTCTTCAGTTTCGGCCCGGGCAAGCGGATCGATGCGGGGGAAGGCGGCGTCCTTTTGGCATGCGATCGGCGTACCTATCGACGGGCACTGGCCGCGTGCGTCCATCCGCTGCGCGCGAGACTATCGGGCCTCGAGGTGGATCCAGGCGCGATGATCATGCGCCCGCATCCACTTACCGCGATTCTTGCCCGGGACGCGATTGCCCAATGGGATGCGGAAGCAGATGAATTGGTACATCACGAATCGGCCGCGGTGCTTGCCGCCGACCCGGCTCTTATGGTGCTGGGCTATGGCAGTCGCAGAACCAATGCCAGCCCAACGGTTCCCGTGTTGGGGGCGGAAAAGGAACTTTTCGGAGCGGGAAAAACCGGCGCTGTCGTATTACCGGCGGTGCGAGACGGGCATCTGCTCCGCGACCTTGCGCATCGGATACGGCTGGTGCCCGCTGCGTCGTTATCGAATCGAGCTTCGGATTCGATCGGCCACTGAAATATCGATCACGAGCTGGTGATGAATATGAACAATCTGGGCAACGGCGCACCGTTCGAAATGCTCATCCACGCCGGGGAACTGGACAACCTGGCGGGTTGGTCAGTCGAGAACCGCTTCCGTGACGTCCGCGGGGAACTGTTCGGCCTATGGACGGACAACGGTTCAGCCGCAGTGCAATTGGTACTCGGCCCGGGCCGATCGGATCGACGCGAAATCGTGGCACGATACGGATTGGGGTATCTCGGCGTGTGGCATTCGCGCGGCACGTGGGGGACGGCGTTACCGAGCAGCGACGATATCGACACGGCTCGAAGGATTTTCGAAACGACGCTGTTCTCGAAGCTCATCATCTCCAGGGTCACGCTCGCCACGGCCGAGAGCGAGAATTCGCCGGTATCGCCGCTGCGGTTCTCCGGCACCAAGTATCGGACTATCATCGATATCGCGGCCTTTCTCGTCGAACGTGATCGCCCGAACTGCCGGAGTGTCACTGGGTCGTGCTGCCCGACATCAGTCCGCTTGCCGCCGCCCGGAGAGTCGGTGTCGCTGATACCCCATTGCGGGCGCTGCCGAACTGGCGAGTGTCCGGTGCAGACGGTGTGATTACGTTGCCGCGCAATGGAATTGGGTGCTGAGATGGTGAGTGAGATAGCCGGGTAACTACGTCGGCGACCCGTACGGGCTGGCTTGAATTTCGACGGAGGGTCGCTGCTGTAATCTCTTCACCTCGTCCGGGGTGAGCATCTGATCATTACGAGCGCACCTCGGTATCGATTTGGTCGAGTAGCGCTGCGGCGGAATCAGTTTCGACAGCACACAGGCCACGATAGAGAGGAAGCGCTTCGGTCAGGGATGTCCGCGCACAGTCGTGGTGGCCGAAAGATAGCAGGCATCGCGCGATGCCGTGGAGGGCTCGTGCCAACTCGAGGGGCGAGCCAATGCGTGCGGCCAATTGCGCGGCTTGGTCGTAGCTCGACAGCGCCTGCGCGATGTCGCCGAGGGCTTCGGCGTGGGCGGCGATGCGATTGAGCGTCTCGGCTTCTCCGGTGTGGTGTCGGATGGCACGGCAGCTCCCCAATGCTAGGTGCAGCAGCTCGGTAGCGCCCAAGTGGTCATCTTGGCAGTGGCTGACCCAGCCCAGGTTCGCGTGTGCTTCGGCCTCCCCGGTTCGGTTGCCGATGGCTTGATACATCTTCACCGCTTGGCCGATGAGCTGCGCGGCGGCGGCATGCTCGCCCAGGTGACACTGTGCCAACCCCAGGTTGTTCAACGTGGAGGCGACTCCGGAATGGTTGCCGAGTTGTTCATAGAGTGCCTGTGCTTGTTCGAGCAGCTGCGCGGCGCCGAGATAGTCGCCTGTGACCATCTTGACCGCGGCGAAGTTACCGAGAATAAAGGCTTCACCGGAGCGAATGCCGATAGCCCGGTAGAGCTCGCAGACCCGCAGTGACGGAACGTCGATATCGACGTACTCACCCATCAGGTGTGAATTCCATAGTTGGATGATCATCGCGAAAGCCTCGTCGGAGCGGCGTCCCAGGCGGTGGTAGATCGCCTCCGCGGTTAGGACTTGCTCGATCGAGTCGCCGTGGTGGCGCTCGAGGCACAAGATCCAGCCGAGGTTCATGCGGGCAGCGGCTTCACCGGGACCATGCTGGTTGGCGAGATGGATGGCCAACGCTTTCTGCAGATGCTCGGTGGCTGTTGGGTAGTCGCCGATCAGGTGATACGCCCATCCGAGGGTGGTGAGGGCGAATCCTTCTGCCGTGCTCTCACGGGTTTCCCGGATGAGATCCAAGGCCTGCGACAACGCCTCGATGGCGGCCGAGTACTGGCCTGCCAGGAGGCGAGTTCTGCCCAGGCATTGCAGCGCCAGCGCCTTCAGTGCAGGCTCGAGGTACGGGTCCGCGGTGATCTGCTGGTGCAACAGCTTTGCCGCGAGCAGATATCCGTCGGCCAGAAACCCCAGAGGTGCAAGATCTTTGAGCGCCAGGGTCTGCGCATCGGAGTCGTTCATAGTGTGGCGGGCGACGGTGGTGCGTTGGCTGTAGGCGATGCCGATCTGCCACGGACCGTGCAGCCGTAACTCCTCGGCGAGCGCGCCGGTCAGCTCGATCATGCGAACCAGCAGATTCTTCGAGCTGGCATAACTCAGACACGCCAACAAGTTTGGGCGCTCGGCTCGCATCCATGCCAAGGCGGCCACATCGGTCGCAGGCACCCGCGGATACCCGGCGGCCGCCGAAGTGCCGCCCGATGTGTGTTGCGCAGGGCGGGCAGCCCGTCGCGAGGCGCCGATGTAGTAATCGAGAAGCCGCTCGAGTGCGGCGTCGTTGTCCGCGAGCTGATCGCTCTCGGCCAGTGTGCGGGCGAATTCTCGCAGTAGGTCATGGAATCGGTAGCGGCCCGGTGCGAGTTCCTCGAGGAGATGGTCGAGGTAGAGGGCCTCGAGGTGCTCTCGTGCCTCTGGGACCGGTACGCCGGCGAGGGCAGCGGCGGCATACACATCCAGCTCCGGGCCCGGGTGCAGAGCCAGCTGCCGAAACATAGCCTGCCGCGGAGGCGTCAGCGCCTCGTACGAGGTTGCGAACGCGGCGCGCACAGCACGCTGTCCCGCCTCGAGTTCGGTGAGGCGATCGTGAGTGGTGGACAGTGCGGCCGCCAGATCGGTGAGCGTCCACACGGGATGGTGGGCAAGGCGCCCCGCGAGCACCACGATCGCGAGTGGCAGGTATCCGCACAATCGCACGATCTCGGCGACAGCGTCGGCCTGCTCGCCTGCCGGATCCCGGTGCGCCACACTCCAGAACATTTCGATCGCGGCATCGGGAGCGAGACTGTCCAAAGGCATCGGGGTCGCGCCGCGGAGGCCGATGAGCCGGCGGCGGCTGGTCACCAGCACGAGACTGTCCTCGCCGGGCGGCAGCAGTGGTTCGATCTGCGCGTGATCGCCGACATCGTCGAAGACGAGCAGCACGCGCCGCCCGGCCAGGCGATCACGCCACAGATCGCGGCGGCGCTCCAGAGAGTTCGGAATATGGCGGGGATCCACGCCGAGATCGCTGAGCAGTCGCTCGAGGACATGGAAGGGATCGGCCGGGGCGAGTCCTGGTACGTGAGAATTGAATTCGACGAAATAGTGCCCGTCGGGGAATTGGTTGGAAACGAGATGCGCAGCATGGATCACCAGCGCGGTCTTGCCGACCCCGGCCATGCCGTCGATGGCATGGATCGAGACCACTCGCCCGGACACGCAGGCCTGCGCGATTCTCGCTAGTTGTTCGTCGCGGCCTACCAAGGTCTCCACATCGCGAGGCAACGTTCTGATCGCCACTGGCCGCGACACTGAGTCTTGCCCTGTTTGCGACCGACGGATAGGAGTGCCGGCTTCCGCGACCGCCGCTTTCCAGCAGTGCTCCCATGAACGACGGTCGCCCAACTCGGCAGGAACCGAGGTCGCCCCGGCTCTCGCCAGCGTCAAAAGTGTTACCAGCACCGGCAGGAAAGACTCGAACTGACTGGGCAAAGCGCGCCCTGCTCGCCAGTCGCTGATCCGCTGAACGGGAACGATCTTGCCTTGCCCGGGACGTCGCGTAGCCCGCAGCCGATCTGCGGTAACCCTCGACACCTGATCGAGGGTCGGTCTCCCAGCCACATCGAACAATTCAACTAGTTGCTGGGCGAAACGTTGCCGCGCCGAAGTGCTTTCACTGCAATGCGCCGAGTGCATCCCCGCCATGCTCGACAGCATAGGGCACTTCAATGTGCGGACAACACACGTCGCCGCGCACGGAAACGCAGCAACACATGCGGTCCGAAGTGGCACCCAGCGATTTGAAAGTTCCACGGTTGAGGATCATCTCGGGAGACTGCCCCGAGTTCGGTTGACTCAACCGAACCAGGTGCAGTCCCACCTGCACCGCTGTGGCCAGTGACGCGGTCATAGCAAACGCCCGCGTGAATCTGTTCGCGGGCGGAACCACTGAATTCGCTGTTCCCGTACCGGATCTCGAAGCGACTGTGATCCTCAAGGCCTCGCTAGGCGAAAACGGCTCGCAGACAAGGGCATCGTTGATCTGGCTACGCTGTTCGAAATCGTTCATCAGCACCGCCGAGATCCGGACATATCGGCTGGCCGACATCATGCTCAGCGGCGCGCGCTGGGACGCAGTCGCCGCGCTCGCCATCCTCATCTCGAACACCGAGGCCGAACTGGACACTGAGAGCCGCGCGCTGAGCTAGGGCGTCCTTGCGGAATGATTTATGTCGAGCCACATGGCTTGGGGACCCTCCTATGAACGCCTTTCGGCCGATTTCACCCTTCACAAGATCGTATGTGATGCGACGATGGTGTCAGGTCCGATCGCGATCGGATGCGCGGGTGGTCGAGCGGGACACGGGAGGTCTCAATGGTTGTGCCGCACGAGGTTCCGCTGGGACCGCGCGGATTCATCAACCGAGAGCCGGACTTCGACTGGATGACGGACTTCTGGGCTGCCTTCGACGCGGGAGTCTCGCGGATGGCGGTGATCACGGGGTTGCCGGGTGTCGGGAAGACCGCGTTCGTCCGGCGTTGCGTCGAAAGAAGCCGTGCGGCAGGCATGTTCACCGCCGGTGAACTGCACATCGATTTCGGTTCGATACCGGGAGTACAGCTTTCGGTGACGGATGCGCTCGCCTTTTGTCTCGCAGCCCTGGGCGTGTCGCCGGGCGTGATGCCCGCGACGTTACCCGAGCGGGCCAATCGTCTGCGCAGTTTGACCGCGTGCAATCCGGTTCTGATCGTGCTGGAGAATGTGACCGAGGCAGCGCAGGTATTGCCATTCTTGCCGAACAGCCCGGCGAGCGCGCTACTTGTGACCAGTCATCGAGTGCTCAGCGAGCTGGATACCGATGGTGCCGAATTCCGGTATCTGGCGCCGTTTACCGGTGCGGCCGGAGAACACCTGATCGCAGAAATCATCGGTTCTCGCGCCCGAGCCGAGCCCACCGCGGTCGCCGAGCTCGTCCGCCAATGTGCCGGGCTGCCGGTGGCTTTGACGGCGCTCGCCAGCAAGCTCAAGGCCCGTCCGGCCTTGCGGGTCGATGCGGTGGTCGCCGAGATCGTCGCCGATGAGCGCGGATTCGGACCATTTGTATTGACGGGCCGGGATACTGTCACAATGGCCTTCTCGCAGGCGTACGCCGGCCTGGGAGAGGCGGCGGCGCGCTTGTATCGAATGTTCGGACTGTATCCCGGACAGGATCTGACGCTGGACACTGCGGTCGCGCTGGCAGGCACGGACACGCTGAGTGTGAGTATCGCTGTCGATGCCATGCTTTCGGCCGGTGTGCTGGCCGAGGACTCGAACGGGCGGCTATCACTGCACCCGTTGCTGAAACGTCATGCGGCCCAACTCGCTCGGCTGATTGATCCTGAGTCGGAAAGAACTGACGGATTGCGCAGGGTAGCAAGGTATCTGGTCGTCAAAGCGGCGTTCGCCGATCTGGCGGTGCTGGGGCCCGACCGCTACCGATGTACACACGCGTCCGTAACGGCGGGCGAGGAGTCCTCGTTCACGGGGGCCGATGCGGGGCAGCCCGCACTCGATTGGCTCGAGACCGAGCGGGCTAACCTGCTGGCCGTACAGCGTGTTGCCTTCGAGCACGGGTGGCACGACTGGACATGGCAGCTGGCAGAAGCGCTGACTGCACTCTACGTGACCCGGCGCTACTACACCGAATGGACTGTCTCGAGCGAACTCGGTGCTACCGCAGCCCGTCTCGCGCGAAATCCGCGTGCCGAGGCCCGTCTGCGCAGTTTCGCGTCACGGGCGTGGATGGAGACCGGCTGTGCGGACCGGGCGCACGAGGAACTGGTTACCTTGGCATTACCGCTGGCGGAGGCGTCGGGGGATGGCCGATTGCTGGCGTCGGTTTGGGAGTTGATCGGCCGATACCGCGATGTCGCCGATCCGGCCAGGGCAATTGAAGCGTATCGGAAGTCATTGGAGCTGTTCGATATTCATGGCGATGCCCGCGGCAGGGCGTTCGTGATGTTCTTCCTCGGCTGTTCGCAGCACCGCACCGGGGAATTGGCGCAGGCGGAGTCAACGGTCCGGACCGCCGTAACTCATATTCGCCGGATTGGTGACCGGCGGATGGAAGGTCGTGCGCTGTGCGAGCTCGGCCTCATCGCCGACGAGCGTGGATATGATCGGGAGGGCCGATTGGCGGTGGCTGCTGCGATCGACATCCTCTCGGCGAGCGGGTATCAAGTTTACGAGGCGCAGGCCCAGGAGCAGCGCCTGCGATTCGCGCAGCGTGACAACGACGTTCAGGAACAGCGCGAATCGTTGAATCGATTGGTGGATCTGCATACCCGGCTCGGCAGTGCGCGCGCGGCTGAATTCACCGCGCTACTGGACCATCTCGCCGACTGACCTTGAACGACACCGCGATAGCCGTCGCTCCCACGCGGATAGTGACATCCAGGTCGCTGTGGTCCGAAGTGATCAGATAGCAATAGATCGCCGATGCGATCACCTGTCGATATCCAGAGTCGGCGTCGTGGGCACGGGCTTCAACCGCTGTTCCGTTCCGCGAGACGGCGATGCACCCGAATCGAGTGGCCGCGACCGCGATTCGGGCGCCGGGGTAGTGAGCCAGCATCGCCTCCGCCCATACGATTGCCGCAGCGGGATCGTGCAGGAGGTCCGAGGTAATGACGGCCGCACGTTCGAGGATGCGTGGATCGCGCTCGGATTCGGCGGCAACCACGTGGAAGTCCCCATACTCGCTGTGATCGCGATGGTGCCATACAGCCGCTGGAACACGCTCGATCGACAATGTGGCGTCACGGATCTCGGCGGTACCCGCCACAAAGGCGGTGATGGCACGAACTCGTATGTCCGGCACGGGAATACGGGAGAGTGAGCTGCTTCGGTTCAGTGGTGTGATGCCGAGCCGTCCGTAGATCAAACGTTGGACGTTCAGGCCCGCGTCGCCGTGATGACCGAAGACACGATCGGTGATGTGCTCGTATTGTCCCGGCATATGGCGTTTCCGAGCATCGTCGACTTGCTGGCGCAGATCGCCATCTGGACAGAGGAACTCGGCGGCGGCGGTGAGCGCGTCGATGGGTGTGCCCGCGACGGTTTCGACCGTGGAACCGGCCAGTAGCAGCGGAATGTCCAGGCCCGCCGTGAACAGTGCGAGTGACCCATGGTCGGAGATCACCTGATCGGCGGCGATAAGCGCTGCGTGCCAACCTGATTCGGGGCCAACCAGCACAAGACCGGCATTGAGCGCCTCCGACAACCATGATTCGATCTGGAACCTGCCGTAGTAGGTCCAGATATTCGGATGCAGCACTACCGCAACCTGATACGAGTCGGCGGGCAGGGCCGCGAGTAGTCGCGCAGGCAAGCTGGGCCATCGCCCGATCACCGAATCCCGGCCCCAGGTGGACGCCACGACGACCAGCGTTCGATCACCCGTGCCGAAGGCATCCCGATAACGGGTGCGCAGATCACGACTTGCCCGCAGCCGATCGAAGGTGGGATCGCCGACGATCGCGGTGCGCGCCGCGATGGCCGGGATGAGGTCCGAGAGTTGTGCGCGTTGTTCGGGGTGCGACAGCGTGATGGTCACAGCCCCGGCCTGAATGACCTTCGCCGGCGGTAGTCCGGCGAGCCGGAGCCGTGATCCGGTCTTGCGTGGCACCATCTTGTTGAAGCCGAGCCCATGTGGCAGCAGGATGGTGTGCGTTCGAATCGCGGAGAAGTCGATATTCTCACTGGCTGACAAAGCTAATTGATAAGGGAAAGTTCCCTTTTCGATCCTGCTCCACTCTACGATCCGCACACCGGAGTCTCGGAGAAATTCGGCAACCCCGCCGCTGAATGCCGAAGTACCGTCGATAGTGAACACCAGGCGAATGCGAAAATCGTCGCGGAACCACTCCGCGGCTTCAAGTAGACGATTGGTCGATGTCAGAGTGCGTGCGACCACGAGAACGGTATATCGGTTCTCGCCGAACGTCCCCCACTCTGGATTCTCGCTACGGCTCAGAAATTTCCATGTGCGACCGAACCCGGCCTTCACGATGCGACTCGCTGAACTCGCTTAGGGTCTCGCGGTCTCGCGGTCTCGCGGTCTCGCGGTCTCGCGGTCAATTCTGATTGTATATTTGAATGCGTTGTGACATCAGCGATTAGAGAACTTCGTGCAGTTCTCGTTCTGCGTACTTTCACTTTGGTGGATCCATTTTCACTCTGAGCAATCGGCAGGGCGGGGCATCGATGGGCAGCGACGACTCGATCGGTGGCCGCCCCGTGCCGGCTTGCCCGAAGCGATGAACGCTTGAACACTAGGCGATAACGGGCACGTGCTCAACCGAGCCTGCCGCGCTGAACAACGGAGGGGGCGTTCATTGAAATTCATATTCTTGCCCTACTCGGCTACCGGGCATGTGCTGCCGATGATGAAAGTGGCCGGCGAATTGGTTCGCAACGGCGCTGAAGTTCAGGTTATCGCAGGTGAATCGTTCAGATCCGATGTCGAAACGGCGGGTGCACGGCTGACCGCACCGGCTGTCGAACACGCTGTGCGTGTACCGCCGGGACGCTCGCCGCGGGAATTGTCAGAGCGTGCGCGGTTGTGGCGGGACCGACAGCAAGCATGGCGGGCGACCAAGGATAGCCTTGCCGCCGAATTGCTTCTAGATTCGGGTGCGGTGTGTGTGCTCGACCCGCACGTGTCCTGGGCGGTTGGCTTCGTCCATAGCCTTGCCGTGCCCGCGATTCCGTTCTGGACGACCCATACTCGCAGGCCGGGGCGGTGGGGTCCGGCCTTGGTCAATCTGCTACCGGACCTGCTCCCCGCCCCGCTGCCACGAGCACCCGGGGTGCACTTGGTCGGACCGCTGACCGGTGATCTGTCGCGGGCGGGTTCGGCCTGCGACTGGCGCGGCGGGGCCGAACGCATGATTGTGGCGTCTCCGGGAACCGTCTTCGAAAGGCGCGCACGGTTCTTTCGAAAGATCATCGACGACTTCGCCGCACATCCGAACTGGACGGTTGTGCTCGCCTCCCCCCGGGTGGATCCAGCCGAACTTGGCGAAATTCCGTGCAATATTCATGTCCGACAATGGATTCCGCAGACCGCGCTGTTACGGTTGGCGGACGTATTCGTCACCCACTGCGGTATCAACTCGGTTCACGAGGCGATCACGGCGGGCGTGCCGATGTTCCTGGCTCCCCGGTCGCCGGAGCAGCGCCGGACGGCACATAGGCTGCGGCAGTTGGGGATTGGAGTGCCACTACCGCGCGCTGGGCTGGCGGAGGCCGCCGAGGCGCTGAGCAGTGATCAAGCGGTACGGAGTCGACTCGATCATTTGCGTGAGCGCGCGCTGGCCGCGCGCGGTGCGGAGCGGGCGGCTGAGGTTCTGCTCGATCTGGCGGATCGAGCGTATGGCTCGAGTTGCGCACCGTTTTCGTTCGGAACTCGCTAAGGTCCGGTACGGGAGATCCAGGAGGAGGGAACGCCGTGGACCGTTACCGATCACTTCCGTTGAAACCATTGTGCGTCAACCGTTTCGCGGAACTCGAGCTGGCGCGCAATGTGCGTGCCACCGCCGAGCTGAACCGCGGGCCGCTCTTGCTCGCGATTACCGGAGCAGCCGGGGTGGGGAAGAGGGTGCTGGCGCGCACCGTGGCCTACGAGCTCAAGGTGCATTACGGGAAGGTGGCCTACTACAGCGCGGGTGAGGCCGGAACGCTTCTCGTGGAGGGCCCCGACGAGATTGCCGAAAAACTGCTGGTGCAGTTGGGGATCCCGTGGCAGGAGCTGCCGCCGCCACCCCTTCGCTGCGTTGTGCTGCGAGCACTGATAGAGCAGCATCAGCCACTGATCGTGCTCGAGGGTATCGAATCGGCGGGGCAGGTACTGCCTTTGCTCGGCGACCTCCGCGCCGCGGCAGTCGTGGTAACGGGTCGGCGGCCGCTGGACGCACTGCGCGTCGCTGAATTCGTGTCGATGCCACTGCGCGGCTTCGAGAACGACGCGGGTGTCGAATTGATTCGAGCGCTCGCGGGACACTCTGCGGCGCAGGTTGATTCGTCGGTGCTGGCGCGTTTGGTATCGGTGTGCGGCGGTATGCCGCAACTACTTGCGGCCGCCGCAATGCGGATCGTGGACGATGCCGATTCTGCCGCGCAGTTCGTGACCGAGCTGGAAGAGACCGGCGTGATCGATGACTTGGCACGTGAGCTGAGCCTGGACGAGCAGCCGGTCGCCATCGCGATCTGCGACGCCGTCTACGGCGGACTCGCGCCCGAGGACGCGCGAGCGTATCGGCTGCTGAGTTTATTGCCCTGCGCGGCATTCGATGTGGAGTCTGCGGCCGCCTTGCTGGACCGAACCTCGGCTATGACCAAGCGACAATTGCGGTTGCTGGTCGACAGGTCCATGCTGCGTCGTTACGACGCGCGGTTCGTGGAGTTCCCGCACGTGATGCGGTTACATGCGCGTGCACTGCACGCGGTGGTCGATACCGCCGCTGATCGGCGCATGGCGGAATTCCGAATCATCCACTGGTGCACCGAGCGTGCGATTTCCCTGTCGAAGTCGCTGTCGGACCGGCCGATTCTCGCTGGTATAACAGCGTCGCTATTCGGGGCTATCGAGCCGCGCTACGCGGGTGCGGAAGCTGTCGAGCGAGCATCCGCCGAATTCGCCGCACGCTGGTCGATATTCGTGGCGGCTCTACAGTCGGCGTTGATTACCGGTAGATGCTCGGACGCAGCCGCTTTGGCAATCGCGCTCTGGCCTTTCGCGTACCAGACTTCGCGGGTAGCGGAACTGATCGACGCGCTCACCGCGCTGGTTGACCTGCCTGAATCATCGGATCCGGTGGCAGCGCCGGGCGATCTCATGACTCGCTGGCAGTTGCTGCGCGACCTGGCGGGCCTGCATGAGCGGATAGGCGAAACCGACGGCGCGATGAAGTACCTGGATCGCGCGGCCGCCCTCGGCTGCGGGCCAGGTATCGCCAGCCAACTCGAGTGGCGCGCGCTCGCGGAGGAGGGGGCGGGGAATGTCGATGCCGCGCTCGTGACTCTCGGGCACGCATGGGCAGCTGTACCGCTCATGGGCGATCCCGTGCACGAGGAACGGGCATATCACCTAATTCGAATGCACCGCTGCCGAATCGGGGTCAAGACAGCGCACTTCGATGCGGCGGAACCGGAGCTGACCACCGCGGAATCATTCTTCCGTGGCCGAGGTGAACTCGATGCCTGTAATGCGGCGCTGTGTCGTGCCCTCCGTGGCGATATCGCGGACCACCACGAGCGCTACGCCGAGGCCGAGGTGCTGTGGGCGGAAGCTCTCGATGTCATGTTGCGGTATGGCAAGACCGCCGAATCCCTCTCGCTGCATGAGAAACTGCTGCAGCTGGCGGATCGGCAGGGCCGGTTCGAGGATGCCGAATCGCATCGAGATGCGTTGCATCGCTTACGTGGAACCGAATGAACTCACTCGTCGGCTTCGATGAGAATCCGGAACCGGTCGCGGCCGAGCCGGACTGCAATCGCCGCAGGTGTCGTTCCCGCGCATATGATCGCATAGAGGGCCGATGCCGCCGCGTTGCCCGGGCATCCCGCACAGTCGACCTGGAACCGGCGTCCGTCGCGATGCAGCGCCATCAGGTGCGTATCGGACAGGAGGGCGACGAGTTCGCACAATGGATTGGCCTGCAACAGCGATCGTAACCAGCCCAGAGCGTCCGGGCCGGCATCCATGCGGTCCGCGACAAGGACACGGGCGTGGGAACGGAGCGTGCGTACCGGATAGTCGGCGTGGCAGCACACATGACTGTCACTGTTCGTATCGGTGAACCGGCGCATTTCCGCAGGACGTCGCTCGATATCAACCCCGGCGCATCCCGCTATCGGGGTCACGAGCACATCGTCCGCGAAAGAGCCAGTCGGACTGATCGTTTCGGGTTGCGGTATGAGCGCCGCAATGGCCGCAAGGGGCGGGACCGGCAGTGCGAGCAGATCGTAGAACAGCTTCCTCAGCAGTTCGAGTGATCGTCCGGGTTCGGAGGTGGCTAAGCCCGCAATCCGATCCGCTGCGGAGAATTCCGCTCCTCGCATGGCATCGACTATCGGGCGATACGGACCATGCGCGGGAAGCCGGGGAGCAGCATCTCCGAGTTCGGAGATGGCTGTGCCGGGCGGGGTGTCGGTGAATGCCGCCAGCACAGTCGGCCGGCCGATCGCCGCGCCATAGCCGGTGACCGCACCATGATCGCCGATCAGTACATCGGCGGCAATGAGACCTGCTCGCCAGCCGTCGATTTCGTCGAGCATGATGAGCCCGGAGCGGAGGCAATCGGCATACCAGTGCGCGATCAATCCGGGGCCGTGGTGATGGCGGATGTTCGGATGGAGGACGGCCGCGACCGCGTAGGAGTCGCGGGGGAGTTCGGCGAGCAGTTCGCGCAATAACTCGAACCGGCTTCCGAGCGCCGATTGATCCGACCAGGTGGACGAGACGACGACGAGGGTACGGTCACCGATGCCGAGAGCGTGTCGGTAGCGTTCGCGGAACGGCAGACTGGCCGTGATCCTGTCGAGGCAAGGGTCGCCGGCGATATAGGCGGAGGAAGCGGCGGCGGGTGCGGCAGTTGTCAACCGCGCCAATTGAGATGGATGGGAGAGCACGAGAGAGCGCGCGAACGGAGCACCGTCCCGGAGTGTCCATTCGGGCGAGAGACCGAAAATGCTCCTGGCTCCTGGCTCCTGGCTCCTGGCTCCTGGCTCCTGGGGAGAGTATTTAGTGTATCCGATTCCATGCGATATGAGCACCAAAGGCGTTGTCAGCTCATGGATTCCATCGTGATGGCTGGCCGCGATCGCCAAATCGAATGTCGCAGTTTTCGCGGTCTCCCAGGGCAGCACTCGCAGGCCGAGGGTCGCGAGCATGGCGTCGATGCCGTGCCGGAATGGCTCGTCCGGTGTGGCGGCGCAAACCAGGTCGATGCGGGAATCGCTGTCGAAGGCGGGGAGAATGTCGAGCAGCCGGCTGAATGTGGTGATGTTGTGCGCGACAAGCAGGACTGTTCGCTCGGTGGAATGGGTTTGCCACGCGATGTCATTCGTATGGCTGGGCGTCACTGCGACCGGCCACGTGTGAATCGTGTAGACATGGTTTCTCTTTAGCATGGTCCCGGGCGGATGACCAATTGGAGTGATCTGTGCGGGGTTCGTCCGGGCGTCGAGGTCAGTTGCGGGGTTCGGGTAGTTGGGTATCCGAATCTGTTTTTGCGCTGTCGATTTGGGCACTGGTGAGTCCGATCGTCGCCCGCAGGTCTACGCCTCGCAGGTCCGCCCCGTTCAGCGCAGCGCCCGTGAAATCGGCGCCGTCGACACGACTTCCGGTCAGGATTGCACCGACCATCCGGCTCCTGGTCAAGCGTGCACCGTGGAGATCGGCCCCTGCGAGGTCGGCATTGGTGAGAACGGCTTGATCGAGGTCGGCGCCGACCAGCATGATGCCGCGCAGTGTTGCTCCGGCGAAATCGACCCGGGCGAGCAGCGCACCAGGCAATTCCACATCCGGCCAAGGGGCACCTGGCAGGCGGACACTGCGCAGGTTCAGCGCCCGATCTTCCGGCAAGTGCGGCGCTTCCTGGAGAGCTGTGAGGATCGCGGAGATATCGCTCGGTTGTTCCTGACCGGGCTCGAGGCGTTCGGCGGATGTTGTTCGATGCCGGAGGATATCGGCGAAGGTGGCCCGTACCCGGTCGCGATCCTGTGCCGAGTACGCCATCATGCGGGCGAGTGCGCGCACTCCGCCTGCTCTGATTACCGGGTCGGGTGAGCCGAGGTTGGCGATGGCCGCGTTGAAGATGTCGGTGCGCTGCTTCTCGCGATCGAGGTAGTACTTGGTGATTCCGAATAGTGCTGTGGCGGAGGCGATTACGAATCCGAGCAGGGTGGTTAGCTGGCCGCGAAAGGCATCGGCGTCCTTGGGGTCATGGAGCAACCAGATCGGAACCTTGAAATAGAGCCAGAACAAGCCGGTCAGTCCCGCGCCTATTCCGCCCCAACCGAGCCACCGCCGCATCCCCCTCATATCTCTCATTGCATCAGAATTCTTGCCGGATAGGAACTCTCGTGCGTATCGCCGTTGGTAAGTGTTCTCGGCGGCGACGAGGCGGCGTCGGATGAATCTCAACCGTGAAGGGGTGACCTATCACGGTCGGCCTGCCCATCACCCAGGAGCGCGCGGTGATGTATGACGGCTACCGCCAATGTCGACGTATGTCGATCAGGTCGGTCAACGGCATCCTTCCGGCGATCGTCGAGGCTGGTGCGGAGCGGTCGAGTTGTGCGAGCTGGGGAGGGGTATCCATGCTCGAGGGGGCGGCGGATCGTCGAGGCTGATCCTCTGGGCGGTCTCGGCGCCTCGTAAGTAGGGGAGATCCGGGGAACGCCCCGATCTGGACGTGTCAGGTCGGTACCGCCGAGTGATGAACCCTGCGTTCGGGTTTGTCGGAGACGGTGGTAGGACACACGAGATTGTGGCTGGCGTGGCGTCGGTGTGTCGTAGAAATTTTCGATGGTCGAGGTGCACGCTGGTGGCCGAAATCGGCTCTAACCTCTTGTGAGCGAGATACTGTTCGGACCAGTTGCCGGTCTTTCGGGAAATGCGTTGTCAGCGCTTGTCTTATGGTTATGGCTACGGTGGAAAGTGCTCCAGCAGAGGGGTCACCGTGAGCACGTTGTCCTGCTTACGAGGGATCTGCCCGAAGGTAGCCTCGTTGACTGCCGGGATGGTCTCGGCGGTATCCATACAACCGTGGCGGTTGGTATGTGGGGGCATCGTGGACGAGCCTGACAGGATAACAGCCGATCTCCGGTTGCCCGAGAGACTGATCGCAGCACCGGTGTGGCAAGAGGAGTTTATCGAATTCTACCGAAAATCGGTTCCGCGACTGGTTGGATTCTTGATCCTTCAGGGTGCACGGCGAGCCGACGCAGCTGAGATCGTGCAGGAAACGATGACCAAGGCTTGGAATTCATGGTCCACAATCAACTTGCCCATGGCGTGGGCGCGCAAAACGGCTAGCCGCGTGTGGCTGCGACGGATTGCCTCCCTGGAGGAAGACTTGATCGGCGAGTTCCCAGAGAACTCGGCGTTGTGCTCGCGGACCTCGGATATCGATGAGTGGATTGCGCGGGACCACTATTACCGGGTAGTGAGTGGCTTGCCGCCGCGCCAGCGGCAGGTGATGGTGTGGGCTATGGAAGGCTGTGCGGCGGCTGAGATCGCAGAGTTGTTGCAGATCAGTCAGGCCACGGTCCGCTCGCATCTGCGAAAAGCTAGGCGCACCATCGCGATTAAGCTAGAAGAGGGCGGGCGACTGTGAACGATTCCTGCTCTGACTCCATGGCAGTCGACCGATGGCTCACCCGGCGCAGTGAGGATTTTTTGCGCGGCATTGGCGGGGCGCTCGATCTTGGGGCCGGCTTGCGGGAGCTGAGCCTCCCAGCCCGTCACGTCAGTTTCATCGACGGGCTAAGAGCTCGACTCGATGTCGAAGCTGGGCTGGCGGCAATACTGCCCTCGAATGACAGTGCGCAAGTGTGCTCTGCACTTCCGCGGCCCTTTTCTTGCTCAGTTAGAGCCAAGATACTAATCTCTGGCGGATCGGGGGTCGGCAAGACCGCTATGGTCAAGACCGTCTCCGACTATACTGCCGATTTCGATTGCATAGTCAAAAATGGTATCGACGGAACCGAAGCGCTTCGGTTCGATCTCGGTCACATCCGCTTTGCAAATGATTTGGCTCTGCATATTTTCGGTGTCCCGGGAGTTTACAATCGATGGTTTCTGTGGGACGAGATCCTCAGGGGTGCTATTGGTGCCATTGTCCTGCTCGACCTCGGCAACCTTCGGGAAAGTTTCCCTGCTATAGACTATTACGAAGCAAGGAATTTGCCATTTGTCTTGATAGTCAATCAGTTCGGCGACAGTCTGAATTGCTCGGTCGCTGAGCTCAGGCAGGCCACAGCTGTTGCCGAAGAGGTTCCGATTCTGTTCATGGATGTGCGTCAGTTCGACTCTGCAAGGCGGGCGCTCGTGGTTCTTGCCGAATATGCGAACCAGTGCATTCTCGGAGATATGGAGGAACAAGATTTGGCCGAGCGGGTGCTGGTGTCGCTGCTACGCAGCGAGGTCTAGAGTTCAGCGGTCCGCACTGTATGTGCGTGTGGCCCGCGTGTGCCGAATTGGCTGCCCGTGATCGTGCTGAGGCTGCGGAGTGCTCCGAGTTCGTCTGCTGTCCATTCGGCTTGGTCCAGGATGGTGAGTTCGGTGCAGGTTAGTGCTGGCCACGGCGCGGCGAGTTCGCCGTCATCGTCAACGACGTCGAAGCGCGTTTGGGACTGCCGCCGGCGCGTACCTGATTGTTGAACGCTTTGTCGCTTCGCGACTGATTGATGAGGTAGTAGGCGTCGTGTCGCGCTCCCAGCAGCTTGTGGAGCTTTGTGCTGATTCCTACGGCAGGCCTATCGGAAGTTGTTGTGAAAGTGGGGCGTACGGGCTGGAACAGCTCGCTGTCGTCGTTGGTGATGACCCGGACGAGAGCGATCTGATGGTCGTCGGCGTTGACGAGGCCTAAGTGCGCATCGGGTTCGTCGAGCCCGAGATTTCGGTTGGCCAGTCCGGGCCAGAGGCTGCGGCAGCCGACGCCATTGGCGTAAAGCAGGTGGGCAGTCGTGGCCAAACTGGGTTTACATGCCCGAGGTCGGGGGTTCGATCCCCTCTGCGCCCACCATCAACCGGCAGGTACAGCATGTATCTGCCGGTTTTTCATGCCCCACATGCCATTTCGTGGGGCAAACGCACTGACCGGTCAGTGAGCCAGGCGGGCTGCGAGGCCGTCGAGGACGCAGTTCAGGCCGAAGGCGAACTCGGTGTCGGGGTCGAGGTCCTCGGCTTCGAGGACTCGGCGGGCGAGCATTGGGTGTTTGCCGGCTGCGATGACCTCGGTGATGTAGGGGCCGACGCTGTGCTGCCACTGTTCCTCGGTCAGGCCGGTGCGCTGCTCTGCGCGGCGAGAGGACTGTTGGGCGGCGACCGAACCCAGCACGTATGCGTGCACGGCGGTGAGCGCCCGTGCGGCTTGGGTGATGTCGGGTGTGAGTGCGACGGCGGCTCGGAGCGCGGACTCGGAGCGCCGCAACGAGTTCGGGCCGAGGGCGGGTCTTCCTGTCAGTTCACCTGCCAGCCAAGGGTGGCGCAGCAGCGTTGTGCGCATTCCGTGCGCGACGGCTCCCAGGTCGGTACGCCAGTCCGCGGTGGATTCGGGTAGCGGATCCTCGCCCTGTGCCGCGTCGATCATCAGGTCGACGAGCTCGTCGCGGTTGGTGATGTACCGGTAGAGCGAGGCGGTTCCGGAGCCGAGATCGCCTGCGACCCTTCGCATCGACACCGCTGCCAATCCCTCCGCGTCGGCAACGGCCAGTGCGGCGGCCACGTACTGGTCCACCCCGGGAGCGCGTCGACGCGGTTCGGGGCGCGGCCGTGTCCACACCGATGAGGCAATGGGTTCGGTCATCGGGGCGGTTCCTTTCCTCGTTGCTCCGCATCCTACCTTCTGGCTACAGTGTATCCATGACGGAGACAACGTATCCAGAAGTATCTGTGCTCGTGGTCGGAGGCGGCAGCGTCGGCCTGCTCACCGCGGCGCTGCTCACCCATCACGGCATCCACGCGGTACTGGTCGAACGCCGGTCCGGTCCGTCGATCCACCCACGCGCCACCGGAATTGGAGCGCGCACCGTCGAAATCCTCCGCGAACTCGGGCTCGACACCGCCGTGGACGCCACTGCGGTCGACCTCCGGGGCGGCGCGGGCAAGGCGGTGGCGCGGACCGTCGTCGAGATGGGCGCGGGCGATGTCGTGACCGTGCCCATGCCGACCCCGTCTGCCCATGAACTGGATGTGACGCCGTTCAGGCTGCGCGGCGTCTGCGCCCAGGACCGGCTCGACGCCGTCGTGGCCGCCGACCTGACGCGCCGCGGAGCGGACCTGCGCTGGTCGACCCGTCTGGTCGGCATCGCGCAGGACTCCGACGGGGTCGACGTCGAACTGGAAGGACCCGATGGCCGCTATTCGCTGCGGTGCGCGCACGTGGTCGCCGCCGACGGCTCGCACAGCACCGTGCGGACCGCCCTCGGCGTACGCACCTCCGGTCCGGGTGACCTCGGCAAGGCGATGATCAACATCCTGTTCCGCGCCGACCTCCGACCCCACCTGCGGGGCATGTCCTTCGCCACCTGCACCATCACGGTGCCGGAGACGCCCGGCCTGCTGGTCACCGTGGACGGCGAGACGAACTGGGTCTTCCACGCGGCCTGCGATATCGACGCCGGCGAACGCCCCGAGGACTTCACGCCCGAGCACTGCGCCGCGATCGTGCGGTCGGCGGTCGGTGATCCCGGCCTCGACGTCGAGGTGCGCAGTGTGCTGCCCTGGCGCCCGCGCAGCGCCGCGGCCGAGAGCTTCGCGGTCGGCCGTGTGTTCCTCGTCGGCGACGCCGCGCACACCGTGTCACCCCTGGGCGCGTTCGGCCTCAATACCGGTGTCGCCGACGCACACAACCTGGCGTGGAAACTGGCCGCCGTCCACCACGGTGAGGCAGGCCCCGGCCTGCTCGACACCTACGCGCACGAACGTGAACCGGTCGCCGCGGCGACGCTGGACCAGGCGATGCGCCGACTTGCCGACCCGCAACTGCATTGGGGCCGCGGACCCGAGGCCGACGCCGCCAGGGTGGCGGCCGGGGTGTGGGCGGCACCGGTTGTGCACCTCGGCCAGCGGTACGACTCGGCCGCCGTCGTCGATCCGCGGCCGGAACTGCCGTCAACAGTGGATCTTGCTGCGGCACTGGATGGTTCACCGGGTTCACGGGTGCCCCACGCGTGGATCGACGGGGTATCAACCCTCGACCTGGTGGCGTCCCGGTGGACCCTGCTGGTCGGCGCCGGCGGCGAACGCTGGCTCACCGCCGCGGTGGAGGTCGGACTCCCCGCGCATCGCGTCGCGGTCCCGTGGCTTCCGCCCGAAGGTGCCCTGCTCGTCCGTCCGGACGGGATCGTCGCGATGCGCACCACGGCGCCGGCGGCGGACCCGGTGCGGTACCTCACCGAGGTCCTGGACCAGGTGCTGGCCAGGCCGACCCCGGTCCCGAGCACCTGAACGGAGGCGCTATCAGGCTGCGGAGATTCACACCCCACAAGGATGAAGAGGCCTCATTCGGTGACCAGTCTGCCCATCGCGTGGATTTCGGCAATATCGCTGCCGGTGATGAACGACCATGGCGCGGTGAAGAATCCACTGTCACCCCAACCGGGCCCCCACGAGTTTTCGAGGGTGACACCGTTCGTGTTGTAGCCGACGATCGTGACCTCGTGACCACCCAGAACCGGCTCGGTGGGTGCAGGGGCATATATGGAGTTGCTCGAGTTCAGGTTCATGAAGCTTTGCCGAGCATCGAATCCGATCGGGACAGGTAGGCCAGCCGCGATCGCCTTCTTGATGTTGGCTACCTTGTCTCCGGAGAACAGATCTTTGGCGCCGGAGAGTTTGTAGTGTGCGGCGTTGGAGAACTCTTTGGCGTCCGGCTGGGTGTTGTAGTCGAAATCGCCCTGCCAGTAATCGGATTTGGTGTCATTGCCCACTCTCCATTCCATCGGCAACGCGACCGAGGCAGAGGTGCCGACGTCGTGTCCCTTGGCAATCTGGGAGTAGATGAACATCGGAGCCATCGGCCCGCCGCTGATGTTCATTTCGTTCATCAGCACGCCATACCCGGTGTAGCCGGTCGCCCAGGCGACACACGCTCCGACCTGTCCCTGGTCGCCGGCAGGCAATGCGTATTGCCTGAGCGAGAATTCCGCCGGTGATTCACTGATGGTGCTCAAGTGAAGAATAGGAAGGGCGTCTCCGACGCTGGTGTCCTTGTTCTGGCTGGCCTTCGCCGCCTGCACATCGAGTCCGAAGGCATGTTCGGGGGCGGGCTGCGGGGTAATCGGATCTGCGTCGGCGAAGCCCGCCGAGACGATTCCGATTCCCAGGACGAATGCGAGCGCAGCGGGTAAGCGCGAGTAAGACATGGATCTCCTATGCCGTGTTTCGCGGAGTTGATCGCAGATCTCGCGACGATCGTAATGGTGCCGGGCCGGGAGAATCCGGCCGACGCGCGGCGAGTACGCCGATTTCCGGTGGTCAATACGTTGAGTCGACTATCGGAAGCGCGCGATCTCGTCCGACTGCCGTTGTCAGGGGTTCACGCCCACATCGGTCAGTAGTCGAGGGCGTGTTCCGGTTGGCACACGTCCAGGGGGGAGGGCAGATAGCGGACTATGGCGTCCAGGAGTGGGGTGATGTCGTCGCTGCTGGGTGCCGCACTGCACAGGATGAGTACGACGTCACCGATGCGGGTGAGGCGGCGGATGCGGCGGTGTAGCCGGTCGAGTGAGATCTTGCGCAGGGCGAGGGATGGATCCGGATCTGCGGTGCTCTGGTCCATGATCGTTTTCGCGAGCGTGTGATACCACTGCACCGCGACTTCCCAATGGGCGCCGTAGAATTCGGCGGCCATCGGTTCGAGCGTCCACATCGGGGCCAGGTCGATGGTGCCTTCGAAGGCGGCGCCGATGCCGAGGGGGATCTGGAGGGTCAGCGGTACCGCTCCGCGAGTGGCGGCGATCGTTCGGATGCAGCGGTCGAAGTCGGCGTGGGGCTGATCGAGTCCGGTGAGCAGGCACAGCCTGGCGACCTGGTGGTCGTCGGCGACTCGTAATGTCGTTTCGAGTCGGGGGGTGCTGTGTGCGGCTGCGTTGACGACCGCGATCACTCCGTCGGCTACGCGGATGGATCGCTCCAGGTCTGCGGCGGGGGTGTGGCTCGAGAGCTCGGTGAGGCGAATCGTGTGTTCGATGCCGCTCGTTGACCAGTGGATTACAGCCTGCGGGCCGGAACTGGTCCTGCCGAGCAGGCGGTGGACTACCTGTGCCGTCTCGTCGGGGTCCCCGACGATCGTGACATTGCGGATCGCCTGCGGGTCAATAGCTTTGGTGCCCATCGTGTCGAGGTACTCCAGATCGGCTCGAGGATGTCAGGGCATCCTCAATTCGTCCTCACCGTACCTCCGGTCGCGCAAAGCTGTGACCGGTTTCCGCCCCAAAGTAGAACGTGTTCCTATACCGTCGGCCTTGTGCAGAAAGAACAACGGCCCGCCGTGGCAGACTGGTTCAGTGCGGACGACGGTGTGGTGCGTCTGCAGGGAACTCGCTGCAATGATTGCGGCACACCGTATTTCCCGAAGAACACGCTCGCCTGCCGCAACCCGCAATGTTCGGGTAAGAAGGACGGCTCCGAGCTCGCCGCGTACCTGTTTTCCACGCGTGGCCGGATCTGGTCGTATGCGGATGCCCGCTACAAGCCACCCCCGCCCTATGTCTCGCCCGATCCGTTCGTGCCGTATGTCGTTGCGGCAGTGGAGCTCGAGGTCGAGCAGATGGTGATTCTCGGGCAGGTCGTCCGTGGCCTCACCGTGGATGACCTGGCCGTCGGCATGGCGGTCGAATTGACGACCGGCGTGCTGTACGAGGACGACGAGGCAGAGCACACGGTGTGGATGTGGAGGCCGGTCAATGACTGATACGAATCGCGATATCGCCGTCCTCGGTGCGGGTATGCACCCGTGGGGCAAGTGGGGGCGCAATTTCGTCGAATACGGGCTGGTCGCCGCGCGTGCGGCGCTGGCCGATGCCGGGGTGGACCACCGCGATGTCGGCTATATCGCGGGTGCGGACACCATTCGGAACGGCTACCCCGGCTTCGTCTCCGGCGCGACTTTCGCCCAGGCACTGGGCTGGTCGGGCGCTCAGATCTCCAGCAGTTACGCCGCCTGCGCCTCCGGTGCACAGGCCATCGCCAATGCTCGCGCCCAGATTCTGGCGGGGCTGTGCGAGGTGGCGCTGGTGGTCGGTGCGGATACCACTCCGAAGGGCTTCTTCCAGCCGGTCGGCGGTGAACGCCGCGACGATCCGGACTGGTTGCGCTTCCATCTGCTCGGTGCGACCAACCCCATCTACTTCGCGCTCTATGCCCGCCGCCGGATGGCGCTGCACGGTGCCACGCTGGACGATTTCGCCGCGGTCAAGGTGAAGAACTCGAAGCACGGCCTGAACAACCCGAATGCTCGCTATCGCAAAGAGGTTTCGGTCGAGGAGATCGCCGCCTCGGCGATCGTCTCGGACCCGCTGCGGCTGCTCGACATCTGCGCCACCAGCGACGGCGGGGCCGCGCTGGTGCTGACGTCGATGGAGTACGCCCGCCGCCACGGCATCGCCGACCCGGTTCGCATCAAGGCGCTGTCGACGGTCACGCCGACGTTCCCGAAGACCGTTCTCGATCTGCCGGATTTCGCGACGGATTCCTCTGTGGCCGTCGAGCCGCAGTCGCGTACATTCCGTTCCGCTATCGCGCACGCCGCGTACGAAGAGGCCGGGATCGGGCCCTCGGACTTGTCCTTCGCGGAGGTCTATGACCTGTCTACCGCTCTGGAATTGGACTGGTACGAGGACATCGGGCTCTGCGAAACGGGCGCCGCGGAGGAACTGCTGCGCAGCGGCGCAACAACATTGGGCGGACGGATGCCGGTGAATCCCAGTGGCGGACTGGCCTGTTTCGGCGAGGCGATCCCGGCGCAGGCCATCGCGCAGATCTGCGAGCTCACGTGGCAGTTGCGTGGGCAGGCCGACGGCCGCCAGGTAGAGGGCGCCAGCGCGGGTATTGCGGTGAACCAGGGCCTTTTCGGTCATGGTTCGGCAATCATCGCCACTCGCTGAACAAGCTCTATATTCCGAGCACCCGGGCTTATGTCCGGGTGCTCGGTCTATTTCACCGTCACCGGGTTAGCTGGTTGATTCCTCCCCGAAGCTCCATGGCACGGAGTTAGAGTTGCACTGCGCTACATGACCACGTTCCCACGCCGAACGGAGAGTTATGGGACACCGGAGGAGTATCGCAATATTGTTCGCGACCGCGGGTTTGTTCATCGCCGCGGGCTGCGGTACGTCGTCGGACTCCGGTGGCAGTGCCACGAGCGCCTCGGCAAGGGCCGAGCCCGCGTACGTTGCCAGTATTACGCCGGTGATCACCAAGCTGATGAGGGACAACGTCATTCCGGGCGCGGTGGTGGTCGTCAAATCACCGAAGCAGGGCGATTGGACCGGAACGTTCGGCACCCGAGCCATCGGTACGACCGAACCCATGCGGGCGGACGACTACTTCCGCATCGCCAGTAATACCAAGACAATGACGTCGACAGTCATTCTGCAACTGGCGCAGGAGGGCAAGCTCGCACTCGACGATCCGATTGCCAAATACTTGCCTGATGTGCCGAATGGGGATCGGATCACCATTGCCCAGCTCGCTGAAATGCGAAGCGGGCTATATAGTTACACGGCCGATCGGCAATTCAACGCCTCGCTCGACAGTGACCCGAACAAGGTGTGGACGCCGCAGGAGTTGCTGGCGATCGCGTTCGCGCACCCGGTCAGCTTTCCGCCGGGGGAGAAATTCGACTACTGCAATACCAACTACATCCTGCTCGGCCTGGTCATCGAGAAGGTCACGAACCTGTCGGCTGCGAAGAACTTCCAGCAGCGCATCTTCGAACCGCTCGGGTTGAAGCACACCTCGCTGCCCGCGGCGACGGATTCCTCGATCCCCGATCCGCATCCGCAGGGCTACGCGTTCGGCACCAATGTCTCCACCATCGACACGTTCGCCCTGCCGCCCGCCGAACAGGCCGCCGCCGTCGCGGGCACGCTGAAACCCGCCGATGCGACCGATGCGAGCCCGTCGTGGACATGGACCGCCGGCGGTGTGATCTCGACGGTCGATGACATGGCCACGTATGTCAAGGCACTCGTCCACGGCGGCCTGCTGGACGCGAAGATGCAGCAGGTGCGCATGGACAGCATCCAGCCGATCGATCCGGCCGAACCCGAGGTTGCCGGATACGGTCTCGGCATCGTCCGATTCGGTACCCATCTCATCGGACACGATGGGCAGATCCCCGGGTACATGACCGTCATGACCAATGACCCCGCCTCGGACCTCACGATTGTGGTCGCCACGAACCTCGCGACGGTGCCATCGGGTGAGGGGTCGGCGGTGACGCTGCTCAAAGGCATGATGCCGGTCTTCTACGGCGCCGATGCCCTGCCCGGCGACCCGGCCCGGGCGAGCGCGGCCTCGCCCGGCAGCGCGCCGGGACCGACCACCGCCGGCCGCTGACCTATCAGCTCAGGGTTGGGCCGGCTGTCGGCCGGAGGACGGTTTCGGGGTAGCTCGGGCGAATGTGCGGAGGCTGGCGGTCGGTTCGGGGCGGGGGATATCGGCGTTCGGGTCCAGGCGCGGCCAGTTGCGGCCGCTGTCGACCAGATCGAGGTCGATTTCGGGAAGTTCGCGCTGGGTGGAGCTCTCGATCTCGGCCAGTCCGACCACCACGATCAGGGTCATGGTCACGACCGTGACGGCCAGGATCAACGGTGTGAGCAGCTGGATCGGGTCGGAGCCGGACTCGGGCATCAGGTGATTCATGGAGTGGGCGCGCATTGCGGCCATGCCCGTGTAGTGCATGCCGCACACCGCGACACCCATGACCAGGGCGGTTCCGATGGAGGCGAAAAAGCCCTGGACATGCAGCATGAACCACAGTGCCGCCGTCGCCGCGACCACGGCGATCACGATCGACAGCGCTACCAGCGGCGGCCGGTATTCGATGTGCGCCCCGGAGTGCATTGCGTGCATGCCCAGGTAGTGCATGGCGGCCACGCCGAGTCCGGTGATGGCGCCGCCGATCGGTAGCCCTACCGCTTCCCGCCGGACCCGCACCACGATCGACAGCCCGATCCATACCACCGCGATCGCGATGGCCGCGCTGAGCAGGGTGGTCGGCATGTCGTAGCGGATGCGCGTCCCCTCGATGGAGAAGCCGAGCATTGCGATGAAGTGCATGACCCAGATCCCGCAGCCGCCGAGTGCGACGGCCGCGGCGAAGAGCCAGCCGCCGGGCCGCCGCGATGCGCGGGCGTGGACCGCGCTGCGCAGTCCGAGCGCCGACCCGATGACGGACATGACGTAGGCCAGAACAGGATTCGCCAATCCGGAGCTGAAGTGGTCGAGTTCCAACATGTGCACCTCATGGAATCTGTTCTGAGCCTTGAAGACTCGGAAGGCAAGCGACACTCGTGCGAGTGACGTTCTCGCTCTGTGGGATTCGTGCTGTCAGGCCAGTAGATGTGTCGGTGTCGCCAGCGGGCACACCTTGTGCACGAAGTTGCGCCGAAGTTGGTGGTACGGCTCGTCGATGGCGTAGAAGTTCTGTCGCATGTGAGCCAATTCCTCTGCGCGGTAAGCGGAAAGCGGTTTGCGCGCCTCATCCTCGACCCGGCGCTGCTTCTTGTGCACCAGTCGGTCCTGCAGTTCCGGGGCGGCGGCCAGCTCTTCCGCCGTCTGGCGAACCCAGCTCCGGAACTCGGTCGCGTCACCGGGCACAACTCGGTCCACCAGGCCGAGTGCTCCGGCTGCCCGGGCGCTGACCGGCAGCGTCTCTCGCGTCAGTCGCGCGGCCGCCTCTGCCCCGACGCGCCGGGGCAGTGTGTAGGTCCAGTACTCCGATCCGTACAGACCCATCAGCCGGTAGTGCGGATTCAGGACCGCGGACTCGCGGCACCACACCTCGTCGGCGGCCAGGGCCAGCATGACGCCGCCGGCGGCCGCGTTCCCCGTCACCGCCGAGATCACCAGCTTGTCGGTGGTGGTGAGGATCGCCTCCACCAGGTCGTCCATGGCGTTGATGTTCTGCCAGGATTCTTCGGCCGGGTCGGCGGCCCCCTCGATCACATTCAGGTGGATTCCGTTGGAGAAGAAGTCCCGGGCCGGGCCGAGCACCAGTACGTCGATCGGTCGATCGCAGGCCTGCCGGTAGGCGGCCAGCAGGCGGCGGCACTGGGCTGTGCTCATCGCGCCGCCGGCGAAGGCGAATTCGAGGTAGCCGACCTCGCGGTGCTCGCGGTAGCGCACTTCGGACCAAGTATTACGGGTGGCGGCCTCGAACGGGGTGACCGGGATTTCCGGGATGCCGACCAGGAATTCGGGGCCGAGCACATCGGTCGCGGGTTGCTTGAATGTCACCGGGCCGCCGGGTGCGCGGCGGGCGCGCAGCTGCGGCAGCCACACCGCGCCGTCGATGGTGGCCCGGCAGATCGCGCCGTCGCGGGTGGCGATGATGGTGCCGGGGACTCCGCGCAGCCGGTCTTCGTGGTGTCCGCTGTGCAGGAAGTACTCCCGGCCGAACAGCTGGTCCACGACGCCCGGCTGGGAGTCGGCCGCGCGCAGTTTGCGCAGTACGGTGGCGGTGCTGTCGGCGCTCCAGTTGATGCGCCGGAATTGCTGGCCGTGGTAGGGCCGCAGCTGTCCGCGCACGTCCGGGCGGGTGTAGTCGAGCGGTTCGGGTGTGAAGTCGCCGGATTCGAACCGGGCCACCGCGGCCAGTGCCGCTCGCACGGCCGCGTCGGCGACCTCGTTGCGGTACAGCTCGCTTTTGCCGCAGTCCCGCATCGGGAATTGCGCACTGGCCCAGATCGGCCCGGCATCCATCGCGGCGACGGCTTGCAGCACGGTGACGCCCCACTCCGGTGCGTTCTCGTACATCGCCCAATCCAGCGAGGACGGCCCTCGGTCGCCCATGGGTCCGGGGTGCACGATCAGCACGGTGTGCTCGGTCCAGATGTCCTCCGGGATCGCCCGGGTGAGCATCGGTGCGAGGATCAGGTCCGGTTCGAATTGCGCGACTCGGGCTCGGAGCATGTCGTCGCCGAGGGCCAGTTCAACGCCGACTCGGTGTCCGCTCTCGCGTAGCTCGGCATGAACTCGCTGGGTGAGGCTGTTGAATGCGCTGGCGACCAGCAGGATTCGCACGTGCTTCCTTCCATCAGGTGGTTACTGTTCGGCGCATCTCTGCCGGGCTCCGTTCGTGGTCAAATTGTTACAATAGAAGTTAGCAATGTGAAAGACGTGGCGCATCTCGGAGTGGATGGCACGAGCCGTGCGGAAACCTGTTCCGTCGCAGATATTTCGGTGCGTGAACATGACAAAACGCCTGTGCAGAGCCATATTTGACCGCTGTGAATCCGTCGGCCCGCAACGGCGATCGTGGCGACCCAGGTTCTCAAATGCGCCACACTGCCAATAGATGCGGATCATCGCCTGCCCATCCGGTGGGATGCGGCGGCCGGGGTTCCCTCTCGGGTAGGCGGAATGAAGGAACCGGCGAACCCTCAGCGACATCGTTAAATGCCTGGCAGGCCATGGTTTTACACACCAGGCGACCGGTAGCCGTGTACAAGCCGGATCAGCTCGCCTGTGGGCCGCGATGGCGGCGGCGGGGCGGGTACGACGCCCGCAGTGGTGAGACCCGCTCGGGCGGGCGCGTATACGAGTCGCCGTCACCGGCGCACGACAGGCGCTACGTCAGGTCAGCAACCGCGTGCCGGCTGCTGACGTAGCGGAGTTCGGTTCGAATCCTGAGCGTTGTTGCGGGCGCCACCGCCGGCTGCGCCGACTCAGCAATGAACAGCGCCGTCCGCGCCTCTGGTTTCGCCTCCTATGCCGACCACAGCCAGGTGGATATCAGTCGGCACATAGTTGCTGTCGGAGCCGTCCGACGCCGTCGTGTTTCCTGTGTACAGAGTGATCGAGACTTTGTCAGGGTCGGACCAGGTCGGCTGACTTTGACGGACCGCGGCGGCGGCCGCGTCGGAATGGTAGACGAATGTATAACATGATCCGCTCGGATTCGGCGAGGTGCTGGAATTGGCGCCGTCGAATGCGCCGATCTGCTGAATATCGGGGGGTAAGAGAGCGGCGGCGGCCGCCAGAGCTGCTGCGGAATCCTGATGTGGGCTGAAATAAAGATCAGCGTCGACTATCTCCCCGTTCCAAGCGTTCGAGATCGGGGCGATCGGATCTTGGGCACAGGCCAGAACGGCGCCCTGCAATCGCCATGCGTCTTCCGAGTTCAGCTGGTTTTCGCCCTCGGTGGCGCACTCGTTCGAGGTTGCGGGAGTGAAAGTCTGCTGCCAATAAGCGATTTGGCTCAATATTCCTCGAACCACGTTCGACGGGGTCGGCGGTGCGATTGCAGTCGTAGAGTCGGATGTTGTCCGACTCGTTGCCGACAGTGTCGCGGTATTAGTTGTCGGCTGAGCTTCTGCAGCTGTTGAAGTAGTATCTGATTCGTTGTGGGGCAGTATTGTCACGCCCGCGACGAATATCAATAAGGCCATCGTCAGGAGCGCGGCCGCTGACTTCTTATTATTGATTCTGAGTGTGTTGATATGGCCCTGAAACAGCGCTATGAACCCGACTACGAAAGCGAACATGCTCACAATCACCAAAAGCGCACCAAAGACTGCCAACTTGGACCCCTTTCGTATCGCGTTCACCGGCCCGAAGCCGGCGCACTGCGGCACAGTATTACGCACGGGCGACGCGGTTGGTCGGTATAATCTGGTACGCGTCCGAGTTGTCGGGAATTTAGCATCGCTAATGCCTTCTGCTGCCCACTCCAATCAGGTCAGGCCGGCCCTCTGACCGTCACAGTCATGCGCTGACCGTGGCGGCCACCTGTCCAGGCTGCGATGATGGCGGAATGCCCGCGTCGCGCACCATTGTTTTCGTCGCCTACCAGGGCATGCAACTGGTCGAATTGGCTGGGCCGATGGATGTTTTCGGGTTCGTCAACGCGCTCGCCGAGGATGAGGTGTACCGGCTGGTGACGGCCTCGCCGCAGAGCCGGTCGATCACGGCCGACGGCGGTCTGACCATCGCGGTCGAACATTCGCTGCATGAGCTGGCCGCCTCCGCTGAGGAAATCGACACGCTGGTGGTTGTCGGCGGCTGGATCACCGGGCCGGTGTCCGCGGAAGTGGTCCGCGAATTGCCTGCCCTGGCCCGCAAATCCCGCCGAGTGACCTCGGTGTGCTCCGGTGCGCTGCTGCTCGCCGCCGCCGGCCTGCTCGACGGCTACCGCGCCACCACCCACTGGGGCACGACCGATCGACTGGCCCGCACCTACCCGCGTGTGACCGTCGAGCCCGACCGCATCTTCGTCCACGATCGCAACCGCTGGACCTCCGCCGGTGTCGCCGCCGGCATCGACCTCGCCCTGGCTCTCGTGGAGGACGATCACGGCCGCGAAAAGGCTCAGGAGATCGCCCGCGCCTTCGTCGTCTTCACCCGCCGCTCCGGCGGCCAAGCCCAGTTCAGCGCTCAAATGCGCGCCCAGCCCGCCCGCACCCCAGCCATCCGCGCTGTCCAGCAGTGGCTCCCCGACCACCTCGACGGCGATCTGGCAGTCTCCGCTCTGGCGCACCGCGCCGGCATGAGCGAACGCAATTTCGCCCGCGCCTTCCGCCTCGAAACCGGCAGCACCCCAGCAGCATTCGTCGAGGACCTCCGCATCGAAGCCGCCCGCCGCCTCCTGGAATCCACCGAACTCACCATCACCGCCATAGCCCGCGCAGTGGGCTACCGCCACCCCGAAACCCTCCACCGCCTCTTCACCCGCCGCCTCTCCACCACCCCCGAGCGCTACCGCCAGCACTTCGCCACCGGCCCAACCGCCCCCGAAAGCCACCCGTGAGCCCGGTACACCACAGCTGATCCTTCGGCGACCCACGAGTGGGGATCAGCGGCGGTTTCTGTTCGGGATTGCGAAATATGTTGCGTCAGAGTGGCAGTCGTTGGGTTCTACGATGGGTGTAGGGGTGTTGTGGACTGCCCCTGTGGCAGGAATGGAGACCGGTGTCGTGTCGGATATGAACAAGCAGAATCTCGTTTACTTCGAAAATCCCTCCATGCGTGGGCTGTACGACAGCATGGAGGGATGGCAGCAGGCTAATAACAAACGGTTGTTGTCCGTCAGCGTGCAGCAGGATCGTGGGAATTACTGCTGCATTGCGCTGACCAATCCGACCGAGGTTGTGCTCACCAGCCCGGATGGGCACCACCATGCGGCCGTCAATCGGTTCGGGCAGCTCGCCATAACTTCGGATTAGCGGGCAAGGCCTAGCGGGAGGAGGGGCGGGGTCCTCGGGTGAGGATGTAGAGGAAGAGGGTGGTCATGATGGCTACTCCTGCCCACATGGCGTGCTGCCAGCCGGTGACGAACGATTCCTGGGCGGCGCGGATCAGTGATTGTGCTTGGGGGCCTGCCTGATTCGCGGCGTCTAGGGCGTTGGCGATGCCTTCGCGGGCGGAGGCGGCGGGGGCCTGGGGGATATCGGCGAGTTGGGGGTTGATGGCGTTGCGGTAGCCGGAGGACAGCAGGGCTCCGAGTAGGGCTACGCCGAGGGCGGTGCCGAATTCGCGGGTGACGTCATTGAGGGCGGAGGCGACGCCCTGGCGCTCCTGGGGGAGGGTGCTGGTGATGGCCTCGGTGGAGGGTGTCATAGACAGGCCCATGCCGAAGCCCATGGCGAGCATGCCGGGGAGTACGGACAGGTAGCCGCCGTTGACGGAGACGAGGGTGGCCATGAGGGCCAGGCCTGCGCCTGCCAGGAGGATGCCGGTGGCCATGGTTGCCCGGGGGCCGGTGCGCGCGGCCAACTTCGGGGCGAGGCCGGAGGCGATCATCATCAGGACGGCCATGGGCATCAGCGCCAGGGTGGACCGCAGCCCGGACCAGCCGAGCACGGCTTGGAAGAACGGGAAGAGGACCACGAAGATCCCGGCTTGGACTCCGAAGACCGCCAGCAGCGTGATCGAGCCGCCAGCAAGGGAACGCTCGCCGAACAGGCGCACGTCCAGGAGTGCGGCATCGCGGCGGCGCAGTTCCCAGCTCACGAATCCGAGGGCGGCGAGGACGCCGATGGCAAGGCCGAGCAGGGTCGCAGGGGCGCTCCAGCCTCGTTCGGGTCCCTCCTGCAGGGCGAAGATGAGCCCGACGACCGCGACGACGGACGTCAGCGCACCGACGATATCGAAAGCGTGCCTTGATGTTTCGCGGGAGTCGGGGACCGATCGCAGTGTCATGACGAGAGCGACCACAACGAGCGCGACGGGTAGAACGAACAGCCACCGCCAGCTCGCCACATCGACCAGGGCGGCCGAGAGGAACATGCCCAGGATGCCGCCACCACCGGCCACGCCGGTCCACACGCCGATCGCCCGTCCCCGTTCCTCCTGGGGAAAGGTCGAGGTGATGACGGCGAGGGTAATGGGCATGATCATCGCCGCGCCGATGCCGCTGAATACGCGGGCAGCGAGCATGACCTCGGACGATTGGGCGAAACCTGCTGTCGCACTGGCAATACCGAAGATGACGAGCCCGATGAGCAGCATACGCTTACGTCCGAAGCGGTCACCGATCGCGCCGAGTGGCAACAGGAGCGCGGCCAGACTGAGCGTATAGATATTGATGATCCACAGGACCGTGCTCTGCGAGGCGTCGAAGGCCGCGGAGAGGTCCAGCTGGGCGACATTGAGTCCGGACACCGAGGCGATGACGGCCATCAATGCGATACAGACGGCAATCAGGATCATGCGCCGCTGGCGCGCGTCGGGCACACCCGTGTCAGGGTCGGTGCTCGGGTCAGCGCTCACCCGGGGGTTGGTACTCATGGATTCCTCTCGACAGGGCGTGCTGATATCGGCGCAGTATCGAAAGACGCAGCGCCAGTGGGTAATGCGGAAGTCCCGACCCTTCGCTCATGCGGTTGGGGAGCGGGGCCGTCGAATCGGCTCAGGCGTCGATGATGTCCTGCAGTACGGCGGCGAGCGCCGCGTCGGTGTCGGCGGTAGCCAGGTCGGCATTCATGTGGGCGCCGGCCAGAGCGCCGGCTGCCGCGGACGCGCCGACCTGGGCGGTCATATCGGTGGCATTGCCGGCTACCCACACCCCCGCAACCGCGGTGGTCCCGGCCATTCCGGTGACGAAGTGGCGACCCATCCCGCCGGGTAGATCCTGCATCGGCAGCCCCAGTTTCTCCAGGCCCTCGGTACGCGCCTGCATGGTGGTCGCGACTGCCAGGATGCGCCGGGGCACAAGCTGTCCATCCGCCAACCGGACGCCCGCGATCCCGCCGCTCTCGGCTGTCACGATCTGGTCGACGGGGAGGTCGACAATGCGAATATTGCGGGCGGAGAAGCGTTCCCGGGTGTTCTCGTCGAGTTGGGTGCCGCCGGTGAAGTAGACGAGGTCGTCGGTCAACTGACGGAACAGCAGTGCGTGGTGGACGGAAGCCGGGCCGACGGCCAAGATGCCGATGGGCTCGTCACGTACTTCCCAGCCGTGGCAGTAGGGGCAGTGCACCACGCTGTGTCCCCAGTGCTCGGCCAGCCCGGGAAGGTCGGGCAGCACGTCCCGCAGACCGGTGGCGACCAGGAGTCGGCGCGCGTGCAGGGTGCTGCCGTCCGCCAGGGTGACAGTGAAGCGCGGATCCCCGCCGGCGGACGGATCAGCCACGGCCGCAACAACTTCGCCGCTGCGCACGGTGCCGCCGTAGCGACGGACTTCGTCGCGGCCTCGTTCCAGCAGCTCGGCCGGGGGAGTGCCGTCCAGTCCGAGCAGCCCGTGCACGCCCTCGGCGGGCGCGTTGCGCGGAGTGCCGCTGTCGATCACGACCACTGAGCGCCGGGACCGGACCAACATCAGTGCGCCGTTCAGTCCGGCGGCGCCGCCGCCGATCACCACAGCGTCGATGGTCACCTCGTCGGTCGTGTGTGCGGTAGTCGTCGCAGGCATATCGTCCCCTTCCATCGCCGCCCCAGTTGCCGGGGCGAACACGATCGACGCTAACCCGATCTTGCTATCAGGGCATATCATCTTGCCTATGACGCAAGACGATGATGAGTTGGACAGCCTCGTGCGCAAACGCATCCGCGCCCTGCGTGTGGCCCAGGGCTGGTCGCTGGAAGAGCTGGCCGATCGCGCACACCTCAGCCAGTCCACACTCAGCCGCATCGAGACCGGTCAGCGCCGCCTGGCCCTGGACCAGCTCGTCACCCTCGCCCGCGCGCTGGACACCTCGCTCGACCAGCTGGTCGAGACCGCCACGGAAGACGTCGTCTCCAATCCGATGATCGACGGAACCCACGGGCTGATGCGCTGGCCCATCAAGGCGGAACCCGGCATGACCGTCGTCCGCCAGCGCATGACCAACCCGCCGCCCGACAGTCCCTCGCGCCTGCGCGCCCACACCGGCCGCGAATGGCTCGTCGTTCTCTCCGGCACCGCGATCCTGCTGCTGGGCAATCGTCGCTTCCGGATCGAGACCAACCAGTCGGCCGAGTTTCCCACCATGCTCCCGCACGCCATCGGCGCCGAGGGCGGACCGTGCGAGATCCTGGGCATCTTCGACCGCGACGCCCGTCGCGGCCACCAGCGCGGCGAGGGCGCCGGAAATGTGACGCACCCGTCACAGTGACGGCACGCGGTGCCTCGCAAGGCAATTCGTCGACGACCCGGTGCCGCGGTAGCTTTCCGAACTCACCGCGGGGTAGCGGGGCTTTGTGATAGTGCGGCGCTGGATAACATCGGGTGGTCGAACAGATCTAGGAAACCCCGAGGACGTGTGTTGACTAACGACCATCTTGACCGCTGGAACGCTCACGAAGCCTCGGCGGAGGCGATGATTCCGATCATCGGAAGGCTGTATCGCGAGAAGGGGGTGACCATCCTTCTGCACAGCCGGTCGCTGGTGAACAAATCGGTGATCAGCATTCTGCGGACGCACCGTTTCGCGCGGCAGATCGAGGGTGAGGAACTGTCGATCGACGAGACCCTGCCGATCCTCGAGGTGCTCAGTGGGCTGGATCTGGGTCCGTGCAAGATCGACCTCGGTCGTGTGGTCATGGCCTATCGCGCCGACGATCGCGGCCTGTCGATTCCCGAGTTCACCGCCGCGGTGCTGGCCGATGTGACCGATGGCAACAAGGCCGCGTCGCAGGGCCCGCGGGACGTGGTGCTGTACGGCTTCGGGCGTATCGGCCGTCTGGTCACGCGTCTGCTGATCGAGAAGACCGGGTCCGGCAACGGGCTGAACCTGCGGGCCGTGGTGGTGCGCAAGGGCGGTGCCGATGATCTGGCCAAGCGCGCGTCCCTGCTGCGCCGGGATTCGGTGCACGGGCAGTTCAACGGAACGATCAAGGTCGACGCCGGCAATAACGCGATCATCGCCAACGGCAATGTCATCAGGTTCATCTACAGCGATGATCCGGCCACGATCGACTACACCGAGTTCGGGATCAATAACGCGATCCTGATCGACAACACCGGTAAATGGCGTGACCGTCAGGGCCTGGAGCAGCACCTGCGCCCCGGCATCGCCAAGGTCCTGCTCACCGCGCCCGGCAAGGGCGACGTGCCGAATATCGTGCACGGCGTCAATCACCTCGATGTGGATCTGTCCGAGCAGATCGTCTCGTGCGCCTCGTGCACGACCAATGCGATCGTGCCGCCGCTCAAGGCGATGGACGACGAGTACGGCATCGTCCGCGGTCATGTGGAGACGGTGCACTCCTTCACCAATGACCAGAACCTGCTGGACAACTATCACCCGGCCGACCGTCGTGGCCGCTCCGCGCCGTTCAACCTGGTGCTGACCGAAACCGGCGCCGCGTCCGCGGTCGCGAAGGCGATGCCGGACTTCAAGGCCAAGATCACCGGCAACTCGATTCGCGTTCCCACACCGGATGTTTCGGTCGCGATTCTGAACCTGCAGCTCGAGCGGGAGGTCACGAAGAGCGAAGTGCTCGACTACCTGCGTCAGGTATCGCTGTCCGGTCCGTTGAGCCGCAATCTCGACTACACCGCGGCCACCGATGTGGTCTCGAGCGATTTCATCGGATCCCGCGCGGCATCGATCGTCGACGCCAATGCCACCATCGTCGACGGCGACACCGCGATCCTCTATCTCTGGTACGACAACGAATTCGGCTATTCGTGCCAGGTGGTCCGCACGGTGCAGTACATCTCGGGCATCGAGTACCCGACCTACCCCCAGTTGGGCGCACCTGATCGCGCCGACGCCACAAGCGGCAGCCGTGCTTGAAAGGCGCCTGCTGTAATCAGAAGGTTCGGTATCCAGGCGTCGCCGCCCGCTCTGTGCTGCGGCGGCGCTGTGCGATGTGGCAGGTCCCGTAACATTGCTACATGGATTCCGCGCGCGATGAGACCGGGGAGAAGATCCTTGATGCCGCGCTGGCGCGGATACTTCAGGTGGGGATTCGGCGGAGCAGTTTGGATGACATCGCTCGGCGGGCCGGGGTCAATCGGATGACTATCTATCGGCGGTTCAGTAGTAAGGAGAAGTTGGTCGACGCGGTGCTGGTTCGGGAGAATCAGCGTGTGTTGCAGGGGGTTTCAGAGATCGGGTCGGCTACCGAGGGGGTGCCGGCTCAGATCGAGGAGACGGTGCTCTACGTCATTCAGCAGACTCGTCAGCATCCGCTGGTGAGGCAGTTGCTCGAGGTTGCGCCCGAGGAGATTCTCCAGTTCTACACGGTGCGTGGGGAAGTCGGCGTCGGGCTCGGGATCGACTACATAACGGGCGTGCTCGAGGCGGCGCAGCAGCGCGGGGTGATCGACCGGTACGATCCGCGTCCGGTTGCCGAGTTGCTCGCTCGATTCGCGCACTCGCTGCTGCTCACTCCGGTGGGCGGTGTGGATTTCTCGGATGCGGAACAGGCGCGCGGATTCGTGCGCGCTGCCATCGTTCCGCTTGTGCTGCACGGGATTGCGCAATCCGCCGAGGACGAGCGCGCATAAGCGGAGCAGATTCACGGTAGGTCGAACAGGTTCGGCTGGCCGGCGAACCAGCGGTCCCGATCCAGGGCACGCGCTCCGTCGAACTCCGCAATGGAAACATGCGGGAACAGTGCCGCTCGCGGGGCGGAGGAGCCTGCGGCATCGAGCACCGCGTTGGCCGCCATTCGCCCGCCTTCATTGGCACCCTCCATGGTGGCCAGATCGACATTGGTGCGCAAATAGTCCCCGGCCAGAAAGAGATTCGGGATTCCGGTGGCGCCGGTCGGGCGGTTGTCCCACGATCCGGCCGTATTCACCAGCAGCCGATCGTCATTGGAGTTGACGCCGGCGTCCGGGTCCCAGTGGATGCCCGGGTCCAGAAACCAGGAGTGCAGGTCGCTGTCGTGGAGTTTGTCGGGCAGCAGCAGTCGGCCCGACTGGGTCTTCATGATCTGAGCCCAAGTCTCCCTGGCGATTTCGTCGGGGCTGCACTGTTTGGCGGGCTTGCCGTACAGCATGCCGGGGGCGTCCCAGTCGGAGATGTCGACCGACAGAATGTCGCGGACTTCGCCGTCGCCGTAGTCGCGCGCGATATCGCGGCCCTTCCAGAACTGCGCCTGGTTGATTCCGGTGAGCCGCCAGGGTGATTCGATGAAACCGATATGCCCCGCCGAGATCGGATTGTCGGTGCGCAGATAGAACTGGATGCCCGTCATCCAATCCACGAACAGCTGATTGATCCGCTCCAGGTCCGGATCCAGCGCCAGCACTTCGGGACTCCACAGCCGCACCACTTGTTCGGCGGCCAGTCCGGCGACAAAATAGTCCGCCGCTACCCTCGAGGTCGCCCCGCCCGCCGAGCGCACGACCGCCGAACTGATCTGTCCACCAGCGACTTCCAGACCCTGCACCTCGCTGCCGACCTCGAACCGCACGCCACGCTGCTTCAGGTAGTCCACCCAGGGATCGATCCAGGCCTCATTGGTCGGCGCGTTCAGCACCCGGTCCGGCGCACCGTCGGCATTACGATCGATCAGCGCGAGCAGGAACGACTCGGCCACTTTGCAGATGGTGTTCGCGCTGGCCAGATTCTCCTTCGCCGCGACCAGCGTGCGGGTGACAGTGGAGATCACGAACAAATAGTTCGGATCCGCACCCCGCGCTCGCGCGAAGTCGAGGAACGCCATACGTTCCCACTGCCCGATCCGCCGCTCGTCGCAACTGGTGAAGTAGGTCAGCAGCCGCTGCGCGAAGCCCAGCAGCTCGAGGTACGGCACCCGGGGTACGTAGGTCAGCCCGCCGAGCAGGGTGTCCAGCAGCAATTCGGGTGTGGCAACGGACTTTCCGATGGCATCGAGGCTGAGTTCGAACGGCGCGGTCAGGTTCGGCCCGTCGATCGCCGCCGTCGCGGTGAGCACCGGAACGAAGTTGTCCCACACGCCATTCCTATTGCCCGGGAACGGTATTCGGCGCATGGTTTCCGGCACATGGCGATAGAAGCCGGGGAAGAACCGGAACCCGTGTTCCCCGGGAAGCGGGCGGCGGCCAGCGGTCACCGGCAGATCGGTATCCATACTGCGCGCCTTCCCGCCGAGCATTCGCCGCTCGTAGACGGTCACCTCGAAGCCGCGCTCGATGAGCTCGTGCGCTGCGGTCAGGCCCGCAATTCCCCCGCCCAGCACCGCAACTCGCCGTCCCGGCGGTGCGGCGCCCGCCCGCCGGAACGAGGTACTTGCGACAACCGCACCCGCGGCCGCGCGGCGGAGCAGTGTCCGGCGGGAGAGCCCTGAATCAGCCATATGTGTATCTCTCGCGATTCGCGAACGCGGTGTGCCGTTGTGCCACACGCTGTTCGGCTAGAAGCAATGTGACAATGTCTGGGACATTGTCACATTGAAAATAGCAGTCGCTCGAGACGAGCGTCGAGAGAAAAGTGCGATTCTCGCCGGAATGGCGACTCGGGTTGCCGACCGTTATCGCCCGGCGTTGTGCGGGCTGGGTTTCGGGTCGGCTGCCGACACATGATGCGGAGCGCGGCAGGCGTCGACGATGACTTTGCGAGCCGCCCGGCCTTCGGGGGACGGCATGAGGGCGTAGTTGTGGGGGAGCGCCGGGCCCTCGTGGTAGTCGATCGGGGTGCCGGCGGCCGCGGCGCGACGGGCCAGGGTCCGGGTGTCGGCCACGGTCATTTCGCGGGTGCCGCAGAAGACGGTGAGGGGTGGGAGGCCTTCGATGTGGCCGCGGAGCGGGCTGACGCGGGGGTCTCGGGGGTCGAGGTCGCCGGCGTAGAGGCGGCCGATTTCGAGCAGGCCGGGGATTTGGTGGAAGGGGTCGTCCCGTTCGAGGGCGGGCAGCGTGGGGTCGGTCATGGTGACGTCGAGCCAGGGGGAGATCAGCACGACTCGGTCGGGTTGCGGCCCGCCCTGCTCCAGTAGTACCTGCGTTGCCGCCAGCGCCAGGCCGCCGCCGGCCGAATTGCCCATCACCACAGTCTTTCCCGATCCCCGCTGCTCGATCGTGCGGGCGAGGATCGCGGCGGTGGTGGCGACCATTTCGGCGGCGTGGCCATGGGGGACAAGCGGATAGATGGGGACCACGCACTCCGCGGGCACGGCGGCGGCGAGGTCTCGGACGAAACTCCAGTGTGGGCGCACGATTTCGCGGAAGAAGCCGCCGCCGTGCAGAAAGACGACGGTGACGTCGGTGGGACCGGTGGTCGGCGTGATCCGGTATACCGGCCAGCCGCCGAGGTCTTCCCGGGTGGCGGTCGCGGCTTTGTTCAGGAATGCCGGGGGGCGAACCTCTTCGACCTTCCGGTCGCGCTTCTCCAGCGCCGCGTGCACCAGTGCCGGATCGCCGAGCAGCTTGCGCCCGCCCGAAGCCTGCAACAGTGCTGTGACCGCTCTCGTCTGCCAGCTCGGCTTCGCTGTTTCTCCCTGGGTTGTCATATCCGCTCAGCTCCCTGTCATTGCTGCTCGCACCGACTGCGCCGGGCCCGATTAGCCTGGTCGATATGACCGTTGCCGCGCTTTCACAAACCTGCGGTGCGGCGCCCGTGCTGTGGATGCGGCCCCGGCATGTCGGGTACCTCGGTCCGGATCTGGGTGTCGGCATGCACGACACGGCGATCGCCTGCCTGGGACTGGCATTGGACGGACCGTTCACCGTGGACACCGCCGAGCACGGAACCTTTGTCACCAGCAGCGTTTTCGTCCCGGCCCGGGTGCGGCACCGGATTGTCTCGGAGGGCCGGATCGCACTGCTCTTCGCCGAACCCGGCAGCGCGGTGACCGGCTGCGCCCTGTCCGGGAGCGCCGGGCCCTGTGCGGTCGATCCGGCGGAGGAAGCCGTCCTCATCGCTGCCGCGCGCGCAGGTGTCGCAAGCCTGCAGCGACTGATCTCGGACCCGAAACCATTGCGCTCCATCGATCCTCGCATCGATGTCATCGTGCGCGAGATTCGCGCGGATCCGGCCGCGCACCCGCGCGCCGAGGATGCGGCCGCCGCCGCGGGCCTGTCGGAGTACTACTTCCTGCGAATGTTCGCCGCGCACACCGGCACCACATTCCGCCGCTACCGGCAGTGGGCTCGGGTGCGGATGGTTTTTGTGGGCATGGAAGCCGGTCACGACCTCACCCGCTGCGCCGCCGACGCCGGATTCGCCTCACCGTCGCACCTGAGCGAGACGTTCCGGCGCACGTTCGGCCTCTCGCTGACCGCAGTGCTCAATTCGCGAGTAAGCCTTGATATCCGATGACGTTCACGAGTCCGTAGCGAATCCTCCGCACCCCTTCAACGATGGCCCCGTTTTGTGTATAGTTGGCGCAGGCAAGTAGTTGTATTCGCTAAGTAAATAAGTGGTAAAGAGAAGGGCCGATCATGGCGACTGTTGCCAGTGATCCCAGTGCGACGACCGAGCTGGAGGGTGCCGATCTACTGGGCGCACAGCTGGTTCGGCTCATGCGGGCCATCGGAAGGTCTAAACACCGAGTGGTCAAGAACGGCCCCGACGGGCTGGAACAACTCGCGTACGCGGTGCTGTTCTGCCTGGTCCACGACGGGCCGCAACGCACCGGGAAACTGGCCGAGTCATTGCACGCCGAGATCTCGACCATCAGCCGGCAGACCAGAACCCTGGTCGGCCACGGTCTGGTCGAACGCCGAGCCGATCCGATCGACGGCCGCGCGTGCGTGCTGAAGGCGACGGAGGAAGGTGAACGTGTCTTCGCGGAGAACCGCCGATTGCGCAATATCTGGCTCGCCAGTTTCCTGGCGGACTGGCCCGCAGCCGACCGTTCGACGCTGACCGGATTGCTCGAGCGACTCGTGAGCGACATCGAAAGAACTACCACGACAACCGATCCGAAATAGGGCTTCGAAACATGACATCTGCGACTCTCGAGGCGTCGCCGGACGTGCAGGCGGTAGCCCCGCCGAAACTGTCGCACCGGCAGATCCTCACCATCCTGTCCGGTCTGCTGCTGGGGATGTTCCTGGCCGCGCTGGACCAGAACATCGTGAGCGTGGCGATCGTCAAGATCGCGAACAGTCTGCACGGCTTCGATCAGCAGGCCTGGGCCACCACGGCGTACCTGATCACGGCCACCATCAGTACCCCGCTGTACGGCAAGCTTGCCGATATCTACGGGCGGAAACAGTTCTTCCTCACCGCGATCGCGCTGTTCGTCATCGGCTCGGCGGCGTGCACCTTCGCCACCTCCATGTACGAGCTGGCCGGATTCCGCGCGTTCCAGGGTCTGGGCGCCGGCGGCCTGATGTCGCTGGCGATGACCATCATCGGCGATATCGTCCCGCCACGTGAAAGGTCCAGATACCAGGGCTATTTCATGATGGTCTTCGGTATCGCCACCGTGCTCGGCCCGGTGCTGGGCGGCTGGCTGTCCGGCTTCGACCACCTCGGTGGCATCGAGGGCTGGCGCTGGGTATTCCTGGTGAACGTGCCGGTCGGCATTATCGCGCTGATCGTTGTCGCCAAGGTGCTGAATCTGCCGCAGGAGCGGCGCCAGTTGAAGGTCGACTGGGGCGGCGCGGTGGCACTGACCATCTGCGTGGTGCCGTTGCTGATCGTCGCCGAGCAGGGGCGCGGCTGGGGCTGGGGTTCGGGCAAGGCGATTCTCTGCTACGTCATCGGTGTGATCGGGCTGGCATTGTTCGTCGCCATCGAGCACATGATGAAGGACGCGGCGCTGATTCCCTTGCGCCTGTTCAAGAATTCGACGTTCACCGTGTGCATCGTCGGCGGATTCATCGTCGGCATCGCCATGTTCGGCGCGATCACGATGGTCCCGCTGTACCTGCAGGTGGTACGCGGCTTCTCGCCGACCAAGGCGGGTCTGCTGATGCTGCCGCTGGTGGCGGGCATCATGATCGGCTCGCTGACGTCCGGGCAGGTCACCAGGCGTACCGGGCGCTACAAGATTCTGCCGGTGGCGGGCACGTTCATCATCGCCTGTGGCGCCGCGCTGTACGCGACGGTGCACTTCGACAGCGCGCTGTGGCAGCCGCTGCTCTTCAGCGGCATCGTCGGACTCGGCCTCGGTGGCTGCATGCAGACGCTGATCATTGCCGTGCAGAATGCCGGTCCGCGTTCGGATATGGGCGTGTCGACCGCGTCGGCGACGTTCTTCCGTCAGGTCGGCGGCACGCTGGGTGTCGCGGTATTCCTGACGATTCTGTTCAATCTGCTGCCGAACAAGATCGTCGACGCGTTCGGCGGGCATCTGCCGCCCGGATTCGATGCGTCGAAGCTCAGCAGCGTGCAGTCCAATACCGCAGGCATCGCGGCGCTTCCGGCGCAGGTGCGTGATCCGATTCTGATCGGCTTCACCAATGCGATGCACGGCGTGTTCTGGGTTGCCGCCGGTGTGGCACTGCTGGCGTGCGTGGTGTTGCTGTTCATGAAGGAGATTCCGTTGCAGGATTCCGCGCCGGTGCCGCCCGTGCCCGCAGATCCCGAACTGGCGGCCGAGGCCGAGTGGTCCGAGGAGCAGGTCTGGGAGGGTGCCGCACAGGCGATCTCGCAGCCCGAACCGGTGCTTGCCGCCGCAGGACGACATACCGCCGACGGTCATGACGCTGCGCAGGTCAACGGTCTTGTCGCCGCAGGACCGATTGTCGCGACCAACGGTTTTGGCGCGCACCATGTTTCGGCTGGCACGGCGACGGCGACCCTGCCGGTCGTCAGTGCCTCCGCCGCCGGTCGTTCGATCGGCGGGCGGGTGCAGCGTGAGGACGGCCGTCCCGTGCCCAATGCCGCAGTTACGCTGATCGATCAACGCGGGCAACAGGTTTCGCGTACCACGGGTGACAGTGGCGGCGGGTACCGTATCGAGCCGCCTGCGACCGGCAGTTATGTGCTGATCGTCTCGGCGGGCGGGCATCTGCCCACCGCGGTGAACGTCACGGTCGACAGCCGACCGCAGCAGCGGGACCTGGTCCTGCAGGGGTCGGGCGAATTATCCGGCACCGTGCGCACGGCCGGACGCGGAGAACCGTTGCCGGGCGCCACGATTACGCTGACCGATCCGCGCGGCGAGGTTGTCGGTGCGGCGGTCACCGGGCCCGATGGCGGGTATGTCTGCCTCGGCGTGGTGTCGGGCGCCTACACGCTGGTCGCCGCGGCCGAGCACATGCGGCCGACCGCCGCAGCCTTGGTCGTGCCCGACAGCGGCCTGCTGCGGTACGACCTCGAACTGACCGCCATGGCGGTGCTGACCGGCAAGGTGTGGGCCGAGGGTCGTGCGGTGCCGGACGCCTCGGTCACCGTGCTCGACGAGGACGGCACCCCGATCGGGACCACTCGCACCGACGAGCAGGGTCGCTACACGGTGACCGATCTGATCGAGGGCGGGTACACCCTCGTCGCTCGCGGATATCCGCCGGTGACCAGCCGGGTACGCCTCACCGGGGGCGAGGGTGACCACGATGTTCAGCTCGGCTACAACATCGAGCAATCCGATGTCGAACGGTCCACGGAGTTGTCATGAGTGGTCTCACCGCACAGATTCGCAGCGCGGAGGGCTGGCCGGTGGCGGGCGCGGTATTGACCGTCACCGATCTGACCGGGCAGCAGCTCGCCCGTGCGGTGGCCGGTGCGACCGGGGCGGCGGATACCGATCCGCTGCCTCCGGGCATGCATACCGCGGTGATCACCGCGCCCGGTCACCAGCCGGTGGCCCAGCTCGCCCGCATCTCGGCGGCGGGCACGGGCACGCTCGGTGAGATCCGGCTGGTGCCGGAGGCGAATGCGGTGGCGGTGCCACCGCCGGGGCCGTGGACGATCGATCCGATGCATTCGACGGTCATCGTCACCGCGCGGCATCTCGGGATCGCGGGGATCAAGGCGCGCTTCGCCGAGGTCGGCGGGCGGCTCGATATTGCCGAAACCTTCGAGCAGTCAGCGGGATACGCAGAAATCAAGGCGGCGACCGTGGACACCGGGATCGGCATGCGTGATGATCATCTGCGTTCGGCGGAGTTCCTGGATGTCGAGCGCTTTCCGCTGATCACGTTCACCGGCAAGCGTTTTCGCCGCACCGGCGCCGACACCTGGGTGATGCCGGGTGACCTCACCCTGCACGGTCACACTCGCCCGGTAGATCTCGCCGTCACCTACGGCGGCCACGGTCCCGATCCGTGGGGCGGTGTGCGTGCGGCATTCCATGCCGAAACCCTGCTGTACCGGGATGATTTCGCCATCGACTACAACGCTGTGGTCCGGGTGGGCATCGCCGCGGTGGGCACCACCGTGAAGGTCGAGCTCGACATCGAGTTGGTGCAGGGAGATCGGCTGCCGTCGTTCTAACTGCGGTCTCGGGATGTCATTGTCATGAAAAGCGGGGCCTGTCACCAGGATTGGTGACAGGCCCCGCTTTCGTCCGGTCTATCAGGGGTGCTGGTCGGCTACATCGGAGAGCCAGTTGTGCAGCCATGCGGTAGCTGTTTCGCCATTGCCGTCCACCGTGTAGCGCGGGTAGGACTGGTGGACGCCGGAGGAGAGGAATTCCTGAACCTGGCGGGTCCACTGTTCGCCGGCGGGATCGTCGGGGGAGGCGGAGAGGATGGCCGAGCCGCCCGGCAGCAGTGCCTCGCCGAGAATCGACTGGACGGTCAGCAGGTAGTTGCTGACCTGGAGCGGATCGGGTGCGGACAGTTGGGTGAGGAATCCGGCGAAGCGGCCGGCGAGATCATCGGTGGGCACTGAACAGTACAAATCGCCCGCCGCGCAGAAGGTTCGCACCTTCTGGCTCAAGAACCCGAAGCCGCCGATGCGCTCGCCGCCCGCACCGGCACCGGGTACCGGCGGGCCGATCAGCGCATCGGTGGGTCCGCGCCGCGGATCCGACAGCAGACCGACCGCCGCCACTCGATCCGGCGGCACCACACCGTGCCCCGAGCCGATCTCCGCGGCCAGGTCGCCGGCCGCGTCCGCGCCCTGGCTGTAACCGAGCAGCGCGAAACGCGTTGCGCTGCAGCGGGCCGCCATATCGGCGATCATGCCGCGTGCGGTGGTGACGGCTTCCCGCTTCGAACGGCCGTAGACCTCCCCTTCCCAGGGCAGGGCGGTGGCCGCATAGCTGACGTAGTCGGTGCGCACATTGCCGGGCAGTCCGCGAGTGACCTGCGACAGCATGCCCGGATGCGGATTGTCGCGGGAGGTTTCCCAGGTGCCCGGTACGGCCACCACATTGAGGTCCGGGCAATTGCTCGGCGCCGCGACAGCCACGGGTGCGCCGATGGTCGATAGCAATCCTGCCGCGACGGCCACGGTCGATGCAGCGGCGGCGCATACTGTCTTGAAAGACTGAGTTGTTCGAAATGACAAGGCCCACACTCCTTGCTCAGACCGTACATAGGTTGGCAGTTCTTCCCCAGAACGCGGGGACGGCAACACATCAGCACTCGCGGTCACACCCCCGCACAGAGCTGCTGCCCGAGTTCTAGCCAATATCCGGCAAGCGGAGGAGAACCGCGCCGAACATACCAAGAAACTGCCCAGTCCGGTTGGCGCTTCGCCCGTAAGCTCGCACGTCCCCGCATTCCCGCACCTCACCCCGCGTGTCTGCGGGCCGCCATGCCACGCTGCAGACCGGCTCCTGGGGTCGCCGGATCTACGCTGCGCCGAGGGCTTCGGCGAACAACGGCCAGGACTTGTGGAGGTCGTCTTCCCAGTAATGCCAGGTATGGGTTCCGGCGGGGCGGAATTCGACCTGGGCGGGGATGTTCAGCTGGTTCAGGCGGTCGGCGAGTTGGTGGGTGCAGGAGTTGGTTGCTGCTTCGATGAGGCCGCCGAGGAGTATCTGGTTCACTTTCGTGGCGGCCTGGCCGACGGTGAACGGGGGAAGGATGGCTTCGGCGGGGCCGGGCAGGCCGCTGGAGCTGGAGAGGTAGATTGCCTTGCCGCGCAGGCGATCCGCATTGAGGAGTGCGTCGTGGTCGCGCCAGGCGGGGTCGCCGTCGCTGCCCCACATGTTTTTGGGATCCGCGCCTGCGCGGGCCATCACCAATTGGATGTAGGTTCGGCCCGCCTGGTCGGAGGTGGATGCGCAGCCGCTGTACGCGCCGACGGCGCGGTAGCGGTCCGGTGCGGTACCCGCCAGATCCAGGACCGAGGTGGCCGACATCGAGACGCCGGCAATCGCATTGACGCCCGAGGTGCCCAGGGCCGCATCGATGATCGGCGGCAGCTCGCGGGTCAGGAAGGTCTCCCACTGGTTGCGGCCGAGTTTCGGGTCGTCCCGCTGCCAATCGGTGTAGTACGAAAAGGCCCCTGCGGCAGGAGTAATGACGTTCACGTTCTTGTCGGCGAAGAACTGCACGATATCGGTTTGGTTGTACCAGCTCGCGATATCCTCGCCGCCGCCCGCACCGTTCAGCAGATAGAGGGTGGGGCGCGGTTCGCTGGTATCGAAAGGTGTCAGTACTTGCAGCGGTATCACGCGGTCCATCGCGGCCGAATACACGTAAAAGGTTTGCTGCCGTTGCCCGGCGCGGTCTATGTGGTCCAGATGCGACACGGTCGGTTCGGCGTGGGCGGCAGCCACGGAACCCGGCGCGCCGGACGACAGTGCGAGGGCGAGAGCGGAAGCGGCGATCAGTACCGCATGTTTACGCGCGAGCAAGAAATGATCCTCGGGAAATATTCGATAGTGACGGAATTCCGGGCGGGTCCACCCACCCTGACTGTGGCCGGCGAAATGCGTTGCCGGCCACAGTCGGAGAGATCAGCTGCCGATCAGGTTCTTCAGCACACCGGTGAGGATGTCGCCGACCGAACCGGTCGAGCTGAGCTGGCCGTCCGAGGAGCCGAGGCCGTTGTTGCCCAGGCTGCCCAGCAGCGATTCACCGGCATTGGCGCTGCGCGCGGTGAAGCATGCGGTCAGATTCGGCAGGTTGTTGCTGACGCCGACCGTGCCCGCGACGCCGATGCCACCGCTGGTGACCAGCTGACCGGCGCTCACGCTGGAGGGCACCGCATAGGTGATGGTCAGGGTGACGGGGTTACCCGAATTGACGAACCAGCCGGTGCTGGTGACCTTCCAGCCACCCGCGTTCGGTTCTGGCGTCACATCTTCGGAGGTCTGACCGCCGACGAGGTGATATGCGGTAATGGATGCCTTGACAGGCGCGCCGAAACCGGTCGGCGGGTAATCGGTAATGGTGTTTACGTAGGGATTACCGATACCGGTGGTGCCGATGACGTCCGTGTAGGTGACGGTCGTGCCGACGCCGATGGAACCGGAGCTGACGGTCTTGTCATAGACATGTGTAATACCGACCGTGCTGATGTCGTTCTTGCTGGCATGGCTGGTCACCGAGCAGGTCGACGTATCGGCAGTCGCGACTCCGGTGGTCAGAGCAGTCCCGGCACCGGCAACGATCAGGGTGGAGGCCGCGATTCCCGCGAGCAATCGTGAAGTGTGGCGCATGTTTCCTTCCGGTGGTTCCAGGGCTTCCGGAACCGATTCCTCATCGATCGATGACCTGTCCCGCTCGGCGGTGACAGGCCATCTGGCGTATGAGTAAACGGCACCTACTGGACGCTTGTCTAGGGAATCGGGAAACTAGTGAAATGTTGTTATGTCACAAGTTGGATATGCCTGGAAAAGGGGTGATCACCACGGTGGAGACATGGGGAAGCCCCGGGGACTAGCCTGCCCCGGGGCCTCGGTGTCCGCCCATTTGCAACATGCCGACACGTTTAAGAACGGACTCAGTCTCAAGAACGCGGTGCTCTGCGATTGAGCTACGGCCCATTGGTGGCTGAGCCGGCGGGAGTTGAACCCGCAACCTCCACGTTGACAATCCGTTCTCTCGATTCGGCATTGGGCGGCGAATGCTGATTCTGGAGCGATAATGTGAATTTGAAGGCGCGGTGCCTCTGCCGATTGGGCTACCCCGCCACGAGTGGCGGGGGGAGGGTTCGAACCTCCACTTGTCCGCTGGGCCTGTCACATTGAACTTCTGATTCAGCTTGCGCTCATTGCGCACCACCGACACTAGACGGTGGCGGCCCGGTCAGCCAAACAGATATCCGAAGATCTCCTCGCCCGGCTTCAACTGGGTGATCTCGGCATTATTGGCCTCCTCGCGCGCGAACTTGACTGCGTGCTGCAGCTTTTCGACACGCTCGGTGAGGTCGTTCACCCGCTTGGCCGGCAGCGCGCCGGAGAACTTGATGGTCCGCCAGTAGCCGACCACCACATCCTCGTGATACACCTCGACCTGCGCCGGATGCTTCTCTGTCGCTTCGGCTTTCACGTGGTTGCGCGGAATCTTCTTGGTACGCACCGTCTGTACCGGTTCGGTCGCGTAGCAGTCGGCGGAGGCGTCGTACTCCCACGATTCGGAGGCATCCAGCACCGGTAGTTTGCGCACGAAGGTGTGCAGATCCACCAGCTGCTTCTCCAGGAACAGCAGGTAGGTGACGGGCGCGTCTTTCACCAGGGTCCGGCCGTCCACCACCACATCGGCTTTCGCCGCGCAGTTGGCCCAATCCTTGGTTGCCACCACATCGAACAGTTTGGTCAGGATCTCCGCGGTGGTCTCCAGAACGCCCTCGGACTTCACCTGTACGCGCGTCGACTCGGGCGGCAACTGCTCGCCCTCCTCGTCCTTGGGACGGTAGGTGCGCGAAATGCCGCTCAGCAGCGGGTTCTTGGCCAGCTGGTGATGGGCCTCGGTGAGCTCGGAAAAGGTCCGGGATTTGATCCCTTTCTCCACGGCGACAATCTGATTCAAACGTGTCATCCCGGCACTGTATCGGCGAATGTGCCCACCCAACCAGTCGTTTTCACAGCAGGATGAACACTCGGCAAACCCGCTCGGCCGGTGGGGAGTCCGCGGCAGTGCGCTCGGCGGGCCGCAGGTTAGGGTTGAAATACCTTGGTATGCAACGCATTACCTCACTTTGGTGAGGCTCTCATTGCTGGAATGCTGCTGCGGAATTGGTTACGGTCACCGCTATGAGCGAAGAACTCGCCGAACACCCGATCGCGCCGCATGCGTCCGAGCCGCATACGGGCAGTCTGGCGTCCCGGTTGAACTGGTTGCGGGCGGGGGTGCTCGGTGCGAACGACGGCATCGTGTCGGTCGCGGGCATTGTGATCGGCGTCGCGGCCGCCACCTCCGAGCGCGGGCCGATTATTACCGCGGGCATTGCGGGGCTGGCCGCCGGTGCGGTCTCGATGGCCCTGGGTGAGTACGTTTCGGTCAGTACGCAGCGTGATAGTGAGCGCGCGCTCCTTGCGACCGAACGTCGTGAACTCGTCGAAGAGCCCGAGGCCGAGCTCGCCGAACTCGCCGCTATCTACCGCGCGAAGGGGCTGACCGCGGCGACCGCGCAGGCTGTCGCGGAGGAGCTCACCGCCCACGACGCCTTCGCCGCGCACGCGGAGGCCGAACTCGGCATCGACCCGGACGATCTCACCAATCCCTGGCATGCCGCGCTGTCCTCGGCAGTGTCGTTCACGCTCGGGGCGCTACTGCCTTTGCTGGCGATTCTGATGCCGCCCGCCGCCGACCGACTACCCGTCACATTCGCCGCGGTTATGGTCGCGCTCATTCTGACCGGCAATATCAGTGCGCGCCTGGGCGGCTCGGCGCCCCTTCCGTCGACCGTTCGCATAGCGGTCGGCGGGGCACTCGCGATGGCGGTGACCTACTGCATCGGCCACCTCGTAGGGATCGCCGTGTAGCGAGCCGACTTCCGGGGCAGCATGCTCGACCAGCGGCGGCACGGGCCGAGCCGATAGCTTCGATCGGCGCGCGGTCGTTGCTACTCCGCGCGCGAAAGCCGGGTCAATTCGACTGTGGCGGCACGGAGTTCGCCGACCGAATCGAGGGGCGAGACGTAGCCGATGCGGGTGACGGCGATGCCGCGCGGGGTGGTGACACGCAGGTCGAGGCCGTAGCGGTCGGCGCGCTCGCAGACGGCGGCCGTCGCGTCGGGGTAACCGCCGCGCGCCTGGGCCATGGCGAGCAGGGCATCGGCGTGATCGTCATTGAGGTGCGTGATGGCCCGGCCCGCCGCGGACACGATCGTGTCGGGTGCTGCGGCGGAATACTGTGCTGCGGTAGCGGAATCCATCCGGCCGTACCCGCCGACCCAGCGCACGCGCTCCACTCGCATGACCCACAGCGTGAAATCGCTGAAGTCGATGTAGTACTTGGCGGCCGGAACGGCGGCCAGATGCGCCTCGCGAGCCGCGGCCGCCTCATCACCCTGTGGTTGTTCGACTATGCCTGCCAATGTGACTCGTGAACCCGCCAGCGGATCGGACGGCAGATCAGGGCTGACGATCGACAGGCTCGCCCGGGGATCAACGGCGAGATTGCGACCGTGCTCAGCCATCCGCGAGACACACAGCACCGGCTGACCATCGAGCAATCCGTAGGTGACGAAGGAAGCCCAGGGCGCACCCTCCGCCGTCAGACTTGCCAGCGTGGCGGTATTCGTCGCCGCCACAACGGTTCTGGCTTCCTCGGCAGGAGACGGCCGATCAGCATTGGCGATGGCTGTCAGTGGAGGGGGAGTGGACGGGGCATCGCCCGGGTCACCGTGATCGAGAGGCACGCCTCACAGGCTACGCGCCGGTGTCAGGACCCTGCCCAAGCCAGCAGTTTGTCCACAGGCCAGGTGTTGATGATCCGCTCGGCGGGCACGCCGCTGTCCAGCGCACGCTGCGCGCCGTACCCGAGGAAGTCGAGTTGGCCGGGCGCGTGCGCATCGGTATCGATGGAGAAGTCGCAGCCGATATCGAGTGCCAGCTGCAATAGGCGGGTCGGCGGATCGCGGCGTTCCGGCCGGGAATTGATCTCGACGGCGGTGCCGTGATCACGACAGGCGGTGAACACCTGCTCGGCGTCGAACGCCGACTCCGGCCGGGTGCCCCGATTGCCCTCGACGAGCCGGCCGGTGCAATGCCCGAGAATGTCGGCTTGACCGCCCGAGACCGCACGCACCATTCGTCTGGTCATCGCGGCGGCATCCATCTTGAGCTTGGAGTGCACGCTGGCCACCACGATGTCGAGCCGTTGCAGCAGTTCGGGTTCCTGGTCGAGCGAGCCGTCGTCGAGGATGTCGACCTCGATGCCGGTGAGAATGCGCATCGGGGCGAACTGCTCGCGGAGTTCGTCGATGACGTCGAGTTGCTGCCGTAGCCGGTCCGGCGACAGCCCGTTGGCAACGGTCAGCCGGGGCGAGTGGTCGGTGAGCGCGCAGTACTCGTGACCCAATGCCTGTGCGGCGGCCATCATCTCCGCGATGGGCGCTGATCCGTCCGACCAGTTCGAGTGCAGGTGCAGGTCGCCCTTGAGCGCCGCCCGCAGTGCTCCTCCGCCCAGATCCTTTGCTGTGGAACGCAATTCGACCAGAGCGTCCGGTTCTCGCCCGGCCCATGCCTGCGCGATCACCGTGGCCGTCTTCGGGCCGATCCCCGGCAGCGACTGCCAGCCGTTCGACCGTCCCAGCGTCTCCCGCTGAGCATCGTCGAGCCGCTCGACGATATCGGCGGCATTGCGATAGGCCATCACCCGGCGCGAGTCCTCGCGGGCTCGGTCCTTGTAGTACGCGATCCGGCGCAGGGCGACCACGGGGTCCATGCCTCCAGTGTGCCTGGAGCTGCTGTACAGATTTAATTATATCCCATACAATGATTGCTATGACTACAGCTAATAAGAGCTCTGATCCCGGCAAGCGCGTGCTTCTGATCGGCGCGTCTCGCGGCCTGGGCCTCGCGCTGGCCCAGGAGTGGGCGAGCAACGGCTGGCAGGTCGTGGCCACCGTGCGCGGCTCGGGTCGCACCCCGCTGCACGACCTGGCTGATACCAGCGCCGGGCGCATCGAGATCGAATCCGTCGATATCACCGAGCCCGCGCAGATCGCGGCGCTGCACGATCGGCTGGCGGACCGGATGTTCGACCTGCTGTTCGTGAACGCCGGTGTCACCAACGAGCCGGAAGGCACTGTTGCGGAGACCTCGACCCAGGAGTTCAACCGCGTCATGGTCACGAATGCGCTGGGCCCGCTGCGGGTGATCGAGGCGCTGCAGGACCGTGTCGAGCCCGCGGGCACCATCGGGGCGATGTCCTCGGGCCAGGGCAGCGTCGCCGACAATGTGCGCGGTGGCCACGAGGTGTATCGCGGCAGCAAGGCCGCGCTCAATATGTTCATGCGCAGCTACGCGGCGCGCCAGAGCGGTGATCGCGTTCTGGTCCTGATGGCTCCCGGCTGGGTGCGCACCGAACTCGGCGGCCCGGACGCCCGGTACGGCATCGACGAGAGCATCCCGAACATCGTCAAGACGATCGACTCCCTGCAGGGGGAACCCGGTCTGCATTACGTCGACTTCCTCGGCCGGACAGTCGCGTGGTGAACGACTCCGCGAGACCGGCGGCCGAGCCGGTCCAGCAGGCATGGGCCCTGATGCACCGTTTCGTGGAGGCGCACAACCGCCGAGGCGAGCTCTCCGAGGCGCTTGGATTCCGCCTCGGCGGGGGTCGCGGAAAGATCCTCTTCCAGCTTCGCGACGGACCGCGGACCCTCGGCCAACTCGCGGAGGCCAATGGCGTCGACGCCCCGTACGCAACCCTGATCGTCGACAAATTGGAAGCTCACGGCTTGGTCGAACGCCGACCGCACCCCGATGACCGGCGTCGCAAGCTGGTCACGCTCACTGCCGCCGGGCACAACGCCATCGCAACCGCCGACACCATCCTGCTGCGCCCGCCCCCGGCGATCCGAAGTCTCCCCGCCGAGGACCTCGAGCGGCTCACCGAGATTCTCACGCGTCTCCTCGAAGTCGATGCGGCCGAACCGAAGTCGTCCACTCCTCGGTAGTCCCGGTCAGCGCCCGGTGGTGCCGTCGATCAATTCGCGGAGGATGTCTGCGTGCCCGGCGTGGCGGCCGGTCTCCTCGATCATGTGAACGAGCGCCCAGCGGATGCTGGGAGCGGGGCGATCCGACTCCTTCCGTGGAACGGGCGCGCCGAGATCCGTGCACCCGTCGAGAACCTCGTTCGCCCGCTCGACCGTCTCCCGGTAGCGGGCGACAATATCGGCCACGCTGTCCGCCGTTGCTGCCCGGAATGTCGACTGCCAGTCGGTCACATTGTCCCCCAGGAACATTGAGCGTTCGACGCACGTCAGGTGCTGGAGCAGTCCGAGCAGATTGGTGCCCGACGGCACCGCGGCCGTTCGCACCTGTGGTTCGGGGGCGCCGTCGACCTTCGCGGCAATCGACGCCCGGAGATAGTCGAGAAATGCGCGCAGGGTTTCGATCTCGCTGCTCCCCGCCCGGGGCGGCCGGGAATCACTGTGGCGCTTGCGATGTGCAGTGCTGGGCACGGTGGTCTCCTTCCTCGGGATCAGGCAGTCCGGCGGATGAGCAGGACGTGGTCGGTGACTTCGGCGGTGCGGCCGTCCGGTCCCGTCGCGATCCGGCGGGGTGCTTCGGCTCGCTCGACCATCCAGGTCGCCGGATCCAGATCGATACTCGCGGCGACCTCCCGCGGGCTCGGATACCGGACGCCGGGATCCTGATTCCACGACCACGGCGCAGTCGAGCCGTGGTCGACGACCAGCAGCCGCCCGCCCGGACGCAGCGCGTGCGCGGCCAGGCGCAGGACGGCGGCCCGGTCCAGGTCGAAGGAGGTGTGCA
>NZ_JAODNK010000101.1 GCF_025465275.1 Nocardia sp. | reverse complement strand
GTGCGGCGGGACTGGCGCTCCGGGGTCCGCTCCCGGTTCGACGGGCTCATCGCGCAAGCCGAAACCCGTTGGCGCCGTAGCGGAGAGATCGCGCATCGCGCCGAACCCGATCTCAAGAACGGCCGCGGCGGACTGCGCGATATCCAACTGCTGGACGCCCTCGCCATCGCACAGCTGACCGACGCCATGCCGGGGCTCGGTCCGGATGTGCCGGGCGGCGGGCTGAAGCAGGCGCACCGCCGATTGCTGGACGTTCGTACCGAACTGCACCGGGTCGCCGGTCGCGCCCGCGACCAATTGCGCGCCCAGGATGCCGATGAGATCGGCGCCGCCCTGCGCATCGGTGACCGCTTCGATCTCGCCCGCACGCTCAGCGATGCGGCCCGGACCGTCAGCTATTCGACCGATGTCGGATTGCGGACCGCGGCAAACGCATTGCCGCGCCGCGGACTCGCCCGCCTGCGCCGCATGCCGGTGCGCCGACCACTCGATGAGGGGGTGGTTGAGCACTCCGGCGAGGTGGTGCTGGCGCGCGATGCGCGGCCGCAGCGTGATCCCGGACTGATACTGCGGGTGGCCGCGGCGTCCGCGCAGACCGGATTGCCCATGTCCGCAACAACTTTGAACCGTCTCTCCGAGGATGCGCCCGAGCTACGCGAGCCGTGGCCCAAGGAAGCGCTCAACGACCTGCTGGTGCTGTTGGGTGCGGGCCGCGGCACCATCGACGCGATCGAAGCCCTCGACCGAACAGGCTTGTGGGGCAGGCTCTTTCCGGAGTGGGGCGTGGTGCGGGATCTGCCGCCGCGCGATGCCATGCACACCTGGACCGTCGACCGGCACCTCATGGAGGCCGTCGCGCAGGCCGGTGCGCTCTCCACCCGCGTGGCCCGCCCGGATCTGCTGCTCATCGGCGCGCTGCTGCACGATATCGGCAAGGGGCGCACGGAGGATCACAGTGTGGTCGGCGCGGAACTGGCCACCTCCATCGGCCGGCGGCTCGGCCTGTGGCCGTCGGATGTGCGCATGCTCTCAGCCATGGTGCGGCAGCATCTGCTGCTGCCCGATACCGCGACCCGCCGCGATATCTCCGACCCGGACACCGTGAAAGCGGTGGTCGAGGCTCTGGACGGCGATCCGCTGCTGCTGGAATTGCTGCACGCGCTCGCGGAGGCCGATTCGCTGGCCACCGGGCCGGGCGTCTGGAACGACTGGAAGGCCTCGCTCATCGGCGATCTGGTACGCCGCTGCCGGTTGTCCATGGCGGGGGAAGAACTGCCGCAACCCGAGCCGATTCCGGAAGATCTGCGCGTTCGTGCCGAAAACGGCGGCGTGCATGTGGAATTGAAGCCGGGAGACGGCCGCTACACCCATATCGTCACCGTGGTCGCGCCGGATACCGCGGGCCTGCTCTCGGATGCGGCCGGAATCCTGGCCCTGCATTCGCTGCGGGTGCTGTCGGCCGAACTGGTGAGCGTCGGCGCTTCGGCGATCGACACCTTTGTGGTCGCGCCGCGTTTCGGTGATCCGCCGGATCCGGGTCTGTTGCGCCAGGAATTGATCAGGGCGATAAACGGAGATCTGGACTTGGTTTCGGTGCTCGCGCGCAAGGAACGGGAAGCCGGCGGAACCCAGCGAAGTCCGTTTGCGCAGGCGGAGCCGCGCGTGATTTGGGTGGAAACGGCGGAACCCGGACGAGTACTACTGGAATTGCGCGCGGAGGATCGTATCGGTTTACTGAGTCGTTTGGCGGCCGCTTTCGCAGAATGCGATGTAAATGTGTCGTGGGCGAAGGTGGTCACCCTCGGGGCGGCGGTGGTGGACTCGTTCTACCTGGATCTGGGCGCCTCCGACACGCCGGAACGCCGAGCGGAAATCGAAGCGGCGGTGCTTTCTGTGGTGCCTCCGCAACAACCGAAGAAAACGCCCGAATCGGACACGGAAATAGGATCAACCTCGGTTTTCTGACCGGTCGCCAGGTTGCTGGATTAACTGGCAAACCGTACGTTTGCCAGTTAATCCGATCGTTGCACGTAATTTGCTGAAATACCGATCTAGCGGTCGGCGTTGCCCCCTAATATCGCCCTCAACCAATGCTGTCGCGCGTATGAGGGGAGCTGGTCGGTGGCAATAGAAGTTGTTTCGGCGTCGATGATGACGAGCGATTTGACCCCGCATATAGCGCGCTGCGTAGGTGGCGATCGCTGGGTGGTTTCCTGGCTGCCCGGCCGCACCCTCTCCGGTCAGCAGGCGGTGACCGCCATGACCATTGCCGGCACGGTGACGATGCCGCCGATCACCGACTCGGAATGGATCACCCTCGACGGTCTCGCCCTCGAACTCGGGCTCACCGCGCGTGAGGCGGTCGGCATGGTCGCGAGCGAGCCGCACGCCCTCCGCCGACCCTCCACCAAGCCGCGCCCGCGCAGCCTCGAATAGTCTGGAATAACAGCTCACCGCAGATCCCACTACCCTGGTATCTCGAGTGACGTCCCTCGAGATCAGGAGCATCGGTGTTCGAATCCCTTTCCGACCGGCTGGCCGGTGCCCTCAAGGATCTGCGCGGGAAGGGGCGCCTGTCTCCGGCGGATATCGATGCGACCGCCCGGGAGATCCGCCTCGCCCTCCTCGAAGCGGACGTGGCGCTGCCGGTGGTGCGCACGTTCATCGCCAAGATCAAGGAGCGCGCCAAAGGCGCGGAGGTCTCCGGGGCGCTGAACCCGGCCCAGCAGGTCGTCAAAATCGTCAACGAGGAGCTTGTCGGCATCCTCGGCGGCGAGACCCGGCGACTGCAGTACGCCAAGAATCCGCCCACCGTCATCATGCTGGCGGGTTTGCAGGGCGCCGGTAAGACCACGCTCGCGGGCAAGCTCGCGAAATGGCTGAAGGGCCAGGGGCATCAGCCGCTGCTCGTCGCCTGTGACCTCCAGCGGCCCGGCGCTGTCACCCAGCTCCAGGTGGTGGGCGAACGCGCCGGTGTGCCGGTGTTCGCGCCCAATCCGGGCACCTCCATCGGCGGTGGTGACAATCCGCTCGGTGTTTCTGCGGCCGATCCGGTGGATGTGGCCCGGCGCGGTATCGAAGAGGCCAAGTCCAAGCAGTACGACATCGTCATCGTCGATACCGCCGGTCGTCTCGGTATCGATGCCGAGCTCATGACGCAGGCCTCGGGCATTCGCGATGCCGTGAACCCCGACGAGATCCTCTTCGTCCTCGACTCCATGATCGGTCAGGACGCGGTCACCACGGCCGAAGCCTTCCGCGACGGAGTCGGCTTCACCGGTGTTGTGCTCACCAAGCTCGACGGTGACGCCCGCGGTGGCGCGGCGCTGTCGGTGCGTGAAATCACCGGGCGCCCCATCCTTTTCGCCTCCACCGGTGAGAAGCTCGAAGACTTCGACGTCTTCCACCCCGACCGCATGGCCAGCCGCATTCTCGGCATGGGCGATCTGCTCACCCTGATCGAGCAGGCCGAACAGGTCTACGACGCACAGCAGGCCGAGGAAGCCGCCCGCAAGATCGGCTCCGGTGAGCTCACCCTCGAGGACTTCCTCGAGCAGATGCTCGCCATCCGCAAGATGGGCCCGATCGGCAACCTGCTCGGCATGCTGCCGGGCGCGGGGCAGATGAAGGACGTGCTGGCTCAGGTCGACGACAAGCAGCTCGACCGGGTGCAGGCCATCATTCGCGGCATGACGCCCACCGAGCGCGACAATCCGAAGATCATCAACGCTTCCCGCCGCCTGCGCATCGCGAACGGTTCCGGCGTCGCGGTCTCCGAGGTCAACCAACTCGTCGACCGCTTCTTCGAAGCCAAGAAGATGATGGGCGCCATGAGCCGCCAGTTCGGGCTCCCCGGCGCGCGCGGCGGCAATAACAAAAAAGGCAAAGGCAAGAAGGGCAAAAAGGGCGGCCGCGGCCCCACCCCGCCGAAGATGCGCGGCGGCTTCCCCGGCATGCCCGGCCTCCCCGGAGGCATGCCCGGCGGCATGCCGGATATCTCCAACCTCCCCGAAGGCCTCAACGAACTCCCCCCGGGCCTGGAAGGTTTCGACCTCTCCAAGCTGAACTTCCCGAAGAAGTAACTCCCGCACCCGGATTCACCACTCGGCCCCGTCGCACCGCGACGGGGCCGAGTGGCATCGAAAGCCATTCGCGACACCAATTCGGGCACCCGATTACGCTCCGACCCGCGCATTCATGATCACCAGGAACTGGTGGCGGGCCTTTCTCGGGCGATGCCGCCGTCATTTCCTGGTGATCACTCGTCCAGGCCTGGTGTGCGCGACGCGGGGGAGCGGGGCGCGGGGGAGGGGGCTTTTGGGTGGTTGGTGACCGAGGTGTGTGTTTGTGGCTCAGGGGTGTCCTGCCTGGTGGGGTGTGGTGAAGGTGGTGGGGGACAGCCACATTCGGACGGTGCCGCAGGCGCAGCGGGTGTAGGTGACCAGGCCTTCGGAGGTGTGGTGGCGGGAGATCGTGGTCAGGGGCTGGGTGGTGGGCCATCCGCAGGTTCCGCAGTGCTCGTTTGATCCGGTCATGTTTCGAGTCTTCGGGGCGGCGGCACCTGCGGTCCATCGAATAATTCCGCATCGAATCGTGTGGAATGTCCACATGATCGATCCACGATTGCAGTCGTTGCGGGTGCTGCGCGAGCAGGGGACGGTGACCGCGACCGCGGCGGCGCTGCACCTCACGCCATCGACGGTGTCGCAGCAGTTGCGGGGGCTGGCCAGGGATTTCGATGTGGAATTGCTCGAGCACGTCGGGCGGCGGGTGCAGCTCACGCCGGCCGCGCATGCGCTGCTGCGGCATGCGGATCTGCTTGCGGCGCAGGGGGAGCTGGCGCGGGCGGAGCTGGCCGCTCACCGTGCGGGGATCGCGGGCACGCTGCGGTTGAGTGCCATGCCGACCGCTCTCGCGGCCGTAGTGGCTCCGGCGGCCGCGCGGCTGCGGGACACGCATCCGCGCTTGACCGTTTCACTGATCGAGGACGAGAGCACCCACTGTTTCGAGCTGCTGCTGGCCGGGGACTGCGATATCGCCGTCGTCCTGCCCGCGCCCGGCAGCCCCAGCCCGGACGATCCGCGGTTCGAGCAGCGCCCGCTGCTCGCCGAGCCGATGGATCTGCTGGTTCCGGCCGGGCATCGGCTCGCGGGGCGGTCCGCTGTCTCGCTGATCGAGGCGGCGGAGGAGCCCTGGATCACCGGGCGGGACTGGATTACCCACTCCCTGGTGGTGTCGGCCGCCTGTGCCGCCGCAGGCTTCACACCCCGAATCGCCGGGGAGGCAGTGCATTTCGTCGGCGTTGCGGCCATGGTCGCGCATGGTTTCGGCGTGAGCCTGATCGCGCGGCTGGCCTTGACGCCGCCGGAGCTGGCGGTGGTGCGGGTGCCGCTTCGGGGCGACGCCGTGCCCGTTCGGCGACATCTCGTCGCGGTGCGTCGGGGCTCTGCCGATCACCCCGTCATCGCGGCCGGGATCGCCGCGCTCCGTGCGGTGTGCCGGGAGCGCGCCGATATCACCGTGCTCGGCGAATAGCGGGACACGCGGGTTCCGGGGGTGCGAGGCCGCGCGAGTTCTTGCGGAGCGGGGCGCAGTAGTTTGTAGTGGAGCAGGGTTTGTGTCGGGGCACAGCGTGCGTGGCGAGGAGGCCGATAATGCGTCTGCATTTTCGCGGAGTGGTGCTGCCGGACGGGGATATGCGGGATCTGTGGGTCCATGACGGCGTCATCTCCTACGAACCGATTGCCGATGCCGAGACGGTGCACGCGTCCGGCTGGATCGTGCCCGGACTGGTCGACGCGCACTGCCACGTCGGCATCAAATACGGTGGCGGAGACGAGGATTCCGCGGGCGCGATCGCACAGGCCGAGGTCGAACGTGATGCGGGCGCGCTGCTACTGCGCGATGCCGGCTCGCCCATCGACACCCGTTTCATCGACGACCGCGAAGATCTGCCGAAGATTATTCGCGCGGGCCGCCATATTGCCCGGCCGCGCCGCTATATCCGGGAACTCGGCATCGAACTCGAGGACGAACGCGACCTCCCGGAGATCATTGCCGAACAGGCCCGCCGCGGCGACGGCTGGGTCAAGATCGTCGGTGATTGGATCGACCGCTCGGTGGGGGATCTGGCCCCGCTGTGGTCCGACACCATTCTCAAGGAATCCATCGACGCCGCGCATCGTGAAGGCGCCCGCGTCACGGCACACGTCTTCGGTGAGGACGCGCTGTACGGCCTGCTCGACGCGGGTATCGACTGCATCGAACACGGCACCGGCCTCACCGACGAGACCATAGAAATGATGGTCGCGCACGGCACCGCCCTGGTGCCCACCCTCGTCAATATCGACACCTTCCCCGAAATCGCCGACAGCGCAGGCAAATTCCCCGTCTACGCCGCCCATATGCGCGATCTGCACCGCCGCTCCCGCGAAACCGTCGCCAAGGCGCACGATGCCGGCGTTCCGATCTACACCGGCACCGATGCTGGCGGCTCCATCCCGCACGGTCGCATAGCGGATGAGATCACCGCACTCATGGTCGCGGGCTTCTCCCCGCACGACGCCCTGGGAGCCTCCTCCTGGAATGCCCGCACCTGGCTCGGCCGCACCGGTATCGAACCCGGTGCTCCGGCGGATTTTGTTGTCTACCAGGAGGATCCGCGCACCAGCCCGCACGTGCTGTCGACTCCATCCTGGGTGGTGCTACGCGGCCGCGCCTACGACCGCCGCGATCCGGTCACCGGCCACCGCTGAGCGGATGCCATCGACAGCGGGTGTTTCGGCGCGCACCGCCGACGTCACCCGGCGCAGCCTCGGGTGGCGCAGGTGGTGGGGCGGCCCCTGGGTCTCCACCCGCCTGGTCACCGCGCCGGCTTCCCGAAGGGGGCTGCTTGACACCCTGCATGCCTGGTGACGTGCAACAATGGTTCTCGATCGAGGGTGATCGAGCATCACCCGGGAGCTCGTAGGCGACACGATCGAACGGAAATGACGATGACCGCCGAGGTTTCGATGATCCATCCCCTGGGACAGACGACAGTGGAAGACTGGCTAGCCGAAGAGCAGCCGTCCGATGGGTCTCGTCTCGAGCTGATTCTGGGGTACCTCTCCATGACGCCCGCGCCTACCGGGTCGCATCAATACGCGGCCGGCGAGCTTTTTGTTGCCCTTCGTGATGCCATCCGAGCTGCTGGGCGGAGCGATTTACGGGTGCTCCCCGGCGTCGCGGTCAAGATCAGTACCGCGTTTCGTACCGGCGTGATTCCTGATGTCGCGATCGTTGCCGCCGATATCGATCGGACCAGTTACGAGGCGGACGAGCTCGTTTTGGCGGTCGAGGTCTGGTCGCCGGGAAATACCCGTGAAGAGCGCGATACGAAGATCGCGGGCTATGCCGCAGCGCGGGTTCCCTACCTCTGGATTGTGGAACTGCCGCAGGGCCAGCCGGCCAAGTTCTGTGGATATCGGCTCGGAGAGACCGGCTACCGGCAGGAGGTCTACGCCGCGTCCGGGGAGACCGTGAACGCGCCGGGTCCGGTGCCGGTCGTGGTGGATACCGCCTCGTTGCGCTGAGTTTGCGGCGATAGGTTCGACGTTTTCGCGTGCCGACCTTGCGATTTGCCTGCGCTCATGAAGTGAATAGGTCATGCTTCACATGTTTTGGTTCCAACCTGATGAGGAGAATGACCTATGGGTTCTGCCGAGAACTTCCTGACTGCCGTGCTGGCCGGTCTGGTCGTGAAGCTGCTGACATCCGGTAGCTCGGGCAACTAGCGACCGGAAACGGTCGGCAGCCCATCGGAGTCGCGCGGGCTCCGATGGGCTGTGTCGTCTCCGGATGCTCGTGAGTCGTCTCCGGGTGAGGGCGATTTCTTCGGGCGGGGACCGGTCTGGCAGAATGGACCACCGTTCTCATCGAGAACAGTGAAGCCCGTCTCCGGATACGTTCCGCGCGGCGGTCACACACTCAACGCAAAACCGGGTCCACCCCGCGTGGACTGCTGAATTGCGGCCGTGACCAACCAGGCTGCCCCATGGGCGGCCGCCACCGAAAGGCACAGCTAATGGCTGTTCGCATCAAGCTGACCCGCATGGGCAAGATCCGCAACCCCCAGTACCGCATCGTGGTCGCCGACGCGCGCACCCGTCGCGACGGCCGGGCCATCGAGTCCATCGGCATCTACCAGCCGAAGGAAGAGCCCTCGCTCATCGAGATCAACTCCGAGCGCGCGCAGTACTGGCTGGGCGTCGGCGCGCAGCCGAACGAGCCGGTGCAGCGTCTGCTGGAGATCACCGGTGACTGGCAGAAGTTCAAGGGTCTGCCGGGCCAGGAGGGCACCCTGAAGGTCAAGGCGCCGAAGACCTCCAAGCTCGACCTCTTCAACGCCGCGCTGGCTTCCGCTGACAGCGAGCCGGTCGCCGAGGCCATCACCCCGAAGAAGAAGGCCGCCAAGAAGGAAGAGGCCGCCGAGGCTGCCTCTGAGGCGACCGAGACCCCGGCCGCCGAGTAATGACAGCCGTCGTCGCCGATGCCGTCGAACACCTGGTTCGCGGCATCGTCGCCAATCCGGACGATGTCCACGTCGAGCTGATCACCAGCCGTCGTGGCCGGACCGTCGAGGTGCATGTGCACCCCGACGATCTGGGCAAGGTGATCGGTCGCGGTGGTCGTACCGCGACCGCGCTGCGCACCCTCGTCGCCGGTATCGGCGGTAAGGGCATTCGCGTCGACGTGGTCGACACGGATCAGTAGATGGAACTTGTCGTCGGTCGGGTCGCCAAGTCGCACGGTGTGCGCGGCGAACTCGTCGTAGAAGTCCGTACCGACGAGCCTGATCTGCGTTTCGCGCCCGGCACCGCCCTGAAGGGCCGGCTGCCGCGCGCGAAGCAGACGCAGCAGTACGTAGTGGAGTCGGCCCGGGAGCACTCGGGCCGACTTCTCGTACGTCTGGAAGGGCTCGACGATCGCACTGTGGCAGACGGGTTGCGCGGCATGCTTTTTGTCGTCGACACCGCCGATCTGCCGCCCTCGCAGGATTCGGACGAGTACTACGACCACGAACTCGAAGGCCTCACCGTGCAACTCGGTGACGGCACGGTCGTGGGCACGGTCAAGGAAGTACTGCATTCGGCTGCGGGAGAGCTGCTTTCGATCACCGCGGCCTCGGGCTTCCCGCCCGCGGGCCGAGAGATCCTGGTGCCCTTCGTGAGTGCCATGGTGCCGACCGTCTCCCTCGCCGACGCCCTCATCGTGATCGACCCGCCCGAAGGCCTGCTGGATCCGGAGTGAGCACGATGCGCATCGACGTCGTCACGATCTTCCCGGAATACCTGGAGCCGCTGCGAACTGCCCTGCTGGGCAAGGCAATCGACAAGGGCATCCTGGAAGTCGGCGTGCACGATCTGCGCGGCTGGACGCACGATGTGCACAAGGCCGTGGACGACACCCCGTACGGCGGCGGACCGGGCATGGTCATGAAGCCGACCGTATGGGGCGCCGCCCTCGACGAGGTGTGCCCGGACGACGCGCTGCTGGTGGTTCCCACCCCGGCGGGTCGCCCGTTCACCCAGGCCATGGCCGAAAGCTGGTCTGCCGAAAAGCATCTGGTCTTCGCGTGCGGTCGCTACGAAGGCATCGATCAGCGTGTTTTCGATGATGCCGCCCGGCGCGTCCGCGTCGAGGAAGTCAGCATCGGCGACTACGTACTGATCGGCGGCGAGGCCGCGGTCCTGGTCATGACCGAAGCCATTGTGCGTCTCATTCCCGGCGTGCTCGGCAATCAGCAATCCCACGAACAGGATTCGTTCTCCGACGGCCTGCTCGAAGGCCCCAGTTACACCCGCCCCGTCTCCTGGCGCGACCTGGACGTCCCGGACATCCTGCTGTCCGGCAATCACGCCAAGATCGACGCCTGGCGCCGCGAGCAGTCCCTGGAGCGCACGCGCGAACGCCGCCCGGACCTCCTCCCGCCGGACTGAGCCCCGCCGCGGTAAACGGCGGAGCGTGCGCCGGAATATCCGTGGAAACTTTTTCGCCGGATTCCCTGCCGTCCCAGTGTGACCCACTGCATACTCCTCAATCAACACGAGTTGATTGAGGTCGATATGGTGACGCGGCGCGATGTGGCGCAACTGGCGGGAACGTCGGAAGCCATGGTCAGTTACGTGCTCAATGACGGGCCACGCGGGGTGGCGCCGGCCACCCGGGCCCGAATCGTCGCCGCCATCGCGGAATTGGGATATCGGCCCAATGCGGTCGCCCGGTCGCTGAAGACCTCGCGGACCATGACGCTCGGGCTCGTCGTGCCGGACAACTCGAACCCCTTCTTCGCCGAACTCGCCAGGGCCATCGAGGATGTCGCGTTCGAGGCCGGGTACGTGCTGCTGCTCGGCAATGCCGTCGACAATGACGAGCGTGAGGCCGCCTACATCCGGATACTGATCGACCGGCAGGTCGACGGGCTGATCGTCGCTCCCGCGCACGGGGCCGGCAGCTGGGTCACCGAACTCTCCGGGACGACCGTCCCGCGCCTGGTGCTGGATCGCGAAATCGAGTTGCCGGGCGCTTCGCACGTCCTGGTCGACAATGCGGGCGGTGCCTACGCGGCGACGAAACACCTACTGGACCACGGGTTTACGCGGATCGGATGTATCTCGGGCCTGGCGGGCATCCATCCGACGGTGGAACGTGTCGTGGGATGGCGGCGGGCGCTCGCCGACGCCGGGCAGGGTCCGGAGGACGGCATGCTGGTGCATGCGGCCTTCGGCCGGGCGCACGGATATCGCGCGGGCCGGGCGCTGCTGGCCCGGACGGACCGTCCCGAAGCGCTGTTCGTGGCCAGCGATGAGCAGGCGCTCGGCGTCCTGCGCGCCGCTGCCGAGCTGGGCCTGCGGGTCCCGCAGGACCTGGCGATCTGCGCCTTCGACGGTATTGAGGGCAGCGCCTACACGGTGCCCGCGCTCACCACCATGCGGCAGCCCTTCGAGAGTCTGGGCCGCTCGGCGGTCGAGTGGCTCTTGGCCAAGATCGCCGATCCCGCACTCGCGCCGAGCCGGATCACCCATGCCACCACGCTCGTCGCGCGCGGATCCTGCGGGTGCCCCGATCCGCTCGGCGGCGATTCGGCCATCGGGTAGCGCCTCGTCTGACATAGCTCCAACAAGAGAGGGTTACCCGAAATGCGAAGAAGCACAAGGTTGGTACTCGCTGTCGTGACCGCGGCGACCACGGCGGCGCTCAGCGCCTGTGGCACCGAATCGACGACATCGAGCCCGGCCACGAATGCCAATGGCAAGCCCACGGTCTGCCTGATCATGAAGTCGCTCGCCAACGAGTACTTCCAGCAGATGCAGAAGGGCGCCAAGGAACACGTCGACAAGCTCGGCACGCTCGACCTGCAGACCGCCGGCATTCAGAACGAGACCGATGTCGACGGGCAGATCGCTCTGGTCGACAAGTGCATCACCCAGCAGGTACAGGCCATTGTCATCGCGCCGGCCGATTCGAAGGCGCTGGTGCAGTCGGTGGTCAAGGCAGGTAGGGCCGGTATCAAGGTTGTCAATATCGACGTCGCGCTCGACCCCGATGCGCTCGCGGCGGCCGGTGTGCAGATCCCACTGGTCGGCCCGGACAATCGGGCCGGGGCCAAGCAGGTCGGTGACGTGCTGGCCAAGGCCGTCGGACCGGGCGGCAAAGTTGTTGTGCTGGAGGGTAATCCCGGTGCGGACAATGCGCTGCAACGGAAGAACGGCTTCAACGACACCATCGGCGAGTCGACCCTGAACCTGCTCGATTCCAGGACCGCGCACTGGGAAACCGACGAGGCCTACACCGTTTTCGGCAATATGCTCACCGCGCACCCGGATATCCAGGGCGTGATGGCCTCCAATGATTCCATGGCGCTGGGCGTCATCAAGGTCGTTCAGGAGCGGCACGCGAACGTCAAAGTTGTTTCCATCGACAATATTCCGGCCGTGAAGACGTTCCTGCAGAACGGCCCGATGCTGGCGACCCTCGACCAATTCGGCTCCGAGCAGGCGGGTGACGGTATCGACGTCGCCATGCAGTTGATCGGCGGCCAGCCCGTCACCGGGTGGCAGAAGACCCGGATGAACGTCGTCACCGCCGGGGCGTGAGGGGCCCGACGCGGACAACGGCCGGGGTGGAGCCGATCGGAATCGACTCCACCCCGGCATATCCCGAGATCACTGGGAGCAGTATGAACCCCGAGCCAGAGACCGGCGCCCTCCTCCAGATCGCCGGTTTGACCAAGCGCTATCCGGGCGTCACCGCCCTGGGTGGTGTGGACCTGAGCGTCCGCGCCGGTGAAATCCACGTGCTGATAGGCGAAAACGGTGCGGGCAAATCGACGCTGGTGAAATGCCTTGCGGGCGTGGAACAGCCGGACGCGGGCCGGATGATTATCGGTGGCGCCGAGCACCACCCCGCCGATACCGCCGCCGCACTGCGCGCCGGAATCCAGGTCGTACACCAGGAATTGGCGCTGCTACCGGCCCTCACGGTCGCCGAGAACCTCTTCTTGCAGCACCTGCCGCGCCGGTTCGGCATTGTCGACCGCCGCGCCATGCGGGTGCGCGCCGAGAGCCTGCTCGAACAGGTCGGCCTCGAGGTGTCACCGGATATCCCGGTCGGCCGGCTGGGCATTGCGCAACAGCAGTTGATCGAGATCGCCAAGGCGCTGTCCACCGAATGTCGGCTGCTGATCATGGATGAGCCGACCTCGACGCTCACCCCGCGCGAGACCGCGACACTGTTCAAGGTGATGCGCCGGCTCAGAACGGATGGTGTCGCGATCATCTTCATCTCCCATCACCTCGACGAGATCTTCGAGATCGGCGACCGAGTCACGGTGCTGCGCAATGGAACCAGCGTCGCCGCGCGTGAGATCGCCGATATCGACATTCCGGGTTTGGTCCGCATGATGGTCGGGCGTGACCTGGCTGCCGAGTTCCCGCCGGTCACCGCGCGGCCCAGGGGGGACGAAATACTGTGCGTCAGTGACCTTTCCGTCGCGGCGCGGACACCACCGATCTCGTTCGCCGTATGCGCGGGTGAGGTCGTCGGCGTCGCGGGACTCGTGGGTTCCGGGCGCACCGAGGCGATGCGCGCGATTTTCGGCGCGGATCGGCCGGTGCGCGGCGCCGTCTCCGTGCGCGGCCGCGATGCGCGGATCAGGAGCCCGCGCGACGCCGTCCGGCGCGGCATCAGTTTCCTGACCGAAGATCGCAAAGCGCAGGGACTGGTACTGGATCTATCGATCGCCGCGAATCTCAGCCTGGCCTCCCTGGACAAGGTCAGCCGGTCGGGGCTACTCTGGAGGAGGACCGAAACCGACTCTGCCCGTGAGCTTTCCGAAAAGCTCCGGATCAAGGCGAGCGGACCGGAGCAGACCGTTCGATCACTGTCCGGCGGCAATCAGCAGAAGGTTGTGCTCGGTCGCTGGCTGGCCGCCGATGCCGATTTGCTGATAGTCGACGAGCCCACGCGCGGCATCGATGTCGGCGCCCGCTACGAGATCCACCAACTCCTGCTCGACCTGGCCGATGCGGGCAAGGGTGTGCTGGTGGTGTCCTCCGATCTGTCCGAACTCATCGGCATCTGCGACCGCATCCTCGTCTTCTCGGCCGGACGGATCGCCGGTGCGGTCGGCCGCGCGGATTTCGACGCGGAACACATCCTCAATCTCGCCTACTCCGGCTATCTGAAGAACGGCAGTGCAGCATGACTTCTCTCAGCACGGCGCGCGCCGACAACCGTGCCGGACGGGTGCTGAGCCAGGTGCTCGGCGAGGCCGGTATCGGTGTCGCGCTGGTCGCGCTGGCGGCGTTCTTCCTCGCTGCCGCACCGCATTTCGCGACAACGGGCAATATTCGCGACATCATGACCCAGATCACGCTCAATACCGTGCTGGCAGTGGGCATGACGTTCGTGATCCTGGTCGGCGGCATCGATCTTTCGGTCGGTTCGGTCATCGCGCTGTGTGCGGTGGTGGCGGGCAAGGCGATGGAGAACGGCGGCTCGTCCGCGATTCCGGCCGCCCTCGGCCTCAGCGTTCTCATCGGCGCGGTCTGCGGCCTGATCAACGGCTTCGTCACCGAGCGCTGGCGGGTGCCGTCGTTCATCGTCACGCTCGGCATGCTCTATGTCGCGCGCGGGGCGGCCGAGCAGTACACCGGCGCTCGGACGATCTACAACCTGCCCGGCGCGATGACGAGCTTCGGCACGGCGACCGTCGCCGGTATTCCGGCGGTCTTCGCGGTGGCGCTGCTGATCGTCGCGGTGGCCTGGTTCGTGCTGTCCCGCACCGTCTTCGGGCGGTTGGTCTACGCGACGGGCAATAATGAAGAGGCGGTGCGACTTTCGGGCCACCGAACCAATCTGATCAAGATCGTCTGCTTCGTCATCGGCGGACTGTGCGTCGGAGTGGCCGCCGTGATCTATATGGCCCGGCTCGGCGTGGCCAGCCCGATCCTCGGCCAGGGTTACGAACTCAATGCCATTGCCGCCGTGGTGATCGGCGGCGCCAGCCTGTCCGGCGGCCGCGGTTCGGTGATCGGCACCCTGCTCGGCGCCTGCCTGCTCGGTGTGCTGACCAACGGCCTGCTGCTCATGGGCGTTTCGGACTTCCAGCGAACCATGGTGACCGGCACCGTCATCATCGTCGCCGTCATCCTCGACTCCTATCGCAAACAACTGATGACCCGACTCTCCAGCGGCTCCTGACCGGCCCCAGGACAGCGTGTCGCCGCAACGTTTCGGTGCGGCACTGTCCCGGGCTGTCAGCGGACGGCGGTAGTGTCTGCGGGCGTGACGACAGCCTCCGAACCCGTCAGCGTGGACACCACAGGTGCCGCGAGCACCGTGAGCACAGGAACCGAGAGCGCCGTTCGACTCGGCAGCGTCAGTCGGCGTATCGCCGATGAGCTGGGCGTGCGGGACGAGCAGGTGCGTGCGACCATCGAACTACTGGACGGCGGCTCGACCGTGCCGTTCGTGGCCCGCTACCGCAAGGAGGTCACCGGCGGGCTCGACGACGCTCAGCTCCGTACGCTCGATGAGCGTCTGCACTACCTGCGCGAACTCGACGAGCGCCGCGGTTCGATCATCGAATCCATACGCGGCCAGGGCAAATTGGATCCCGAACTGCATTCGCAGCTCATGCTCGCCGATACCAAGGCCCGCCTCGAAGACATCTACCTGCCGTACAAGCCGAAGCGGCGCACCAAGGCGCAGATCGCGCGCGAAGCCGGGCACGAGCCCGTCGCCGATGCCCTGATCAACGATCCGGCCACCGATCCCGCGCAGTACAACGCCGAACAGCTCGACGGTGCGCGTTCCATCCTGGTCGAGCGTTTTGCCGAAGATGCCGACCTGGTCGGTGAACTGCGCGAGCTCATGTGGACGCGCGGACAGGTCAGCTCCAGCGTGCGTGCCGGCAAGGAGGAGGCGGGGTCCAAGTTCTCCGACTACTTCGAATTCAGCGAGCCGTTCACCAAGCTGCCCTCGCACCGCATTCTGGCGCTGCTGCGCGGTGAGAAGGAAGAGGTGCTCACCCTGCACCTCGCGGCCGACGCGGACACAGTGTCCAATGGGGGCTCCGCAAGCTCCGCCCCTCCCGAGCCCGGCGAGCGCACCATTTACGAGGGCCGCATCGCCTACAAGTTCGGCATTGCCGAGCGGGGGCGTGCGGCCGACACCTGGCTGCTGGACACCGTGCGCTGGGCGTGGCGGACCAAGCTGCTGGTGAGCCTGGGCATCGATACTCGAATGCGCCTGCGCCAGTCCGCCGAACGCGATGCGGTCGACGTATTCGCCATGAACCTGCGTGACCTGCTGCTGGCCGCGCCCGCCGGTACCCGCACCACCATGGGCCTGGACCCGGGCTTCCGCACCGGTGTGAAGGTGGCCGTGGTCGACTCCACCGGCAAGGCCGTCGCCACCGAGGTCATCTACCCGCACACGGGGCAGACCGAGAAGTCGCTCGCAGTGCTCGGCGCGCTGGTCGCGCGATTCAATGTGGAGCTCATCGCCATCGGCAACGGCACCGCCTCCCGCGAGACCGATGCCCTTGCCGCCGAGCTCATCTCGCGCATTCCGGAAAACAAGCCCACCAAGATCGTGGTCTCCGAAGCGGGCGCCTCGGTGTACTCGGCCTCGGCGTACGCCTCGGTGGAGTTGCCCGATATGGATGTGTCCCTGCGTGGAGCGGTCTCCATCGCACGCCGGCTGCAGGACCCGCTCGCCGAGCTGGTGAAGATCGACCCCAAGTCCATCGGCGTCGGCCAGTACCAGCACGACATCTCCGAAACCCTGCTCGCGCGCTCGCTCGGCGCGGTGGTCGAAGATGCGGTGAACGCGGTCGGGGTGGACGTCAATACCGCGTCGGTGCCGCTGCTGTCGCGCGTTTCCGGCATTACCGGCTCGGTCGCGGAAAGCATTGTCGCGCACCGCGATGCCAATGGTCCCTTCCGCAGCCGCACCGCACTGCTGAGCGTGCCGCGCCTGGGCCCCAAGGCTTTCGAGCAGTGCGCGGGCTTCCTCCGCATTCGCGAGGGCGAGGATCCGCTCGACACCTCGTCCGTGCACCCGGAGGCGTACCCCGTCGTCCGCCGCATGCTCGAAGCCAGCGGCCGCGGCGTGCACGAGCTCATCGGCAACACCACGGCGCTGCGCTCCCTGCGGCCCGCGGACTTCACCGATGAGCGCTTCGGTGTCCCGACCGTCACCGACATCATCGCCGAACTCGAGAAGCCCGGCCGCGACCCGCGTCCCGAATTCAAGACCGCCGAATTCGCCGCGGGCATCGAGAAGGTCGGCGATCTCGAGCCCGGCATGGTGCTCGAAGGTGTGGTCACCAATGTGGCCGCGTTCGGCGCCTTCATCGATATCGGCGTCCACCAGGACGGCCTGGTGCACGTCTCCGCCATGTCGCACAACTTCATCAAGGACCCGCGCGAGGTCGTGAAGTCCGGTGATGTGGTGAAGGTCAAGGTCATGGAGGTGGATGTGCAGCGCCAGCGCATCGGCCTGTCCCTGCGCCTCGACGACGAGCCCGGCGCTCCGAAACCCGAACGCGGCGAAGGCCGTCCGCGCGGCGGCCAGGGCCAGCGCCCGCCGGCCAATGACAACCGCCCCCGCCAGGGTGGCCAGGGCAACCCCCGCCAAGGTGGCCAAGGCGGCGGCGCACGCCAGGGTGGCCAAGACGGCGCCGCACGCCAGGGTGGCCAAGGCGGCGGCGCACGCCAGGGTGGGCAGGGCGGCGCGGCACGCCAGGGTGGGCAGGGCGGCGGCGCCCGCCAGCAGGGCAACCGCCCGCAGTCCGCCCCGAGCGGTTCCATGGCCGACGCCCTCCGCAAGGCCGGCTTCGGCAAATAATCACACAGTCCGAAATCGCAGGCCAGCCACAAGAAGTGGCTGCCCTGCGGCATTCCGGCCGCCGTGCCACACCAGTTCAGCCAGGCCTCCCGGCAGTTGGACCCCTGGCCTCCGGCAGTTGGGGCCCTGGCCTCCGGCAGATGGCCCCCGTCATCCCGGCATGCTTTTGGCCGGGATCCACACCGTCACGACCACGAGGCTCGAGGGATTCAGTCCACTTCGGAGCGACAGGTAGCGTTGCTTCGTCAGGGTGTTTGCGGAGTGACGCGGAGGCGACGAGGGCATGGGACATGTGCGGCGGTGGTGGATCGATGGTGTGGTGGATACCGGCCGACTGCCCCTGGCGTGCCTATTGCTCGGATTCATCGTCGGTTTTCTGCTGATTCGAATCAGCGTGCGGCTCATCCGGAAAGAAGTCCGGTGGTGGCCGGGCAATGTGCGGGCCGGCGATGTGCACATTCACCACATGGTGTTCGGCGTGATTCTGGTGCTCACCTCGGGAGTGGGTCTGGTCACCCTCTACGACAGCAGCGTCGGGGTCATCAGTGTCTTCGCGGCGGTCTTCGGGGTCGGCGCGGCGCTGGTGCTCGACGAGTTCGCGCTCATCTACTACCTGCGTGACGTGTATTGGGAGGAGCAGGGCCGCACCTCCGTGGACGCCGTCTTCGTGGCGGTCGCCGTGACCGGTCTGCTGTTGCTCGGCTTCCATCCGCTGTGGCTGCTCAATCTCGGTGATGTCCGCCATGATCCGAACTCCGCCGACCGCACCTTCGTGATCGTGTTCGCGCTGGTGAATCTGGTGCTGGCCGCGATTGTCATTGCCAAGGGCAAGATCTGGACGGGTCTGTTCGGGATGTTCTTCCTGCCGCTGCTGTTGATCGGCGCGCTGCGTTTGAGCCGTCCGGGCGCGCCCTGGGCACGGTGGCGCTATTCCTCGCGCGCGGGGCTCATGCGGCGGGCCGTGGTGCGGGAACGCCGGTACCGAAGGCCGATGATCCGGGCGAAGATTTTCGTCCAGGATCTGGTGGCCGGTAAGCCCGATGTCGCGCATGTGCGCCGGGCCGCGGAGGAGGAGTTGGCACGCACCGTGCTTCCGGCCCCGCCCGCCCCGCCCTCGACGCACCATCTCGTAAGTAGCCGTAAGGTTGCTGACTGACGACTGGCGTGCCACTGTTGCCGAATGGGCTACGTTGTCGGCGATTACCTGCTCGATCGGCTCCACGAACTCGGTGTCACCGAAATATTCGGTGTCCCGGGGGATTTCAATCTGCAATTCCTCGACCACGTGGTCGAGCACCGCGGCATCCGCTGGGTCGGCAGCGCCAATGAGCTCAATGCCGGTTACGCCGCCGACGGTTACGCCCGGCTACGCGGCATCGGCGCGGTTGTCACCACCTACGGTGTCGGCGAGCTCAGCGCGGTCAATGCCATTGCGGGCAGCTATGCCGAATACGTGCCGGTCGTGCACATCGTCGGCGTGCCGGCCAAGGACATCCAAGCCAATCATCGCGTCATCCACCACACCCTCGGCGACGGCGATTTCCATCACTTCCGGCGCATTGCCGCCGAAGTCACCTGCGCCCAGGCCGATCTGGGCGCGGCCGATGCCTGTCAGGAAATCGACCGGGTACTGAATTCGGTACTGGTGCACCGCCGCCCGGGCTATCTGATGCTCGCCACCGATACCGCGCGCGTGGAGGTCTATCCGCCGACCGCGCCGCTGTCTCCACCCGCGGACTTCAGCAGTGCCGGTGCGCGAATGGCTTTCGAGCAGGCCGCCCTCGACTTCCTCGCCGACCGCCGGGTGACCGTGCTGGCCGACGTCTTCGTCAACCGCATCGGCGCGACCGAGCAATTGCGGACGCTGCTGCACGCTGCCGATTTGCCGCACGCCACGCTCGCCTGGGGCAAAACGCTGGTGGACGAATCGACCCCGAACTTCCTCGGCGTCTACACCGGTGCGGCCTCACCCGAGGCGGTGCGCGCGGCGGTCGAGGATTCCGAGCGCCTGGTGACGGTCGGCGTGCAGTACACCGACAGCATCACCGCCGGATTCAGCCATCGCATCGACCCGCGCCGGACCATCGATATCGGCCCGGAACGCACCGTCATCGGCGGTATGGACGCCTACGCACCGCTGTCCCTGACCGCTGCCCTGGAAATCCTGACGAGGATTTCCGGCTCGTTCGCCGAACCGGACGCGACCACCCCGGCCGCCGATGTCATCCCGATAGTCACCGATCCCGGCGAGACCCCGCTCACCCAGGCGACCCTGTGGCCGCTGGTCGCCGGGGCCCTCGATAACAACAATGTGGTTGTCGCAGACCAGGGTTCGGCCTTCTTCGGCCTGGCCGCCCTGCGCATGCCCGCCGGCATCACCTTCGTCGGCCAGCCGCTGTGGGGTTCCATCGGCTACGCCCTGCCCGCCGCGCTCGGCGCCGGGCTGGCCTGTCCGGACCGCCGTCCCGTCCTGGTGATCGGCGACGGTGCCGCCCAGCTGTCCATTCAGGAACTCGGCACCTGGATCCGGGAACGCCTGACCGGCGTCATCATCCTGGTCGACAACAATGGCTACGCCATCGAGCGTGCCATTCACGGTGCGAACGCGCCCTACAACGACATCGCGCCCTGGCGCTGGGGTGAACTGCCCCACGCTTTCGGTGGCGACGAGGATTCGGTGCTGACGCTGCGAGCCACTACGGTCGGAGAACTGCGCGAGTGCATGGAGGTTGCTGCGGCCGCCCAGGACTGCCTGGTATTCCTGCAGGTCGTCACGGGCGCCACCGACTATCCGCCGCTGGTATCGGATATCGCCTCCGCGATCACCCGGGCGAATACCGGGTCGTAGCCGGTGCGAGGGGCCCCGATTTCCGGGTCGGTCCCACCATCTGGCACTATGGTCAGGTTGCCTTGGGCGCTTTCATGCCTGGGCACCGCCCATTATCCGGAGCACGAACCGGTAGAGCATCTCCACTCGAGGTAGCCGCCAGGTTCCTCTGTTCGCGCGAACATCATAAGGACGGAAATGAACACCCTCGACTTCGTCGACGAAAAGTCGCTCCGCAGCGACATCCCGGCTTTCCGCCCGGGTGACACGGTCAACGTGCACGTGAAGGTTATCGAAGGCAACAAGGAGCGCGTCCAGGTCTTCAAGGGCGTCGTCATCCGCCGCCAGAACGGTGGCATCCGCGAGACCTTCACGGTCCGCAAGGTGTCGTTCGGTGTCGGCGTGGAGCGCACCTTCCCGGTGCACTCCCCGAACATCGCGAGCCTCGAGATCGTCACCCGTGGTGACGTCCGTCGCGCCAAGCTGTACTACCTGCGCGATCTGCGTGGCAAGGCTGCGAAGATCAAGGAAAAGCGCTGAAGTAGCTTTTTGCTCCGAACGCCGAGTAGCCCGGCACCGCATAGTTCTTCGCGGTGCCGGGCTACTCTGTTCCGGTGGCAGACGAGAGCGAGTCGTTGACGGTGTCCGGACCCGGCGACGAGGGCCGTGCGGATGAGGCGACGACCACCAAGCCGAAGAAGAAGCAGCGGCCGTTCTGGCAGGAACTGCCGATGCTCATCGGCATTGCCGCGGTGATCACCGCACTGGTCGTGACTTTCATCGGCCGGCCGTACGTGATCCCCTCGCAGTCGATGGAACCGACCCTGCACGGTTGCACCGGTTGCACCGGTGACCGCATCTACGTGCAGAAGCTGAGTTACTACTTCGGCGATCCCAAGCCGGGTGATGTGGTGGTGTTCGTCGGGCCGAGTGATTCCTGGAACAAGCACTACACGTCGATCCGCTCGCGGAACACCGTGGTGCGCGGCGCCCAGAACTTCTTCTCCTTCTTCGGACTGGTGCCGCCGGACGAGAACGATCTGGTGAAGCGGGTCATCGCCACCGGCGGGCAGACCGTGCAGTGCTGTGATGCGCAGGGCCGCATCCTGGTCGACGGGAAGCCGCTCGACGAGCCGTATGTGGTGGCCGAACGCAATAACCCGTTCGATCCCGCGCATCCCGATATTCAGTTCAATGCCGGCGGCCGCGCGTTCGGGCCGGTGAAGGTGCCGGACGGCAATCTGTGGGTCATGGGCGACAATCGCCGCGAATCCGCCGATTCGCGCTACCACCAGGACGATCAGTACCACGGCACGGTGCCCGTCTCGGATGTGCGCGGCAAGGCGGTCTACAAGATCTGGCCGCTGGGCCGGATCGGATTCGTGCGCGCACAAGACCCACAGACCAACTGAGTCCTGCGGGATAATCGACCGGTGGGGAAGATGGCGAACGGTGCGGGTACGCGGGCCGCGAGCGGTCCGGCGCGGAAGCCGCGCGGCGGCAAAATGATTCAGCAGCAGCCGATCGAACGCGGCGACTGGCCGCCACGCGTGGTCATGCGCCGCGCCGGCGGGCTACGCACCCTGGAATCGGCGCTCATCCGCAGCGGGCTCGGTCCCGTCGCGGGTGTCGACGAGGCGGGTCGCGGCCCGTGCGCGGGACCGCTGGTGGTGGCCGCCTGCCTGCTGGCGCCCAAGGCGTACACCTCGCTCGCCGGGCTCGACGATTCCAAGAAACTCACCGAATCCGCGCGCGAGGAACTGTTCCCGATCATCAAGCGGGTCGCGCTGGCCTGGAAGGTGATCGTGGTCCCGGCCTGGGAGATCGACTCCATCGGTATCCACGTCGCCAATATCGAAGGCATGCGGCGTGCGGTGGCGGGGCTGGACCCGGTGCCCGGGTACGTTCTCACCGATGGGTTCCGCGTGCCGGGCATTCCGGTGCCGTCGCTGCCGGTGATCGGTGGTGACGCGACGGCGGCCTGTATCGCCGCGGCGAGCGTGCTCGCCAAGGTGACCAGGGACCGCATGATGGTGCAGCTCGACGAGCAATTCCCCGGCTATGGATTTGCCGGGCACAAGGGCTACAACACGCCCGAACACACCGAGGCTCTGCAGCGGTTGGGCGTCACCAGTGAGCACCGGCGGTCCTGGCGCAATGTGCGGGAGACCGGCCGGGTGGCTACCGATACCGCGTATGCGGGATGATGTCTCTACACCCAGTAGGGCGACAAGGAGGACGTTCCACCCGATGAGCGCCGAGGATCTCGAGAAATACGAAACCGAGATGGAACTCTCGCTATATCGAGAGTACAAGGACATCGTCGGCCAGTTCTCGTATGTGGTGGAGACCGAGCGCCGCTTCTACCTGGCCAACACAGTCGAGCTGCGGCCGCAGAACGCTGACGGCGAGGTGTACTTCGAGGTGCGCATGTCCGATGCGTGGGTCTGGGATATGTACCGGCCCGCCCGCTTCGTGAAGCACGTTCGAGTCATCACCTTCAAGGATGTCAATATCGAGGAGCTGGAGAAGCCTGACCTGCGGCTTCCTGAGTAGTCCACAAGCTTCTCGCTATCCACAGGCAATTCTGTTTCCGCAGGTCGGCATGGCGGGGTCCCTTCTGGGCCCGGCCATGCTGGCTGAATGGGAGACAATCTCGCGCTGGGCGCACACGGGGAGGAACTGGCGGCGCGGTATCTGCGCGACGCCGGTATGGAGATCGTTGCCCGCAATTGGCGGTGCCGGTACGGCGAACTCGATCTGATCGGCCGTGACCGCGCGGGCGTCACGGTGTTCATCGAGGTCAAGACCCGTCGCGGGCTCGCCTACGGACCGCCCGCCGAAGCGGTCACCTTTCTCAAACAGCAGCGAATACGCCGCCTAGCGCTGCTGTGGCTGCACGAGCAGGGCGGCCCGTGGTCGCGGGTCCGGTTCGATGTGGTGTCGGTGCTGATGCGGCCCGGGACAGCGCCGGTGATCGATCACCTCGAGGCGGTGTTCTGAAATGCCTTTGGGGAGGGCGTATTCGGTGGCAGTTGCCGGGGTGGACGGGCAATTGGTCGAGATCGAAGCTGATATCGGGCAGGGACTGCCGTCGGTGCATCTGGTGGGGCGGCCGGACACCACACTGCAGGAGTCCCGGGATCGCGTGCGGGCAGCGGTCACGAATACGGGGGAGAAGTGGCCGGACGGGCGGGTGATCCTGGCGCTGTCTCCGGCGACCTTGCCCAAGGTCGGCAGCGTTTACGATCTTGCGCTGGCGGCGGCCGTACTCGATGCGGCCGGGTCCATTCCGGCGCAGCGTCTCGCCGATGTGGTGCTGCTCGGTGAATTGGCTCTCGACGGGCGCATACGCCGGGTGCGAGGCATTCTGCCCGCGGTGCTGGCGGCGCGTACGGCCGGGCGGAGCACGGTAGTGGTTCCCACCGCGGCATTGGCCGAAGCCGGGCTCGTGGACGGTATTCGGGTGCTCGGCGCAGCGACGCTGGGCGAGCTGGTGGACTGGCTGCGCGGCGGTAATGAACTCACCCTGCCCGATCCCGTACAGCCCGCTCCCATCCCGTCCATCGGTGACCTGAGCGAGGTGGTCGGCCAGGACGAGGCCCGCTGGGCCCTGGAGGTGGCTGCCGCCGGCGGGCACCATCTGCTGCTCACCGGGCCGCCCGGAATCGGCAAAACCATGCTGGCACAACGCCTTCCGAGTCTGCTCCCGCCGCTGCGGGAACGAGAATCCCTGGAGGTCACAGCCATTCACTCGGTGGCGGGCATCCTCTCCGACGACCACCCCCTGATCTTCGCCCCACCGTTCGTCGCCCCGCACCACTCATCGTCGGTGACCTCCATGATCGGCGGCGGATCAGGCACCGCACGCCCGGGCGCGGTCAGCTGTGCTCATCGCGGCGTCCTCTTTCTCGACGAGTGCGCTGAGATTGGAAGCAAGGTTCTCGAAGCCCTTCGAACTCCCTTGGAGGAGGGCGAAGTTCGCATTGCCCGGCGCGACGGGGTCGCGCGGTATCCGGCCAGATTTCAGCTGGTGCTGGCCGCCAACCCCTGCCCGTGTGCGCCCGCCCGCGATATCGATTGCATCTGTGCACCTTTGGCTCGCCGCCGCTACCTCGGCAAACTGTCGGGTCCACTGCTCGACCGCATCGATCTGGCGGTCCAGATGCATGCACAGTCGGCAGGCGCCTTCAGCGGTGACGAGGTCGAGAACAGCGAGGTGGTCCGGGCCCGCGTGACCGCAGCGCGCAATGCCGCGGCCAAGCGCTGGGAGAGCCTGGGCCTGTCCACCAACGCCGAAGTCCCGGGACACATTCTGCGCCAGCAATTCCGGCTGCCACGGGAGGCGCTGGCCCCTGTCGAGACCGCCCTGAGCCACGGCCGCATGTCGGCCCGAGGCGCGGATCGCGCAATCCGAGTCGCCTGGACCGTCAGCGACTTGCGCGGCAGCGACATCCCCAATGCCCAGGACGTACTGCAGGCATTGAGCTTCCGCCAGCGAGGTGTGGCATGAGCGACATGCTGCCCGAACAACACCGAGCCTCGGCAGCCCCGGAGTGGTCGCCCGCCCGCGGTGCTGCCGATGCGCCGGAGTTGTCGGCCCGAGGCCCTGCTACCGAGTCCATCGGTCGAGTCATCGACGTGACTGATCGCGCCGCGGAAGAGGGCGATCCTGTCGCGGGGGTGAGCAAGCCTCCTATCGACTCAGTCGGCGCTGCGGCAGCGCCGACTGGATCACTTGCCAGTCCGAACGGGATTCCTGCTGTTCTGAACGGCATGCCCTCCGAGCCGAGTGGGTTGGTTGTGGGTTCGACCAGGCCGCTCGCCAATCCCAATGAGCCAGTGGCCGATCGTGGGACCCCGGCTAGTCCGGGCTGGTCTGCGGATGGTGCTGATGAGCCAATTCGTATGGATCGGTCCGATGCTGATGAGCGGAGGCTGGCTTGGGTCTATTTGTCTCGGGTGGTTGAGGGGCCCTGTGCGGCTTTGTCTTTGCTGATCGAATCGGTGGGGGTGGTGGAGGCGGCTCGGGCGGTGCGGGAGTGTGCGCTGCCGGAGGTGTTGCGGGGGCCGACCGAGTTGCGGCGTGGAATCGACCGGGCCGAGCAGGATTTGGCATTGATGGATCGGCTGGATGGGCGGGTGGTGACGCCGGATGATCCGGAGTGGCCGGCTTGGCGGATGCTCGGGTTGCGGCAGTTGGATCCGGCGCAGGATGAGGCTGCTGCGGTGCCGCTTGTGCTGTGGGCGCGCGGGCCGCGCTCGCTGGTGGAGTGCACCGAGCGGGCGGTGGCGGTGGTGGGTGCGCGGTGCAGCACCGGGTATGGGAATCACGCCACGGGGGAGATAGCCGGGGAATTGGCGGTGCGCGGGTGGACGGTGGTGTCCGGTGCGGCTTTCGGGATCGACGGGATGGCTCATCGCGCTGCGCTGGCGGTCGGCGGCTGCACGGTCGCCGTCCTGGCCTGCGGGCCCGACCGCCCGTACCCGGTGCAGCACGATCGCCTGCTGGCCGAGATTGCCGCGACCGGGCTGGTCGTCACCGAATATCCGCCCGGAACCGCAGTGCGCAAACACTATTTCCTGGCTCGCAATCGCCTCATCGCCGCGCTGGCCGATGCCGTTGTGGTGGTGGAGGCGGGTGCCCGCAGCGGTGCGCGCAATACCGTGAAATGGACTCGCCGCCTTGGCCGCCCGGCCCTCGCCGTCCCGGGTCCGATCACCTCCGCCGCATCGGTCGGCTGCCACCGCATGATCCGCGAGGGCGAGGCCTTCATCGCCACCACAGCCGCCGAAATACTCGACGAAGCGGGCCCGCTGCGCCTGTCCCTGCCCGGCGTCGTCCCGCCCTCCCCGGAGGACAACCTCTCCGGCCACGAGGCGCTACTCTTCGCCGCCCTCCCCACAATCGGCTCCCGGCTCCCACGCGCCCTGGTTACGGACACCGGCCTGCCCCTGCCGGCAGTCCGCGCCACCCTCTCCGCCCTCGAAATCGCAGGCCTCGTCGCCTGCGACGACAACGGCTGGCACCGCCTCGCCCAATCGAACCGGCAGCACCCGTAATTCGATACGGCAGCCGTGGCCCCGCCGGTGAACGACGGCCCGGTTCCATGCGCGCGGAAGCCTCGCACTGGTGGCACTGGTGGCACTGGTGGCACTGGCTCGTCTGTGCCGGTCTTATGGCTGGACTCCACTGAGTTTCGAGTTGTGGCGGTGGTGGCAGCTATGTCGGAGCAGAGTGCACCGGCCGGAATGGGGGGGATTCTGTGCGGGGAAGGTTGTTGTGACCTCTGCGGAGGTCGGCAGTCGGCGGCGCGGGGGCTTGCTTTGCGGGGGAGGGGCGGTGACCGTGGGGGCATGAGTGGATTGCCCGAAGATCTGGAGGCGCTGCTGGCCGAGTACGGGCGGCATTTGCGCCTGGGGCGGAATCGGTCGGAGCACACGGTGCGGGCATACGTGGGGGATGCGCGGTCGCTATTGGAGCATTTGCTGGGGCGGGCGGCGGATTCCGGTGTCGGCGAGGTGGATTTGGCATTGTTGCGGTCCTGGCTGGCGCAGCAGGCGGCGGCCGGGGCGGCGCGGACCACGATGGCGCGCCGCACCTCCGCGGCGCGCACCTTCACCGCCTGGTTGGCGCATACGGGGCGACTGGGGGTGGATCCGGGGCCACGGCTGGGATCGGCACGGGCGCATCGGGTGCTGCCCGCGGTGCTGGGTCAGGAACAGGCGCGGGCTGCCATGGATGCCGCGGAATCCGGTGCGGCACAGCATGACCCGATGGCATTGCGCGATCGGCTGATCGTGGAGATGTTGTACGCGACCGGGATTCGGGTCAGTGAGCTGTGCGGGCTGGATATCGAGGATGTGGATCGCGAGCGGCGGCTGGTGCGCGTGCTCGGCAAGGGCAACAAGGAGCGGGCGGTGCCGTTCGGCGGACCGGCAGACAAGGCGCTGGACGCCTGGCTCCGGCACGGTCGTGCCGCCTTCGCGAGTCCGACATCCGGCCGGGCGCTGCTGCTCGGCCGCCGGGGCGGCCGACTGGATCAGCGGCAGGCCAGGACCGTTGTGCACGAAGTGGTTTCCGCCATTCCCGGCGCACCCGATATGGGGCCGCACGGTTTCCGGCATACCGCTGCCACCCACCTGTTGGAGGGCGGCGCGGATCTGCGTGTGGTGCAGGAGATTCTGGGTCATGCCAGCATGGCCACCACCCAGCTCTACACGCACGTCTCCATAGATCGGCTGAAGAAGGTCCACGATCAAGCCCACCCCCGCGCCTGACCTCATGCAGCGAATTCCCGACTCCGTCGAGCTGCGTCCAGGCGCGGCGGTTTCACCGGTGATCCTGCATATCCCGCACTCCGCGCGGGACATGCCGCAGCCGGTCCGTGCCGAAATCCAGCTCGATGATCAGCAGCTCGCCCGCGAACTGGACCACATCACGGACGCGCACACCGCACTGCTCGCCGAAACGGCCGCCGGGCTCTCGGCCGTCCGCCCCTGGCAGTTCGTGAACCGGTTGTCCCGCCTGGTAGTCGATCCCGAACGCTTTCCGGACGAGCGGGAGGAAATGCTCGCGGTCGGCATGGGCGCGGTCTACACGCAGACGACATATCGAACTCCGCTGCGCCCCGAGAACTTCGATCCCTCCGCCCTCCTCGACCGCTACTTCCATCCGTACGCCCGGGCGATGACGACAGTGGTCGCCGACCGCCTGCGCGCGACCGGACGGGCCGTCATCATCGACGTGCACTCCTATCCCACCGCCCGGCTGCCGTATGAATTGCACGGCGACGGTATCCGTCCGCCGATCTGCTTGGGCGCGGACGACTTCCACACGCCCCCGGACCTGCTTGCTCGGGCTGCGAGGAATTTCGGCGATTTCGGTGGTGTTGGTGTCAACAGCCCGTTCACGGGAACCTATGTCCCACTGGAGTTCTACGGCACCGAACCGCAGGTCACCGCTCTCATGGTGGAGATCCGCCGCGATACCTACATGACAGAACCTGGCGGCCCGCCCGGACCGGGTCTAGGCGGTCTGGCCGCAGCTATGGCGGCACTTATCGACGAATTGCCGTGATCAACGCAGTATCGAAAACTCTATCGACGAGCTATCGACAATCATGCTACGGTCTATTAGGTAACCCTAATTATGGAGGTGCCCCCTTGGCTCGCGCGCGCACAACTTTTGTGGTTCAGAACACCATCCGTCTGACCGATCATCTGATTCGTGTCCACCTGGGCGGCCCCGGCTTCGCGTCGTTCCAGCCCAACGGCTGCACCGACGCCTACGTCAAACTCGCCTTCCCCGGCGCGGACGGCGACATCATGCGCACCTACACCGTGCGCTCGGTGGATCCCGCCGCGCAGGAGATCGCCATCGATTTCGTGTACCACGGCGATGAGGGCGTCGCAGGTCCCTGGGCTGCTGCCGCGGAGCCGGGCGACACGATCGACCTGCTCGGTCCCGGAGGTGCGTACGCACCCCGCTCGGACGCCGACTGGCATCTGCTAGCCGGCGACGACTCCGCGCTGCCCGCCATCGCAGCGGCCTCCGAGGCGCTGCCCGCCGATGCGATCGGCCGCGTATTCGTAGAGGTCGACGGCCCCGCAGACGAAGTCGCCTTCGTGCACCCCGAGGCTGTGACCCTCACCTGGGTGCATCGTGAGGGCGCGGAACCGGGAGTGCGCCTCGCCGCCGCCGTGCGTGCCGAGTCCTGGCTCGACGGCCAGGCCCAGGTATTCATCCATGGTGAAGCCCAAGCCGTCATGCACGATCTGCGCCCGTATGTCCGCAAGGAGCACGGTGTGACCGCCGAGTGGGCATCGATCTCCGGTTATTGGCGGCGCGGCCGCACCGAAGAGGGTTTCCGCCGCTGGAAGTCCGAGCTCGCCGAAACCGAGAAGTCCACTCCCGCAGGCATATAGCCCCGATCGGCAGGCAGTCGCGAGGGCGGCGGCGCAGTCGATGTGGTGTGCGAAAGTCCGCCGCATCGGCAGCGCGACGCGCAGCGTTGAAAGGTCGACGCATGCGGATCGTCACCGTAGCGTCGATGATCGTGACGACCGAACGAACAGCAGGCCCACTACCCCTGCGTGAACGTCTCCGCGCCGCCCTGCCGATCGCCATGAAAGCGCGCGACAAAAGCGCGACCGCAGCTTTGCGCTCCGCCCTCGGCGCGATCGACAATGCCGAAGCGGTCGACGGCTCGGAAGTGCGCGCAGGCGCAATCGAAACCAGCGCAGTCGGATTGGGCGCCGCCGAGCGCCCCCGCCGCGAACTCGGCGAGTCCGATATCGAAGCGATAGTCCACACCGAAATCGACGAACGACTCACCGCGGCAACCGAATACGAATCCCTGAGCGGTGGAGCCGACCGGGCGGCCACCCTCCGCGCCGAAGCCGCCACCCTCGCAGCCCACCTCGGCAACGGCTGACCGAGCCGCCCTGCCGCTTACATCGGCACCGGGGCCACGCACACATCGAGCCCGCGAACCTGCTGCTCGCGCTGGTGGCATCGGGCGGGTGCGCCGAGCGCGGCACCGGAGGTCCCGGCAGCTCGCTGTCGCTGGCCGGTCACTTCCATGGCGTAGCCCGGAATACGCACGGGTCGGCCACATTCCGGTGCCTCGAAGATCCGCTCGAGGTTGTCAGCGCGGCTGAATGGTGGCGATGTACCGTGCTGCGAACCAGTGCTGGATCAGCCGGACCACCGGTCCACCGACTCGGGTGTACCAGGCGCCGGGCCGGGAGAATGCGGCGACGATGCCGTAGACCGATTCGTCGGCCGGGTCGTATTCGACGGCGAACAGCTCCTCTCCGCTCTCGGGATGGCCGGGCAGGGTGCCGTAGGCGAAGCCGCGCCGGTTCGGTTCGTCCAGGACGTACACCACCCGGCAGGGTGCGCTGATGCCGAGCGGGCCGAGGCCGAGGCGGACGGTCAGTTCGGTGCCGAGTTCGGCGTTCGGGGTGGTGGCCTGTTCGAAAATGCCGGTGCCCCGCTGCATGCGGTACGCCAGGATCTGGGTACCCGCCTCCTCGAACAGCGCACGGCCCGAACCGATTCGGCGGCGAATCCGGAAGTGGTGGTACCCCGGTGGGAATTCGCCCCGGGTGGCTCCGACATCGGGATACGTGAACGGGACCGTGGCGGGATTCTGCGGCATACCCACATCCTGACCGGCCCGCCGCAGCCTCGGATAGAGGCGGGCCCGGTGTGGCTCGTCTCAGCCGCTCCCGCGTAGCGATTCCGATACCAGCGGCTGGAGCCGAATGGGCGCGCGCCGAACCAGCCCTAGCGGATCGAGGTAATCGTGCCCGCGCCGCAGACCCCAGTGCAGGCACGCGCCGACCGGGCAGCGGTCGTGGCCGGATTGCAGCACGCCGATTTGCATGCCTCGAATTACTCTGCGCCCCAACGGAAGTGACGACTTCACCGGTTCATAGGTGGTGCGCAGCCCGCCGGCGTGATCGATCGACAGCACGGGTTTGCCCGCCACGGTCCCGGCAAATGCGACCGTCCCGTCTCCCGCGGCCAGCACCTGCTGCCCGGGACTTCCGCCCAGATCCACGCCGCGATGCCCCGGCAGCCAGTCCCGCTCGGGTTTGTCGAACGCCCGCACCACCGCCGGTCGCGGCTGTAGCGGCCAATCGAACCCGCCGACCGGCGCGGCAAAACACTGCGGCGCGAGCAGGACCAGCCAGCCGAGCACGATCGACACGATCAGGCGCATACCTTCACTGTGCGCGCCCGCAAACCCGTCCGGGCTACCGTGAATGCGAATTGTGGATACCCGCACGATTGTGAATACCGTGTGGTTGAAAAGGACCGGACCAGCTGTCCGATGCCGCACACCCGCACACGAAGGAGAAGCTGATGGGCTCCGCCGAGCCGTCCGGCAGCACCGCTGATTCGGATATGGCAGCGGTCGAACGCGAGATCGCCGCGACCGAAGCGAAGGTCGAAGAGCTCATCGAGGCCGAGGAGCAGGAACTCGACTACCGCTTCACCCTCGCCAACGAGCGCACCTTCCTCGCCTGGATACGCACCGCCCTGGGCCTGCTCGCCGGTGGTGTGGCGGTTCATGAACTGGTGAAACCCTTCCGCCACCACGGTGTCCGGTCCGCGGTCGCGATGAGTTGCATCGCGCTGGCCGGCGTCGTCGCGCTCGGCGCCTACGGCCGCTGGCGGCATGTGCAGGAGTCCATGCAGCGTGGTGACAAGCTCCCGCGCACGCTCATGGTGCCCATTCTGGCCGGCGGTATCGCGGTCATCGCGGTACTCGCCGGCATCGGCCTGCTGCTGTCGTGAGCAGCCCGGAGGCGGGCCTCGCGGCGGAGCGCACCGCGCTGGCGTGGCGGCGAACGGCAATCTCGTCGATGGCGAACGCGGTCCTGTTCCTGAAGGTCGCGTACAGCAGTGATTGGCCTCCGGTGTCGGTGGCCGCACTCATGGCGACTATCGCATTGCTGGTGGTCACGGCGGTGTGCGTGCAGCGCGGCCGGGTGCTGCATTCGCATCGCAAGGGTGCGTGGAGCCAGGGCTATCGCGGCATCGCCGCGGTGGCGGTAGCGGTCGGCGGCGTGGTAGCCGTCGCCCTGGTGCTCTCGATCGAATACGCGCTCACGCAGAAGTGAGTATGCCCAGGCCAGAAGCCTGCGGGCAGGGCGATTTCGGTCTCGGATAACAACACCGTAAACTGATCGAGCGGTTTGCTTGACTGCAGACCGACTTCGCGCGCCCACATCGAGGGTCGTCGGCTGGTCCCCCTGTTTTTTTGCGGAGGGTCCGGCGGCCGTGGGCGCCAGGGCAGAGGTCGCCGATCTCTGTGTCAACCAGCAATTGAAAGGGTTACGTAGCCATGCCTGTCGTAACAATGAGGCAGCTGCTCGACAGCGGCGCGCACTTCGGTCACCAGACCCGTCGTTGGAACCCGAAGATGAAGCGTTTCATCTTCACCGACCGCAACGGCATCTACATCATCGATCTGCAGCAGACGCTGACCTACATCGATACCGCCTACGAGTTCGTCAAGGAGACTGTCGCCCACGGCGGCACCGTGCTCTTCGTCGGCACCAAGAAGCAGGCGCAGGAGTCCATCGCGGCCGAGGCGACTCGTGTCGGGATGCCCTACGTGAACCAGCGCTGGCTGGGCGGCATGCTCACCAACTTCTCCACCGTGCACAAGCGGTTGCAGCGGCTCAAGGAGCTCGAGGCGATGGAGCAGACCGGTGGCTTTGAGGGCCGCACCAAGAAAGAAATCTTGATGCTGACCCGCGAGAAGAACAAGCTCGAGCGCAGCCTCGGCGGTATCCGCGACATGGCGAAGGTGCCGTCGGCGGTCTGGATCGTCGACACCAACAAGGAACACATCGCCGTCGGCGAGGCCCGCAAGTTGGGTATCCCGGTGATCGCGAT
>NZ_JAODNK010000227.1 GCF_025465275.1 Nocardia sp. | reverse complement strand
TGACGCTGCAGGACTTCGACTACTACGAGATCCACGAGGCCTTCGCCTCCGTGGTGCTCGCCACCCTGCAGGGCTGGGAGTCGGACCAGTACTGCAAGGAGCGCCTGGGCCTGGACGGCGCGCTGGGTTCCATCGATCGCAGCAAGCTGAACGTGAACGGCTCCTCGCTCGCGGCGGGTCACCCGTTCGCCGCCACCGGTGGCCGCATCATCGCCGCCACCGCCAAGCAGCTGGCCGAGAAGGGTGGCGGCCGCGCGCTGGTCTCCATCTGCGCCGCCGGCGGCCAGGGCGTTGTCGCCATCGTGGAGCGCTAGCACCGGTCATCCCGGTCTCGTCATCCCGGCACGCTTTTGGCCGCGATCCACACCCAGGTGACATCAGCCTGTACAGGGTGGATTCCGGCCAAAAGCACGCCGGAATGACTGGGCGATTCCTTACCGACCGAGGGCGGTGCGCCGGTTCAGACCGAACCGGCGCACCGCCCTTGTGGTTTCACGGTTTCACGGTTTCATGGATTCACGGGAGCAGGTGCAGGGTGCGGGTGGCCAGCTCGGAGATGAGGGTGGTGGTGTGACCGGCCACCGCGCTGCGCAGGGTGTCCCCCAGCGGTGCGGTCCACTGCTCCGGGATGCGGGCAGCGCCGATCAAGATTCCAGCCACCGAGCCCGCTGTCGCGCCGTTCGAGTCGGCGTCCCAGCCCGATTGCACGGTCAATTCGACGGTACTGGTGAAATCTCCTGCACCCCAGAGTAATCCGGCCGTGATGAGGCAGGCGTTCCCGATCGCGTGGAACGGGTTGTAATGGCCGTCGCGGGTGCGGATCCGGTCTACGGCCTGCTCCCAGGTACGCCCTTGCGTGTGGTCCGCGAGTACCTGCGAAAGCTCCACTGCGAGGCGGGATTCGGCGGGGATCACCGCACCGGCCCGGGCCAGCGCCTCCCCCGGATCGCCGGCGGTGAAGGCCGCCGCGATCAGGGCCGCCGCCCACATGGCGGCCCACAATCCATTGCCGGTGTGCGATACCGAGGCATCACGCGCGGCCAGCGCGGCCGCGCGAGTCGGTGCACCGGGGCTGGTGTAGCCGTAGATATCGGCGCGCATGAGCGCACCTGCCCACTCGCGGTAGGGATTTCGGTACGTGGCGGTGTCCGGCGGGGCGAAACCGTCGATGAGATTGCGGTAGGCGACCCGTTCGGCGGTGTAGGTCTGCAGGAAGGGCAGGCGTTCGAGCCAGAGGGCGCAGACGTCGTCGGCCATGAAATCGACGCCGTACTGCTCCATCAGGTGCAGGCCCAGCACGGTGTAGTCCAGTGGCTTGGTCCGCGCGCCGACGGCGCAGCGGCCCAGCCAGCCGCCGTGAATTCGGTCGAACAGTTCGGCGTGGGCGAGATCGGCGAGCGGGATGTGCGCTGCCGAATCACGCAGTGCGCCTCGGTCATTGGTGTCGGCAGCATCAGTGCCGGCGGGTTGATCGGCCCATTCGAGATAGGGCCACTCCGGCAGTCGCGGTGCGGATTCGATGCGGTCGAGAAGTCGCCAGCACGCCGCTTCCAGCGGACGGTCCGACTGCGCGAGATCGTGCACCTCCTCATCGAACTCCGCTACCGCATAACCGGATTCGATGCGCTGACACCACTCGTAGTACAGCAGGGCGCGGGGATCGGCCTCATGATGACCGAAGGCTTCGATGGCAGGCACCGCAGCTCACAGCACCGCTCGGGCGGCGTCCAATACCTCCGATAGCAGCGGTAGGGATTCATCGCGTTCAGGTGCGCGCGCCCACCAGCGGCCCTCATGGGTGTGGCGGCCTAATCCCGTGGGCAGGATGACATTACTGCGGTGCGGTCCGATATCCACGCTGTTGCGCTCCAATTGTTCGAGCCATTCTTCGGAGGGGTAACCGTCGAACATCGCCAGGAAGGTGCGGCGCGGCGGACGGTCGCGCACCAGCACCGGGCCGGGCACGCCGCGCAGTGTCAATTCGTCGAGTAGCAAGGCGCCCAACGGTTCCGGGGTATTGAGGGCCGCGATCGTATCCACCAGCGGGAGTACCACGAACCCGGGCGTGGTCACGTGCACATGCGGCAACCCGAACAGGGAGCGATACACACTCGCCCATTCCTGCGGGGTCGTCAGCTCGTCCAACCGCACAATCCACCCCTCGTCCGGGCTCTGCTCCAACGACGGCGATGTCGGTTATCAGTGAAAACCGAGCCCGTGCATCCCACCACCGATTTGGGTGAATCGTTCGCAAACTGTGGAGTACTCGCGACGTGCCCGGCGTCGCCAAGTCAGTGTACGAGCAGAATTAGCGGGTAGCCTCCCCGTAGAGACAGGCATTCCCACCAGGAGGTTTGTCATGCCCTGCGATTTGATGCTGATCGCCTACGACGGGTCCGAGAATGCGCGCCGCGCGGTCGAATACGCCGGCCGCTTCCTGGCCGCCGACAGAGCCGTGGTGCTCACCGCCTGGGAGCCCATGGCACGCCAGGCCGCCCGGCTCTCCGGACTGTCGGGGGTGATGCAGCCCGAGTGGATGTCCGACGACGAGATCGAGGACATCGCCTTCGTGGATGCCAGGACCATCAACTCCGAGGGCGTGCGGCTGGCCGAGCTCGCCGGACTCAATGCGGAGGCGCGGACCGTCGAATGCACCACCACCATCTGGAACGGCATTGTCGAGGTGGCCGACGAGCTGGATGTGGACATCATTGTGGCGGGCACCCGCGGAGCTACCGGAATCCGGGCGCTGCTGCACTCCAGCGTCGCCGACGCGGTGCTCAAACACTGCCATCGGCCGGTGCTCCTGGTGCCGCCGGGACGCGAGCCCGAACCAAAACTGTGAGCACACAACAACACTGGTCAGACAGTGTGCGGATGCGCGAGCCGCGAGTTTGAGATATGCGTCGCTCTCCGGTTTCGGCTCCGGCGCCGCGGACTATGGTCGAAAGACCATGGACGGATTTCTGCTCGCGACGCCCGCCGGCGTGGTACGCGCCACCGGGACCCGCATCGCCTTCGACGACGCGGGTGCCGCGACGGCGGCGCTGCGGGCTGGTGAGGTGGAGCTGATCGTCGGCGCACTGCCCTTCGATCCGCGCCGCCGGGCCGCACTGTGCGCACCCGCGCAGGCCGTCCACACCGCCGGGCCGTGGCGGCCCGCGGCACTGCCCACGCTGCCTCCGGTCCGGGTCATCTCCGAACTGCCCAGTGCCGCAGAACATGTGGCACGAGTGGCGAAACTCGTCGAACAGCTCAGCGATCCCCGGCAGCCGCTGCGCAAGGTGGTGCTGGCGCGCTCGCTGCTCGCCGAGGCCGATGCACCGCTGGAGGCGGAGGTGGTCGCCGCCCACCTGGTCACCCGGCATCCGCGCGCGAATATCTACGCCGTCGACCTCACTCCGGCCGGGCGTCCCGGCGAGACACTGCTCGGCGCGACGCCTGAAGTGCTGGTGGCACGGCGCGGCCGCACCGTCACCCTGCGCCCGCTGGCGGGCACGCTGCCACGGTCGGCCGACCCCGGGGCCGATGCCGCCCAGGCGCGAGAGCTGCTGGCCAGCAGCAAGAATCGCGATGAGCACGCCTATGTCATCGACTGGATCCGGGAGCAGCTCGCGCCCGTGTGCAGTGTACTGAACATCCCCGACGGGCCCGAACTGCTGCAGACGCCCGAGGTGTGGCATCTGGCGACGCCCATCACCGCGGAACTGCGCGACCCCGAGATCACCGCCCTGGATCTGGCCGTCCTGCTGCACCCCACCCCGGCCGTCTGCGGTACCCCCACCGATCTCGCGCTCGACGCCATCGCCGACCTCGAAGGCGACCGCGGCTTCTACGGCGGCGCGGTCGGCTGGTGCGACTCCGATGGCGACGGCGAATGGGTGGTCGCCATTCGCTGCGCCGAACTCTCCGCCGACGGCCGCTCGCTGCGCGCGTTCGGCGGCGGCGGCATCGTGGCAGCCTCCGACCCGCACACCGAACTGGTCGAAACCACCGCCAAACTGCGCACCTTCCTCAACGGCCTGCAGTGCGCGGTGCCGGAATAACAACCGGCCGCGGTTCCGCATCGGCCACAAATAGGTTCACGCCCCGAACCGATCCGGCCCGAGCACTCCAGCATCACCCCACCCACAAGTTCGCGGCCCGGCTCGGTCTGGACTGAGCGGAGCGGGGGAGCGAAGCGGAGGAGCGGAGGGAGGGAAGACCGAGCTAGCAGGGCCGCGAACCCGCCCGAAGCGAAGCGAAGGGCCAAACACAGAGCCCACCTGCTAGGTTTGCTCGAGTTACGCATGCGTCGATGTATGGGAGTACCGCGATGAAGTTTGCCGTTCCTGGTGTAGCGAGCGCTGCCGGCGGAGCCTTGATCGGGCTGGCTGCGGTCCTGGTCATCACGATGGCTGCGTCGCAGGACAAGCGCCCGGACATCGACCGGAGCGGCGACGCCGGCTCATCGCTGCTCAACAACGTTGATTACGGCGCGCGCTGACCGGCTGACCTCCGATCCTGCCGCCGCGACCGGTCCGTTCGGAGACCGGTCGCCGAATATCGAACCGCTGGGCCGTCGCTGGCTGCTCGGCACCGTCGCCGCCGCCTTCCTGCTGACCTTCCTGCAGGCTCCCGGCCGCACCGTCGCCGACACCAAATACGACCTGGCCCAGAATCCGCTCGGCTTCCTCACCCGCGCCGCGCACCTGTGGAGCAGCCAGGCCCCGATGGGGCAGGTGCAGAACCAGGCCTACGGATACTTCTTCCCGCACGGCGCCTTCTTCTCCCTCGGCCACCTGCTCGGCCTGCCCGCCTGGGTCACCCAGCGCATCTGGTGGGCGCTACTGCTGCTCGCCGGCTTCTGGGGCATCATCCGCCTCTGCGAAGCCCTCGGCATCGGCAGCCGCGGCTCCCGCATCATCGCCGCCACCGCCTTCGCCCTCTCCCCCCGCGTCCTCACCACCCTCGGCTCCATCTCCTCCGAGACCCTCCCGATGATGCTCGCCCCCTGGGTACTGCTCGCCCCGGCCGCTCTCGGAGCCGCAATAACCCGCCGCCGCACCGCTGACGGCAGCGCCGACGACCCCACGACCCGCGAAAGCGGCTCAGCGCCAAGCGGCCTCGCTGCGGGGGTTCGCCGGATGTGGCACAGCATCAGCAGCTGGAAACCCGGCGCGGAGGCTCCGCCCAGCCTGCCGACCCGTCGCCACGACCTGGATAGCACCGACGCCGCCGACCGGTCAGTAGCCCCCGAAAGCGGCTCAGCGCCGGGCGACCTGGCCCAGTCAGCGCGGAAGCTGACTGCGGCCGACGCGAACGGGGTGCCGACCCGCGATTCCGGTGCGGATGTCCTTGCACTCAGTGGTGGTCGGGCTCTGCGGTGGTGGCGCAAGTTCCTGTCCGGCGGGAGTCAGGGGTTGCGGGGGGCTGCCACTCCCGCTGGGAGCGCAATGGCGTTGGCGCTCATGGGGTCTGTGAATGCGGTGGCTACGGCGGCGGCGTTTTTGCCTGCGGCGCTGTGGTGGGTGTCGTATCGGCCCAATCGGGCTTGGTGGCGGTTTACGCGGGTGTGGATTCCGATGTTGGTGCTGGCCACTTTCTGGTGGGTGGTGCCATTGCTGTTGCTGGGCAAGGTGAGTCCGCCGTTTTTGGACTTCATCGAATCGTCCGGGGTGACTACGCAGTGGGCGTCGCTCGGGGAGGTGCTGCGCGGGACCGACAGTTGGACGCCGTTCGTTTCGCCGGAGCGGATCGCCGGTGCGGTGCTGGTGACGCAGCCTGCCGCGGTGCTGGCCACCGGGCTGCTGGCGGCCGCGGGGATCGCGGGGCTGGCCATGCGGTCCATGCCCAGCCGGGGGCGGCTCGTACTGATTCTGTGTGTGGGACTGGTGGGTATCTGCGCCGGTTATGCCGGGGATCTGGGTGGGCCGTTCGCGGAGCAGGTGCGGACCTTCCTCGACTCCGGCGGCGCGCCACTGCGGAATGTGCACAAGCTGGAACCGCTCATCCGGCTGCCACTTGTGCTCGGGCTGGCGCATCTGCTGAGCCGGGTGCCGCTGCCCGCTTCGGTGCCGATGCCGGTGTGGCGCAGGGCCTTCGCGCATCCCGAACGCGATCGGATGGTGGCGGTCGGCGCGCTGATTCTGACGGCGCTGGCACTGTCGACGTCACTGGCCTGGACCGGGAAACTGGCACCCAGCGGCGCGTACGAGAAGGTGCCGAGCTACTGGCAGCAGACGGCGGATTGGCTGGCGCACAATGCCTCCGACACCCGGGCGCTGGTGGTGCCGGGGGCGCCCTTCGCCAGTCAGATATGGGGCCTGACACGCGACGAACCGCTCCAGGCCCTGGCGAGTACGCCCTGGGCAGTGCGAGATTCGGTGCCGCTCAACCCGCCCGGCGCGATTCGGGCCATGGATTCGGTGCAGCGGCTCATTGCCGACGGGCGGCCCTCGGCGGGGCTGGCGGCGACCCTGACCGATCAGGGCATCGGAATCCTGGTGCTGCGCAATGATCTCGACCCGGAGACCTCACGTTCCACCCGGCCCATGCTCGCGCACCGCGCCATCGAAGGCTCACCGGGACTGACCAAGATCGCGGAATTCGGCGATCCGGTCGAGACCGGGCATGTGGACGGTCTGGTCGCGGACGCGGATCTGCGGCCCAGCTATCCGGCCATCGAGATCTACCGCGTCGCGGGCAAGGCGCCCGGCACGCCGACCGAGCTACGCAGTGGAGTCGGCGCGCCCGGTTCGTTCCCGGGCGCGTACACGGTTCCGCTGGACAGCGTGCCGGTGGTGCAGGGCGGGCCCGAGGCACTGGAACGATTGCGGCGCAATCCCGCAACGCCCAGCGGTCCGACGCTGCTGGCCGCCGATGCGGCGCAGGCCGGCCTGCCGATGGATGCGGTCACCATCACCGACACACCGATGGATCGGGAGACTGATTTCGGGCGCGTCGACAACCACAATTCGGCATTGCGCGCGCCGGGAGATCCGCGGCGCACCCACAATCTGGTGCCCGACTATCCGGTGCCCGGCGCACCACTGGTGGAGGGCGAATGGTCCGGCGCCACCGTCACCGTCTCCAGTTCCGCGGCCGATGCCACCCAGCTGGGCGGGGCGGCACCCGGCAGTTCCACCGCCGCCGTGGTCGACGGAGATCCCTCCACGGCCTGGATCAGCAATGGCACCGAACATGCACTGGGCCAATGGCTTCGACTGGATCTGGACAAGACGATCAGCACGGCCGTATTGCACGTGACCACCAGCGGCGCCGCCATCGGCAGTCCCGTGAAGTGGCTGGAGGTGGCCACCGCCAAGGGCACCGTCGCCGCGCGCATCAGCGAACCCGGCGTCTCGGTACCGGTCGCACTGCCCCCGGGCAAGACCAACTGGATCAAGATCACCGCCGCTAGCACCGAGAACGGCAGCAGCGGTGGGCAATTCGGCATCAGCGACCTGAGTCTCGACGACTACGCCGACCGCGACAATCCTGTCACCTTGAATATCCGGCATCGCACCGTCCTGCCGCCCGCACCGGCCGGTACACAGGTGCAGGGCTGGGACCTCGGCCAGGAATTCCCCGGCCGCAGTTCCTGTTTCGACTCCCCCGACCGGGTGCGCTGCAGTAAGTCTTTGGCGCTGTCCGCCGAGGAACCGGGCCTGTTCGAGCGCACCCTGAATGTGCCGCAACCCGTCACTGTGACACCGGATCTGCTCGTCCGCGCGCGGCCCGGACCGGCCCTGGAAAACCTGCTCACCGACCACGACCGCCCCGCCGCAAGCGGCCAGGCCGATGTCGGCGACCCGCGCGGCTCCGCGCTCGCCGCCACTGACGGCGATCCGCGCACCAGTTGGACCGCACCGGAAACCACGGTCCGCGAGAAGACCGGCGGCAAACCCACACTCACCATCGAACTGCCCGAGCCGACCTTGGTGACGGGTCTGGAAGTTGCGCCCGCCCTGGGTGATCTGCCCGCCCACCCGACCGCCCTCTCGGTGAATCTCGGCGACGGACCGCAGGTCCGCACCGTCGATCCCGCCTCGGGCGTGCCGACCCGCATCGACCTGCACCCGCACGTCACCGACCGCATCGAACTCAGCATCCAGTCGTGGGACCCCGTACTCGACCAGACCGCACTGGGTTTCGCACAGGAACAACCCCCCGGCCTGGCCGAAGTGACCGTCCTCGGCCCCGACTACCCGGCCCCCGCAGCACCCGACCGCCTCATCACCATCGATTGCGAGCACGGCCCGACCCTCGCCGCCGCCGGCCGCCTGCTGCACACCACAATCACCGGCACCGCAGCCGAATTACGCTCCGGTGCACCGATTCCCGCCAAGGTCTGCGCCGCCGACAGCACCACATCCGCCGACGGCAGCACCGCGCCGCACGACAATCACGTTCCGAACGGCGACACCACCAATCCGAACGGCGACTCCAATCGTCCGAACGGCGGATTTTCCGGTCCGAACGGCGGAACTATCGCCCTGAACGGCGAATCGAATGGCACCGCAACCACATTCGATCTGCCCACCGGCCGAATCGACGTAACCGTGGCCCCGACCGACCTGTTCAGCGTCGACGAACTGCGCCTGGACCGGACAGTGCTCACCGCGGACCAGGCGCCTGCCGCCGGGCCAGCAGCTCCCGGAAGCCCCGCGCCCCAGGCAGATTCGCCCGCCGCCGATGGATCCGCACCGTCAGGCGGCGTGGCGGGTCCCGCACCGTCAGGCGGCACAGCGGGTCCCGCACCGTCACGGGTGCGTGCACCGGCAGGGACCCAGCTGCTGGTCCTGCCCCTGAGCACCAATGTCGGCTGGCGGGCGGTGACAGCCGACGGGCACGATTTGAAGCCGGTGGTGATCGACGGGTGGCAGCAGGCGTGGCTGGTTCCGCCGGGCACCAAGGGGCCGTTCACCATCGAATTCCCGGCCGACCGGTGGTACCGGGTCGCCATCTTCGGCGGATTGCTGCTGCTGATTCCCCTTGTGGTACTGGCTTTCCGGAGCGCCCGCACGCCGGTCCGCGAGGACGGTCCCGCACCGCGGACGTGGCGTAGTCGCACCGTGGGCTCGGTTGCGCTGGCTGCCGCGGCGGGGCTGATCGCCGGTCCGACCGGAATCGTGCTCACCGCACTGGGATTGATCGCGGCCTACTTCCGCCCGCGCGATTGGTCGCGCGTACTCGTCGTGATTGCCTTTGCGGGAACAGCGATTTCCGCTGCCGCGCTCTCCACCGGTCCGTGGCGTTCACCCGAGGGCTACATGGGCGCATCGCTGTGGGTGCAGTTCCCAGCACTCGTAGCGATTGTCGCCCTGGGTCTTTCCGCGCTGCCGTCGCGCCGCGACTGAGTTCAGCCGACGCGGCGGCGCATCCACTGCCGCACCGGCTCCTCGACGAGTGCGAAACTGGCGGCGGCCAGGGGCAGGGTGAACGCCAGGGTCAGCACATAGACCAGCACGAAATGCCCGCGGAACGGAATGATGCCGAAGACCGGGAAGACGATCGACAGCACGGCCAGGTGCCAGATGAAGATTCCGTACGACCAGCGGCCGAGGGTGGCGGCGGTGCGGCTCTCCAGCCATCGATGCCGGATATCGGGCCGCAGCACCAGCGGCGCCAGCAGGCTGAATCCGATGACCGCGCCCAGCACCGTCTTCATGACGTACTGCCAGGGTGCGCCGTGCTTCAGCCCGTCCGGACCACCCAGATCGGTCGCGGCCAGCAGCATGGCGGCCACCGCCAGCGGCCACATCAGCCAGCGATTACCGGCGATCCGCCGCCAGCGCGGCGCCTCGAGATCGGTGAGTTCGGCCAGCAGCATTCCCATGGCGAACCACGGCAGATATCCCGGCAGCCAATTGTCCGCGTGAATGGCCTCCGGCGTCGGGACGGGTATGAAATTCCAGCCGAGGAATACGAAGGCCAGCCCGAGCACCGCGGGCACCCGCCACCGCGCTCGCGCCCCGCGCAACCACACCATGGCGAAGGCCAGCAGCGGCAGCACTACATAGAAGGCCACCTCGACCGACAGACTCCACATCTGAGTGAGCCCGTCGGTGAGGGTGTAGGGCACGAAGACCTGCGTCAATGCGAGGTTGGACAGCCACACTCGCAGTCCCGCGGTATGCGCCGCGTTCGGCAGCAGAATCAGCACCGTGCACACCACAACCCAGTAGGCGGGCAGGATGCGGGCAGCTCGATGCAGTAGATATCGACCGGCCGGAGGCGAAGCGCCGAGCCCGCGGGCCGCCGCGGCATGCGGACGCCACAGCAGGAATCCGGAGAGCACGAAGAAAACGGCGACAGCCATATCGAATCGCTCGAGCACCCGGCCGATCACCGGATAGCCGGCCGCGCCGGTTTGGAACGCCACGTGAGTGAGCATGACGCCGAGGGCCGCGAGCGCGCGCATGCCTTCCAGCGCGGGCACGAAAACGCCGGGGCGGCGGACGGATCGGGCATCGAGGTCCGCACTCGCCTCGGGTGAGGCGGCCGCCCGGACCGGCGGAACCGGTTCGGAGGGCGGGTGCAGAGTCGCTGTCATCGTGTCCAGTTTGCCTTGTCGCATGGATGTGTGATCACCCCGTGTTTGACTTCCGGCCGTTTCGCGATATTTTCCCGCCTCGGCGAGACTCTTCCGGGCCCTGGACTGTTAGTGTCGGGGCTCACGAGTGCTGTGCGGCGACCACAGTACTAATCGGAATGACCTGTTCGACGACGAGGAGAACCTGCATGGCACTGAGTGCCGGTACCAGAAGGACGGTGGCCTGCCTGCTCGTGGGGCTGGGTGCATTGCTGCTCGTCGCCGCGATCATGATCCCCACCTACACGGTGAGCCGTCTCGCGAAAACCCCGCTTGACCTGGAGATCACGACCGTCGCGACCAACGTCCCAGGAGCCCCCAGCGAGGTCCTCGACTCGAAGTCGCTGACCGCACCGACCGGTTCGGCCAAGGTCGACACCAACGTTCCGCTGTTCTCACAGCGCTTTCTCACCATCGAAGATCCGGCGAACGCCTCGGAAATGACCATTCAGGCCGGTCAGACCCTGCGGCGCACCGATAAGCAGGGCGACACCGGCCTGCTGACCGCCACCATCGACCGCGTCACCATCGACCGCAAGAACGGCATGCCCGTCGATGCGGTGGACGGCGGACCCAACGGCTCCGTCGCCGCGACCGTCGACAAGAAGGGTGCGGCAGTCATGGAGCCGGTGCAGCACACCGGACTGCAGTACCGCTTCCCGATCGGCACCGACAAGAAGTCGTACCCGTACTTCGACATCAACGTGCGCAAGACCTTCGACATCAATTTCGTCGAAGAGACCGAGATCAATGACATGAAGGTCTACCACTTCCAGCAGACCATCCCCGTCACCGATCTCTCCACCGTCGTCAACACCCCCACCAACAAGCTGGCGCTGCCCGCCGACAAGTGGGGCGTCGAAGGTGGCGAAACCCCCGTCACCATGACCCGGTACTACACCAACACTCGTGACGTGTGGGTGGAGCCGAAGACCGGCACGGTCATCAAGGGCGGCGAGCAGATCCACCAGTTCTACGCCCGCGACGCCGCCAAGCCCGAGGTCACCGTCCTCAACGCGACCCTGATGTTCGATGAGAACACCATCGAATCGCAGATCTCCGTGGCCAAGACGAATATCGACAAGCTGTCGCTCTACGGCCGCACCCTGCCGATCGTCTTCGGCATCCTCGGCGCCATCGCCCTGATCGCCGGCCTGGTCATCGGCCTGCTCGGCGGCAACGGCAACGGCAACGGCGGCACCCCCGTCCGCCGCGTCTCCCCCGCCCCCGGCGGTCCGGCCCCCGGCGCCACATTCCCCTCGAGCCCCCCGCAGGGCCGGCCCGACAATTTCGCCGACGCCCCCACCCAGCAGATCGACATCGGCAAAACCCAGCAGATCGACATGGACAAGAACCCCTGATCGGATTCCGTCCCCAGCGGCCCCGCACCTGAAAGGTGCGGGGCCGCTCCCGTTCCCGGCCAAACCGCGTCACCCCCCGACCTTCCGCCGCCGCCGCTTCCAGCCGACAGCACAGCCCGCGTCCAAGCCGCACAGCCACTACTAGGTGTGCGCAGCACCGACGCGGGCTGTGCCGTCGAATTCGAACACGGCGCGGCCGCCGTGGCGCACGACCAGTCGTGGGCAGCGCGGACCCCGGCTGTGGTCGAGACCCGGGCTGCGCTGTTGCCGAACAACGGCACAGCCCGCGTTCAAACCACACAGTCATTACCAGGTGTGTGCGGCACGGACGCGGGCTGTGCCGTCGAATTTCGAAGCCGAATTCGAACACGGCGCGGCCGGCGTGGCGCACGACCATGCCCAACCCAGTCGTGGGCAGCGCGGACCCCGGCTGTGGTCGAGACCCGGGCTGTGCTGTTGCCGGACGACGGCACAGCCCGGGTCCAAACCGCACAGTCATTACCAGGTGTGTGCGGCACGGGCGCGGGCTGTGCTGTTGTCGGAGGGTGGGTTTCGGCGGGGGTGGGGGCAGTGTCGCGGGATCGGCGGGGCGGGGTTTTGGGGCGGGGTGGGGTGGGGAATGGGGTGGTAGGGAGGCGGTGGGGTGGGGGTGGGAGCATTGCGGGCGTGTCCGTTGTACGTCGTCTACCCGTGGTCGCGGACCTGACGTTGGTGACGGCGGGGGCTATGACGGCGAATGTGGCGGGGTATCTGCTGCAGTTGCTGGCTAGTCGGTGGCTGGGGGTTACGGGGTATAGCCCGTTCGCGAGTTTGCTCGCGGTGCAGCTGTTGTGTGCGGTACCAGCCTTGGCCTTGCAGAACGTGGTGGCTCGCGAGATCGTGCGCGGGGCAAGTGTGGCGGCGGCTCGGCGGCTGGCGCTGCGGTGTGCGGGACTGGTCGCGGTGGTGGCCGTGCCGCTGGTTCCGGTGGTGAGTGCGGTGCTGTCGGTGAGCTTCACGGCCTCGGCTGCCGCGCTGTGCGCTGCTCCGGTGCTGGTGCTGCTCTCCGGCGAGCAGGGGATAGTGCAGGGGCGCAGCCGATTCCGCGAGTTGGCCATTGTGCTCGGCGGGGCCGGAATGGCGCGGGTGACGCCGACGCTGGTGGTGCTCGCGGTCGGCGGGGGCACGACCGCCGCACTGTGGGCCGCTGCGGCCGGAATCGCTGTCGCGGCACTCGGTGCCCGCCGGGTGACGGACACGACCGAGACGCGGACTGCGGATCTCGGAGGTGACTCCACGGTCGGCCGCAATGGTGGCGCACCCTCCGGCACACCGATTCTCAACGCTGCGACAACCTCCGGCTCGCCGGTTCTCGACGCTGCAGCGGTCTCCGGCTCGCCCGCACTCGAGGGTGCGGCAGCTACCGGCGCGGCGGGTCTCGACGGTGGCCCAGCTCTGCTCGATCGGGCTGTGGCTCGCGGCGGGGTGGATCTCGCGCGGCGGGTGCGGGGGTATGCGGATGGGGTGAGCCCGGTGTTCCGGGCGGTGCAGGTGCAGGCGGCGTTGATGGCTCTGTCGTCTGCGGATTTGATTGTTTCGCGAATCGTGCTCAGCGAGACCGATGCTGGGCGGTATGCGCTGGGAGCTATTGCCGCGAAGATCGCATTCTGGCTGCCGCAGGCGGTGGGAGTGGTGCTGTATCCGCGGATGGCGCAGCCACAGCATTCCGCCCGCGCCGTGCGGTCGGCGCTGGCGGTGCTGGTGGGGGTCGGAGCGGTGGCGGTGGCGGGTGCGGCGGTGGCGGCGCCACTCGCGCCAATGCTCGCCGGGCACGACTATGCGCCGGTGCAGGGTCTGCTGTGGTTGTTCGCGCTGAACGGTGCACTGCTTGCGGTGCTGCAGGGCGCGCTGTTGTCCGCCATCGCGGCCGATCGGACGGCACCGGCCGCCATCACCTGGCTGGGTCTGGCCGTCGGCGTGACTGTCATGCTGACCTGCACGCATTCGGTCTCCGGCCTGATCATGGTCGCGACGGCCGCATCCGCGGTCACGACCCTCGTCATTACGATCCTCGCGCTGCGCACCGCACGGGAAGCGGGCGAAAGGGATTCGAGCGTCCCAGGTTTCGACGCGAGCGGCGCATAGGGTGCCGGTGTGAGTGTGCAGGGCAGGAAGCGGCAGTGGGCCGGGCTGGTGCCCGCCGGGTACAGCCTGGTGCTGGCGCTGCTGGTGCTCGGGCCGCTACTGGGCGGGGGATATCTGCTGCTGCGTGATGCTGTCAGCACCCCGCGCTCGTACCTCACCGATTCGGCGCTGGGCCTCGGCGATGCGGCACCGCGCGCCGTCCCGCAGGACGCGCTCATCGCGACGCTGTCCCCGTTCGTCGACGGTGGCCTGATCGTCAAAGTCATTCTGCTGGCGGCACTGTGGCTCGCCGGCTGGGGCGCAGCCACCCTCGCCCGTGATCTGCTCCGAGTCTCCACCGGACCCCAACTGGTGGCCGCCACGCTCGCCATCTGGAACCCGTATGTCGCCGAGCGCCTGCTGCAAGGCCACTGGAGCCTCCTCACCGGCTACGCCGCCCTCCCCTGGGTCGCCCTCCTGGCCACCCGCCTCCGCAACCCCGCTGCGGTCGTAACCGCACCGGCCGTGGCAGCAGGCTCGCGTACTGTCACCGAATCACCCTCTGCCGCAGGAGCAACCGACGCAGAACTTCCCGCAGTCACGCCGACCGCAGTGGCAGATGCGCCCGCCGTCACTGGATTTGCCGACGCAGACTCGTCGGCCGTCCCACGATCCGCTGCCTCGGATGCCGCACGGCTCCGCGCAGGTCTCTCTTCTCGCCGGTGGCTGACGTGGGCGGCGCTCGGGGGGTGGATGGCGGCGGCGGGATTGACGCCGACCGGTTCACTGTTGGCCGGGTGTGTGGCGTTGCTTCTGGTCGGGCGGCGGAATTTGGCTGGTGCGGTAGGGCTTTGGGTTGCGGCGTCTGCGCCCTGGCTGGCGGCTACCGCGCTTGCGGGGACGGGGGCCGAGCCGTCGGATCCGGCGGGTGTGGCTGCGTTTGCGGCGCGAGCGGAACCTTGGCTCGGGACCCTCGGCAGCGTGGCGGGGTTGGGAGGGATTTGGAACAGCACCGCTGTGCCTGACTCCCGCACAACATTTTTCGCGGCGATCGGCACGCTACTGCTGCTGGGGCTGGTCGCAACCGGCGTGCGGGCAGTCTTCGGAAACCGCGACTTCGTGATTGACCGCGAGCGCGAAAATGGTTTGTACACAGGTACGTCCAGTGCCGCTCGGATTGCGGCGGCGAATACCGGCGCGGACTACTCAGCGGCCGCCCGCCTGCATACGCGGCGGGTGCTGCTGGCGGTGGCGGTGGCGGCCGTGGTGCTGCCGGCGCTCGGGGCGACCGGGTGGGGACTTTCGGCGGGGGAGTTCCTGGTCACGAAGGTGCCGGGAGCGGGGCTGCTGCGGGATACGCAGAAGTTCGCGGGGCTGGCTGTGCCCGCGTTCGCGTTGTGTGCTGCGGCAGGGTGTCAGGTAGTGGCCGAACGGATTTCGGCGGCGCGTGCTCGAGGCGGGATTGCGGCAGTTTTCATTGTGCTGATGCTGGTGGCACTGCCGGACCTGGCGTGGGGTGTGGGTGGGGCGCTGCGGCCGGTGCAGTATCCGAGTGGGTGGGAGCGGGTAGCCGGAATGGTCGAGGCGCCCGGGGATGTGGCGGTGCTGCCCGCCGGGATGTTCCGGAAGTTCCGATATTCGGGTACCGCACCGGTTTTGGATCCGGCGCCGCGCCTGCTGCCGCGAGATGTGTTGCAGACGGGCGAACTTCCGGTGCACGGTGCGACGGTTTCCGGGGAAGGCGTACGGGCGCATACGGTCGAGCAATTGCTGCTGCGCGGTGGATCGGCCCGCGAGCTGGCCGATCTCGGTGTGGGGTGGGTGCTGGTCGAGCGCGGCACACCCGGTCCGCTGGGCGAATCGAAAACCACACTGGCCGAGCTGAACTCGATCTACAGCGACGCGGATCTACAGCTGTATCAGGTGCCCGGCAACATTGCGGATCACGATGCGTCGGCTTCCTCGCGGCGCATAGCCGGGGCGGCGCATCTACTGTGGGCCGCCTTGCTCTGCGGCGGAATCCTTTCCGCGGCAGCACATATGGTCAGTCTTTCGGGAAGCCCCGGGCGAATCCGACAGCGACGATAACAATGCTGACCAACGCGATTATGGGAATAATCCACATACTACGAGACTACGACTCGTAGTAGGGCCTTGCTATGGCTGAAGGACCGCGCTTCCGGCGACGAGCCCCGACATCCGCTCACCGCGCGCGACTGCCGACAGCACCTCGAACACCCCGTTTCCGGTTTGCTCCCAAGAGAATTCGCGAGCCCGGGCCCGCGCCTTCTCCCCCAGCACCGTCCGGGCTTCGGCATTGCCGAGCAGATCGCCCACGGCCTCGGTCAGCTGCGCCGCATCATCCACGAGCACTCCGGTCACGCCGTCCACGATGGAATCGGTGAGCCCGCGGGAGCTGCGGTAGCCGACCGTCGGCACGCCGTGCTGCGCCGCCTCGATCACCGCCAGGCCCCAGCCCTCCTTGCGCGAGGGCAGCACATGCACCCAGGCTCGGGCCAGCAGTTCGTGTTTGCGGTGCTCATCGACGTGCCCGTGGAAGGTGACAGCGTCGGTTATGCCCAGCTCATCGGCGTGTGTGCGGAGATTGCCGGCCCACCAGCCGCCGCCGATCACATCGAGGTGCAGTCCGGGAATGCGCCCGCGCAACCCCGCGACGACGGCCATGGCGTCTTCGATCTGCTTGTGCGGCACCAGCCGCGACAGCACCACAATGCTCGGATGCGCGGTGCGGGTGCTGTCGTCTCCGGCGGTGACCTGCGCGGGCACGGCCTCGGCGCCATTGCGCACCACCGCAATTCGAGTTCCCTCGACGCCCAGCGCGGTCAATTCTTCCGCCGACGGCAGGGACACCGTCAGGTACTGATTGCCCCGATGTACACGTGGCGACAGCCGGGACTCGATCCACCAGCCGATGCGCCCGACCAGCCGTCCCGCGACCGGCCACTGCTCCCGATGCCCGTGATGCACCAGCACCACCGTCGGCGCGGCCGCCGCGGCCTGCGCGAAGAAGGGAATCCCGTTCTGGGTGTCGATCACCGCATCCGGCCGCACCCCACGCAAAGGCCCGACTCCAAGCCGGCCCAGAGCGATCGCGGCCAGCGCCCGCGGATACACGGTGTACCGCCCGCCGCCGCGACTGATATCGATCCCCTCGACATGTTCCCGCCGAGCCGCCCCCGCATACCGCGCAGTCCGCAGCGTCACCTTCACGCCCCGAGCCGCCAGCTGCGCCCCCACCTGCTCCAGATACCGCTCACTTCCCCCGCCCTGCGGATGCCCGGTGTCGCGCCAGCACAGCAGCAGCACTTCACGCACGGGAAGATCTCCAGGGTCATTTTCAGGGGACAGCGAACAATGCGCTCCACCATATAGCGAGACCCCTCTCCCTGACCCAGCACCGGTCACCCGATTTTGTACCGACCGCCGGGCGTCCGGCGCGCCACCGCCACGAATCGCAATTCGCTACGGCCTGCACACCCCCATACGGCATTCATCGGGTGCGACTGAATCGCTTCCGCGGCCACTGCCGACCGGCCCCAGCCTCGACGACCAGGATCAGGCTGGTGACCTGGACATCCGAACCACAGTAGAGCGCACGCGGGTGGGCATCCGGCAGCCTGCGGGTGGGACGGTTCCGGGGACTGTGTCCGCGTGTCGGGGTGCGAGGTTTGGGCGAGCGAGGTGGGTCAGGTGTCACTATGCAAAACTGCTCGGCGTGCTTCGAGCCAAACAGGGCAGTGCCGGAAGACCGCGTTTCGCCCGTCGGGCCACGCTGCGGCGCTCGCTACGGCTACTGGGGAGTTTCCGGTTCGAACAGACCGATCCCGGGCTGTTCTACGGCGGTGTGGCCACCGATACGGCCGATCTGGTGGCCGATTTCTATCGGGATCTGACGGGGCACTCGCTGCGCGGCACCATTGTGCTGGACGTGGGCGGCGGGCCCGGCTATTTCGCGGACGAATTCGACCGCGCGGGGGCGCGGTATCTGCCGGTGGAACCGGATCCGTCGGAGATGCATGCGGCGGGGTTGCGGGTGGCCGGTGCGGTGCGCGGGTCGGGAATGGCGCTGCCATTTCGCGACAATGCCGTAGATGTCTGCATTTCTTCGAATGTGGCCGAACATGTACCGCAGCCGTGGGTGATGGCCGAGGAAATGCTGCGCGTCATCAAACCCGGTGGGCTGATGGTCTTTTCGTACACCGTGTGGTTCGGCCCGTTCGGCGGGCACGAAACCGGGCCGTGGCACTATCTGGGCGGGGAGTTCGCGGCACGTCGATACAAGCGGAAGCTCGGGCGGGACCCGAAGAATCGATTCGGCACCTCATTGTTCGCGGTAAGCGCGGCCGCGGGACTGCGCTGGGCGCGGCAGACACCGGAAGACGTGCAGGTGCTGGCCGTTTTCCCGCGCTATCACCCACGGTGGGCGTGGTGGGTGGTGCACGTCCCGGCGGTGCGTGAACTACTGGTCAGCAACCTGGTGGTGATTGCGACCAAACGGGACTCAGCGCTGCAGTCGGCCGCGGCGCCAGATTCTGCGTAATCCGCCCGTGCATTCCGGTTCGCTCCAGGGTGACTCCTGGGTTGCGAGCCCGACAGTCTCCATGGCGGTGAGCCCGACCCGACCGGCCAGCTCATTCACGGCGGCAACAGCTTCGGCGGCCTGCAATGCGGCGGCAGCCTGCTCGGTGGTGAGCGTGCGGCCCGGCAGGAATGACACCACCCAGCCACCGACGCCAACGCTTTTCGCCTGATGAGGGGTGAGATCACTTGTCATCAACGATCTGTCGACCACTTGCACCGCCATGACTCGGACTCCCCTGTGCGGTAACGGTTCATGTATCGAGCGAGCTATCTGCGATAGCTATAAAGCATGCTCGCTACAGGTGCCGAATGCAATAGTGCGTTTCACGAAAAGCGAACCGACAGGTTGGGATTCGATTTTCCGATATGCCGGGAGTTAGCCTGAGGTATGCGGAAGTAGTTGCGCGCCTTGCCCTCCGGCACCACTCAGAGGTCGGCGGCGACCAATCGCAGCACCGGCTGACCCTTGCGCGCCGCACCGCGCGTACTTTCGACGACCTCCACCTGCCAGCCCGGCGGCAACACCCGCTGCAACTGGTTGGCAGCCCGCTGCATCGGCGTACTCGCGGGCACCACAGGGCTTTCGGTGAACTCGGGAAAAATGAAAGCGTCGATGTCCACAGCGGTCATACCGTTCGCCTACCTCTCACCTATGGAACCCAGGACGTCTTGAACCCAGCACGTAGTGAACCCAGTGCGCGTCGAGCAGCAGCCGGCCGAGAGCGGAAAACGAGAGATGGCGCGGCAACAAGAATAGCAGCAGCTAATTTAGAGCAACCGACCAGAATGGGCGGCGAAGCGGAGCCATGCAGAGCATAGGACACCAATAGGCAAACCGAATTGCGAACCGCGATTCAGGAACGAGTTCACGCGCCGACGAATAGACCGAAGAGTCGAATTTCAGTTTCGTCCCGCTCAGCGGGACGGTAGTCCAGACAATCTTCCGGACAATGCGGAGCAAAACTGTAACGTGTTCTCATGGAGTACCAGAGTCTGTTCATCGGCGGCCGCTGGACCGCACCCGCCGGCACCGAGACCATCCCCGTCGTATCCCCGGCCACCCTCGAAACCGTCGGCAGCGTCCCCAACCCCACCCGCGCGGACGTCGACGCCGCCGTCGCCGCGGCCCGGCAGGCCTTCGACCACGGGTCCTGGCCGAGCACCCCGCCCGAGGAGCGCGCCGAAGTCCTCGCCCGCGCCTCCCAGCTGCTCGATCAGAGGGCCGGCGATTTCGCCGCGGCGTTGTCCGCCGAGATGGGCGCCCCGGCCCTGGCAGCCACCACCCTCAATTACTTCCCCGCCAAAGCCACCCTCGACTTCTATGCCGGACTCGGAAAAGCCTTCCCCTGGAACGAAACCCGCACCGGCATGTTCGGCACCAGTCGCGTCTCGCGCGAGCCGATCGGCGTCGTCGCGGCGGTCATCGCCTGGAATGTGCCGCTGTTCCTGGCCATCAACAAGCTCGCGCCCGCACTGCTGGCCGGCTGCACCGTGGTGCTCAAGCCCGCGCCGCTGACACCGCTGGCCGCGAATCTGGTCGCCGATCTGTTCGCCGAGGCCGGGCTCCCCGAGGGCGTGCTCTCGGTGCTGCCCGCCGATGCCGAGGTGTCCGAATACCTCATCTCGCATCCCGGTGTGGACAAGGTGACCTTCACCGGCAGTACCGCCGTCGGTCGCAAGATCGCGGCTATTGCCGGCGGTCAGCTCAAGCGCTGTTCGCTGGAACTGGGCGGCAAATCCGCCGCAATCCTGTTGCCGGACATGGATATCGCCGATATGCCCAAGCTGGCCTTCGCCGGCCTGATGAACACCGGCCAGGCCTGCGTGGCCCAAACCCGCATTCTGGCCCCGCGCAGCCGCTACGACGAAATCCTGGACGCCCTGGCCGAATCCGTGCGCGCCCTCCCGCTGGGCCTCCCCAGCGACCCGAATGCCCAACTCGGCCCGCTGATCTCGAAGCAGCAGCGTGAACGCGTCGAAGGCTACATCGCCAAGGGACAGGCCGAAGGCGCACGCCTGCTGTTCGGCGGCACCCGCCCCGCCGACCTCCCCGGCTACTACGTCGAACCCACCGTCTTCGCAGATGTCGCAAACACCATGACCATCGCCCGCGAAGAAATCTTCGGCCCCGTCCTGTCGGTCCTCCCCTACGACACCGAAGAGGAAGCGGTCGCCATCGCCAACGACAGCGACTACGGCCTCGCCGGCTCGGTCTGGACCACCGATATCGAACACGGTGCGTCCATCGCGTCCCGAGTCCGCACCGGCACCTACGCCATCAACTGGTACGCCTTCGACCCCTGCGCCCCGTTCGGTGGCTACAAAACCTCGGGAATCGGCCGCGAAAACGGCCCCGAGGGCCTCGACGCCTACTGCGAACAGAAGTCTGTCCTCATGCCCATGGGCATGTAGCGGAAAAACCAAGATCACCAGGAACTGCCGGCGTGGTTGCGCTTGCCACTTTGGGATACGAAACGGCCCGTCCGCACCAAGTCGTGGTGTGGACGGGCCGTTTCAGAATCTGCGGTGCTTATCGCCAACGCGACAACTGATCTCGCAAGGATCCGGGTAACTCCGGGGGTGCCCCCGAAATCGGCTCGACTCCCAACCGCACCACGCGTCCCCGACGGCGCACGGCACTCAGCCGTGCGCCAAAGTTCGGGGGAGGCGGACTAGCCCAGGCGCTCCTTGAGGGCCTCGAACTCGTCGCGGATGCCCGAGGGCAGCTTGTCGCCGATGAATTCGAACCACTCTTCGATGAGTGGGATTTCCTTCTTCCACTCTTCGGCGTTGACCAGCAGCGCCTCGTCGACATCGGCGGCGACCACGTTCAGGCCCTCGAGGTCGAGGTGCGCGGCGGTGGGGACATTGCCGATCGGGGTGGGCTCGGCCTCCGAGCTGCCCTCGATGCGGCCGACGATCCACTCCAGCACGCGGGAGTTCTCGCCGAATCCGGGCCACAGGAAGCGGCCGTCCGCGCCACGACGGAACCAGTTGACGTAGAAGATCTTCGGCAGCTTGTTCGCGTCGGCGTTCTTGCCGATATTGATCCAGTGGTTCAGGTAGTCACCAACGTGGTAGCCCATGAACGGGATCATGGCCATCGGGTCGCGGCGGACGGTGCCGACCTTGCCCTCGGCGGCGGCGGTCTGCTCGGAGGAGAGCGTCGCGCCCATGAACACGCCGTGCTGCCAGTCGAAGGACTCGGTCACCAGCGGGACGGTGGTCTTGCGGCGACCGCCGAAGAGGATGGCCGAGATCGGCACGCCCTGCGGGTCGTCCCATTCGGGGGCGAGGGTGGGGCACTGCGACATCGGGGTGCAGTAGCGCGAGTTCGGGTGCGCGGCAAGCGTCTCCGACTCCCGCTCGTACCAGTCGTTGCCCTTCCAGTCGATGAGGTGATCGGGCGAGCCCTCCAGGCCCTCCCACCACACATCGCCGTCATCGGTGAGCGCGACATTGGTGTAGACGGTATTGCCGGCGTCGATGGTGGCCATCGCGTTCGGGTTGGAGCTGTGGTTGGTGCCCGGCGCGACGCCGAAGAAACCGAACTCCGGGTTGACGGCGTACAGCTGACCGTCCGCGCCGAAGCGCATCCACGCGATGTCGTCACCGAGGGTCTCGGCGCGCCAGCCCGGGATGGTCGGCTGCAGCATCGCCAGGTTGGTCTTGCCACAGGCCGACGGGAAGGCCGCGGCGATGTAGTACGCCTTGTTCTCCGGCGAGATCAGCTTGAGGATCAGCATGTGCTCGGCCAGCCAGCCCTCGTCGTGCGCCATCGCGGAGGCGATGCGCAGCGAGTAGCACTTCTTGCCCAGCAGCGCATTGCCGCCGTAACCCGAACCGTAGGACCAGATCTCACGGTCCTCGGGGAAGTGGGTGATGTACTTGGTGTCGTTGCACGGCCACGGCACATCGGCCTGGCCCTCGGCGAGCGGGGCGCCGACCGAGTGCAGCGCCTTCACGAAGGGCTTGTCGGTGCCGAGCTTCTCCAGCGCGGCGGTACCGGCGCGGGTCATGACGCGCATCGACACCACGACGTACTCGGAGTCGGTGAGCTCCACCCCCAGCTTGGGGTCCTCGGCGCCGAGCGGGCCCATGCAGAAGGGCACCACGTACATGGTGCGGCCCTTCATCGAGCCGCGGTACAGCTCGGTCATGGTGGCGCGCATCTCGGCGGGGTCGACCCAGTTGTTGGTCGGGCCGGCGTCTGCTTCGTTGCGCGAACAGATATAGGTGCGAGATTCGACGCGGGCGACGTCGGAGGGATCGGAGAGAGCGAGGTACGAGTTCGGCTTCTTCGCCTCGTTCAGCTTCTTGAAGGTGCCCGTGGCGACGAGCTGCTCGGAGAGCCGCACCGCCTCCGCCTCGGAACCATCCGACCAGACCACGCGGTCTGGCTGGGTGAGTTCTGCGACCTCCTGTACCCAGGCAAGCAGTTCCTTGTGCTCGGTGGGCGCGGTGCCATCGTGTAGACCAGGAATGGTCGCTGAGGTCATGAAACAACTCTCCTGAGATGGGTGGCCCGGGGTGCTCGCGACACCGAGTGCCACCAATTGCGGCAAGGCACCCACCAGTCTTGCCGATAGCACGTCCCGGCTGGACGGCGTACAAGGACCAAGCGGACGCCCAGGTTCCTGCCATAGAGGTTAACGCCATATATCCCGGCGTATGGAATCGGGTTGTCCAGTCGGTACCGGGTCGAAACCTCCAACCTGCGACTATGCGAATTCGAGTGCGCCAAGGTCACGTTCGCATGCCGTCAGAAGCGCAGGTCGCCGTTGCGCCGCCTGCCGCAATTGCGCCTCCAATTCCCCTACCCGACGGTCTGTTTCGACCAGATGCGCGGTCGCGATCCGCACCACATGATCGGTGAGCCGCTCCTCCGCCTCCACCAGTGCCGTCGCCACCCGCTGCTCCAACTGCGCCTTCACGTTGACCAGGGCATCCGCCACCCACTGCCGTAAATGAGCGCGATCAGCGAGCTGCCGCCGCGCCCGCACCACCCACCCCGCCGCAGCCGCTCCGAGCAGCAGACTGACCGGCGCCAGCGCGTAATCCACCGCCTCCCAGAGCGCCAGCGGCAGCACCACCAGCCGCCCCAACCCGAACCCTGCCGAGGCCCCCAAGGCGATCATCAGATGATCTTCGACACCCCCGCACCGCGGTTCGGGCTCCGGACCCACCCGCGGCCGCCGGTCCGCCCAGGAGCACGACGCCCCGACCTGCGCCGATACACCTGCGCCGGGCGCCGACCCGCTGTTTCCAGCAGCAGCCGTCAGTTCCGATGCGCGAACGGCCTTCTCGACCAGCTCATCCAATTCGGCGAGGCGCTGATAGATCGCACGATCGATTTCCCGTGTGATCTTTTCCACCGAATTCTGTAAACCCTGCGGAAATCCCCGCTGCCCGCTACGCGGCAACCGCTCGATATCCGCCCGCGCCACCGCATTCAACGCCCGAATCCGCACCCCCACCTCATGCAGCAGATCCACCCGGGCCAAATGCAGCCGATTCCGAAGCATCCCCGTGACAGCCCCGCGCCCACCGTCATTCACCGCCAGCAGCGTCGCCCGCTCGGCCCGCAAAACAGCGACATCCCCGCCACTCCGCAACTTCTGTAGCTCGACTCCGATGCGCCGCCGCGTTTCTGCCAGCACCTTCTCCCGCACGATTGCGGCTTGATCCGCCGACGGCCCGGCACCCGCGCTTGCCACCAGACGCGCATGCAACAACCCCACACCCGACCGATCCGCCAGCGCCGCATCCCCACTCACGCGGGCCGCGCTCTCCATACGTGCGGAAACGGGCACTATTTCGACGGGATCCCCTGCCGATAGGAGCAAGGCATCCCGCTCCAGCACCTCGCGCCACTCACAATGCGCGTGGAACCCGTCCAAAGCGAACACAATCCGGGTCCCGTCTGCCCGCAACCGCTGGACCGCACCCAGCCCCTCCCGCCCGATCGGCGCACCCGCTTCCAAGAGGACACAGGCCACCGGCACCGGTCGCTCCCCGGTCGCGAGTAGCTCGATCCGCGGCACGAACCGAGCCAGTTCTGCGCGCAGCAATACCGAATTCGTCTCGTCGCCACCGATCAAGGCCACCGACGCCGCCGGCGGCGCAAGCGTGTCGCTCTGCACTGCCAGCAGCAGCGCCAATCCATGGGGATTCCAACGCATCACCACCGCTTCCGCGACCTCGGGGAGCTTCGGTGCTTGCCGCGGTTCCACAAGAGGTTCCGGAGTGGGCGGCGGCGACCTGTGCACTGCGATCGAGGGCGGCGGCATCCGCTCGACCGGCGGCAGATCCAATCCGCAGGGAGGCACCGCATTTCGCCCGGGCAGTTCGGCGCGGCCGGGTAGGTCGAAATCGACCGGGGTGTGAGCGGGCTGGCGTTCCAACACCGGTTATTCGTTGTCGGGGGCGGGATCGGCTTGGTGGGAGGCGGATTCGCGAGCTAGGCGAGCGGCGGCTTGTTCGTAGCGGCGGTGGAGTTCGTGGTGGATGGGGTCTATGCCGCTGGCGGAGTGGAGGACTTGGAGGAGGGGCTGGGGTTGGAGCGCGGGGTTGTGGCGGAGGGCTGTCAGGGCGCAGGTGATGCCGTAGAGGTCCCAGCGGGCGAGGAGGGTGCGGCGGGCGGAGGTGTCCTCGGCGATCGATGGGTCGGTGAACAGGTCGGGGGTGAGGGTGAAGGCGGGGTCGGATCGGGTGCGGTGGCGGTGCAGGGTGCGCAGGTCGGGTTCGGTGAAAGTGCCTGCGCGGGTGTGTACGGCGAGGGATGCGACCGCGGGGAGGGTCAGGAAGCCGAGGGCTGCGGTGTGGCGGTCGGCGGCCAGGGCGGCGTCGGACCAGCGGGTGCCGATGGCGTCGGCCTTGTTCAGGACCACAAGGGTGCGGTCCGGAGGCAGGGTGGCGAGGATGCGGCAGTCTGCGGTGTCGAGGGCGCCGGGGAGGACGTAGATGATGAGGTCGCCGTCCAGGACCGGGTCCGGTTGCCCTGGAACGTCGATGGGTGCTGTTTCTTCGGCGGATATGAGCGACAACGCATTTCGCACGGTGGATTTACCGGCACGGGAGCGGCCGGTCACCTGGATGCGCGGTGGTCGCCCGGCCGACACGGGGGCAGCCTAGTCGGCGCGCGGTGTGGGCGCAGCGATTCGGCGGAGACGATGGCGGCGACAATCACACACTGTGGGATAGGGGTAATGAGCTGCGGGTCTATCTGTGCGACAGCACAATTCGGTGCAACTGCTCTTCACAGATACCGCAAACTCCCCTACTGTTTCGATCCGATCGACTGTTCATTCGACAGCGGCACACGACGGCTCCCTCG
>NZ_JAODNK010000190.1 GCF_025465275.1 Nocardia sp. | reverse complement strand
GTCACCGCAATTGCGGTAGAGGCGACGGTGATTGAACCAATCGACCCATTCGGCGGTGGCCAACTCGACATGATCGACCGTCCGCCACGGAGCGCGCGGTTTGATCAGCTCGGTCTTGTAGAGGCCGTTGATCGTTTCGGCGAGCGCGTTGTCATAGGAGGATCCGACCGCCCCGACCGAGGGTTGGATCCCGGCCTCGGCAAGTCGTTCAGTGAACGCGATCGATGTATATTGGGATCCTCTATCATTGTGGTGGACAACGTCTTTCACGTTCCAGCCGCCACGATTCCGAGTCCAGATGGCATGCTCGATCGCATCGAGCACCAACCCGGTCGTCATCGACGTGGAGGTGCGCCAGCCGATGATCCGGCGAGCGTAGGCATCGACAACGAACGCCACATACACCCACCCCGACCACGTCGAGACATAGGTGAAATCGGCTACCCACAACCGATTCGGTGCCGGTGGAGAGAATTTGCGCCGCACCAGATCGGCCGGCCGCACCGCAGCCGGGTCAGCGATCGTGGTGCGTTTTGCCTTGCCGCGCACCGCACCTCGTAATCCGAGGCCGCGCATCAGCCGTTCCACCCGGCAACGGGCCACGCCGATGCCCTCACGATTGAGTTGCAGCCATACTTTCCGGGCCCCGTAGACGTTGTAGTTCTCGTTGTGCACGCGCGTGATCTGCACGTTCAGTTCCTCGTCACGCTTTTCGCGCTGGGTCGGGGGCCGGTTGCGGTGTTCGTAATAGGTCGATGGGGCGATCTTCACGCCGAGCTCTTCGAGCGCGGCGCAGATCGACTCGACACCCCATCGCAGGCCGCCGCTCGCGCGGCGGCCTTGATGTTCGCTGATGAAGGCGACGGTCAGCGCTGGGGCCGGCCGGGTTCGGCCGCGAAGAAAACCGATGCGGCTTTCAGAATTCCGTTGGTGCGCTTGAGTTCTGCGTTCTCGCGCCGCAACCGCTTCAGCTCCGCGGACTCGTCGGTGCTCACGCCGGGACGGGTTCCCCCGTCGATCTCGCCCTGACGCACCCACTTGCGGACCGTTTCCGGCGTCCCTACGCCGAGTAGATCGGCGACCGCTTTCATCGCGGCCCACTCCGACTCGTGCTGATCCCGGATCTCCACGAACATCCGAACCGCTCGCTCACGCAGCTCGACCGGGTACTTCTTCCTCGACGACACGACTTCCATCCTTCACAGATGACGAAGTCCCTGGACTCACCGGGGCGACTCAGTATGCGGCAGAAGCGTGCGTTCGGCCGACACCAGATGGATGCTGCCGGTTGATCTTCCGAGGTGCCGCGTTGGCCGTATCGAACAGCGCGGCATGCGGCATGCGAGCTCACTCGGGTTAGCCATTGTCAGCGCGTGGCATGCACGGTCAACATCCGCACTCAGCCAAGTGCTCAATTGGGGTGACAGCGGAATCGGACTTCGGAGGAAGTAGCATCCGACCATGCAAGTCGATCTTGACGGGGCCATCCGGATCGCCCGCCTCGCAGCAGATTTCCACTGGACATGGTCTGAAGGAGATCTAGAACGGTTCTGCAACCGAGCGGGTTGGAAGGTCATCGACTCGTGGCGACTGGGTACGTCGTTCCAGACAGATCTCAAGGTGTCAATCCCCAAGGCCCATGCTCAAGTCGATGACGGCGTAGTCCGCGTCATGGCTGATGCTGGAGAAACCGTTAAGTGGATAGGCGTATGGGTCGCGGACACTGCCGACGACGATGAAGACGACGCCGGGACGATCGCGTCCAGAGCGCAGTTGGTTCGGGCATTCGAGCAGTTGCGTGGTCGTATTTGTAGTGAGCTAGGCGCTCCGGTTGATGACGAGACCGACAACGACCCAGCGGGCGAGACCGACGACTCAGCGCCGGAGGTCAGTTGGACGAGTGGAAACGCTGTGATAACACTTCTCCTTAGTGACGAGGTCGTCGTCCTGCAGTTGACAAATCCGCTCTACCGAGAGTGGACGAAAGATTCAGACGACGGTGGTTACGAGGACTAGCCCAGGTCCGAATTGCCTTTCTAGCTGCATGTTTCGATTGCGACCGTTTCAGGCAGTGCACGCTGACCAGCCGAGTCATGCGCAGACCCGTAGGCATTCATGATCGGCCACATTTCGTGAGCGCTCATCGGCATGAGCGCGCACCAGGAAGAGCTGTCGGCCAACCAGTTTGGGTGGCCGACCAACGCGCAGGTCTCGGCATGAGCGGATGCTCGTTGCTGCAAGCGCGAGTTTCGCGGATTTGGACTGAAGCTCACCGAGTCGTCATCGCAGGTAGTTGCCCAAAGCATCGAGCAGCCCCCGGCTGCCTTGCTCGCGGTTCGGCCCGTCGGCCCAGAACTGGTCGAAGAAGACGCCGTGCTCGGCGTGGGTGAACCGAGTGCCCTCCGCGCTCGGCTCGAACTCCAGAGAGGCCACCGACGTTGACATGTGAGCCCCGTCGATCCACATGTCGTACGTCGTGACGATGCGGATGTGCTCGACGATGTCGGTGTAGGTGGCCTCGTACCGCGACACCGGACCGTCGTGGAACTTCCCCTCGGCGACATCGCGGCCGCCGACCCGGAAGTCGAAGGCCCACTCGCCCGGCTCGATGGCGTCGCCGGCACCCCACCAGGTCAACTTCTGTTGCTCCTCGGCGAACGCGCCCCAGACGCGCTCAACGGGAACCGGGTAGCTGCGAGTCAGGGTGAACTCGGCGCGGGCGAGTCGGCGTTCGGTCGTCATGGGCGCGTCCTAACGGGTGAACGTGACGTGGATCGTGCCGCTCTCGGCCACTTCCGTCGTCACCTTGTGGGTGAGGTCGAGACCGCCCAGATCGTCCCACAGCCCAGTTCCCCGGCCCAGGACGATCGGCGCGACCATGAGGTGCAAGTCATCGACCAGGCCGGCGCGCAGGAAGGCGCGCGCGGTGCCGACGCCACCGCTGACGCGCACGTCCCGACCACCCGCGGCAGCAGTCGCCTCGGCGAGCACATCCTCGATTGCGCCGCTGCGGAAGTGGAACGTCGTCCCACCCTCCATCGGGATCGACGGCCGCGGGACCACGCGGTACGGGTATCCACCCGGCGCGGCCGGTATTGACGAATCTTGGCGTCGCAGTGTGTTAGTGAGGACGTAGACCGGCGTGCCGAACGGCGGCTTATCACCCCACCAGCCCTTCCATTCCGGGTCGCCGGGGAACGCGTGCAGCCCGAACATGGCCGCGCCCATGATCTCGGCCCCGACTCCCTCGAAGAACGCGGCGGTGTAGCGGTCGTCGACGCCGGTCGTGCCGGTGCCGCTGGTGTCGCCGAATACGCGCTCGCGGAACGTGCGGGTCGCGAGGTGGCCTGCTGAGAGGCGGCCAAAGTCCTCGCCCATCGGATTTTCGGGGGAGTTGTCGGTCGCCGAGGTGAAGCCGTCCAGCGAGACGAACAAGTTGATGCGAACGCGGGTCATATCAGGTCTCCTTCGAAGTGGTGCGGGTCAGGTGGATTCCGAGCCGGTCGGCTTGGTGTTCTGCGGGGGTTCGTAACTCGCCGAGCCACAGGTGCAGGACATCGAGCGCGCCCGGTCGCAGGCTCACAGTGCGAACGCGTCCGAGCTTGTGTGACGTCACCAGCCCGGCGTCCTCGAGGACGCGCAGATGCTGCATCAGTGACGGCAACGCCATCGAGAACGGTGCCGCCAGCTCGGATACGACGGCCGGCGACTTCGCCAACCGCTCGACGATGGCTCGACGCGTCGGATCCGCGAGAGCGCGGAGCAACGCGTCGAGTTCGCCATGATACTTAGGCACAAACCTAAGTATCATGGCGGTGTCGGGATTCGTCAACCGGTTCGACTTCGATGACTCGGTAATGGGAACTGGTGAGGCCACCCGCTGATCCCGGCGATCACCGTGGATGCGCGTGGCGGTGAGGCGAACCTGCGTCGAATCCCTGTCCGGCATCCGAGCAGGACTCGACCTCCCTCGGGGCCGCCGCCAGATCTCTACTGCCCGTGAATCTTCTACGTGCCCGCACCGCCTGGTTCGAACCGCACGCCACGCGGCATGACGGCGCGTTCGGGAGCTGCCTGCGGTCGACCTATGGCGGCGGACTGGCCTGTTGCTCCATTCTCGAGTGCTTTCAAGCAGTTTCCTGACTCAGAAGCACCGAAAGTGAAGCAAAAGGCCAGATCCGACCTCCGTCACCTGGTCGCTGGTTCGATCCAGCTAGAACCACAGGAAGCGGCCGGTCATCGCAGGTGTTGCGATGACCGGCCGTTTTCGCGCCATTTGCGTGCGCACCGGAGTCGATGAAGAAGAGCGACCTCGCCGATGGGCCGAAAGCCATTGCTGCGTAACGGCGTTCGATTCACTTTGCGTGCCTGGGTGGCCGTCGACCACTGCACTCCGTACCGTCCACTGCCCCAACTGGTCGGTCAGAGTTGTGTGTGCCCGGAGCCGGTGAGGAGGATCAGCGGCATCAGCAGAGCGCCGAGAATATCGTTTCCGGTGCACTGGGCCGAGGCACTGGAGCTGCCGGTCGGCTGGCTGCCGCAGTTCTGCACCGTCATGGACTTGGTCGACGAGCCCTGCGTGGCGGTGAGGCTGTAGATGCCTTCGGCAAGCTTCGAGTGATAGACGTACTGGATGGTCCCGGTGCCGGCCGTGGGTCCGGCTTGCGGGGTGAAGGTGCCGACGTTCTGCCCGTCCAGGGTGACCGTGACCGGTGCCAGGGCGTCCGCGCCGCTGGTGGTCACCAAGATCGTGCAGGTATTGCCTGCCCCTTCACATCCGCCGATGCCGGTGTAGACCCGTGTCAGATTCACATTGTCGACCGTGGCCGACGCCGATGCCGCCGCGACGACCGGTATCGCCAGCATGGCCACCGTGACGGCGGCCCAACTCATTTGCCTCATCTGTACTTTCCCGTTGGAGTACTCGTTGCCGGCACCTGAGTGCCGCTCCGACGGTAACCGCGTAGTGAGGCCCCGCGTGTACAAATTGAAAAGCCCGTACTTCAATATGCCCCTGCGCTTCGCATGCGCGTCATAGTGGCTTCTTCATGCGCCGCGAGCGGCTTCCATAGAGTCGACTCCGGGCGTGGCGCCCCCGAAGAGGCCGATGGTCCCGTCGGTGGCGTAGCGCTGGGCGGCGGTGACGTTCACCGGCCGCGGCGCGCCGCAGGCCAGTTCGGTCAGCGCGGGATGAGGCATGAGAGCTCACTATTGCGCAGCATCGTCAGCATGTAGGACGTTGCCGATAATGAATCCACCTGCCGCTCAGTGGGGTTCATCCGGATTCCGGTGAGGCGGGAGTGTGCGTGTCCTGCCGTGCTTCGCGGGACGCTTTAGAGTCGAGCTTTGTGAAGATCGAGCGCAATCCGCAGGAAGTGCACGCGCCGGTGGCGGCGTATGTGCACCAGATGGAGGTCGGGCCCGGAGGGCGGTGGCTGGTGCTGTCGGGGCAGATCGGCATGCGGGTGGACGGCTCGGTGCCCGAATCTCCGGTCGAGCAGATCGCGGTGGCATTCGAGAATGTGCGGCACAATCTTTCGGCGGCGGGGATGGACGTCGCGGATCTGGTCAAGGTGACCGTGTATCTGGTCGGCGAGATCGACAGCGCGGCCCGGCGTGCGGCGTTCGCCGAGTTCTTCGGTTCGCATTCGCCGTGTATGACGTTGATGTATGTCAACGGCCTGGCTTCTCCGGCGCTTCGGGTGGAGATCGATGCCATGGCCTGGTCGGACGACGGGGAGGCTCAGCGCCGGTGATCGGGCGCCTGCCCTGGTGGGCAGGCTTCTACGGTGGGTGGTGCCTGCGTCGGGCATCGATTGCGGAGAAGCGTGTGCTTAACGCCGCGTAATCGGCAGTGGCGTGCCTTCGGCCGACAGTCGTGCGGCCCCCCGAAATGAACTCGCCCTGTTGATTTTTGGGAGAGCCGCGTGGCCGTTTCGAACCGCGCACTATGCGGCATTATGGGATGTTCACTCCGGCTGCTTCGGCCGAGAGTCATGACCGATGACAATGCCTATCGTGGCGCCATGACTCGAATACGTGCGGCCTGTCAACCGCGAATTCCACACCGTCCGGCGGATCGAGACGACCGCTGAGCATCTGGAACAGGAAATTGACCATGCCGAGGTCGAAATCGTACATCTGCCCTGTGCGCGGCCGAACTACCGTTGTCCACAGGTCGGGATCGTCACCGCCGCGGTGGAGGCAGTACCCGCTCGAGCTGCTCGACACTGCTTTGCATAGTGACGAGATTAAGGCTCCCTCAACCAGGGCCATCCCAACATTGGGAGGGACGACCTTCGAGACGCCGCCGCGCTCACGCCCGGACACAAGCGCCGACGGGTGCGGACACCGACAGCCACCCGAAACCCCAGGTCGGCGATGCGTTAACCGCTAGAAGCGCCCGTCCGAAGTACGATCGGACCATGCGGTCCATTTGGAAGGGCTCCATCGCGTTCGGGTTGGTCAATGTTCCCGTGAAGGTTTATACGGCCACGGAGGACCACGACATCAAGTTCCATCAGGTACATGCTGCTGATGGGGGGCGGATTCGGTACGAGCGGGTGTGCACGGTGGATGGGCAGCCGGTGCAGTTCGCGGATATCGATAAGGCGTACGAATCGCCGGAGGGGGATCGGGTGATCCTCACCGATGAGGATTTCTCGAAGCTGCCTGCCGCGGAAAAGCATGAAATTCCGGTGTTGCAATTCGTGCCCGCCGACCAGATCGATCCGATCTTCTTCGATAAGAGTTACTTCCTGGAACCCGATTCGAGTACACCGAAAGCGTATGTGCTGCTGGCGAAAACGCTCGAGCAGACCGATCGGATCGCGCTGGTGCACTTCACGCTGCGCCAGAAGACTCGGCTGGGGGCGCTGCGGGTGCGCGACGGCGTGCTCGTATTGCAGGCCATGCTGTGGCCCGATGAGGTGCGGTCGGTGGCCTTCGACAAGCTCGACGGCGTGGCGGAGCCGCGGCCGCAGGAACTGCAGATGGCCGAGACGCTCGTCGACACGCTGTCGGATGATTTCGATCCGGGCCTGTACGTGGACGAATACCAGATCGAGCTGAAGAAGCTGCTCGACGAGGCCATTGCCAGCGGGAGCAGCAAGGTCACGCGCGCACCGGAATCGGCCGCACCCGAGATGGATGCCGAGGTCGTGGACCTGGTCGCGGCGCTGCAGCGGAGTCTGGAAGCGTCCGGGCGGCGTAGTGCGAAGAGCGGTGATGCCGCGCCCGCTACAGCTCCCAAAGCCGCGAAGGCAGCCGCGCCGGAGAAGAAGCCGGTCAAGAAGGCCGCGAAGAAGGCTCCTGCCAAGCAAGCCCGTAAAGGCGCTTAGGAACCACCGGGCCGGACCGGAACGGGTCACCGCAGCATCTACCTGGCAAACTGTCGGGTATGGAACCGGCCATAGCCATCGTCCCCATGGGACTCGGACATCTTCGACAGGTACTCGATCTGGGCTACGAGGTGTTCGACACCTCCACCAAGCCCTACACATCCTGGTCGCTCACCTCGGTGGCCGAGCATCTCGACAGCGCCGGCCGCTCCTGCTGGGTCGCGGTGGACTCCGATCGAGTGGTGGGATTCGTGCTCGGCTCGATGGAGTTCGAGCTGCGCGACGACTGGGCCTATCTGGAGTGGATCGCCGTCGCTCCCGATAGGCAGGGCCGCGGGATTGCCGGCCGGCTCATGTCCGCCTGCTGCGACACCCTGTTCGAGAGCGGTGCGCGCCGGATCGTCACCGATGTGGAGATCCACAACACCGCGTCGGCCTCGCTGATGAAGCGCAATGGTTTTGCCGAGGGCACCACCGTCACGCTGTTCGTGCGGCCGAATCCGACACCGACCGCCGATGATGACCCCGCTGAAACCGATAGCGACCAGGTCACGCTCATGCCCGGAACCAAGCGCGAGCTGATCCGCAAGGGCCGCATCGCGGGTGAAGGCGGACGGGCGCGGATCAACCGCTGATACGATCGCCGAGTGAGTTCTTACTGGCACTGCGTCACGCCGCCCCCGATCTGCTGATCGGGCGCACCGGCTGATATCCGCCGCACGCTCCGGCTGACCCCCACTGGGCAGCCTGGAATTCTTGTGCGCCCGTTGCGAATTCTTGCTCACAGCATTCGACGACGGAGTACACGACTGTGCCGAAAAGTTCTTCGATTCTTGCCGCAGCGGTGTTGTGGGGCAGCACCGGCACCGCCGCATCACTGGCCCCGACCGGAACGCCCGCAGCAGCGGTGGGTTCCGCCGGGCTGGTGTTCGGCGGGTTGCTGCTCCTCCTCACCTCGCGAGGTAATCGCCTGCACTGCAACAGGTTCGAGTGCGGGCTGCTGACAGTGGGCGGGTGCGCGGTTGCCGCGTACCCGCTCACCTTCTACCCAGCGGTGGCGCGCACGGGTGTCGCCGTGGCCACCGTGACCACGCTGGCCAGTGCGCCTGTATTCACCGGGCTGCTGGTCTGGATCACCGGGCGTGGCAGACCAGAAAATCGATGGCTCGCCGCGACCGGAGTGGCCGTGATCGGTTGCCTCGCACTCGTTCTCGGGTCCGAGTTCGGTGGAGCGAGCACGCCGATCGACCCCCTCGGCGTCGCCCTCGCGCTCTGCGCGGGCTTGGCCTACGCGAGCTATCTACTGGTCGGTGGCGAGCTCATCGCCCGAGGGCAGCCATCGTCCCCGGTCATGGGAGCCATGTTCGGTATGGCCGCCCTACTTGTGCTGCCGGTACTGCTCAGCCTCGGAATCGACTGGCTCGCAACGCCACGCGGCCTCACCGTCGCGCTGTACCTGGCGGTCTTCACGACCTTCCTCGCCTATCGACTGTTCGGATACGGCCTGCGGCACACCGCAGTCGACACCGCCGCCACCCTCACCCTGACCGAAGCCGCGGTCGCCGCCGCACTCGGCGTGACCGTGGTGGGCGAGCGACTCTCACCCCTGTCCTGGTCCGGAATGGCAGTCCTGGCACTAGGTTTGGTATTGCTCACCCTGCCTGCACGGCGCCGGAATGCTCCAGCTTCGAGTGCTTTCGCGAGTAGGCGAAGTACACAACCAGACCGACCAAGAGCCACACGACGAAGCGCACCCACGTCTCCCACGGCAGCGACCAGATCAGATAGATCGAGAACCCGATCCCGACGACCGGTACCACCGGCATGAGCGGCAGCCGGAATTCGCGCGGCTCCCCGGGACGCGTGTAGCGCAGCACCATCACGGCAATGCTGACCACGATGAAGGCCATCAGAATGCCGATATTCGTCAGCTCGGCAACGGTATTGATCGGCAGCAGGCCCGCGAGGATCGCCGACCCGACGCCCACGATCCAGGTCACACGGGTCGGAACGCGCCGCGTCGGGTGGGTCTTGGCGAACCAGGCGGGCAGCAGGCCGTCGCGGCTCATGGCATACCAGACACGTGTCGTCGCCAGCATGAATGCCAGCACCACGGTGGCGATGCCGATGATCGCGCCGACGGCGATGACATTCGCAATGCCCGGCAGCCCAACGGATTTGAAGGCGCTGGAGAAGCCACTCGTCGGATTGATCTCGGTGTACTTCTGCATGCCGGTGAGGACCAGCGTCGCCAGCACGTACAGCACCATGGCAATGGCCAGCGAATACAGAATCGCCTTGGGCAGTTGCTTTTTCGCCTCGGTGGATTCTTCGGCGGCGGTGCTCATGGCGTCGTAGCCGAAGACGGCGAAGAACACCGTCGCCGCGCCTGTCCACACCGCGGCATGACCGTAGGGGAAGTAGGGGGTGTAATTGGCGCTGTCGATATGGAATACGCCGAGTCCGATGATCAGCAGCACCACCGCGATCTTGATTGCCACGAAGAAGGTTTCGAAGCGGCCGACGCTCTTGATGCCGCGCGTGAGTACCCAGGCCGTACCCAGGCAGAACACCACGGCGAAGACATCCACCACATGCCCGTCACCGGTCCCCGACGCGCCGAGCATCCAGTGCGGCAGCGTAAGTCCCATCTGATCGAGCAGGAAGTTGAAGTAGCCGGAGACGCCGATGGCCACCACCGCTGATACCGCCGTGTACTCCAGCAGCAGATCCCATCCGATGAACCAGCCGCCCAACTCCCCCAGTGCCACATAGCCGTAGGTGTAGGCCGAACCGGCCTTGGGCACCATGCCCGCGAACTCGGCGTAGCACAGCGCGGCGCACGCACTGGCCAGTCCGGCGATGAGGAACGAGATCAATACGGCGGGTCCGGCGGTCTTGTTCGCCACCGATCCGGCCAGCGAGAAGATCCCGGCCCCGATAATGCCGCCGACGCCGATCGCGGTCAGCTGCCAGAGGCCCAGGTGTTTGGCGAGCTGTTGATCGGCGGGCGTATCGTCCTCGATCTCGCCCAGGGGTTTGCGGCGCAGGATCTGACTGCGCAACTCCGCCATCGACATGCGGTGTCCTTTCGTCCCGCCGCGTCACGACTGGCAACGCAGGTCCGACTCGAGATCACTCCATACGATCATGACGGCGCACGATTCGTCCGTTAATCGGCACCCTGTTATCGCGCAGAAATCTCACAGAGCGTGGCCGGTTCGCGGTGTGCCCAGTGCCTCGGGGTTGATCATGCGCGGCAAACCCCGGACGGCCCCGTTGCAAGGCCGCCACCAGCTCGCCCGGCCGGATGAGACCGGAGCGGCTCGTATTGACCAGTAGCGCAGTAGGTTTCATCGCCGCCAGGTCGTCAGCGTTGACGATACCGCGTGTCGCGTCCACCAGGCGCATGTGCAGCGACAGCACATCGGAACGCCCGAAGAAGTCCCGCTCGGATTCCGCGACCGCGTACCCGGCCGATGCGGCTGCGGCACGCGCTACCGGACGACTAACGAAGTTCCTGGTATTCAGCACCTTTCAGAGCAGGACCCCGGTCGCGAGCGACCGGGGTCCTGCTGTTCGGGCGTGTGGCGTCTACGGGATGGTCAGGACCTGCCCGGCGCTGACCATGTCCGGGTCGGCGATACCGCTGGCCGCGACGATCTCCTGGAAGCGATTGCCGTCGCCGTAGAACTGTTCCGCGACGGCCCACAGCGTGTCACCGTCGGCCATCGTGTACGTGCGGGCCGCCGCGGCCGCCGCCGGCTGTTCGGCGGCCATCGGGGTGTCGGTCGCGGTGCTGGAGGACCAGAGGGCGGAATCACCGCCGTAGAGCACCAGATTCCGATCGGGCTGCAGGGTGAGCCGGTCGGCGCTCTTGCCGTCGGTCTTGGTCGACCATTTGGCGTCTTCCCCGGCATAGAGCACGAAGTTGCCGTCCTGCTGCAACATGCCCCGGGTCACGCCCGAGCCGTTCGTGCCGCTCGACCAGATGACCTTGCCCGGCTCTTCGAGCACCAGATTGCCGTCGTCCTGCAGGGTCAGCGAGTACGCACCACTATTGAGCGACTTACCTGTTCCGAGTTCTTCTCCTACGCGCAACGTGTCAACCACGGTGTTTCCCCTTTTCGGGTGAGGTGGGATCGGGTTTCATCGGAGAGTTACGCCGGTAGCGCTCATCCGGCGCATACCGGAAAAACGGTACTCGACAGCTCCCAGCCGCGCAGCAATTAGGACCAATTGGTTTGTTTTAGGCGGAAAAAACGCAGTGCCAAATCTGTCGGACCACCCGGCTACGGTGGCCGCATGACCGATGCCACCATGACCGCCATCAATGACGCCGTAACCCTTGGGCGGCAAGGGAATACCGATCAGGCTCGGGAATCTCTCGCCGAATTATGGAGTTCGGTGGGCGTGGACGGCGATCCGCTGCATCGCTGCACCATCGCGCACTATCTGGCTGATTTGTTCGATCATGCGGCCGATGCCCTCACCTGGGATGTGCGGGCACTGGACGCGGTCGAGGTGCTCACGGACGAGCGCGCTCAGCAGGAACATTCGTCGTTGAGTGTGCGCGGCTTCTATCCGTCGATGCATCTCAACCTGGCTGACGACCTCCGCCGACTAGGCGCGTTCGCTTCGGCCCGGAGCCATCTCGATGCGGCCCGAGAGCGGCTCGCCGCGCTCGACGAAGGAGCTTTCGACGGTGGCGTCGGAGCAGGAATCTCGCATGTGGAAGCCGCGCTGGCGGAGGGCTCCACCGATCGGCTACCGACGCATTGATTTTGCGGCACAGGCGTACTCGGCACAGCTGCTCCAGCTCAATTGAGCACGCTGGCGTATAGACCAGCGAAACCGTAAGTCACACAACGCACTACAACTGCCAGGCCAGCCATGGCCGACATTGCGGACTCTTGTATGAGTCTACGAACCTCCGCTCTCAGCCTGCGGACGTTTTCATGCCTTCCATGCCTGGCCGACTCCCCTCGGTTGCCTGTGTACTGCTGACACAACTGGCAACGAAGCAAGGGATTTCCCTTGTCCGACAAGGAGTTCTCGTGGCGATCCAGCGCAAGCACACGATGTACCACTCGACGATCATCGACGCCGATCCGGACACGGTCTGGGCTGTGGTCCGCGATGCCCTGCAGGTGGTGTCGATCGTGTCCGGAGATGCGGCGAAGGACGTGCATTGGGCCGAAGACGGTGCGCCCGAACGAGTTCCGTCGCTGTACAACTTCACGCTGGTATTCAGCGACGGCCTTGTTCAGCAGGAGGTCGCCGGACGCAACGAGGTGGAGCGAACGCAGACCTACCGATCCATCGAGCCGACGATGGGCGTGGACCGCTATCTCGCCACTATTCACGTGCAGCCGATCACCAATGATCCGAACCGCAGCTTCTTCGATTGGACACGAGAGCTGACGATCGCCGATGACGCGGAGGCCGAGGTCGTCGAGACGATCATCGCCATGATGGCCGGGCAGACCGACTCCGTGCGGGACTTCTTTGCGCAGCAGTAGCCGCGACAGCATCTCATCGAACGAAGGAGTACCCCTTGACTAAGACGTTGTCCGGTCGGCAGCTCGAAATCGCCTGGCCTGATCTGGATATCACCGTGACCGCGGAACTCGACGGTCGCAATGCCGAGCTGGCCGATGCGCTCTGGGAGTCGTTGCCCTACCGAAGTCTGCAGGGACACGCACTGGTTGCGGGCAGTCACCTGTATCACGTGGCGCCGATACCCTCCCTGCTCCATCTGCCCGCATCCACTCGGATCGCTGACCGGCGCGAGGCGCCCGACGGAACGGTGTTCTGTTCCGCGCTACAGCATGTGGGCATCAAGTACGGTCCCTTGAGCGAACCGATGCCGGCCTCCCCGGTCGGCCGGATCCGTGCGGCGGATATGCCCGCTCTGCTCGAAGCCGGTCAGGCTATCTGGGATTCGGTCTATTCGACGAAGAAGCCGATCCTGGCGGAGGTCCGCAGGGCAGGCACGGCAGGCGGCCACCGCATTCCCCATTTGACCGCCGCCGATCCTGACGCGAACCGCCTGATCCACGACGTGTACACCGAGACCGGGCAGATCTGGCTGACCGAACCACCCGAGCTCGCCGATCTGCACCGAGGGCGAATCGCCTCCGGGGCAGGCAGTTTCGAGACGGTGCTGCCCACCCTGCTGTTCGTCAACGGTGAGACCCGCCCGCTGGGCTACGCCACGTACGGCGGCCTGGTCCGAGCCGCCGTCACGGATATGCCGATGGATTCGCTGCGCCAGATGGCACGCCTGTTGATCGGTATCCCGGCCGAGTTCCTGGGCTACTGCGGTCTGGAGAAGCTGTGGTCCTTCACCCAGCGCTTCCTGGCCTGCCTCGACGACCTCGACCGTGACGACTTCCTCGCCGTGGCGAGTCAGATGGCCCTCTACGTCAACTGCCTGGGCGGCTGGAATCTGCACCTGTTCCCGTGGGACGCCGGAGACCACCTGCGCCGGCAACGCCCCGCCGAAGTGGGTCAGCAGTCATGAGCGGTCTGCCCGAACGCACCGATGCCCTCGTCATCGGCGGCGGCGTCATCGGCACCTCGATAGCGTGCCATCTCGCCGAATCAGGGGTCCGCACAGTGCTTTTGGAGCGCGGCAGTCTCGGATCGGGAGCATCCGGGTCCACCGCGGGCGTGGTGCGCACCTATTTTCCCGGCGATGCCCGCACCGGCAGCCTTGCCGTCCGCAGCCTGGCGGCGTATCACGACCTCGCCGAGCGGACCGGAACCACGCTCGGCCTGCAGCGTGTCGGTTTCTTGGTGCTGTTCACCGAGAACCAGCAGGTGGCGGCCTTCCGGCGGGACCGAGCCGCCCAGCACGCCGCCGGAGTGGACGTCGAGCTCGTGACCGCATCCGAAGCGGCGCAACTCAATCCGCTGCTCGACGAGCGCGCCATCGTGGCGGCGGCCTGGGCCCCCGAGGCCTACGCCTGCGACCCCGCCGCGATTGTGCACGGCTACGCCACCGCCGCCCGGGATGTCGGCGCGCTGTTGCGCACGGAGACTCCCGTCACCGGCATCGACCCCGACTGGCAGGTCCACACCCCTGCCGGCACCATCCGTGCCGAAACCATCGTCTGCGCGGCAGGGCCGTGGTCGCGAACGGTGGCCGAGATGGCCGGCGTCCGTCTCCCCGTGACCACGTATCCCATCGAATTGCTCCTCACCGACACGCCCGCCGCCCCGCTCACCACACTGCCGATGACCCTGCATCCCTCCAGCCTGCGGATTCGCGCGTGGCAGGACCGCATTCTCATCGGAATGGGCCGCCCCGACCCGGGCGAATCACGGCAGACCTGGCTCGAACGACTGTCACAGCAACTCGGCACCACCTACCCCGCCCTCGCGGGCGTCCGCATCGAGCGCGGCTGGAGCGGCGACTTCGACGGCAGCCCGGACGGGGCGGCCTTCATCGGCCGAGATCCTTCCCGGCCTTTCCTCTACGCGGCAGGATTCTCCGGCCAGGGACTGTGCCAAGCACCCGCGGCGGGCGAGATCGTCCGAGATCTCCTGGCCGACAAGCAAACCTGGATCGACACGGCGGGCCTCGCTACCGATCGCTGCCCTGTCGAAGCCGTGTAGCAGAGAAGGAAATTGTCATGATTGTCTTGGGCTGCAACGGTTTCACCCGAGTCTCGGAAGTCTTCGCCGATCATTTCGGCGCGGTCGGCACCGATAAGCACTACCTGCTCGGCCACGACGCCGGTGCTGCGCTCCTGGTGGACGGCGAACTGGTCGCCGCCGTGGAGGAAGAGCGGCTCAACCGGGAGAAGAAGACCACCGACTTCCCGTTCAAATCGGTGAAATGGTGTCTCGACCAGACGGGATTGCGATTCTCCGACATCGACCTGATCGCCATCCCCTGGAATTTCTCGACCGAGGTGTTGGACCAAATGGTGCATGGCATCACGTCCGCGCCGATGCCGCCCTCGGCGAAAATGGCCCTGCTGGACAATATCGGCACGCTGTTCACCGAGGTCGTCAGCCACGAGGCGATCCTGGCCGACTTCGCCGCCCGCACCGGTTTCACCCCCGATCCGGACAAGGTGGTGTTCGTACCGCATCACCTCGCGCACGCGATGACCGGCTACTACCTGGCGGGGATGAAGGACAGCGCGTTCCTCATCAGTGATGGTCGCGCAGAGGTGTTTTCGGCGCTGATGGGCGAAGTCCGCGACGGCCGGATCCGCGTCTTCGACGAGTCGACCATCGGGGCGGAGTATTCGATCGGCCTGCTGTTCGGCGCGATCACGCGATTCCTGGGCTTCGTGCCCAATAACGACGAGTACAAGGTCATGGGCCTGTCCGGATACGCCGATCCCCCGTCGCCGAACCCGTTTGTCGAGCACCTCGTCGAACTGCACGAGGACGGGCGATACACCTTCCGCCAACCACTCGCGACGGACAACCCGCGCAGCCTCGAGCCGCTCTTCGAGCAGTATTTCGGTCCGTTCCAGGACACCGTCGAGTACCAGTCCCGGGTGGCCGCCGCAGCGCAGGAGATGCTGACAGTCGTCACGAGCCACCAGCTCCGCGCCCTGGAAGCCAAGTCGGATCTGAACCACTTGCTGTTCGAGGGCGGCGTGGCACTGAACTGCCTCAACAACACTCCGCTGTTCGAGGGGTCGCGGTTCGACGATATGGAGGTGAGTTTCGGTGCCAGCGATACGGGCATCGTCATCGGCGCAGCGGTCCACGTCTGGGTCAATCACCCGGACACCGCCGACAAGGCAAAGCCCACGCCGCGTGTAACTCCTTATCTCGGACCGGAATTCGACGACTCGACGATCGAGCAGACCCTGCGGGAGTTCAGCGATCGAGTGGGCTGGACCAGGCTCAGTGATGACGAGATCGTCGATCAGGTGTCGAAACTGCTCACCGAAAAGGTGGTCATCGGCTGGTTCGAGGGCCGGATCGAGCATGGCCCAAGGGCATTGGGGCACCGCAGTATCCTGGCGAACCCGAAGTTCCCGGATATCAAGGACGTCATCAATACCAGGGTCAAGCACCGGGAACCGTTCCGTCCGTTCGCACCACTGGTGCTGGAGGCGGACGCGCCGAAGGTCTTCGAGATGGGCCGCAAAACCCGTTCGCCGTACATGACTTTCGTGTTTCCGGTGCGGCCCGAGTTCCACGACGTGATCCCGGGTGCGACCCACGTGGACGGCACGTCCAGAGTGCAGACGATCACCGATCAGGACACCCCGCGACTGGCAGCTCTGCTGCGCCGGTTCACCGCATTGACCGACGTTCCATGTCTGATCAATACCTCGTTCAATGTGGCGGGCGAGCCGATCGTCTGCACCCCCGCCGACGCGCTGAACTGCTTCCTCGGCACCGAGATCGACTATCTCGTGATCGGCAACCACTTCGTCACGAAAGCCGCCCCCACCGCATGACACTCGGACTCGACCTCGAGTCGCCGACGACGCTTGTGCTGCTGCGGCACGGCGAGACGCCACTGACGCCCGAAAAGCGGCTCTCCGGCAGCGGCGGCTCCGACCCTGCGTTGTCCGAGGCCGGGCGACGGCAGGCCGCAGCCGCCGCGGGTCTGCTCGCGGCGCGCGGCACAGTGCGGGCGGTGGTGTCCTCGCCGCTGCGCCGGTGCCGCCAGACTGCCGAAGTCGCAGCGCGGCAACTAGGCCTGGAGGTCCAAATCGACGAGGGGCTGCGCGAGGCGGATTTCGGCGTCTGGGAAGGCCTTACCTTCGCCGAAGCGCGCGAACGCCACCCGGACGAGCTGGCCGCGTGGCGGAAGTCCCCGACTGCGGTTCCGGGCGGAACAGGTGAATCGTTCGAGGTAGTGACGCGCCGGGTCACCCTGTCGCGGGACAAGCTACTGGCCAGGTACGCGGGGCGGACGGTGCTGGTCGTCTCGCACGTTGCCCCGCTGCGGACGCTGGTCCGGCTGGCACTCGGCGCGCCGCACGAGTCGCTGTTCCGGATGGAGCTGGCGGCGGCCTCGGTGTCGGAAGTGGCTTATTACGGGGACGGGAACGCGTCCGTGCGATTGCTGAACGACACATCACATCTGCGCTGAGCTCCTCGACACCGCCGGGTTGTATTGCAATGATGCGTTTACCGCGAGAAACACTGCCGCCATATTCATTTGTGTGAAAAGCCGACACATTTGTAGGTCAGCGGCCGGTTTGTCATAGCTTCTTACAAACCGTCGCCGGTCCCCGCACGTCAGCTTGACCGATGGTCCTACAGCGACGTAGTTTCGATTGAACAGACTCATGAGCTGCTGGAAGGAGACGAAGTCGTATGTTCACCATCTCCGACCTGCGTCGCCTCGCTCACCGCACCGTGTGGGTTCCGGGTCGGGTAGCGCACGGCTGCTGAGCAGCCCCTTCCCGGTGTACCCGAATACGGCACCGGCACATTCCGATCTCTGTCACCGCCTGCGGCACCTCTGTGCGTGCTGATTTGCGCTCCGGGTTCTCCGGACGGCGCCGACAAAATAGAAAGCTACTGAAATGGCGACTAGGATTATCAGATCGACCGCGCACCGAAATGAGGATGTGCCATGGTAGCGGCGCGAATCACGGTCAATGGGGAGGTCACCCCGATTTCCCCGGCGGCACCCCACACAACGGTCCTGGATTTCCTTCGTGACCGTGGTTTCACCGGGAGCAAGGAAGGCTGCGCCGAGGGGGAATGCGGTGCATGTTCGATCATGGTGGCCCGCCCGGGCGTGAACCAGCCCACCGACTGGGTCGCGGTCAACGCCTGTTTGGTCCCCGTCGCCTCCCTCGACGGCCAGGAGATCGTCACCGCCGAAGGACTCGGAACGGTCGACGCCGCGGGCGTACCCACCGAGCTGCACCCGGTGCAGCGGGAGATGGCCGTCCGCGGTGGCTCGCAATGCGGTTACTGCACACCGGGATTCGTCTGCAGTATGGCCTCCGAATACTATCGCCCCGGCCGCTGCGCTTCCGCGGCTGCGACCAGCACCGAGGCTGATGCACACGGCCACGAGGATGCGTCCGACCACGAGCACGGCCCCAACGGCTTCGACCTGCACTCGCTGAGCGGAAACCTCTGCCGTTGCACCGGCTACCGCCCGATCCGCGATGCGGCATTCGCCCTCGCCGATCCGAGCCCCGAGGATCCGCTCGCGCAGCGCCGTGAGCAGCCCGCGCCCGCACCGGTTGCCACCGAGTACACCGTGGACGATCGCACCTTCCGGCGCCCGGAAACCCTGGCCGAAGCGGTACAGCTCTTGCGTGAGCGCCCCGATGCGGTGCTCGTCGCCGGCTCCACCGACTGGGGCGTGGAGGTGAATATCCGTGCCCGGCGCGCGAATTACGTGATCGCGATCGATCGTCTCCCGGAATTGCGGGAGCTGCGCGTGGAATCGGATCACATCGAAATCGGCGCCGCGGTTCCGCTCACCGAAATCGAACGACGCCTCGACGGCAGCGTGCCTTTGCTCGCACAGTTGTTCCCGCAGTTCGCCTCCCGGCTCATCCGCAATAACGCCACCTTCGGCGGCAACCTGGGTACCGGTTCGCCCATCGGTGACAGCCCGCCCGCACTGCTCGCCCTCGGTGCGTCCGTGGTGCTCGCCTCCGCCGACGGGGAGCGGGTCATCGAGTTGGCCGACTACTTCACCGGCTACCGACAGAGCGTGCGACGGCCGGACGAACTGATCCGTGCGGTGCGCATCCCGCTGCCGCTGGCGCAGGTGACGGTGTTCCACAAGATCGCCAAGCGCCGCTTCGACGATATCTCCAGCGTGGCAGTCGCTTTCGCACTGGATATCGAGGACGGACTTGTTCGCTCGGTGCGCATCGGCCTGGGTGGCGTCGCCGCCACCCCGATCCGCGCCCGCGATACCGAGGCCGCGCTCATAGGCCGACCGTGGTCGGCGGAGACCGTTGCGGAGGCCGCCGCGATCTTGAAGTCCGAGGGCACACCGATGAGCGATCACCGCGCCAGTGCCGAATACCGGTCCGCGATGCTGGGCCGGAGTCTCGAAAAGCTGTACGCGCAAACCACCGAGGCGGTGCTGTCATGAGCGAGCTTGCGAGCGAATCGATAACACAGCGTCCATGGCTCTTGACGGAGCCGAGCGCCAGCGAGGCGGAGTCATGAGTCATCTTTCCGAACGCCCCGAGAAGCCTGTAGTCGGCGTTCCTATGCCGCATGAGAGCGCGTCGCTGCACGTCACGGGTACCGCGCTCTACACCGACGACCTGGTGTACCGCACCAAGGACGTGCTGCACGCCTTCCCGGTTCAGGTCATGAAGGCCCACGGCCGGATCACCGCCCTGCGCACCGAGGCCGCGCTCGCGGTGCCCGGCGTGGTGCGCGTACTCACCATCGACGATGTGCCCGGCGTCAACGATGCCGGTATGAAGCACGACGAGCCGCTGTTCCCGACAGAGGTCATGTTCCACGGCCACGCGGTGGCCTGGGTGCTGGGCGACACGCTGGAAGCGGCCCGGCTGGGCGCGGCGGCCGTCGAGGTCGAACTCGAGGAACTGCCAGCGATCGTCTCGGTCCGGGAAGCGATCGAGGCCGACAGTTTCCATGGCGCCCGGCCCATGATGATTCGCGGTGATATCGAGGACGGCTTCGCCAATTCGGCGCATGTCTTCAGCGGCGAGTTCGAGTTCAAGGGCCAGGAGCACTTCTATCTGGAGACGCACTGCGCGCTGGCCCAGGTCGACGAGTCCGGTCAGATGTTCATCCAGAGCAGCACCCAGCATCCTTCCGAGACCCAGGAAATCGTCGCGCACGTACTCGGTCTGCACAGCCACGAGGTGACCGTGCAGTGTCTGCGCATGGGTGGCGGTTTCGGCGGTAAGGAGATGCAGCCGCACGGGTTCGCCGCCATCGCCGCACTCGGCGCCAAGCTGACCGGCCGGCCGGTTCGGCTGCGGCTCAACCGGACTCAGGATCTGACCATGTCCGGTAAGCGGCACGGCTTCCACTCCACCTGGAAGATCGGCTTCGACGCCGACGGCCGTATCCAGGCCCTGGACGCGACCCTGACGGCGGACGGCGGCTGGAGCCTGGATCTGTCGGAACCGGTGCTGGCCCGCGCGCTGTGCCATATCGACAACACGTACTGGATTCCCAATGCGCAGGTCGCCGGTCGCATCGCCCAGTCGAACACGGTGTCCAACACCGCTTTCCGGGGCTTCGGCGGTCCGCAGGGCATGCTGGTCATGGAGGACATCCTGGGCAGGTGCGCGCCGCTGCTGGGTCTGGATCCGGCCGAATTGCGGGAGCGGAACTTCTACCAGCCGGGTCAGTCCACGCCGTACGGGCAGCCGGTCGGCCAGACCGACCGGATCGGCAAGATCTGGCACGAGGTGCAGGACAGCGCCGACTGGGCCGGGCGGCAGCGCGAGATCGCGGCCTTCAATGCCGCACATCCGAATACCAAGCGCGCCTTGGCGATCACCAATATCAAGTTCGGCATCTCGTTCAACCTCACCGCCTTCAACCAGGGCGGCTCGCTGGTGCTGATCTACAAGGACGGCTCCGTCCTGATCAACCACGGCGGCACCGAAATGGGCCAGGGCCTGCACACCAAGATGATGCAGGTCGCCGCGACCACGCTCGGCATTCCGCTGCACAAGGTGCGCTTGGCTCCGACGCGAACGGACAAGGTGCCCAACACCTCTGCCACCGCGGCCAGCTCCGGAGCGGACCTCAACGGCGGCGCGATCAAGAATGCCTGTGAGCAGTTGCGCGCCCGGCTTGTCGAGGTCGCCGCAACTCAGCTGGGCACGAACGCCGCGGATGTCCGCATCGTCGAGGGTGTCGCCCGGGTCCTCGGTAGCGATAAGGAGCTGGACTGGGACACCCTGGTCCGCACCGCCTATATGCAGCGAGTTCAGCTGTCGGCCTCCGGTTACTACCGCACCGAGGGCCTGCACTGGGATGCGAAGATCTTCCAGGGCTCGCCGTTCAAGTACTTCTCCTACGGCGCCGCCGCCACCGAGGTCGAGGTGGACGGCTTCACCGGCGGCTACCGCATCCGCCGTGTCGATATCGTGCACGACGTCGGTGACAGCCTCTCGCCGCTGATCGACATCGGTCAGGTCGAGGGCGGATTCGTACAGGGCGCGGGCTGGCTGACGCTGGAAGACCTGCGCTGGGATACCAGCGACGGACCCAACCGCGGGCGGTTCCTGACGCAGGCGGCCAGCACCTACAAGCTGCCGAGCTTCTCGGAGATGCCCGAGGAATTCAATGTCACGCTGATGGAGAACGCGACCGAGGAAGGCGCGGTGTACGGATCCAAGGCGGTCGGTGAACCGCCGCTGATGCTGGCCTTCTCCGTGCGCGAGGCATTGCGGCAGGCCGCCGCGGCGTTCGGGCCCGCCGGAACCAGTGTGGATCTCGGGTGCCCCGCTACTCCGGAAGCGGTCTACTGGGCGATCGAAACAGCCCGCAGCACCGACGCGCAGCACAATGGCCACGCCAACGGCAATGGCTATAGCAACGGCCACGCCGGCAACGAGATCTCCACCGATGCAAGTGTTTTGAGCCGTGTCTGACATGGGCTGGGTGGCCGCGGTCGCGGAGTTACGAGCTCGCCGGGAGCCCGGCGCGCTGGTGACCGTCGCGACCGTGCGCGGCCACGCGCCACGCCGGGCCGGCGCCAAACTCGTGGTGGGACAGACGCAGACGTGGGGTTCGATCGGGGGCGGCAATATCGAGGCCGTCGCGATCGATCGGGCCCGCGAGCTGATGGGCACGCGAGATCCGGAGCCGGAACTGATGGAATTCGCACTCAACGACAAGGTCACCAACCGGCACGGCGTGCAGTGCTGCGGCGGAGCGGTCACCGTACTGCTCGAACCACTGCCGGTGGGCCCCGCGGTGGCGATCTTCGGCGTCGGGCACGTGGGGCTGGAGCTGGCCCGAATCCTGGCCCGGCACAACCTCGATCTGCACCTGATCGATACCCGCCCGGACGTACTCACCGACGAACGCCTCAGCGTGCTCTCGGATGCGATGGCACAGATCCACGTGCACCACACCCCGCTGCTTCCGGAGGAGGTGCTCGCGGAGCTACCGCCCGGCACCCACGTCCTGATCATGACGCACGATCACGCCGAGGACGCCGCGCTGTGCGACGCGGCCGTGCGCAATACCGATCTCGGTTCGATCGGATTGATCGGCTCGTCCGCCAAATGGGCGCGGTTCCGGCAGCGCCTGGCCACCGAGGGCGGCCTCGGCACGGCCGCCATCGACCGGATCAAGACCCCGATCGGCATCACCGGAATCACCGGAAAGGAACCTGCCACGATCGCGGTAAGCGTTGCGGCAGACCTGCTCCGGGCGTTCGAACAGGACCGGACGGCCGACAGCGCGCCTGCCGGCCGCTTGGCAAAGTCTACGAAAAGCCGGTCTCAGCCTGCGGAGGTCTTCATGTCTTCCACCCCTAGCTGACTCCGCCCGGGTGCGATGTACTTCATCCGGGTAATCCCCACCGTATTTCGAAAAAGGAGTGACCGTGACCGCGCACATCCAAGAAACGAACATTCAGGAACTCGAGCGCGCCTGGATGAACGAGGCGATCAGGTTGGCCACGACCAGCGTGACGGAGGGCGGCGGTCCGTTCGGCGCACTGGTCGCCAAGGATGGCGAGGTCGTCGCGATCGGGCACAACCAGGTCACCGCGACCCTGGACCCCATGGCGCACGCCGAGGTGAGCGCCATGCGGGCCGCCTGCAAACAGCTGGACACCTTCACGCTCAAGGGCTGTGTTCTGATCACCTCGTGCGAGCCCTGCCCGATGTGCCTGTCCTCCGCGCTGTGGGCGCGCATCGACCGCATCGTCTACGCCGCCGATCGGCATGATGCCGCGGTCGCCGGTTTCGACGACCGCGTGTTCTACGACCTGTTCGAAACGAAGCCGAAGTCGATGTGGCCGACGCGGGTCGAGCAGCTGGACCTGCCGAACCGTACGGCGCCGTTCGACGCGTGGCTGGCCAAGTCTGACCGCATCGACTACTGAACAACCACTAGGCGTCCGCAGCCGCTCGCACCCTGCCCTCCCGGAAAAACTCCAGCAGGCTTTCGACAGTGGAGACTTCGGAGCGGGATCGCTTGGCGCCGAACGGGGCATTCCAGAAATCGCCGCGACGGCGAGTCCACGGCCCCACGTAGGCGTACGGCTGCGGATTCTGCCAATCCCCCGGCGAGACACCGTAATTCACCTCGTCGATCGCCACCGACAGGTCGAAGTGCTCCGGCCAGAGAATCGGCTGCTCGGTGGCGAATCGCCGTAATGCGGTGTCCCCCAGCGCGAACCAATCGTGTACGGAGACCGCGGCCGCGGTATCGACGGTGAAGGGTTCTTCCGGATCCATGCCGGTACCTTCGCTGTAGAGGCCCTCGGGCGGCCCGGCGGCCTCGAAACCGGCGGCGAGCGCGAGGTCGCTGTAGGTGCCGTGCAACCGGATACGGCCCTGCGGCCACACCAGATCAGCGCCGGTCACCGAGACCGGCCATTTCATGCCGGTGAAGCCACCCAACACGATTCGCATTCTGATGCTGCCGAACCGCCGGTACTGCGGACCCGCGATGAGCAGTTCCGCCGCCGCGTGCAGTGCGAACCGGGTGTCCTCGTAGGTGATGTCGTCCACCTCGAAATCATCTCCGGCGCGATGGGTGGTTTGCTGGAGAATGGGGCCGAGCAAACAAAAGTGCGCCGTACCGGACGAATCCGGCACGGCGCACTGCTGCGTTCACTAGTCGCCGAGCGTGCTCAGTGTGCGTTGTCGGTGCACGCCGACAGGACCACCTTCGCCGCACGCGGCGAACCCGAACCCGTGTCCGGGAACGCGGGGGCGCTGGTACCCAGTGCGTTCACCGCAGCGGTCTCGGCGTCCCCCTTGGTGGCAGCCCACGCCCAGCCGAAGCGGGAGTCGGCGCCCTGCGCGACAGAGCCGCACGCATTGGCGAAGTGGACCACGACCTGGCAGTCGCCACCACCACATTTGTTGACGGCGGCGCCGTCGGCGCCGTCCCAGTTGCCATAGTTCACCGCATAAGCGACATTTCCGGTGCTCCGCGACAGTGCCAGGGCACCGTACAGATCACCGGAGGCGGCCTTGAATCCACCATCGATTCCCGCCGCGTTGGCGGGACCGGCAGCGATGGCGCCCATCGCGGCCATCGAGGTGATGGCGAGGCCCATTCCAGCCTTGCGCAGCAACGACATTCGATACTCCCCGTGATGATTTGATAGAACGGGTCGAATCATCGTCGAGCCCATCCCCAAAGTCCAATTCAGACTCGGCGCATTACCGAGACGACTTTACCCAGAACCACGGCCTTGTCACCGTCGATAACGTCATATGCGGGGTTGCGAGGTTCGAGATACACGTGGCCGTTACGACGGCGATAGACCTTGACGGTGGCTTCGCCGTCGATCATGGCGGCGACGATCTCACCGGAGTGCGCTTCGGCCTCCTGGCGAATCACCACGATATCGCCGTCGCAGATGGCTGCGTCGATCATGGAGTCACCGCGGACCCGCAGACCGAATACGGTGCCACGCCCCACCAATTCGCGCGGCAGCGACAACACATCATCGGTGTGCTGCTCGGCGAGGATCGGGGCGCCGGCGGCGATATCGCCGACCACCGGCACCGAGACCGAATCGCCGGACTGCTGCTGCGGGGCGGCGGCGCGCAGGAACATGCGGACATCCATCGGACGGGTGACCGATTCGCCGCGCGCGAGGAAACCGCGATCCTCCAGCGCCTTCAAATGTTTCGATACCGACGAACCGGACTTCAAGCCGACCGCGTCACCGATCTCGCGGCTGCTGGGCGAATACCCGTGGCGCTGCACCCAATCGCGGATCGTGCACAGAATCTGCTGCTGGCGGGGCGCCAGGGTCGAGGTGTCGAGGTGGGCGAACCCGTCGAAGTCGTCGTATCCGGTCACCCGGGCATCCTACGGCGTCGGCGCGGGGTTACCGCGGCGTGAGGAGCTCCGGCCCATCGTGTCGGCCTCGTAGATTAGGTTGGTCCGGGTGAGTTGCGAATTCGTCGTACTACCGGCTGATTCCGTCGCTTCGGCCGATGCGGTCGAAGCCTATGTGGCGTCCAGCGACGGCGTACCGGCGGTGAGTCTCGGACCGATTCTGGCCGGGCTATGGCGCTGGAACACCGAGATTCCGGTGTGGAACGGGCGGATCACGCTGGCCGCGGTGGGTGAGTGCGTGCGGGTGACGGTGCCCGAGCACGCGGCCTGGCGGGTGCTGCTGTGGATCGAAGAGCTCATCGCCGGAACCGAATTCGCGCTCTACGATCCGCGGGATCGGTCACTGGAGAGCCCCGAGATGCGGGAGTTCCGGGTGAATGTCGGCGGCACCAGATATTTCGATGTGCTGACCAAGCGCCAATTGCACTCGTGGATACCGCAATTACAGGAGCTGACCCCGACGCCGTTCCTCATCGTGCAGGAACCGGACGATCCGGACACCTTCATCCAGACCTATCGCCAGGGCGTCGACGACTACCTGCTCGAGTATCGGGAGGGTGGCCACATGCTCAGCACCACCCTCGACAATCCGCTGCGGATCGCCGACTACATCTGGGACTGGGCCGACGATCGCCGCAAGAATCTCGACAAACTGTTCTGGACCAAGAGACCCTGAATCCGGCCGGATTCAGTAGTAGAAGCACACCAGGCCGACGCCCTCGGTCTGGCAGGTGCGCGCCCAATCGCGCAATTCCGCCACCGACCCGCGGATGGAATCATCGGTGAGCCGCTCCAGCTCCACCTCATCCAATGTGTCTGCCATGGCGCCGATTCGGTGGCTCTCGACGTACCCGATACTCGGGAAATCATCGATCGGCGGCAGATCGATGGGCGCTCCGCCCAGCACCAGCCCCGCCGGATCGAAGTCCACGCCCAGCTCCGACAACGCCTCCTCCACCATCGAGAAGTAGCGGAACCGCATCCCCGCCCAGTGCGCATTGTTCAGCAGCGTGCCGGCGTGATGGCACAGCACCTCGAGCGCATGCCCGTACGTGGGCCCGAAGTCCTCGTGCATGGGTTCCCCGAGCAGCAACTGCCGCATGACATCCCGCGGCGTCAGCCCGAGCTCCTCGGCCTCGTCCAGCCGATCCAGCACATGCCGCGGCGACGACCGCACCACATGATCGGCGAACTCCTGGCTGTACGAACCGATCAGTCGGATCCCTTCCAGGTCAACGGCATACGGGCTCACAATGTACGACACAATTCCCCTTCCGGCACGACCGAGACACCCTAGCAGCCGGACCCGCTACGACGGGTCGGTCCGATCTCAGCGCTCAGCTGATCTGGTGCAGGACACGCGCAAGCACGGCATTGACGACAAAGACAACCGCGAACACCGCCGCCAGTCGAGGCCGCCGCGTCGTGTACACGGCGGCAATGCCGAGACCGAACCAGAACACCTCGAACACGATCCGCGTCACGCCGGTCAGCGAACTGCCGGGCGAGCCGAATGTGCCCCACACACTCGCCATCACGGCAACAAGACCCAGCGCCGAGAACGTCCGGATCGCTGTAGTCTGCTCCCAGGTGAAAGGCCAGTAGCCGACCGCGACTAGGGTCGCCAGTTCCAGTGCGAACGCGACAGTCGCATTGAGCGCCTTGATGATCGACAGCACCAACGTGGAGACTCCTTCCTCCTGCGCGGGCTGCGCACGAACCCCGCAGTTCTACCACCGCTGTGAATCGCCCGCTTGCCAACCAGCCCAGGGCACAGGCCGTCGGTCGGCTACCGCTGGGGTTACCGCCTCGGGTGCGGCTCAGCTGTGGTGCTCGTTCCCGATTGTGTGGAGATTACGATTCCGTCCGAATCGTCGTCGCCGATCTCGACGGAGAACGGCAGGGCGGCACCCAAAGGCGCCACCAGCAGGCAGACGTGGCAGTCACGGCCGGTGCGGGAGTCGTGCTGATGCCGAGCAGGGCCCTACCGGGGATGCAGCTACGCCCGCGGTGCCCACAATTGGTCGGCGTCACCGATGGCCACGCGGCCGCGGTAGACGTCGATCTTGTGGTCTATGAGTTCGAGATTGTCTTGCAGCTCAGCGATTTTGGCGGCTACATCGGCGCGGTGCGCCTCCATGAGGGCGAGGCGTTCCTGCTCATTGCCGCGGCCCGCCGCGACGAGTTCGGCGTAGCGGCGGATGGTCTTGATGGGCATGCCGGTGGCGCGCAGCCGGGTGCAGACGGTGATCCAGGTCAGATCCAACTGGCGGTACCGTCGCTGGCCGCCGGAGGTGCGGTCGACGGCGCTGACCACCAGGCCCGCACGTTCGTAGTAGCGCAGGGTGTGAGCGCTGATACCGCTGCGGCGCGCGGCCTCGGCAATACTCAGGCCCTGATCCGGTATGGCGTCGGTCGGCGCCGGCTGCTGCTTGACTTCGAGCACGCTCTAAAGATTACCGTCTGAGACATGAGCAATTCGGAGTCAGCGGACGGTATGCGGGTTGTTGTCACCGGTGCGACGACCGGCCTCGGGCGGGCCATGGCAGCGGCGCTCACCGCGGCGGGCGCGCGGGTCGTGGTGACCGGACGCAACCGAGAGCGGGCCGAGGCCACAGCGCGGGAGTTGGGTCAAGCGGCGGTCGGGCTCGGGCTGGATGTGCGTGATGAGCAGTCCGTCGCGGTGCTTGTCGATGCGGTTTGCGACCGGTTCGGCTGTATCGACATGCTGGTGAATAATGCCGGAATCGGTATGCGCACAGTCAATCCCAATTTTCTCACCGAACCGCAGCCGTTCTGGAAAGTCCCGCCGCACGGGTTCCGGGACGTGATCGATACGAAGATGACGGGCGTCTTCCTGGTCGCGCGCGCGGTCGCACCGCTGATGCTCGATGCCGGGTCGGGGCGGATCGTCAATATCTCGATGAATACGCGCACCATGACACTGCCGGGGTTCGTCCCGTACGGCCCCGCGGGTGCGGGTGTCGAGGCCCTGTCCCGGATCATGGCGGTCGATCTGGCCGGAACCCCGGTCACCGTCAATATGCTGCTCCCAGGCGGTGCGACCGCGACCGGCATGGTTCCCGGCCACATCTCCCCTGAAGTCCGTGCGGGACTGCTCGATTCGTCGATCATGGGGCCGCCGATCGTCTGGCTGGCCTCCGCGGCGGCGAAGGATGTGCACGACGAGCGCATTATCGCGACGGAATTCGACGACTGGCTGGCCCGGCGCACCCAGGTCTAGTACGGCAAAAACGAAGCCGCCCTTACCGTTTCCGGTAAGGGCGGCTTTCGCTTGACGCAGTTCTATACGGTGAAGCCGAGGGCGCGGAGTTGTTCGCGGCCGTCGTCGGTGATCTTGTCCGGGCCCCACGGCGGCATCCAGACCCAGTTGATCTGCAGCTCGTCGACCAGGCCGCTGCGGACCAGGGCGTTGCGGGACTGGTCCTCGATCACGTCGGTGAGGGGGCAGGCCGGCGAGGTCAGGGTCATGTCCATCTTGCAGATGCCGTCGGTGACCGACATGCCGTAGACCAGCCCCAGGTCGACCACGTTGATGCCGAGTTCGGGGTCGACCACGTCGCGCATGGCCTCTTCGAGGTCTTCGAGGAATTTGATCTCTTCCTCGGTCAGCTCTACCTGCGGTGCGGCGTTGTCGGCGGTCTCCGCCACAGCGGTGTCGGTCGCCGCAGTCACGGCGGTCTCGGCCGCCGACGTTTCAGTCTCACTCATCGTTCTTCTTCTCCCCGTTCGACATCGGCAGCTTGGTCTCCTCGGCGGAGGCTATCTGCACCACCGCGTCCTTGAACGCCATCCAGCCCAGCAGCGCGCATTTGACGCGCGCCGGGTACTTGGACACACCCGCGAAGGCGATGCCGTCGCCGATCATGTCCTCATCGCCCTCCAGCGTGCCACGACTGGAGATCATCTCGTTGAACGAGTCGACCACCTTCAGCGCCTGCTGGACCGGCAGGCCGATGACCTGGTCGGCGAGCACCGAGGTGGACGCCTGGCTGATCGAGCAACCCTGGCCGTCATAGGAGACGTCGCTGACATCGCCCTTGTCGTCCAGCTGTACGCGCAGCGTGATCTCGTCACCGCAGGTCGGGTTGACGTGATGCACCTGCGCACCGAAAGGCTCGCGGAGCCCCCGGTGGTGCGGGTGCTTGTAGTGGTCCAGGATCACTTCCTGGTACATCTGCTCCATGCGCATGATCTATGCAACTCCGAAGAAGCTCTGAGCCTTCCGCACCGCGGCCAGCAGTGCGTCGACCTCGTCGAGGGTGTTGTAGACGGCGAACGAGGCACGCGCGGTGGCCGGGACGCCGAGGCGGCGCATGAGCGGCCAGGCGCAGTGGTGGCCGACGCGAATGGCGACGCCCTCGTCATCGAGGATCTGGCCCACATCGTGGGCGTGAATGCCGTCCACTACGAAAGATACTGCGCCGCCGCGGTTCACATTGTCGACCGGGCCGACAATATGCACACCGTCGATCTTGGCGAGCCCTTCGAGCGTCGCGCTCACGAGCGAATGCTCGTGCGCCGCAACCGCATCCATGCCGATAGCTTCCAGATACCGCACGGCCGCACCCAGTCCGACGACCTGCGAGGTCATCGGCACGCCGGCCTCGAAGCGCTGCGGCGGGGCGGCGTAGGTGGTGGCCTCCATGGTGACCGTCTCGATCATGGAGCCGCCGGTGATGAACGGCGGGGTCTCCTCGAGCAGCGCGTAGCGGCCGTAGAGCACGCCGACGCCGGAGGGGCCGAGCATCTTGTGCCCGGAGAAGGCGGCGAAGTCGACGCCCAGTTCGCGGAAGTTCACCGGCATATGCGGCACCGACTGGCAGGCGTCGAGCACGACCAGCGCGCCGACTTCCTTTGCCCGGCGGACCATTTCGGGAACATCGGCGATCGCACCGGTCACATTCGACTGGTGCGTGAACGCGACAACCTTGGTGGCGGGCGACAATTCGAGCGAATCGAGGTCGATGCGACCGTCATCGGTGATGCCGTACCACTTCAGGGTCGCACCGGTTCGGCGCGCAAGCTCCTGCCACGGGACAAGATTCGCGTGATGCTCGAGCTCGGTGACAACGATCTCGTCACCCGGACCCACGTGGTACGGGAACCGGCTGTCGGAGAACGCGTAGGTCACCAGGTTCAGCGATTCGGTCGCGTTCTTGGTGAAGACGATCTCGCGAGCGTCCACGCCGACGAAGCGGGCGATATCGGCGCGCGCGTCTTCGTAAGCGTCCGTGGCCTCTTCGGCCAGCTGATGAGCACCACGGTGCACCGCCGCATTGTGCTGAGTGAGGAATTCGTGTTCCGCATCCAGCACCGCCGTAGGCCGCTGCGAGGTGGCGCCCGAGTCCAGATAGACGAGGGGTTTACCGTCTCGCACCGTGCGGCTGAGGATCGGGAAGTCGGCGCGAATGCGGGCGACGTCCAGAGCGGGCACCGTGGTGGTCATAGTTTTAAGCTCCTACAGCGGCAGAGGTGAAGCGCACGTAGCCATTCGCGTCCAGCTCGTCGGCCAGCTCCTTGCCGCCCTGGGCGACAATGCGGCCGTTCACGAACACGTGCACGAAGTCGGGCTCGATGTAGCGCAGGATGCGGGTGTAGTGGGTGATCAGCAGAATGCCACCGTCCTGCCGCCCCTTGTACTTGTTCACGCCCTCGGAGACGATGCGCAGCGCATCGACGTCCAAACCGGAATCGGTCTCGTCGAGGATGGCGATCTTCGGCTTGAGCAGACCCAGCTGCAGGATCTCCTGGCGCTTCTTCTCACCGCCGGAGAAGCCCTCGTTGACCGAGCGCTCGACGAAGGTCGGCTCGATCTCGAGCTCGGCCATGGACTCCTTGAGCTCCTTGACCCAGGTGCGCAGCTTGGGCGCCTCGCCGCGGACGGCGGTGGCGGCGGTGCGCAGGAAGTTCGAGACCGAGACGCCCGGAACCTCGACCGGGTACTGCATGGCCAGGAACAGGCCCGCACGCGCCCGCTCGTCCACCGTCATCGCCAGCACGTCTTCACCGTCGAGGGTGATGGTGCCGGAGGTCACGGTGTACTTGGGGTGACCGGCGATCGCGTAGGACAGGGTCGACTTGCCGGAGCCGTTGGGGCCCATGATCGCGTGGGTCTCGCCCGACTTCACAGTCAGGTTGACGCCCTTGAGGATCTTGATGGGCTCGCCGGACTCGTCCGGGTTGGCGACCTCTACGTGCAGGTCTTTGATTTCCAGGGTGGTCATCGAATTCGAATTCCTTTGCAGGGAGGGAAAGTTGGTATCAAACTCCGACAGCGGCGAGCTCGGCCTCGATGGCCTTCTCGAGCCGCTCCCGGACCTCGGGGACCGCGATCTTCTGAATGATCTCGAAGAAGAAGCCGCGCACGACCAGCCGTCGCGCCACCTCCTCCGAAATACCGCGCGAGCGCAGGTAGAACAGCTGCTCATCGTCGAAACGCCCGGTGGCCGAGGCATGTCCGGCGCCCACGATCTCGCCGGTCTCGATCTCCAGGTTCGGCACCGAATCGGCGCGGGCGCCATCGGTGAGCACCAGATTGCGATTGGCCTCGTAGGTGTCGGTGCCCTCGGCCGCGGCGCGAATGAGCACATCGCCCACCCACACGGTGCGCGCGTCGGGCTTGCGCGAGGTCGGATCGCCCTGCAGCGCACCCTTGTACAGCACATTCGACTTGCAGTTCGGGACCGCGTGATCGATCAGCAGGCGCTGTTCGAAGTGCTGGCCGTCATCGGCGAAGTACACGCCGAGCAGTTCGGCGTCGCCGCCCGGGCCGTCGTAGCGGACGGTCGCGGTGAGACGCACCAGATCGCCACCGAGGGTGACATTGGTGTGCCGCAGCGTTGCGTCGCGACCCAGCTTGGCGTGGTGCGCGGTGGCGTGCACGGCGTCGTCGGCCCAGTCCTGGATGACGATGACATTCAGCTTGGCGCTGTCGCCGAGCACGAATTCCACGTTCTCCGCGTAGGTTCCGCTGCCGCGCTGGTCGATGACCACATTCGCGACGGCGAAATTGCCCAGGCGGACCTGGGTGTGCCCGTAAGCAGTCTTGCCCTCGCCCGGACCGGTGACCGTGAGCGTAACCGCATCAGCCACTTCGGTTTCCGCGGCGATGGACACCACGGTCGCCTGCTCGAAACCCGAGTAGGCCTGCGCGGCAACACGATCCGTCGGCGTACCGGCGACACCGAGGCGCGCATCGGTGCGATCGACGGTCTCGACGGTGATGCCCTCGATGGACGTCACCTCCACGACGGCCTGGCCGTCACGAACGGCACTGCCGTCGTGCAGGCCACGCAGCCGGCGCAGCGGGGTGAACCGCCACGCCTCGTCGTGCGCCGAGGGCACCTCGAACTGGTTCACGTCGAACGAGGCGAAGACCTCGCCCTTGTTCAATGCCGGAGGACGAGCCTCGGCAGCAACGGCAACATTCTCAACCGTCATCAGCCGACGGCTCCTTCCATTTGCAGCTCGATCAGGCGGTTCAGCTCGAGGGCGTATTCCATGGGCAGTTCCTTGGCGATCGGCTCCACGAAGCCGCGCACCACCATGGCCATGGCCTCGTCCTCGGTGAGGCCGCGGCTCATCAGGTAGAACAGCTGGTCCGCGGACACCTTGGAGACAGTCGCCTCGTGGCCCATGGTCACGTCGTCCTCGCGGATATCGACGTACGGGTAGGTATCCGAGCGAGAGATGTTGTCCACCAGCAGCGCATCGCACTTCACGGTCGACTTCGAGCCGTACGCACCCTTGTTGACCTGAACCAGGCCACGGTAGGACGCACGACCGCCACCACGCGCCACCGACTTCGAGATGATGTTCGACGAGGTGTGCGGCGCCAGGTGCAGCATCTTCGCACCGGTGTCCTGGTGCTGGCCGGCGCCGGCGAACGCGATGGAGAGCACCTCACCCTTGGCGTACTCACCGGTCATCCACACGGCCGGGTACTTCATGGTGACCTTGGAGCCGATATTGCCGTCGACCCATTCCATGGTCGCGCCCGCCTCTGCCTTGGCCCGCTTGGTGACCAGGTTGTAGACGTTGTTCGACCAGTTCTGAATCGTGGTGTACCGGCAGCGGCCACCCTTCTTCACGATGATCTCCACGACGGCGGAGTGCAGCGAATCCGAGGAGTAGATCGGCGCGGTGCAACCCTCGACGTAGTGCACGTAGGCACCCTCGTCGACGATGATCAGGGTGCGCTCGAACTGACCCATGTTCTCGGTATTGATGCGGAAGTACGCCTGCAGCGGGATGTCCACGTGCACGCCCGGCGGGACGTAGATGAACGAACCACCCGACCAGGTGGCCGAATTCAGCGCGGAGAACTTATTGTCGCCCGACGGAATGACCGAGCCGAAGTACTTCTGGAACAGCTCCGGGTGCTCCTTGAGCGCGGTATCGGTGTCCAGGAAGATGACGCCCAGCTTCTCGAGATCCTCGCGGATCGAGTGGTAGACGACCTCGGACTCGTACTGCGCGGCGACACCGGACACCAGACGCTGCTTCTCCGCCTCCGGGATGCCCAGCTTGTCGTAGGTGTTCTTGATGTCCTCGGGCAGGTCATCCCACGTGGCAGCCTGCTTCTCACTCGACCGCACGAAGTACTTGATGTTGTCGAAGTGGATGCCGTCGAGGTCCGAACCCCAGCTCGGCATCGGCTTCTTGTCGAAGATGCGCAGGGCCTTCAGCCGGAAGTCGAGCATCCATTCGGGCTCGCTCTTCTTCGCCGAGATGTCGCGCACGACCTCCTCGGACAGGCCGCGCTTGGCACTGGCACCGGCGACATCCTTGTCGGCCCAGCCGTACCCGTACGTCCCAATGGAGGCGATGGTCTCCTCTTGGGACAGCGGCTGCACCTGATCGGTCGTTGTCGTCATTCGGCACTCCTTCCGGAGTCGTGTGTAGAAGACGTTGCGGGCTGGGCAACGGGGGTTTCAGCGATATTCGAGTTTTGTGTCGGCAGCAGCGTCAGCGGGACGTGTGTCGTGCACGCGCAATCGCCGTTGGCGATTGTCGCCAGCCGCTGCACATGCGTGCCGAGTATTTGTTTGAAAGCCTCCAGCTCGGCGGCGCACAACTCCGGGAATTCCTCGGCGACGTGCGATACCGGGCAGTGGTGCTGGCAGATCTGTACTCCCGCACCGACTTTCCGGGTGGAAGCGGCGAACCCGGCCTCGGAGAACGCGTCCGCGATCTCTTCCGCCTTGTCGATCGTCGCCTCGGGTGTGTGCCGGGAGAGCTGCTCGACTCCAGCGACAATCGTGGCGACCCGCTTACGTGCGAAGTCGACGATGGCTGTGTCGCCGCCGACCTCGCGCAGCTGACGCATGGCGGCGCCGGCCAGGTCATCGTAGGCATGGCCCAGCCGGCCGCGGCCGGTGGCCGTCAACTGATACTGCTTGGCGGGACGCCCGCGACCCTGCTGCTGCCAGGCCGCCGACCGGGCGGCCCGCGCTTCGCCGGATTCGATGAGAGCGTCCAGATGCCGGCGCACTCCCGCCGGGCTGAGGCCCAAACGCTTGCCGATGGCGGTCGCAGTGATCGGACCGTCCTCGAGCAGTAGTTTGATCACGGCCTCGCGGGTGTGGCCCTCGCCCGCCGGTGCAGACACAACAGCAGCCCGGGCGCCCAGCTGGCGCCCGGTTTCTGCTTTCGCATTCCGCAAACCCACGGTTTTCACAACACCAGTGTGACCGAATTCCATCCCACGTTCCAGTAAGGGTCACCTGACTTCGCTGGACCTGGGGATGTGAGGCTTTGCACACCACTGAATCGGGCACTGACCCCTCCGAAGTGGTAACGGAATTCGCGAGGAATTCGCCACAGCCGCGGAATTAAACACACCGATCCGTACGGGCTCACCCGAAACGGATGAAACCTGCTGACATTCAACTGAATCAGCAAATATATAGCTACGCTCGGGCTCGACTTCCGAGCAGTACGGCACAGCAGGAGACTCCATATGGGACACGCGGTCGGTCAGTTTCTCAGTCACGCGGTCGGCGTCGCCATCAGTCCGCTGGCGCTGATCGCGGTGATCCTCATCGTCTCCGCCCCCCGGGGACGGCAGAACGCGCTGGCGTTCGTACTGGGCTGGGTGCTGGCCATCACCGCCATCTTCACGGCACTGCTGCTGATCAGCGCCGGAGCCGGAGCCGAACACAATGGCCAGCCCGCAACCTGGGTGGCGTGGTTCCGGCTGACCCTCGGCGTGCTCATCGCTCTGATGGCACTGCAGCAACTGCGACTGTCCCGAGCCGCCGACCCGGATTCGCTGCCCCCGCGGCTGCAGCGAGTACGAGAATTCACCACCCGCAACTGCCTGATCCTGGGCGCCGTGCTGGTGGTGGCCAATCCGAAGAACGTCATGCAGGTCGCCGCCGGCGCCGTAACCACCGCATCCTCCACCTCACATATCGGCGGCCGCATCGGCGCCGCGGCAATCTTCGTCGCCATCGCCTCCCTGGTCGTACTGATCCCACTGGCAGTGCACTTCCTCAACCACACCACCGGCGCCGGCACCCTCGACCGCTGGAAGACCTGGACCGTCCGCAACCAATACGTCATCATGGCGGTCCTACTCGCCCTGCTCAGCGCCAAATCCCTGGGAGACGGCATCAGCGGCCTGGCCTCGTAGCCGAAAAGGGTTGCGCGACTACTTCTTCCACAGGTCAGCGGACGGCGACCAGCTTCCTGGGTGCTTCCAGGAGTGCGTCCAGGGAGTCCTCGAAGGGCACTGTGCGGGTGGTGACGACGGATGGGTCGAAGCGGCCGGTGGCGACCAGGTCCAGCACGTGCGGGATTGCGGGGCGGACGTGGGCGCGGCCGGTGTGGAAGGTGCAGCAGCGCGAATACATTCCGAGGAGTGGGAGCGGGACGTCCTGGGCTTGGACGCTGACGCTGGTGCACCAGCCGTCGCCGGCGGTGGCGTTGATGGCGGCGCGGAGGGCGGTGGCGCCGCCTGCGGCTTCGACGGTGATGAGGAAGCGGCCGACTCGGGTGGTCGAGTCGCCTTCGATCGACTCGGCGCCGAGTTCGGCTGCGATCTCCAGTCTTTCGGGGTCGGTGTCGAGGTAGACGGTGCGGGAGGCGCCGAGGGCTACCGCGAGACCGGCGGCGTAGAGGCCGATGGAGGTGGCGGCGGAGCCGCCGAGAATGAGGACTTCGGCGCCGGGATCGGCGGAAAGTTGCGGGGCCACAGCGCGATAGGCGTCGGGGATATTGTCGCTGGCACTCGCCACCGCGACGGGGTCGATGCCGGCGGGCAGCGGGACGAGCATGGCGTCGGCGTGCGGAATCAGGGCGAGGTCGGCCCAGAGACCGCCCCATTCGAGGCCGCCCATCAACCCGAGGCCATAGCTGGACATGCGGGTGTGGGCGGTGCAGTTGCCGGTGCGGCCGCGCAGGCAGGGCGCACAGACACCGCAGGAGATTTGGAACGGGACGACCACTCTGTCGCCGGGGGTCACGGTGCGGACGCCTTCGCCTACGGCGATGACCTCGGCGATCCCTTCATGACCGAAGGGGTAGGGGCCGGGGAGGGGGAAATGCCCTTGCAGGACAGCGGGATCCAGATCGCAGGTGGCCACGGCGATCGGCCGGACCAGGGCCTGATCGGGCGCATCGAGGGTGGGTTCGGGGCAGTCTTCCCAGCGCAGTGCGCCGGGACCGTCCAGCATGAGTCGCTTCATACACCGATCATCGCTAGAACGATCGTTCTAGGCAACCCCCTCCTAGGGTGATTTCTGCTCGACAACGGCGACTTCGGCGAGACTCAGGCGGATCAAGCGGGCCAGTGCGGCGGACACGGTGTGCAATGGCTCGTCCGAGCGCCGGACCCGGGCGAGCAGGGTCGCGCCCTCGTAGGCGGCGACCACCGTGGTGGCCAACTCGTACGACTCCCCCGGCGGCAGGCCCATATCGGTGAGCAGCTGCGTGAAACCCGCTGTCATGGCATCGAATGCAGCAACGCACGCGGTGCGCACCGCCTCCACATCACTGCCACCGTCCAGCGCGGGCGTGCCGACCGGACAACCGTCTGTCCATTCGGACGCAGCGAGTTTCGCGGCCATGAAGTCGAACAGGGTTGCCGCCGTGCCGAACACATCCGCCGGAGCCTCACTGATCATGCGCCCCACCAGCACTCCGGTACCGGTAATGGCAGAGACGGCAATTTCCTCCTTTCCCCCCGGAAAGTGGTGGTAGATAGATCCGTACGGCAGCCCGGCCGCTTCGCTCAGCTTCTTCAGGCCGAATCCGTGATAGCCGTGCCGGGCCAGTAGCCCCGCCGCCGCCACCTCGATTCGCCGCTTCGACTCGGAAACCATGCATCAAGCGTATGAGTGCGGTCCGACACCGGCAGCCCGAACAGCGCAGGATCAACCCGATATGGCGCGGTCTGCGACACCGTCACCCGGTACGGCCGGGCGATCGGAGTCGGCGGCGGCACTCCCTACTAGTCTTTGCGGCTGTGGCAGTAGCGGACGGCGCGGGGCGCAGAGTAAGAGAACTGGGTCGCCGGGCCCTCGGCCTCGACGTGCCGGCCGCCGACCACACCATTGCCGTGCTGCACAGCATCGAAACCGATGTGCCGGGGCTGGACCGGCGGGAAACGCTGCAGCTGAGCCGGATCCGCATGCTGGGCGCGACCGGGGCCGTGATCATGGCGATTTCGGCGCTCGGAGTCGGCGCACAACCGGTGCATCAGAATCCGACGTCCGGTATGCGGGTGCTGGGATTCTTCGCGCGGGCGCACACCTCCACGCTGGCCATGTGCATGATCGGCACGGTGCTGGTGGTGATGGCCTGGCTGCTGCTCGGCCGCTTCGCGGTCGGCGGCTGGGGCGGGCATCCACGGCACCGGCTCACCCGGTCGCAGCTGGATCGGACGCTGCTGCTGTGGATCATTCCGCTCAGTGTCGCGCCGCCCATGTTCAGCAATGACGTGTACTCGTATTTGGCGCAGAGTGAGATCGCGGCGCGTGGACTGGACCCTTATGCGGTCGGGCCCGCGGATGGCCTGGGGCTCAATAATGTCCTGACCAACAATGTGCCGAATATCTGGCGCGAGACGCCCGCGCCGTACGGTCCGCTGTTCCTGTGGATGGGACGCGGCATCTCGGAGTTGGCCGGGGACAACATCATTGCCGGGGTGTGGCTGCACCGGCTGCTGGCGCTCGCGGGTGTGGCGCTGATCGTCTGGGCGCTGCCGCGACTGTCCCGGCGCTGCGGTGTCGCGCCGGTGAGCGCGCTGTGGCTGGGTGCGGCGAACCCGCTGGTGCTGTTCCACCTGGTCGGCGGCGTGCACAATGACGCGCTCATGCTCGGGCTGATGCTGGCCGGTACGGAGTTCTGCCTGCGCGCCATCGAGGACACGCATCCGTTCGACAGACGTGCGTGGACGCTGCTGGTGTTCGGCGTCGTGGTCATCACGCTGTCGTCCTCGATCAAGATCACTTCGATTATCGCTCTCGGCTTCGTGACCATGGCCCTGGCCAAACGCTGGCGTGGCGGTTTACGCACGGTCCTCATAGCCGGAGCACTGCTCGGTGCGATGGCCATAGCCACCACGCTGTTCGTGAGTTTTGCGAGCGGGCTCGGTTTCGGCTGGATTCACACACTCAATGCCGCCACCACGGTGCGCAGTTGGATGTCGGTGCCGACCGCGCTGGGCATTGTCACCGGATTCGGCGGAGTACTGCTGGGCCTCGGTGACCACACCACTGCGCTGCTCGGCATCACCCGGCCGATCGCCGGGGCGGTGGCCGTCTTCGTGACGATCCGCATGCTCGTCGCCGCCTGGACCGGGCGCTTGCACCCGGTCGGCGCCATGGGCGTCTCGCTCGGCGCGATCGTGCTGCTGTTCCCGGTGGTGCAGCCCTGGTACCTGCTGTGGGCGATCGTGCCGCTGGCCGCCTGGGCGAACCGGCCCGCCTTCCGGGTGCCCGCGGTCGCGTTCTCCGCGGTGGTGAGCGTGATCCTCATGCCGCGTGGCGCGGACTTCTATGTCTTCCAGATCGTGGAGTCGGCGATCGCCACCGTGCTCGTGGGCGTACTGCTGATCTTCCTCACCCGAAATGTGCTGCCGTGGCGCAATCAGCCGGGGGTGTCGGCTCCGTCACAGCAGCCCACGGCCTACGGTGTGTCCTCGTGACCGCAGCTTCGGAACCCGCCGTCAGAGTCGACGGCGTCGTCAAACGCTACGGCGATACCACCGCAGTCGACGGTCTCAGCTTCGTACTCGAACGCGCGCAAGTGCTGGCGCTGCTCGGCCCCAATGGCGCCGGCAAGACCACCACCACCGAGATGTGCGAGGGTTTCGTCTCGCCCGATGCCGGGACCGTGCGGGTGCTGGGCCTGGACCCGATCGCCGACTCCGACCGCTTGCGCCCGCGCATCGGCGTCATGCTGCAGGGCGGCGGGGCGTATCCGGGTTCGCGCGCCGGGGAGATGCTGGATCTGGTCGCCTCGTACTCGGCCCATCCGCTCGATCCGAACTGGCTGTTGAAGACGCTCGGCCTGCAGGATGCGCGCCGCACACCCTACCGGCGGCTCTCCGGCGGTCAGCAGCAACGACTGGCGCTGGCCTGTGCGCTGGTCGGCCGCCCCGAGATCGTCTTCCTGGATGAGCCGACCGCCGGATTGGATGCGCAGGCAAGGCATCTCGTGTGGGAGCTCATCGACGCCCTGCGCCGCGACGGTGTCAGCGTGCTGCTCACCACGCATCTCATGGACGAGGCCGAACAGCTGGCCGATCAGCTGGTCATCATCGACCACGGCCGCATTGTCGCGCAGGGCACGCCCAGCGAGGTGACCTCGCACGGTGCGGAGGGCCGGCTGGCCTTCACCGCACCACCGAATCTCGACCTCGTGCTGCTGGCCGCGGCGCTGCCGGAAGGCTTCACGCCCAAGGAGGCCACGCCCGGCTCCTATCAGCTGCACGGCGATATCACCCCGCAGGTGCTCGCGACCGTCACGGCGTGGTGCGCACAGATCAATGTGCTGCCCACCGACATTCGCATCGACCAGCGGCGCTTGGAAGACGTCTTCCTCGAACTGACCGGCCGGGAGATCCGCGGATGACCGAGACCACGAACCGCTTCGCACCGGGCACGTTCACGCCGGCGCCGCAGCCCACCACCCGCGCCAAGATGCTGATCTCGCAGACGCGCATGGAACTGATCCTGTTGCTGCGCAATGGCGAACAGCTGCTGCTCACCATGTTCATTCCGATCACACTGCTGATCGGTCTCACGCTGCTGCCGATGAGCGGTCTCGGCGCGCATCGGGTGGATCGGGTCGTGCCCGCGGTCATGATGGTGGCGGTCATGTCCACCGCATTTACCGGGCAGGCCATCGCCGTCGGATTCGATCGCCGCTACGGTGCGCTGAAACGCCTTGGGGCAACACCCTTGCCACGCTGGGGCATCGTTGCGGGCAAGTGCGCGGCCGTGCTCATCGTGGTGGTATTGCAGTCGATTCTGCTGGGCGCCATCGGTGTTGCGCTCGGCTGGCGGCCTTCGATCATCGGTCTCGCGCTCGGCGCGGTCGTGATCGCGCTGGGCACAGTCGCTTTCGGTGCGCTCGGCCTGCTGCTGGGCGGCACGCTCAAGGCGGAGATCGTGCTCGCGCTCGCGAATATTCTCTGGTTCATCATGCTGGGCACCGCGAGCCTGGTGGTCATGTCCGATGACATTCCGCACGTGGTGAATTTGATTGCCCGGATCATTCCCTCCAGTGCGCTGTCGGAGTGCCTGAATCAGGCGCTGCGCAAGAGCATCGACTGGTACGGCATTGCCGTGCTGGCCGCCTGGGGCAGTGTGAGCGGCTGGCTGGCGACGCGTTTCTTCCGTTTCGACTGACCGGCTCCTCAGACTAACGACGCGTTGTAGTAGGGCCGGTGATCGGCCCGAATACGCTCCCGCTACCATCGACGCGTGCTATCTCGCGCATTCCAGCGACTCGTCGACCTGCTCCCGATGCCCTCGCTCCGGGTGCAG